>SHYX01000012.1 GCA_009692585.1 Myxococcales bacterium
GCAAGACGATCGGTCCACAACCAACGCGTCGGCGCCGTGCTCTGCGCGAACTCAGGGGCTGGCGCCCCGATTCCGAAGCGGCGCGCCGTGCTCTGGAGGCGGCAGGCCTCGGCAGGGTGGCACCAGGGCTCGACCAGCTTCTCCGGCGCGGCGAGGGCGTCGTCCAGCGCGTCGTCCCACGGCCGCCCGACCACGCCGGGGCAGGCGGGACGGAGCGCGCACCTGGCACAGGGCGGGCCGAAATTGCCAGGTGGAGAATGCAGAACTGGGCGACTCACCACGGGAGCGCCGGGAACGTAGCCCAGACAGGCTGGGAGCTCGAGCGCGGTTGCCGTTGCGGTCACGGCGACAACATAGCGGCTATACTCGGCACCAGACGACGGAACATGCGCCGACCCGGCCTCGCGCTGAAGCTCAGTGTCCTCTTGATGCTCGGCGTCGTCGGCGCGATGCTGGTGGACTACGGCCTCACCTCGGGCTCCCCGCTGGACCGGGCGCGGGTGCTGGTCTTCGTGGCGTTGTCGCTGGGAATGGCGCTGGCGGCCGCCGTGGTGGTGGACGTCCTGGTCATTCGCCCGCTGGTGCGCCTGTCGGCGCAGGCCCGCCGGATGGAGGCGCTCGACTACGCCGAGCCGTTTCTGCCCACCGGGATGGACGAGCCGCGCGAGCTCGGCCTCGCTCTCGAACACCTCCGTCAGCGCGTCGTGGCCGAGCGGGAAGACCTGCGCCGACTCAACGCCGAGTTGGAGGCGCGCGTCGAGGAGCGGTCGGCGGCGCTCGCCGAGGCCCAACGGGAACTGCTGGCGCGGGAGCGGCTGGTGTCGGTGGGGCGCCTCGCCGCGGGCGTGGCCCACGAGGTGAACAACCCCGCGGGGGTCATCCTCGGTCGGGTCGGGCTCATCCTCGACGATCCCGCGGCACTTCCGGCAGAGCTGGCCGACGATCTTCGGGTCGTGGCCCGCCAGGCGGAGCGCATCCGCGAGATCACCAGCGGCCTGCTGCGGCTGGGGCGACCGAGCCGCGGGGAGCGAGGCCCCGTCGACCTCGAAGCGGTGGTGCGCTGCGCCGCGGACCTCGCGCGTCTCGAAGCACAGCGCCGGGGGGTGTCGCTCGCCGTCGAGGGCGCGTCTGGTCCGATCACCGGGGACGCCGCGGCGCTGCAGCAGGTGGTCTACAACCTCATCCGGAATGCCGTACAGGCCTCGCCGGACGGGGCGCAGGTGAGGATGACCGTCTCCGCGCAACAGGTCGTCGTCGAGGATCGGGGCGCCGGACTCAGTCCCGAGGCCATGGTCCACCTCTTCGAGCCGTTCTTCACCACCAAGCCGCTCGGCGAAGGCACGGGTCTCGGCCTGGCAGTCGCGCACGGGATCGTCCGGGACCACGGCGGGACGCTGGTCGCAGAGGCACGATCCGGCGGAGGCGCCCGGTTCGTCGTGCGCCTGGGTTAGCAGGTCGGATGCTCTTCGTCTTTGCCCTCGCCTGCTCCTCCGCCCCGCTCGTTCCCGCCGCCCACGCCAACTCGTGCGGCAGCATCAGCAACAGCGACATGCGCTACTACTGCCAGTCCAGTTGCGGCAGCATCAGCAACAACGACCTCCGCTACTACTGCGACGGCCGCTACGGCAGCATCAGCAACAGCGACCTCCGCTACTACGGCCAGGGCAACTGCGGCAGCATCAGCAACAGCGACCTCCGCTACTACTGCGACGGCCGCTACGGCAGCATCAGCAACAGCGACCTCCGCTACTACAGCCAGGGCAACTGCGGCAGCATCGGCAACAGGGACATGCGCTACCTGTGCGGGTCCGGTCGGAAGTGGCCTGGACCGTTCTGAGCCATCCGCATGGCGCGCATCCTCGTCGTCGATGACGAACCCGATCTGTTGGAGACGGTGCGCCGAATCCTGGCACGGAGCGGCCACGACGTCCTGACCGCCCCGAGCGGCGCCGAGGGTCTGCACGTCCTGGAACGGGGCGGGATCGAGCTGGTGCTTACCGACTTGATGATGCCGGGCATCGACGGCCTGGGTGTGGTGGCCGGCGCGGCGGCGCATGATCCGCTGACGCCGGTGGTGCTGATGACCGCCTACGCCACCGTCGAGACCGCGGTTTCAGCGCTCCGGGCGGGCGCCTGGGACTACCTCGCCAAGCCCTTCGGCCCCGATGCGCTCCGGGTGGTGGTGGATCGCGCCCTCGGGCATCGCGCCCTGGGCACGGAGAATCGTCGTCTTCGCGCTGCGCTCGTCGGGCCCCCGCTCCTGGGCGCCAGCGCCGCGCTCACCGCGGTCATCGAGACCATCGAACGCGTCGCGCCGACCGAGCTCAGCGTGCTGATCACCGGGGAGTCGGGCACCGGGAAGGAGGTCGTCGCGCGGGCGCTCCACTCATCCAGCCGCCGCGCCTCCCGACCGTTCGTCCCCGTGGACTGCGGCGCGATCCCGCCGAACCTGGTGGAGAGCGAGCTCTTCGGCCACGAACGCGGCGCCTTCACCGGTGCCGAGTCCGAGCGGCGGGGGCTCGTCGAGGAGGCCGACAGCGGGACCTTCTTCCTTGACGAGATTGGCGATCTGGACGCGACGGCGCAGACGCGGCTTCTGCGCCTTCTCCAAGAGGGGGAGTTCCGCCGCGTGGGCAGCAATCGCCTCCGGAAGGTCGATCTCCGCGTGGTCGCGGCGACGAACCGGCCCCTGGAGGACGCCGTCGCCGCGGGGCGCTTTCGGGCCGACCTGTTCCACCGCCTCAACGTCGTGCGCATCCACCTGCCACCGCTGCGGGAACGGTTGACCGACGTGCCGGTGCTGGTCCGGCACTTCGTGGCACGTTTCCGTGCCGAGGGGGGACGCGCACCGATGGCCGTGGGCGAACCGCTTCTGGCCCGGTTCGCCGGGCACACCTGGCCCGGCAACGTGCGTGAGTTGGCCAATGTCTGTCGGTACCTCGCGGGGCTGGCGTCGGGGCCCGAAGCGCTGATCTCGGACCTGCCGCCTGGGTTCGGTGGCGACGTCGAACGGGGTGCGAACGCACCGACGGCGACGACTCCGCCCGCAGGCGTGCGGCACGATCTCCCCTACGCCGAAGCCAAGCGCCTGTGGCTCGATCCCTTCGACGAGGCCTACTTCCACGCGCTCCTCGCCGCGCACGACGGCAACATCTCGGCGGCGGCGCGCGCGGCCGACATCGATCGGAAAACGGTGCAGCGGTTCTTGAAGCGGGAGTGACTGGCGCGCTCAGGTCGCCGCCTGCTCGCTCACCCTCCGGATGTGGTCGAGCACCCTCGAGTGGATCGCGTGGATCGCCGCCTCGCTCCACAACGTCCACCACCACTCGGGCGCCATCGCGAAGGTGTAGCCGGTGCGTCCTTCGAGGCGGGTGCCCCCGCCCGGGAGCGGGGTGAGGAGGAACTCCCCCCGGCGCGACACGAGGATGCCGTCGAGGTGGGGCGCATAGACCACCGCATAGGGGCTCCATTCGTGCATGGTGGGCGGGCTCTCGGTCACGCGGAAGGCGAGGCGGCGCGGCTCGTCCCACACGGTGATCGGCTCCACGAACGGGCCCGTCGAAAACTCACAGTACCGCACCGCCCCCACCCCGGCGCCGTCGATATGGGCGCGAACGGGGTACGCGATGCCCAACTGAAAATACCACTCCGCCGGGGGTGGCAACTCCACCCCGCCGAAGCCGACCACGTTGGCCCACACCACCGCCGGCGACGCAGCGATGTCCACGGTGGTCACCACCTCGTGCACCGTGTCGTGTCGGGGCGGCGGCTCGACCGAGAAGCTCAACGGCAACGGCAGCGCCGCCGCAAGCACGCCGCGCGTGCCCCCGACGAGCGCCATGGCACGGCCCAACGAAACCCCGAGGAGCGACATCACCGTGGCGATCGGTGCGGCCATCGCCACGCAGATCACGCCCTCCAGGGCGAAGAGCAGGAGCATCCCCGCGCTCAGCACGACGGTCAGCACGCCAACACCCACGTTCGGAAAGAAGCCCCGCGCCACCTGTCGGTTCAGCAGGAAGCCGCTGACCGCCCCCATCACGAACGGGGTGCCGATGAACAGGGAACTGCCGTAACTTCCGAACGCGAACACCCCGAGAAGCGTCATCGCGAGTCCGATCAGGGTGCCAGCCGCGGTGCCTGCCATGGCGGCTCTGAGCAGGGACTCGCCCCGCGCCAGCGTCGGCACCAACGGCTGATCGGGACGAGACGGAAGCGCGCACAGCCCCAGCATCACGAGGTAGTTCACAAACGGAACGAAAAAGAGGAGGCCGAGCCACGGCGGCAGACCCGCGTCACGAGCACGGCGCACGGTCATCGACACGCCGACCCACGCGAAGGGAAGCGTCCACAGCGCGGCGGCAACCGACGGCCAGGCCGAACCGCTGGGATAGGCCTCGAGGCGGGTCGTCAACAGCGGCGAGAAGAATGCCACAGGTGCGAGCAGCGTGCCCCCTGCAAACCAGGCGATGGCCGCGTCTCCGGCGTACTTCACGGCCATGCCACCGAAGCCCAGCGCAGCGTAGAGGCGTGCGCTCACCGGAGCGCGCAGCCCGAAGACGCGGGCGAGGAAGGGCCACGGGGGAGCGCTCATCGCGTGAGCGTATGCCGACGGACGTGGCGGTTCACGAGACCAAGGACAGCATCCGCGTGGACCCGGGCCAGACGCGGAGCGGGCCATCCGTCGCCCGGTGCCCGGAGGAGCCCGCGGCCAGGTCGCCGTCGCCGCCCTTGACGCCCACCCCCCGACGAACGTCGGCGCGGGAATCCCCAGTCGCAACACCCCGATCCGCGACCCGGCGCTCGCAGCCACCGTCCGCGTGGTCGGCGACGGACGCTTCGGCCCGCTCATGCCCAGCGATCTGCTGCGCACCCCGGGGTGGGGGCCGTACCGCCGGCCCGCCCCTACAGCGCCCCCCGCAACCGTTCCAGCTCGACCAGCGCCACGAGCCAGTCGGTGCGGGCCTTCTCCGCGTCGGCGCGCGCCTGATCGACGTCCTTCTGCGCGGTGATCAGGTCGCGCTGGAGGCTGCGCCCCTCCACCAGCCGCGCCTTCTCGGCGGCGAAGGTTTCTTCGGCGAGGCGCTGGTTCAGCTCCGCCAACTCAAGGAGCTGTCTGGCACCGTCGAGGCTGCGCAGTTGGGCCCGCGCGGCGGTCTCGACGGTCGCCTCCGCGGCGGCGAGTGACAACTTCGCCCGGGCGAGGGCGGCGTGGGACTGGGCAAGGCTGCCTCGATCAAGCCGATTCAGGAGCGGCATGGTCAGCGTTGCCCCCACGCTCCACTGTGGCAACTTCGCGTCGCCGATCTCGGCGAGGCTGCCCGAGAGGGTCGGGTCGTACCCGCGGAGGGCCACGCCGCCGTTGGCGTCCAACTGAGGCAGGAGTCCGTGGCGGGCGTCTCGGACGTCCTGGGTACGCGTGTCGACCTCGAGCCGGGCCAGGCGGAGCGAGGGGTTTCCTTGCGCCACCGCGTCGAGGATGGCACGGTCGTCACCGGTGACATCTATCGGCGGAGCCGGACGGCTGCTCAGGGTCAGGCTCGCCTCCAACGACACCCCGATGAGCACGGCAAGCTGGTCCTCCGCGGCCTCGGCCGCGGCTTCGGCATCGAGCGTGGCCCGCTCGGCCTGGGCCAGCGCCGCGGCGATCCGCGTGGCCTCGACCTGGGCGAGCTTGCCCGCCCCGACCAGGGCGCGGGTGATGCGGGCCTGTTCGGCGGTGGCCGCGCGCGACTGGGCGGCGATCTCGACGAGGCGCCGGGCGGTGTGGAGACCCCAGTAGCCACGCGCGGCGGCGGCCACGGCGTCCTGGCGGGCAATCTCGAGGGCCAGCTCGGCGGACGAGACGGCGCCCTGGGCGGCATGGACACCACGCAGATTCCACGCGAGGCGGTGCCCCTGCAGCAGACTCTGCGAGAGACCGAGGGTCAATTTGCTGCCCCAGGCCGGCTCGCCGAACTCGGCGTCGAACTGCTCGATGGTGAAGGTGGAGTCGGACTGGTCGGCGTCGAAGTCCAACGACAGGCCGGTGCCGGTGGCGAAGGCCTGGGTGAGGCCGGCGTTGATGGTGTAGCCGGTGGTGTCGCTGGTGTAGGCGCCGAACTGCGCCTGTCCTTCGTCGGTCGAGGCGAAGGTGGTGCCACCGAGACTGAGCATCGGCTCGAACGGCGCGCGGGCGACCAGCAGGGCGCCCAGCGCCGCCGCGTGATCGGTCTGGGCAAGGGCGACGCCCGACGCGGACGCCGACGCGCGCGCCAGGGCGTCGGCGTAGCTCACCGAGACCGGGTCCGCGGCGCGGGCGGCAAGGACGAAAACAAGGATCATGGTACCTCGGTGGTGGGCCAGGCGAACGCGAGCCAGCGACGCCCGCTGTCCCGCAGATCGTCGAGGAACGCGTACAGGAAGGGGACGAAGAACAGGGTGAGCACGGTCGCCGCGGTCATTCCGAACGCGACCACGCGGCCGAGCGGGGCGTAGGGAATGCCGACAAAGGTCTCGGTGCCGAGCGCCATGGGGAGTATTCCGACAATCGCGGTGAGCGCGGTCATCAGGATCGGCCGGAGACGTTGGCGGACCGCCTCGACCAGAGCCCGCTCACGCGGCATGTGACGGCGCAGCTCGGTGACCCGGTCGATGAGCACGATGCCGTTGTTGACGACGATGCCCATGAGGATGATCATCCCGATGCCGCCCATCGCATCGAAGGGGGTGTCGGTCAGGTACAGACCCCAATACACCCCGAAGCTGGCCATGGGGATGGTCATGATGACGGTGAGCGGGAGCAAGAAACTCTCGAAGAGCACCCCCATGATCAGGAACACGAAGACGACACTCAGCAGGAACGCTGAGTTGCGCGCCTGGTCACTCTCCAACTGTTCTTGCCACTCGTCGCCGCGCTCCGGACCGTAGCCCGAGGGCCAGTCCATCTGCGCCAGTTCGGCCATCGCCTGGGCGTAGACCGCTTCTTTGCTGGCGCCCTCCTCGAGCTCCATCTGGATGCCCAGCTGCGTCTTGCGATCATGTCGCCGAATCGAGCCCCAACTCGAGCCCGGCTCGGGGGTGACCAGCCCCCGGAGCGCCACCCCGCCGGTCCGATTGCCGATCTGAAAGTCGAGCAGGCGGTCGACGCTGACGCGGTCGTCGTCAGCGAAGCGGGTGAACATCCGCACTTCCCGCTCCCCCACGATCCAGGGCGACAACGGCGCCCCCCGCATGGCGAACGACACCACCCGACCGATCGTCGACGCGCTGACGCCGTACCGGGCGGCCGCGGTGCGATCGACCCGCAGGCGGATCTCTTCTTCGCCGCCTTCGTCGGCTCCGTCCTCCACGTTGAGCACGCCGGGGATGCCCTGCAGCCGTCGGCTGGCCTCCTTGCCGATGGCGGCGAGCGTCTCGCTGTCTTCGCCGACCAGCGCCACACCGATGCTCTTCGATTTTCCTTCACTGTCGCCCCAACCGATCTGCGCCGACACCCCCGGGATGTCGGGCAGCTTCTTCTTCGCATCGGCGAGCATCTCCTCGCGCGGCATGACCTCGTCCTTGTCACCATCCAGGTAGATCGACAGGTTTCCACGCGTACTGTCCGAACTCAGCCGCGATCGGTAGGTGCGCACCCCCCACGCATCACGATTGTCTTCGGCGAGCTTCTCGAAGGCCTCCACCACGCGCAGGCGCTCGTAGTAGGTGTAGGCGCGGGGCACCTCGAAGCGGACACTGAAGTCGTCGATGTTCCCCTCGGCTTCGTCCTCGCACGAGACCGCCTGCACCGGCACCACCACCGTCAGCACGATCCCGGCCACGACCGCCACGAAGCTGTCCATGGGGTGCCGCAACACCCGCCTCAACACGGTCACGACGGTATCGGAGAGCCACACCATCCACCGCGCGTCGGCGACGATCCGGCCCGAACTGAGCCAGACGGTGGAGAGCGGGGTGAACACCAGGGTGATGAGCAGGCTCGCCACGTGCACCCAGACCACCGGCATGCCCAACGCGCCGAGGAAGAAGCTGAAGTCGGCGTCGCCGCTCATGAGGATGACGGGTAAGAATACAATCGAGCTGGTGGCCGTGCACAAGACCACTGGCAACAACACCTCGGCGGTACCGTCGATCGCCGCGGAGACCGCCTCCTGACCAAGCTGTCGTCGTCGGAAAATGGCCTCCACCACCACCACGGCGTTGTCGATCGCGATGCCCACCGCGATCATCAGGCCGAGCATGGAGAGCAGATTGAGGGAGGTGCCCCCGAAGTACATGACGATGACGGTCAACAACAACGAGGAGGGGATGGTCGACGCGATCAGCGCGGTGATGCGCCACTCACGGAGGAACAGGCCCAACACGATGACCGCGAGCACCCCGCCTTCGAGCGCGGCCCGGTACAGCGCCAGGAGGCTCTTCTCGATGAGCTCGCCCTGATCGAAGAAGGAGTGGAAGTGGAAGCCCTTCAGCCGGGGGTCCGCCGCCAGCTCGGCGAAGGCGGCCTGGGTCGCCGCGCAGACCTCGACGGTGTTGGCGGTCGACTCCTTGTTGATGGCGAGCGCAGCGGCCTCGCGACCCTCGATGCGGTTGATGCTCGTGGTGGAGGCGGGCGCGTACCGGACCTCGGCGATGTCGGTGAGCACGAGCCCGTTGCCGATCGGCCAGCGCCGGATCTCGTCGAGTCCTTCGTAGCGCGCGAGCGAGCGCACGTACCGGACCTCTCCGCGATCCTCGACCCGCCCGGCCGCCATCTGGATGTTGTCCCCGCCCAGACCGGTGACCACCGCCATGAGGTCCACGCGGTGCGCCATCAGTCGTTCGCGGTCGAAGTCGATCCACACCACCGGCTCGTCCACGCCCCACACATCGACGCGGCCGACCCCCTCGATGCGCTCCAGCCGCGTCTGGATGATGCGGGTGGTCAGGAAGTGCAGGTCTTCGAGGCTGATGTTCTCCGGCGCCGAGATCCCCGCCCACACCACCGGTTCGTCGCTGGGGTCGAACCGCCAGATCCACACCTTCTCCACGTCGTCGGGGAGGTCGGCCATGGCGCGCTCGACGCGGTCACCGACGGCGTTGTAGGCCTCGTCCATGTCGACGTCGCCGTGAAATTCGAGGGACAGGTTGGCCCCGTCGCTGCGCGCGCGCGAATCGAGCGATTTCAGCCCGGCGACGGTGCTGATCTGCTCTTCCAGCGGGCGCAGGACCCGCGATTCGGTCTCGATCGGGGTGCTGTCTTCGTAGTCGACCCACAACCACAACTGCGGCGAAATCCACCCCGACGGCATCATCTGTACCGGGATGCGCATCCAGGCCAACAGCCCGATCACCATCACCACCGAAAACAGCGTCAACACGGTGACGGGCCGGCTCACCGAGAAGCGGGGGATCCACTCGTTCACGCGGGCTATCCTCGCGGGCGCGGATAACCTGCAAGGGGGAAGGACCCGCGGCGCTCTCCCCATCCCGCCCAGCCGCAGAATAGGCCGGGGCGTGACCCCGCCTCTGCTCGCTCTGGTCGCCGCCTGCACCGCCGAACCGGGCAGCCCGGCCGCCGATGCGGACACCCTCGTGCTGGTGGTCGGGGCAGGGATGGCCGGCCTCACCGCGGGGCGAGTTCTGCACGATGCTGGCGTGGAGGTGGTCGTGCTGGAAGCGCGGAGCCGCCTCGGCGGACGCACCGTGACCGCGGAAATCGGCGGGGCGGACATCGACCTCGGCGCGGCCTGGTACCACGGCACCACCGACAACCCCGCCGCCACGTTCGCCGCCGCGCACGGACTCGAGTGGGTGCCCGACCGGATCCCCTACCGGACCCTCTACGACGAGGCGAGCGACAGCCGGTTGGGCGATAGCGGCTGGGCGGCCCTCGACGCGCATCACGAGCGCTTCATCGACGCGCTCCCCGCCCTCCAGGACGAACTGGGCGCCCCCGCATCCCTGGCGGACGGAATCGACGCCTGGGTGTCGAACCACGGCCTCGCCGGGCTTGACGAGCGACTGGCACGGTTTGCGACCGAACAATGGATCGGAGATTTGGAGTACGCCTCCCCGATCACCGAGCAGTCGTTCGCCGCGGTATGGGCCGAACCAAGCCTTGGGGGAGGAGACCAGTTTCCGGTCGGGGGCTACGCCCGACTCGTCGATGAGCTGGCCGACGGACTCGACGTGGTGCTGGAACACCCCGTCACCCGCGTCGAGGTCGCCGACGACGGGGTCACGCTGACCGCCGGCGGCGAGTCGTTCGAGGGTACCCACGTGATCATCACCGTGCCGGTGGGCGTGCTGCGCTCCGGCGCCATCACGTTTGCGCCGCCCCTCTCCTCGACGCGCCGGGACGCCCTGCAGCGGCTCGGCATGGGCAACCTGGAAAAGGTCGTGCTGGTGTGGGACGAGGCCTGGTGGACCGGCTCGACCGCCTTCGTCTCGGCCGGCGGTGACGGTCGGTTCCCCGAGTTCCTCGACATGCGCGAGGTGGCGGGCGCCAACGTGCTGGTCGGCCTGTACGGCGGCAGCTTCGCACGCACGGTGCAGGCGGAGTGGAGCGACGAAGACCTCGTCGCCGGCGCGGTCGCAGCGCTGCAGACCGCCCAGGGCAGCGCGATTCCCGCGCCGAGCGCGTCCACGGTCACCCGTTGGACCACCGACCCGTACGCCGGCGGCTCGTACTCCTTTTTACCCGTCGGCGCATCGCGAGACGACCTGGTGACGCTGTCCGAACCCGAAGGGACGCGGCTCCTCTTCGCCGGGGAGGCGACGGAGCCCGACTACTACGGAAACGTCCACGCGGCGGTGATGACCGGACTTCGTGAGGCGGCGAGGCTCGGGGTGACCCACCCGTCGACGCCCGGCTTCGAGATGCCATGAGCCACGATGCCGCGTTGGCCCGCTACGCCGTCCCCGGGCTCTGGACCGGCCCGCCGCCGCCCTCGGTCACTCGCACCGCCAGTCGATAGATCACCGGCACCACCACCAGCGTCAAAAAGGTCGAGCTGGCCAGACCGAAGATGATGGTGATCGCCAGCGGTCGCTGCATCTCCTGGCCCTGCCCGAAGCCGAGGGCGAGGGGCACGAGGCCCAGCACCGAGTTGAGCGCGGTGATGAGGATCGGCCGCAACCGGAGCGCCGCCGCCGCACGAATGGCGTCGTCCAGGGGCCGGCCTTCCTTCCGCAGCCGGGCGATCGCGTCCACGAGCACGATTGCGTTGGCGACGACCACCCCCGCAAGCACGATGAGGCCGATGAAGACGACGACGCTGACCGGCGTGCCCGTCAGCCACAAGCCGGCCGAGACCCCCACCAGCGCCAGCGGCACCGAGAACAGGATGACCAGCGGGTCGCGGAGCGACTCGAACGTGCTGGCCATGATCACGTAGACCAGGAAGATCGCCAGGGCCAAGGCCAGCGCCAGCGACCGGAGCGAGGTTTCGAGCTCCCGATTCTGGCCGGCCACCTCGATTTCCATCCCGGCCGGAAGCCCCGCCCCCCGCAGCGCCGACTCCGCCGCCTTCGCCGCACCCGCCAGATCGAAGCCGGCGACGTCCGCCGACAGCACCACCGCCCGCCTCTGGTCGATGCGCCGCACCTCGGAGGGGCCCTCGCCCTCCTCTACGGTCGCGACCGTATCCAGGCGGACCTCGGGGGTGAGGGCCGGGTTCACGTTGATGGCGCCCAGCGCTTCGACGCTGTTGCGGTCGCGCTCCTGGAGGCGCACGAGCAGATCGATGCGGCGTTCGCCGTCGGCGATCCGGGTCGGCCGTTCGCCCTGGATCTTGGCCCGGACCGCGCGGGCGACGTCGCCCACGCCGATACCCAACGCGGCGAGCCGCTGCCGATCGTAGCGGACGCGGACCTCGGGGTAGCCAGCGGTCATCGACGAGTGCACCTCGCGGAGCTGCGGCACCGCACCGAGCGCCGCCAGTCCCAGCTCGGAAGCGGCGCGCAGCGTGCTCAACTCGGAGTCGTAGAGCACCACCTCGACCGGGGTGTGAAAACTGAAGAGGGCGGGCCGGGCGAAGCGGGAGCGCATCCTGGGAAAGGCCTCCAGCTCCCGGCGGATGGCGGCCATCGCGGCGTCCTCGCGCCGTTCGAGATCGCCGCCAGGGGCCAGCTCCACCAGGACGCGCGCGGTGTTCTCCCCCTCGTCGGGCTTGGCGTCCGCGCGGCGCTCGGTGCCGACGACGGCGTAGACGGCCCCGACGCCATCGAGCTGACGGAGTCGCGCCTCCAACTGCTGGACCAGCGCCTCGGTGCGCGCGAGGGGCGTGCCCACGGGCATGGCCAGCTCCACCGTGAAGCGCCCCTGGTGCACGTCGGGGATGAGCTGCGCGCCCACGTCGGCAAAGGCGATCGCCGCCGCGAGCGTGCCCGCGATGGCGACGACGAGCACCCGCGTGGGGCGATGGAGCCAGCGATCGAGCAGGCGCGCGAACGCCGCCTCGGCGACGGCGTACTGGTCCAGGAACCGGTCGGCGAGCCATACGGTGCCCCGGTTGAGGGTGCCGAGGACCACGAACAGCACACGCAGCCCCAGCCGCGTGGCCCAGCCGGCGAGCACGGCGAACATGACCGCGAAAGACGCGAGGATGCCGTGGGTGACGAAGCGCACCAGGGCCCATGGCCAACGCCAGAAGGCGCGGCGTTGCCGCATCGTCGCCCAGGCGTCGCGGGGCGTGCTCGCCGCGATGTCACGGGCCCGTGCCGGTGGCAACTGGAGCGTCAACTGCCGCGCCGCGAGCATCGGAATCACGATGAGCGCGACTCCCAGCGAGGCGAGCAGCGAAAAGACCACGGTCAACGCGAGGTCGCCAAAAATCTGACCGGCGACCCCCTCCACGAAGACGATCGGCAAGAACACCGCGATGGCGGTGAGTACCGAGGCGAAAACGGCGGTGGCCACCTCGGCTGTACCCGCTATCGCCGCTTCCTTTCTACTCTTTCCGGCGTCGATGTGATTCTGCACCGACTCCAGCACCACCGTGCCCGAGTCGATGACCATGCTGACCCCCAGCGCCAGCCCGCCGAGCGACATCAGGTTGAGACTCAGGTCGCCGACGTACATCACGCCGAAGGTGGCGAAGAGACAGATGGGGATCGCGGTGGAGATGATCGCGGTGGTGACCCAGTCGCGGAGGAACACGAAGGTGACCAGGATCGCGAGCAGGCCGCCGAGGATGCCGTCGCCGGTGAGGTTGTCGAGCGCCCCTTCGACGAAGTGGGCCTGGTCGTCGAGCACCCGCGCCTCCATGCCCTCGGGCAGAAGCCGACCCTCGCCCTCGAGGCTCAGCGCCGCCTTCACCTGTCGCGCCACCTGGACCAGATTGGCGTCGGCCTCCTTGTAGACCTCGATCTCCACCGCCTCCACGCCGTCGAGGCGAGCCACCACCTCCCGGTCGGCGTGCCCCTCGGAGACGTCGGCCACGTCGCCGATGCGGACGCGCGCGCCGTCGGGACGCACGACCTGCAGCTCGCGCACGTCGTCGATCGAGCGGAACTCGTTGAGCGTACGGATGAGGTACTCGTTTTCCCCCTCGCGCACGAGCCCACCGGCGACGTTCACGTTCTCGGCGCTCAAGGTCGCGCGCACCTGGTCCAGGCTGACCCCACGCGCCACCAGCCAGTCCTCCCGTGGCTCGACGAGGACCAGGCGCTCCAGGCCGCCGCGCACGCTCACCGCGGCCACGCCGTCAAGCGCCTCCAACCGCCGCTTCACCTCCTTCTCGGCGACCTCGCGCTGCTGAAGCTGCGAGCCGCCGCCGGTCAGCGCAACCCGCAGGATCGGCTGGAGCGAGGGGTCGTAGCGCAGGATCAGCGGCCGCTCGATGCCGTCCGGCAGCCAGGTGGTCTGCAGGCGTTCGCGCACGTCCTGCATGGCCGCGCCCATCGGCGTGTCCCAGTCGAACTCCAAGACCACGTCGGACAGGCCGGCGCGGCTACGGGACTCGATCGAGACCACGCCCTCGACCGTCGAGAGCGCCTCCTCCACCGGGCGGCTGACCTGCGCCTCGACCTCTTCCGGCGCGGCGCCGCCATAGGCGGTGCGCACGGTGAGCGTGGGGTACGAGATGTCGGGCATCAGGTCCAAGGGCAGCTGCCCGAACGAGACCCAGCCGAACACGAAGACCGCCACCGTCACCATCAACACGGTGACCGGGTGCTCGACGACCCAGCGGTAGAAGCCCATGGGGAACTAACCCGCCTCCTTGTCGCCCGTGTCCTTGTCGGTGTCGATGAGCGGGTCGCCCGGGAGTCGCACGCGGGCATCGTCGCGGAGAGATTGGTTGCCCACGGTGACGACGAGGTCGCCGGCCCCCAGACCGCTCTTCAGCTCGGCGATGGTGCCGTCGTCGAAACCGAGCTCCACCTGGACCTTGTGGGCGCGCCGCCACACGCCGGGAATCTCGGGCTCCTTCTCCTTTTCCTCGGCGCCACCGAAGAGCCCCGCGAACCAGCCGCCGTCGGCTTCGTCATCGCCATCGTTGTCGGCGCCCTTCTTCTTTTTCTTGTCGTCGTCGTCGTTCTCGGGCGGCGGCCCCTCCAGGAGCTGGTACACGTAGGAGCGACCCTCTTCCCAGACGACGCCGCGGCGGGGGATGGTGACCACGCCGTCGTGCCGGGCAACCTCGATCGCCACGGTGACGTACTGCCCGGGGCGGAGAGCGGCCTGGCCCGGATCCATCGTGACTGTAACCCGCACGGTGCCGGTGGCCGTGTCGACGATCGGCGCGACGCGGACCACCTTTCCGGTGGCCGCCACCGCGTCGTCGTAGGCGCTGACGATGCGCGCGGGCTGGTCGACGGCGACGCGCGCGAGGTCACGTTCCGGCAGCGAGACCACCACCCGGAGCCGGTCGAGGTCGACCACGGTGAACGCCGGCTTGCCGCCGGCGATCTCCCCGAAGTGGACGTTTCGGGCGGCGAGCACGCCGTCGATCGGGCTCTCCAGGCGGGTGAAGCCCCGGGTGGCGCTGGCCTCCTGGTGAGCGGTCCGCGCCGCGCCCAACGCGCGCTGGGCGCCCTCGTACTCGGACCGACTGAGCGCCCCCTGGTCGAAGAGCCGCTGCGCGGCCGCGGCCTCGGCTTCGGTGCGCTCCAGCTCGGCGGAGGCGCGCTGGTAGGCCGCATCGAGCTGGGGCGAGGCGATCACCGCGAGGAGCTGCCCGCGGGTGATGCGGTCGCCCTCCTCGACGTAGATTCCGGTGACAACGCCGGTCGCCTCCGGAACCAGGATCGCCTGCCCCTCGCTCTCGACCGCCGCGCTGGCCAGGACGTGATCTCCCACCGCGCCCAGCGCCGCCGGCTGGACGTCCACGAGGATGCGCGGGTCGACGACGGGCTCGTCCTCCTCGTCTCCGCCTTTGCCGCCGCCCTTGCCGCCGTCACCGCCAACCGAACACGCCAGCGAAAGGAGCAGCAGCAGCATCAACGGGTGCATGGGCCGCTCACCGTAATCGCGGCGAGGCACCATCGGGGACGCTCCCTGACGATCGCTTACATCACGGGCTCCAGGCCCCACGCTACGATCCGAGTCCGTGCTGACGATGATCGAAGTGCTCGCGTTCTTGCCGCTGGCCACCGCCGCCCCCGATCCGTCCTGGGTCAGCGCCCGAGAGGCGCTGGTGCGAGACGCGGGAGACTCGAAGCTCCGCGGCTGGGAAAACAGCAACGACTGGCGCCAGCGAGTGCTCGCCATGGACGTACGCGCCTGGCAATCCGATCGGGCGGCGGCGATGCTCGCGTGGTCGGCGGCGCCCTCGGCGTTCCGGGGTGCGCTGCTCCGGTTCGGGGACCCGAGCCTGCAGACGCCCGCGGCAGCCGGCCCGCTCCTGGCGCGCCTGGCGTGGGGCGGCGACGGCGAGCCCGTCCGCATCGCACTCGCGGAGGCGATCGTGCACACCGGCGGCGACTGGGCCGGTGCCGTGGTCCTGATGCTCCCCGACGAGCCGAGCGTCGCCGTTCGCAAGGTGCTGGTCGAGGACGGCCGGGTGGCACCACGCCCCTTCGCGGCGGCGCTGGTCGCCGCGGGCTTTGCCGACGCGGCCGACCCGGTCCGCGCCGCCGCCGCCCGCACCGCGCCATGGGTCACCCCGGTGAGCACGGTGGGACCGCTGTTGTTGGCGGCACTCGCCGACGTAGACGCCGACGTCCGCAGCGAGGCGGCGCGGTCGGTGGGGCTGCTCGACGTCGAAGGGGCGTGGCGCCCTTTGGTTTCGCTCCTTGCCGATCCCGAGGCGCGGGTGCGGTTGCAGGCGCTCAGGGCCCTGCAACGGCTCGACTCGGTCAATGCCGCCGCGCTCCCGCAGCTGGAGAGTCTGCGCAACGACAGCGACGGCCGCGTGCAGCGCGCGGCGGCGGGCGCGGCGGGCGCGGCGGGCGAGTAAGCACCCGGGGCGCGGTATCAGTACTGCGCCGTCAGTTCCACGCTTTCGATCTGGGCGTGATCGCCGGCGGCGCGCACGCGGGCCACCTGCACCCGCCCGTCCATGACCGCCATGACCACCAGCGCCTCCGGACCGAGCACCGAGCCCGGCGAGACCACGATCTCGGAGCCATCGGGCAGGCCGAGCACGGCCCGCGGCGGCTGAGCCTGCGCCATGGTGCTGACCAGCCGGACCGGGAACAGGGCGACGCCTGTCGCACCGGACGACGGGACCGGCGCCGGCGCCACCGGGCGCGCGGCGACCGCCGCATCGACCGGGCCGAGCGCATCCTCGCCTTCGCCGCCCGACGTCTCCCCCGCCATCTCCTCGCTGCTGATCCGAAACGGATCCGGCGCCACGAAGCGCGGATCGGCAGCGCCTGTCGCGACCACGGGCTGGGCAGAGGCCGCGACGGATGCCGGCGAGAACACCCGACCGGAGGTTGGCATCGACTCGCAGGCAACCAGGAGTAGCCAGAACATGGCGGTCATGTAATCTGCCGCGGGGGTGTTAGAGGCTGGGCATGCCGGGAATAGGACGGGACATCACCGTCAGCGCCAACGAGGGGCCCGCCGTCGAGGTGGCGCTGATGCCGCCGGACTCGCCATTTGCGGCGACAGTCGGGCAGATCGCGCTGAGCCTCGGCGCGGTGCTGGTGCGGCCGGACTGCGTGACGTCTCCCGAAAGTGCCGTGCGCATCGTGGTGGTCGACCTCACGCGCATCACCACCCCCGCACGGCTGAACAATCGGTGCATCGTCATCTCGGACAACGCCGGGTTCACCGCGTGGGACGTCATCCCTCCGGACGAGGTGTCCACCCGCCTGCCCCGAGCGCTGCGCAACCTCATGGATATGGAGGTTCTCCGCAGGCGGGCGGAGGGCGAGCGGGAGACCATCGCCGTCCTCAACCAGATCGGGTACGCGCTGTCCGCCGTCACCGATCGCACCCGGCTGCTGGACGAGCTGCTCACCCACAGTCGCCGCGCGGTGCGCGCCGATGGCGCCAGCGTCTACCTCATCGACGAGACCTCGGCGGGTTCGGATGCGACGCTCGGCGGCGCTCGGGCGGGACGCACCATCCGCTTCTTGGCGGCGCAGAACGACACCGTTCCCTTCTTCCCGCCGGACGCCGTGCTCCCGGTCGACGACTCGAGCCTCGTCGGTTTTGTCGCCAACCGGGCGCTGGCGATGAACATCCCCGACATCCGGGCGCTCCCCGAGGAGGTGCCGTATCGGCCGTCCGGCGACTTCGACCGGGCCACCGGCTACCAGACCCGTTCGGTCATGCTGGTGCCGATGATGAATCGGGACGGGGGGGTCATCGGCGTACTGCTCTTCGTCAACCACAAGCCGGTCGCCGGCATCCCGCTGGCCACCTTCCACCGGGTAAGTGCCTTCTCCGACCGCCACCTCGCGCTGGCGCGCTCGGTCGCCTCGCAAGCCGCCGTCGCGCTCGAGAACTACCGGCTCTATCGTGAGATCAGCGCGCTCTTCGATGGCTTTGTCGAGGCCTCGGTCACCGCCATCGAGGCCCGGGACCCCACCACCGGTGGCCACTCCCATCGCGTCGCGCAGCTGACCGGACTCCTGGCGCGCGAGGTCAGCGAAAGCACCGAAAAACCCTTCGCGCAGGTGCGCTTCAACGCGCGCGAGCTCACCGAGTTGCACTACGCGGCGATGTTGCACGACTTCGGCAAGGTCGGCGTCCGCGAAGAGGTCCTGCTCAAGGCGGCGCGCCTGTACCCTTGGGAGCTGGCGCAGATTGAGCAACGGTTCCGCGTCGCGTCGCTGCAAGCCCAGCTCGAAGCCATCAAGGAGCACTGGCCCCCGGACATGCTTCCGGGGCTTCTGGCCGAGCACAAAAAAGACCTCGCGCTGGTCCGGCGGCTGAATCGTCTCGGCCGCGTCGGGGAGCCGGAAGGGGTGGCCATCCGCGCGGTGGTCGAACGCTGGCGCCTGAGCGAGACGGAGCCCGTGCTGCACCCGCGCGAGGCGCGTCGGCTGTGCATTCCACACGGAACGCTCGACCCGGAGGAGCGCCTGGAGATCGAGCGCCACGTCGATCACACCTACCGCTTCCTGCGGGTGATCCCGTGGACGCGCGAGCTTCGGGGCGTGCCGACGCTGGCCTACGCCCACCACGAAAAGCTCGACGGCACCGGCTACCCTCGGGGCTTGCGGGGCGAAGCGATCCCCTACGGCGCGCGCCTGATGACCATCGCCGACATCTTCGACGCGCTGACCGCCAGTGATCGGCCGTACAAAGGCGCGATGTCGCACGAAAAGGCCATCCACATCCTCCGCACCGAAGCCAGCGCCGGCAAGGTGATGTCCGAGGTGGTGGAGCTGCTCAACGCGCGGCGGTTGTGGACGCAGATCGTGGAGCCGGGAAGCTGATTCCCGCCGGCGCGGCTAGACGTTGCGCCGGTACTCGCCGCCCACCTCGTACAACGCGTGGCTGATCTGTCCGAGCGAGGCGACGCGGACGGTGTGCATCAGCTCGGCGAAGAGGTTGCCGCCGTCCAACGCCACCTGAGTCAGCCGGGCGAGCGCCGCGGGTGCATCGGCCGCGTATTTTTCTTTGAATGCCGCTACGGCATCGACCTGCGCCTGCTTTTCAGCGGCACTGCTCCGGCGGAGTTCGATGGTCGGGGGCTCCCACCCGTCGCCGAGGGTCGCCGGGTCCTGGAAGGTGTTGATGCCGACGATCGGCAGGGTACCGTCGTGCTTCTGCTCCTCGTAGAACAAAGACTCTTCCTGGATCTTTCCCCGCTGGTACTGCGTCTCCATCGCCCCGAGCACCCCACCGCGGCTGTCGATGCGCTCGAACTCGGCCAGCACCGCCTCCTCCACGAGGTCGGTGAGCTCGTCGACGATGAAGCTACCCTGGAGAGGGTTCTCGTTCTTGGCCCAGCCCAGCTCTTTGTTGATGATGAGCTGAATCGCCATCGCACGGCGCACGGACTCCTCCGTCGGCGTGGTGACGGCCTCGTCGTAGGCGTTGGTGTGCAGCGAGTTGCAGTTGTCGAACAGCGCCAGAAGCGCCTGGAGGCTGGTGCGGATGTCGTTGAACTGAATCTCGCGCGCGTGCAGGGACCGGCCGCTGGTCTGGATGTGGTACTTCAGCTTCTGGCTGCGTTGGTCGGCGCCGTAGCGCTCCTTCATCGCGACCGACCAGATGCGCCGGGCCACCCGCCCGATGACCGTGTATTCGGGATCGAGGCCATTACTGAAGAAGAAGCTGAGGTTTGGTGCGAAGTCGTCGATCGACATCCCGCGCGCCAAGTAGTACTCGACGAAGGTGAAGCCGTTGGAGAGCGTGAACGCCAACTGGCTGATCGGATTGGCCCCGGCCTCGGCGATGTGGTACCCCGAGATGCTGACGCTATAGTAGTTGCGAACATCGTTTTCCACGAAGTAGCTCTGGATGTCGCCCATCATCCGCAGCGCGAATTCCGTCGAGAAGATGCAGGTGTTCTGGGCCTGATCCTCCTTGAGGATGTCGGCTTGCACCGTTCCCCTCACCGTCCGCAGCACGTGTGCCCGGATCGCGACGTTCTCCGCATCATGAGGGGCGCGGCCATGCGTCGCGGCGAAGGCGTCGGCCTGCTGGTCGATCGCCGTGTTCATGTACATGGCGAGCAGGATGGGCGCCGGCCCGTTGATGGTCATGCTGACGCTGGTGTTCGCCGCGCACAGGTCGAAGCCTGCGTACAGGACCTTCATGTCGTCAAGCGTGGGAACGCTGACGCCGGACTCCCCGATCTTGCCGTAGATGTCGGGCCGGAGCGCAGGGTCCTCACCGTAGAGGGTGACGCTGTCGAAGGCCGTGGACAGTCGCTTCGCAGGTTCCCCCTGACACAGGTAGTGGAAGCGGGCGTTGGTCTTGCCCGGGCCTCCCTCGCCCGCGAACATGCGTTTGGGGTCCTCGTTGGTCCGCTTCAGGGGGAAAACGCCGGCGGTGTACGGAAAGAAGCCCGGGAAGTTCTCCAGCATCGACCACAGGACGATGTCGCCGTCATCGGCGAATCGCGGTGTAGCGATGCGGGGCACCTTGAGCCCGCTGAGCGAGAGGCTGACCAGGGGCTGGGTGATGTCCTTCCCGCGCACCTGATAGGTGTAGGTCTCCTGCCGGTAACGGGCGACGAGCGGGGAGAACGCCTGCAGGACGGTCTCGGCGTCGGCATCGAGCGCGATGGAATCGCGCTTCTGGAGCAGGGTGGGCGACAACTCGGGTGCCTCGTGCGCGACGCGGACAAGGGCCTGACGGCGCCGGGCGCGATCGGCGTTGTCGTGGGCCCGGCGCCGGTAGCGGCGGCAGGTGTCACTGATCTCGCCGAGATAGCGCTGCCGATCGGGCGGGACGATGCGCCGGCGGGGCGGACTGGCGCGGGTGCCGGGGTCGGGAACCCGGCTCGGGAACGCGCGGCCGGTGCGGTCGGCGAGCAGACCGAGGAGCGCAAGGTAGGCGGCGTTGACGCCCGGGTCGTTGAACTGCGAGGCGATCGTGCCGAAGACCGGCAGCGCCTCGTCGGGAGTGGTGAACAGCTCGCGGTTGCGCTTGACCTGCTTGCGTACGTCTCGCAGGGCGTCCTCGCCGCCGCGGCGCTCGAACTTGTTGACCACCACAAGGTCAGCGTGATCGAGCATGTCGATCTTCTCGAGCTGGCTGGGCGCGCCGAACTCGGGGGTCATCACGTAGACGGCAATGTCGGCCAGTTCGACGATTCCAGCGTCCGACTGACCGATGCCGCTCGTCTCCACGAAGATGACGTCCACGCCCGAGGCCCGACAGATCTCGACCGCCTCGGTCGTGGCCGCGCTCAGCTCTCCCTTCTCGCCACGCGTCGCCAGCGACCGCATGAACACTCCGGCGCCATGAATCGCGTTCATACGGATGCGGTCCCCGAGCAAGGCGCCGCCGCTCTTTTTGCGGGTGGGGTCGATGCTGAGGACGGCCAGGCGATGAAGAGGGAAGTCGCGCCGGTAGCGCCGCACCAGCTCGTCGCAGAAGCTCGATTTTCCGGCGCCGCCGGTTCCGGTGAGTCCGATGACCGGGGCGGGGTTCTTCAGGGCCTGCGCCGCGATCTGTGCGGCCGAGTCCCTGGGAATGCGGTCGTTTTCCGCCAGGGAGATCGCCCGAGCGATGCTGCCGGCGCGGCCGGCCGTCAGGCCCGCGAGCACCTCCGTCCCCACGCCGGGATCGAAATCGGCGCGCCGCATCAGGTCCTCGATCATCCCCACCAGACCCAACCGGCGGCCGTCCTCGGGGCTGTAGATGCGCTCTACGCCATACGCCTGGAGCGCTCGGATCTCCTCCGGGACGATGACCCCGCCCCCCCCGCCGAAGACCTTGATGTGCCCGGCCCCGAGCTCACGAAAAAGGTCCACCATGTAACGAAAATACTCGTTGTGTCCGCCCTGGTAGGAGCTGACCGCCACGGCCTGGGCGTCCTCCATGATCGCGGCATCCACGATCTCGCGCACCGAGCGGTTGTGCCCCAGGTGGATCACTTCGGCGCCGAGCCCCTGCAAGATGCGTCGCATCACGTTGATCGAGGCATCGTGCCCGTCGAAGAGCGATGCCGCGGTCACGATGCGGACCGGGTTCACAGGATGGAAGCGCTCACTGACCACGGCTACGGGGGCGGCTCTTCGCCGGTATCGGGGATCATCGGCGGCGGCAGGCAAGCGGCCATGGCGTAGATGGTGCTCCCGATGTCGATGGGGGTGCCCACGGTCCCCGTGGTCACCTCGTACGGAACGACCGACGTTCCCTCACCGGACCACAAGTTCGGCGGGGCGATGGCCAGCAAGTCGCCGCTGGTCCCGGTGGTGATGGTGCTGACGGCGCTGCCGTCCGCGAGGTGATGGGTCACGGTGACGACGCCGCTGGCCTTGGTGGCGATCCAGACCGTGCCATCGTTGTCGCCGGTGGTCATGCCCACGTAGGTGGCGCCGGTGAGGTCGAGCACTTCGCCGCCGCTGGCCAGCGTGCTGGTGTCGAAGATCTCCAGCGTGACGCCCGTGCCGCCGTGGGGTTCAAGCGCCATCAGCACGCCGTCCGGCGTCCCCACGCTGTCACGACCGGCATTGCCGCCGGAGATGAAGCCGCTGCTGGCGATCGAACCGGTTCCGGTGAAGTCGAGCAGCGCCACGCCGCTCGGCTCGTACGTGCCAGAGGTACGGTTCACCCTGGCCAGGACGGCAGCCACGCCGGTGGGACCGGAGACGAAGCCCATCACGTCGGGCTTGCCGTCCCCGTCGGCCAGCGACACCAGATCGATGCTGGCCGACGCGGCCCCCGCCTCGTCAAAGGCGACCACCGAAGCGCTCCCCGTGCCGCCGAACCAGGTGTTCGGCGCTTGGTAGGCGACGGCCTGCGGTCCGAATCCGACGTCCAGCGCCAGGGTCCTGGCGACCGCCTGCATCCGCGCGCTGATGCCGATGGCAGAGTCACTCATCACCCAGGCGTACTGCCCCGCGCAGCCGAGCGTCGCGGCCGGTGAGGCCACGACTCCGCTGACGACGGTCGCGGTGGCGGTGCTCGGGTCGATCAGGTGGACCTCCGCACCGCCGGATCCGTCGTCGGCGAGCACCAACACCACGGGCGGGCCGAAGTACCCGCTCTCGGGAAGGGGGGGATCGGTGTCCGCGGTGTCCCCGGTGTCGTTGCCGGTGTCGGTCCCCGTGTCGGTCCCCGTGTCGGCGGTGTCGGCCGTGTCCGAGGTGTCGGCCGGGTCCGCCGAGTCCTTTCCCGCGGTGTCCGTACCCCCGCCGTCACAGGCGAGCACGAGCAGCAGGGGAAGAATCAAGAGCTTGTTTCGGTGCATGTCAACTCCCACGG
Source organism: Myxococcales bacterium (assembly GCA_009692585.1). The sequence goes on from SHYX01000012.1 coordinate 23,252, forward strand.
CCACGACGCTAACCTGGATCTCGCCAGACCCGCATCTCGATCCGTCAAGGATGTGCTGGAACCGGGGCAGGCTGGCTCGGCACCGCCATTCGGGGTAAGGCCGCGGCCCGGGAGGGTGGATGGTCCAGAGCCGTCCGGACTGGCTCAAGGTCAAGATGCCTGGCGGCGACCGGTACACCCGGATCAAGGCCCGGGCTCGCGAGTTGCGCCTGCACACCGTCTGCGAAGAAGCCCGCTGCCCGAACGTCGGGGAGTGCTGGGGCGGCGGCACTGCCACCTTCATGGTGCTGGGCGACACCTGCACGCGAGGCTGCCGCTTCTGCGCGGTGATGACGGCCCGCAACCCCGCTCCGCCCGACGCGGCCGAGCCCGCGAACCTGGCCGATGCCATCGCGGAGATGGAGCTCGACTTCGTGGTGGTGACCAGCGTCAATCGCGACGACCTGCCCGATCAGGGCGCGGGACACTTCGCGGCGTGCATCACCGCCTCGCGGGAGCGCAGCCCGCAGACGCTGGTCGAGGTCCTGATCCCCGATCTGCGCGGTGACACCGCCCTGTTGGACGTGATCCTCGCAGCGCGACCCGACGTCCTGGCCCACAATGTCGAGACGATCCCTCGCCTGCAGGCGCCGGTTCGCGACCCGCGGGCCAGCTGGGCGCAGTCGCTCGCCATCCTGGCGCACGCCAAGTCGCGCGGCGCCCTGACCAAGACGTCCATCCAGATTGGCCACGGCGAGTCCGAGGCCGAGGTGATCGCGGCGATGACGCAGCTCCGCACCATCGACGTCGACTTCCTCACCCTCGGTCAGTACCTGAGGCCTACGCCCGCCCACCTCGCGGTCACCGAGTTCGTGACGCCCGAGGTCTTCGCCCGCTATGAGGCCGCAGGGCTGGCCATGGGGTTCAGGTACGTCGCGAGTGGCCCCCTCGTTCGATCCTCCTACAAGGCCGGTGAATACTTCATGCTTGAAACCATCCGCGCCCGCGCCGCGGCCCCCCAGGGGAAGGCATGACGCTCGGGCGCGACGCCCTGCGGGCCGCCCTGGCCGCGCACGCCGGCACGCCGGCCGGGCTGCTCGTGGGCGAAGGCGTCGGCGTCGCCGGATTGTGCGCCGGGCTGGGGGGAAACCAGCTCCGGACGCCGTTGTCCGAGGCGGGCTCGGTGGGCGTCGCCGTGGGGCTGGCGCTCGCGGGCCGGGCGCCGGTGGTCGAGCTCATCGACATTGCGGGCCTCGAGCGTGCGGGCGAGGCGCTCGCGGAAGCGGCTGGCGTGAGCCAGCGCAGCGGGGGCGCGTTTGCCGCCGCCGTCGTGGTGGTGGCGACCCTCCCGGACTCCGGGGTGATTCCTAAGCTTCCGCCCGGTGTTGCGCTCGGGGTCGCGGGCGTGCCCGAGGACGCCGCCGGCCTGCTGGCCGCCGCATTTGCGGCGGGTGGGCCCGTGGTCCTCTTGATCGCGGACGCCGCGCTGGACGAACGCGGGGGCGGCCCTGTCGAGCCACTCGGGGTGCCGGTCGTGCGTCGCGCCGGGGCCGGTGCCACCCTGCTCGCGGAGGGGGCGGGCGTCGCCCTGGCGCTCGCGGTGACCCGCGACACCGAGGTCATCGACCTGCGTGGCTGTCGCGACCCGGACAGGCTGGCCGCACTCTTCGGTCGCACTGGCCGGGTCGTCCTCGTCGGCCACGGGAACGAGCCTCTGGTCGCCGCGTTGGGCGACAGCTTCTGGCGCCTCGAGACTCGGCCCGTCTTCGTCCCCGTCACCGCGGGCGCGGACGCGCTCGAGGCGGCCCTCTCCCACTCGTTCTCTCCATGAGGAAGCCCTGATGTTCGTTTTCGAGCTGCCGGAGATCGGCGAAGGTGTCGTCGAGGGTGAGATCGTCAGCTGGAAGATCGCCGCCGGCGAGATGGTGGCCATCGATCAGCCGATCTGCGAGATCATGACCGACAAGGCGACGGTGGAGATCAGCTCGCCGAAGTCGGGTCGCGTCCTGAAGTTGCACGGTGTCCCGGGCGACGTCGTGAAGGTGCACAGCGCCCTGATGGAGCTCGATCTCGCGGGCGGCGGTGCGGCCGTCGCGCCGGTGGTCACGCTACCGGTCGCCGCCGCCCCGACGGCGCCTGCCGCACGTCCCGTCGCGACGACCGCGGCCCAGCCGCCGGAGCGCCCCCACCCCGCGGTTGCCGCGCGCATGCCGCCCCCCCCTCGCGCCGCCGGGGAAAGGGCGCTCGCCAGCCCCGCCGTCCGTCACGAAGCCAGCGCGCGCGGGCTCGACGTCGATCGGGTCCCCGGCTCGGGGAAGGGCGGCCGGGTCACCCGCGACGACCTCGCCAGCTTCAATCAAGGCGCCGTGCCCATCGCCCCGGCGGCGCTCGCGGCGCCGGCCGTCACCCAGGGCGACCAGCGGGTGCGCATCATCGGGCTGCGCCGCAAGATCAGCGAGAAGATGGTGCACGCGTGGCAGACCGCACCGCATTTCACGTATGTCGACGAGATCGACGCCAGCCGCCTCGTCGATCTCCGGAAGTCCCTGGCCCCCCTGGCCGAAGCCCGCGGGGTGAAGCTCAGCTACCTTCCGTTCGTGATGAAGGCGTTGGTGCTTGTCTTTCGCGAGTTCCCCACGCTGAACGCGGTCATGGACGAGGCGAATTTCGACCTCATCGTCCGGGGCAACGTCAACATCGGCATCGCCACCGACACGCCCGCCGGCCTCTTCGTCCCGGTGATCAAGGACGTCCAGGCCAAGCCGCTCCTGCAACTGGCCGCCGAGATCGCCGATGTCACCCAACGCACGCGCGAGGGAAAGGCCAGGCTGGACGAGCTTGGCGGAGGCACCTTCACCATCACCTCGGTCGGCAACATCGGCGGGCGCTTCGCCACGCCGATCCTGAACACTCCTGAGGTGGCGATCCTCGGTCTCAACCAGATCCACGACCGCCCGGTGGCGGTCGACGGCCAGGTGGTGATCCGGCCGATGATGTACCTGTCACCGAGCTTCGATCACCGGGTGATCGACGGTGCCGTCGCGGCGCGCGCGGTGAGCGCGCTCAAGGCGATCCTGGAGAATCCAGCGCGACTCTTCGCGGACATCCTGTGAACGGAGACAGCCCCAGCCGCTTTCGCAGTTGGTGTGACGCCCAGCCCGCGGCGTCCGGCGTGCACGGGGTGGCGGCCCTGGTCGAAGGCGTCGTCGCCGCCGTGCCGAAGCGCGCCTGGCTGTTTCCTGGGCGTCGGGAGCGCGGGGCGGCAATCCTCCGCGGGGCCGACCCCGAGCGCATCGCGGCGGCGCGGCCCTACAAGGTGGTCCCCCCCGGAGAGTCTCCGTCGGTGCGGGCGCTGACGGCCGTCGGCGTCGCGCTCAGCGGCGAGCCCGCCGTGTGCTTCCTCGGCACCGGATCGGTCAGCTACGGGAACGTCACCGAAGCGCTGAACCTCGCCGCGCTCCACCAGGCGCCGGTGCTCTTCGTCGTCGCCTGGTACGGCGACGAGGGCCCGTTCGCGCCGCAGTTGGCGGTGTCGCCTGCGGTCCTGGCGGCAGCCCTCGGCCTGGCGACCGCAACCTGTGACGGCGCGGACGTGGAGAGCGTGCGCGGCGCGGTGAAGAAGGTGGGTGCCGGCCCCGCGTTGGTGGTCGCGACGATGCCGCATGGGTGAGGACCGGTGGGAGGTCTTCGACGAGGCAATCTGACGCCTTTGGGGCGTGCTCATTCGGTTCGGCTTTCTGGGCTACAATGGCGCGACGGACCACGTGCTGCTTGGCATCGCGGTGGGCGGCTATCTGGACATCCATTCGTGCTGAGGCGGCCGCGCTGGCGGCGCTGATCGGCTGCCCGGCGCCGACGGTTCCGGCGCCGGGCGACGCTGACACTGGGGAGTCCTGCTACGGGCTCTCTTGCCCCTGCACACCCGGGGTCAACTGCGAGTTCTATGCGGGCAGCGCGACCGACGTGCTCGGTACCGGACCTCCGGCGCGCTGGCTTCCAACGACCTTTCCGACGACGACGTGCCCGATTTCGCCGTTCTCACCTGGGAGTGGGACGGCGGTCCCGTGCGACAAGACCTGTCCGTGTTCCATGACCCGACACCCGGTGCGTACACCCTTGCGGACGCGGACGCCTGGTGGCGCAACGATTCGCCGCTCACGGCGTACATCCCGTTCGCCGGCGACGTCGATGGCGACGGGAACTCCGCGGATAGGCTGTTCCAGGGTCCGGGCGCGGGGCCGCTCGTCGCGGACGAGGACTTGTTCTTCGAGGGCGCTGATGGGCCGGCACCCGTCAGCCTCCGGCGATCCCGGCCTTCCCGATCGTCCGGGTGGCTTCAACGCTTCAACGAAGCTGATGTCGCCCACGTCAGCCACCCGCGCTCGCCTGACCCGCGGAGCCGAAGCCGCCCTTCGATCGTGGTGTACGCGGGCGCCTCCGCAGCGTCAGAAGGGCGCTGGGCGGACGGCGGGTCACGGCCACGGCCGGCGCAGCGGGCCACGAGAACCCCCGGCGTCCCAAGCCAACGCGATCTGCGCTATCCTCTGCTTGAGGCTCCATCGTGTCACCCCCGAGCCAAGAGACCCTCCTTCTCTTCGTCGCGGTGCTCCTGGCGCTGTGGTTGTTGACGCGATCGGAACAGCGGCGCGCCGCGGTCCCGCATCGTCGCAAGCCGATGACCGAAGACGAACTGGGCCGGGTCCTGTACGAAATCGGCCGGGCCGAGGACCTCGAGGCCTTCCGCCATCTGTACCTCAGCGGCGCCGACGCGCAGAGGGTGTTGGGATGGCAGGCAAAGGCGTACCTGAAGGATCGACATAAGACCTGGTTAGCTGAGGAGTTTCTTGAGATTTCCGTCCGAATCGGTCCGCTCAGCCATTACGAGGCGCTCCGCGTGGATCCCCGGGGCCACGCCTTCCTTCGGGTGCGGACGGACGGGGTCGGCTCGTACGAAATCCCCGTCGGCTCGGTACTCAGGGTGGGGCGCATCTGGCGCCTCCGCGATCCGGTGGGGGACTGGACTCCGTACCGATGGGTCGGCGCAAGCCGGACCGCGCCGCCGCCCTGACGGCGACGCCACCACGCGGCCGCTCTACTCCTCCCACCACTCCCGGGGCAGGCGCACCTCGGCCTCGCCCTCGGGCTCGGGGATGGGCCAGATGTCGCCCCAGAGCGACTGCCCGCCGTCCATGGTCAGCACCTGCCCGGTGACGAACGCCGCCGCCGGCGACAACAGGAACGCGATGCCCGCAGCGATCTCCTCCGCCGTCGCGAATCGTTTCAGCGGCACCCGCCGCTGGAACGCCTGGAGGTCCACCACGCCCTCCGGGTAGTTTCGGAAGCCGGAGCTGGCGACGAGGCCCGGAGCCACGCAGTTGACACGGACGCCGCGCCCCGCCCACTCCACCGCGAGCGTGCGCGAGAGCGCCTCGATGCCCGCCCGCGCCGCGACGCTGTGCGCCATCCCCGGGAAACCCCGGCGGGACAACATCGTCACGTTGCAGATCGCACCGCCGTGGTCCAACATCCACGCCTTGGCGACGGCCTGCGTCACGCCCCACTGCCCGGTGAGGTTCGTCGCGACCACCGCATCCCACCCACGGGGCGTGATCGTTTCCGCCGGGGAGAAGAACTGACCCCCGCCGTTGTTCACCAGCAGATCGACCCGGCCGAAGCGCGCAAGGGTGGCGGCCACGAGCGCATCGATCGCGCCGCGATCGCGTACATCGCACACCACGCCGAGCACCTCCCGGCCGAGCTCCGCCGACAGCCCCTTCGCCGCGGGGCCGATGTTGCTGTCCTTCCGGGAGGCGATGACGAGGTCCGCCCCCATCCTCCCGAGCTGCCTTGCCGTCGCGACACCGATGCCGGTGCCACCCCCGGTGACCAGCGCCACCTTGCCGATGAACACGTCGTCCCGGAGCACCGAGGCGGCGGCGATCGCCTGGTGCCCCCGCCCGGCCAGCGGGTCGTTCGCATCAGCCACGGACGGCGGCCGCCAGCTCGCCCAACGGCACCGCCCGTTGCTGGCCGTCCCGAAGGTCCTTCAGCGCCACCGCGCCGGCCGCCACCTCGTCGGGCCCCAGCACCACCGCGAAGGGGATCCCACGCCCCGCCGCGTACTTGAACTGCTTGCCGAGTCCGCCCGGCTCACCCAGCCAGCACTCGGCCTCGACCCCGGCCGCGCGCAGCGCCGTGGCCACTTTCAGCGAGGCACCATCGAACTCGTGGGCGAACCGGGTCACCAGAACACGCGTCCGCGTGCCCCCGCCGGGGAGCATGCCGCGCTCGTCCATGACCACCAGGAGCCGCTCCAGGCCCAGTGAGATGCCCACCGCGGGCACGCTGCGGCCGCTGAACATCCCGACCAGCCCGTCGTACCGGCCCCCGCCCGCGACCGAGCCGACGCCGCCGTCGGTGATGATCGCCTCGAAGACGGGGCCGGTGTAGTAGCCGAGCCCCCGGGCCAAGGTCGCGTCGAAGACGACGTTCTGCGCACCCATCGCCGCCGCGTGGGCGAGCACCTGCCGCAGCTCACCCGCCGGCGCCGCCGCGGCCTCGCCCACCGCGGTCTCGACGGCAGTGAGGTCGCCAGGGGCCGCCAGGATGGCCCAGAGGCGGGAAACGACCGCGTCATCGAAACCACGGGCACTCAGCTCCTTGCTCACCCCGTCGACGCCGATCTTGTCGAGCTTGTCGACGGCGACGAGCACTTCGCCCTCGCGCTCGGCCGCACCGGAGGCGGCGACGATCGCGCTGAGCAGCGTGCGGTGGTTGAGCTTCAACACGAAGTCGGTGAACCCCAGGGCCCGCAGCGCGTCGCTGGCCACCGCCAGGCACTCGGCGTCGGCCACGCGGGAGTTGACCCCGACGATGTCGGCGTCGCACTGGTAGAACTCACGGAAACGTCCCTTCTGCGGCCGGTCCGCACGCCAGACCGGCTGCACCTGATACCGCTTGAAGGGCATCGGCAACGCCGCGTTCTGCGCGACCACCCGCGCCAGCGGCACCGTGAGATCGTACCGCAAGGCCAGGTCGGCCTTGCCCTCGCGCCCACCCTCGCCGCGCTCGAGGATGCGGAAGATGAGTTTTTCGCCTTCGTCGCCGTATTTTCCGGTCAGGGTCTCGACACGCTCGAAGGCGGGCGTCTCCAGGGGCTCGAACCCGTAGCGGGCAAAGACCTCGCGGATGACCCCGATGACGTGCAGGCGGGCATGCATCTGCGCGGGCAGCAGGTCTCGGGTGCCGCGGGCGTTCTGGACGGTGGACATCGGGACGGGCCTAACGCGGCCTCAGTCGCCGCCCTCGTCCGGGACCGGCCGCACCCCACGTTCGTCCCGCACGAAGTTCGCGCTCGGACCGGGCTCGATCGGCACGATCGGCAACTGCACGTGGCCGTGGGCGGCGCGCTCGTCGCTGGCCGACAGGTGCGCGTCGGCCTTGGGGCGAACCCGCGCCACCGCCGAGGTCGGCGACGTGGTGGCGTACGCCGGCCCGGTGGGCGTTGTCGTGGCCTCCGCCGGTCGTCGCCCGCCGAAGTAGATGATCTGCTTCCACGAGCGGGTGATCTCGTCGCCGAAGACCAACACGATGTCGCCTGGCGCGGCCCGGCCGAGCGCGTGCTCGATGGCCGCCACCTCGGACTCGAGTCGTACGATCTGCTCGCTGCGGACGCCATTGCGGAGCAGCTCGCCCTCCAGCATTCCGGTGATCTCGCCCTCGGCGCGGCCCCGTCGATCGTCGTCAGCCTTGCACACGAAGACGTCGAAGCTCGCGGCGATGCGACGCGCGATTCCAAATACATCCTCATCGCGACGATCGCCGGGAGCGCTCGCCACCACGATACGTTTGCCTCCAGGGCGCAGCCCGTTGTCGGCGGCCAGGCGATCGACCAGGGTGCACATGGCGTCGATGGCGGCGGGATTGTGTCCGTAGTCCAGGATGACCTTGAAGCCGAGTTGGTCGTACACGTTGCCTCGACCCGGCGCCTGGAAGAACGTGCTGTCGAAGGTGCGCAGCCCCTGCCGGATGTCTTCCAACGGAACGCCCATGGACCAGGCCATCGCGGCCGCGAACATCGCGTTCTGGACGTTGTGCAGTGCCTTGCCTTCGAGGGTGGCCGGGATCAGGTGGGTCCACAACAACGGCATGTGCGCCCCGTTGTCGTAGATGGCGATCATCTGACCGTTAATGCCGGCTTCCAGCGCCACCGCCCGCCCGCCGGCCCGGATGTGCTCTCGCACCAGGGCGCTGTCGCCGCACATCGTCACCCAACAGATCGTCTTTGCCACCGACGCCTCCGCCATCTGGAGGCAATGCGCATCGTCGGCGTTGAGCACGATGGTGCCGCGGGCCACGTCGATCGGGATGCGCTTGACCTCCGCGAGCTGCTCCAGGGTGTGTACGCCTCCGACCCCGAGGTGGTCGGCGGCCACGTTGAGGCAGGCGGCGACGTCCGGATGGCGGTAGCCCAGGCCGGCCCGCAGCAGGCCCCCGCGGGCCGTCTCCAAGACCGCGACCGTGACGTGCGGATCGGTCAACACCATACGGGCGGCGACCGGCCCGGTCATGTCGCCCGACACGGTCAGGCGCCCGTCGATGTAGACGCCGTCGGTCGTGGTCATCCCCACGGTCTCGCCGCGGAGCTTGTGGATGTGGGCCAGCATGCGGGTGGTCGTGGTCTTGCCGTTGGTGCCGGTCACCGCGGCGATCGGGATGCGGCTCTTGCTGCCCACGGGGAACAACATGTCCAGGACCTTACCCGCCACATCCCGACTCTTTCCTTCGCTCGGGTACACGTGCATGCGGAACCCCGGCGCCGCATTGACCTCGCAGATGGCGCCCCCCACGTCCGTCCAGCTTCGGGCGATGTCAAGAGAGATAAAATCCACGCCGCACACGTCGAGGCCCACCGCAGCCGCGGCGCGAATGGCCATCTCACGGTTGTCGGAATGGCAGACATCGGTCTGATCGATGGCGGTGCCGCCGGTTGACAGGTTCGCCGTGCTGCGCAGGTAGAAGAGCTCGCCGGCGGGCAGCACCGTGCTGACGGTATGGCCGGCCTTCTCCAGCAGGCGCGTCGCCTGCGCGTCGAGTTCGATGCGGGTCAGCTCCTTTTCGTGACCGATCCCCCGGCGTGGATCGCGGTTGACCTGCTCCACCAGCGCGGCAATGTCCTGCTCTCCGTCACCGACGACGTGACCGGGAACCCGTTTGGAGACCGCGACCAGCTCACCGTTGACGACGAGCATTCGGTGGTCGAAGCCGGCGATGAAGCTCTCCACCAGCACGGTGTTGGAGTGCTCTTCCGCACCGACGTAGGCCAGGCGGACCTGCTCCGGCGTCGTGAGCCCAATAGACACGCCGCGGCCGTGGTTGGCGTCGAGTGGCTTGACCACGACGGGGTACCCGATGCCGAGGGCCGCCTCCACCGCTTCCTCGACCGCGGTCACCTGCTCCTGCCGGGGCACGGGCAGCCCGAGATCCCCGAGAATACGATTGGTGAGTTCCTTGTCCCCGGCGATGTCGACGGCGATGTGCCGGGTGTCGCTGGTGATCGTGGCCTGGATGCGCTTCTGCCGATGTCCGTGGCCGAACTGCACCAACGAGCCGGAGCTCAGCCGCACCCAGGGGATGTCGCGCGCCTCCGCCGCGCGGACCAGGGAGGCGGTGCTCGGGCCGAACGCCCGGGTTTCGGCGCCGCGAATCAGGGCGTGCAGCTCGGTGACGAAATCGAAGAGCGGGTCGGGCTCGGCGTCCCCCCGGAGCGACGCCGGCAGGATGGCGTGCAGGAGCCGGAGTGCCAGCTGACCGGCGCGCTCTCCGACCCAGGCGTCCTCGTACTCATAGACCATGGTGTACTGGCCTACGACACCGTTGCCGCGCGTCTTTCCGAAGCTCACCTGAGCGCCGGCCAGGTTCTGCAATTCGATGGCGACGTGCTCCATCACGTGCCCCATCCACGTGCCCCCGTCCTCGCGCAGGCGCCGCACGAAGCCGCCCGCGTCACCGAAGGAGCAGCCGTGTTCGTGCAGCGAGGGCAGCGCCAGGAGCAGCCGCTCGACGAAGCCGGGGATGGCAGCCGAGGGCGCATCTTCCAGAGGACCAAGCTCCAAGGTCATGCGAATGACCTTGAAGTTCGCGTACAGGTTCGGACCGACGTAGACGCGCTTGTCGAGTACCTTCATCAAACCCCCAGGGGGGCTCAGTTAACCGTGTAGGTGTAGTCCACGCTGGTCGTGCCGCCAGGGCAGGTGACCGCGCCCCACCCCGGCCGACCTCCGCCCCACGAGCTATCCCGGCGCGATAGAGGCGCGTGGTGAAGGAGCCCCTCCGACGTGAATTCGCCTCGCCGGTCGGGCCGCTCCTGGCCGTCCTGGATGACGACGGCGCGCTGGTCGGGCTCGAGCGGGCGCGCGTCGAGATGCACGGCCGCCCGCGACAGCATCCGACCTTCGACCAGTTGGCGACCGAGCTGCAGCGCTACTGGGCCGGGGAAGCCGTGCGGTTCACGGTGCCCGTGAACCCGCGCGGCTCGCCCTTTCAGCAACGGGTGTGGGCCGCGCTCCGCGAAACGGAGTGGGGCCGGACGCTCTCCTACAGCGAGCTTGCGGCCCGGGTGGGGAGCAATCCCCGCGCCGTGGGGCAGGCCAACGGCGCCAACCCGGTGGCCATCGTCATCCCCTGCCATCGGGTGATCGGAAAGGACGGAAGCCTGGTCGGCTACGCGGGTGGGCTCGACATGAAGCGGGCCCTGTTGCGGCTGGAGCGCTGCCTCCTTCTCTGAGCGCCGTCGGCGCCGCCATGGCTCGCGGCGTGATGATGCCGCAAAGAGAAAAAAAGTTCTCCTCTTGGCTTGTCAAGAGAATCGCAATCCTGTATCCAACGGGTTGCAGGCTTACCTCCATGCGACGCTACGTCCGGATCACCGCTGCCGTCGTCGGCACCCTCGCGCTCCTCGGCGCGGTGGGGTGGCTTGCCGTCGGCTCGCCGTGGCTCCGGTACCAGCGCCTGGAGGTGGTGGGCAACCACCGCGCCGACGTCGTCCAGCTTCGGCACCTGGCCAAGCTTCCTGAGGGTGAACCGCTGGTGATGCTCGACCTCACGGCGGCGGTGGCCGGGGTCCAACGGCACCCGTGGGTAAAGAGCGCCCGCGCCGCACGTCGCTTCCCGAACGCAGTGGTCATCGACGTCGTGGAGCGTTCTCCTGCGGCCCTCTTGAACCTCGACGGGCTCTACCTCGTCGATGCGGACGGGACGCTCTTTGCGCGCGCCGGCGCCGGGGACCTGGACCATCCGATCCTCTCCGGCCTCGATCCGGCCCTGGTCACCGCGCAGCCCGAGCTGGCCCGGCGGCTGGTGCGCACCGGGCTCGACTGGCTGGCGGCCGGCAAGGCGCAGGGCGGCCTGGCCGAGGCCGAGATCTCCGAGCTGCACTTCGACGCAAAGACCGGGTACACACTCTATCTTCGCAACGGTGGCGAGGTCCTTCTCGGCTTCACCGGACAACAACGTGTCGCTCGCCTGAGCATGCTCACCGCCCGAGGCCTCGACCTTCGGGCCCCCCACCGCGTGGACCTCGCCTCCGACCGCGTCGCGGTCGTCACGCCCCTGTAGTCTCCCCCCCTTTCCTTCGTCCGTCTCTCTCACCCCGCTCCCCCTCCCCGGCATGCAGGCCGGACAAATCCCCGCAGAGGTTCCCATGATCGACATTGTTGAAAACGAACTCGTAGGCGCACGCATCAAGGTTGTCGGTGTCGGCGGCGGCGGCGGCAACGCCGTGAACCACATGGTCCGGGCCGGGCTCCACGGCGTGGAGTTCATCGCGATGAACACCGATGCCCAGGACCTCAAGCGCTCGCTCGCGCCGCGCCGCTTCCAGCTTGGCGCTCAGCTCACCAAGGGTCTCGGCGCCGGCGCCGACCCCGAGGTGGGCCGCGAAGGCGCGCTGGAAGACCGCGACCGGATCGCGGAGCTCCTTGCTGGCGCCGACATGGTCTTTGTCACCGCCGGCATGGGCGGCGGCACCGGCACCGGCGCGGCCCCCGTCGTCTGCGAGGTCGCCCGCGAGATCGGCGCGCTCACCGTGGCGGTCATCACCCGGCCCTTCGCCTTCGAGGGGCGTCGCCGTCGCCGCCAGGCCGAAGAGGGCATGGAAGCGATGATGCAACACGTCGACACGCTCATCAGCATCCCCAACCAGCGCCTGCTCGCGATGAGCACCGAACGCACCCTGATGACCGAAGCCTTCGGGATGGCCGACGACGTCCTGTTCCAGGCCGTCAAGGGCATCAGCGACCTCATCAACGACCAGGGTGTCATCAACGTCGACTTCGCCGACGTACGCACGATCATGGCCAACAAGGGTCGCGCCTTGATGGGCGTCGGGAAGGGCGCCGGCCAGCACCGCGCGGTCGACGCGGCCCAGCGCGCGATCAGCTCCCCGCTGCTCGACGACCTGAGCATCTCCGGCGCGACCAGCGTGCTGCTGAACTTCACGGGCGGGCCGAGCCTCTCGCTCTACGAAGTCAACGAAGCGGCGCAGATGGTCGCGGAGGAGACGGCCGAGGACGAGAACGTCATCTTCGGCCTCGTCATCGACGAGACCATGGGCGACGAGGTCCGGGTGACCGTGGTCGCGACAGGATTCCAGGAGGCACGCCAGCGCGGCGCGCCGCCGGTGCCGGCCGAAGTGCGCATCGCCAAGGCGGTCAATGCGAACACGTCGCCCTCGCGGGGCGGGGGTCGCGGCATGAGCAGCGGCTTCGACACCCTGCGCAGCGAAGACTACGACATCCCGACCTTCTTCCGCGGTAGGGACTGAGAGGGAGCCCGCGCGCAGCGGCGGGCGGGTTCAGAGCTCCTCACACCCCATCCCCATGACGTAGTAGTCGGGGGCCTGCCCCCAGGTCACGCAGGTGCCGTCCTCGTTCTTCACCATGTAGGTGATGTCCGCCACGAGCGTTTCCGCGAACAGTGTGGTCTGGTTGGCGGACACGTCGGCCGGATGGGCCACCACGTCCAGGCTCAAGCCGCGGTTCCCGACCTCGTCGTGGCATATCCCCCATTCCCAACAGTCCTCGCCGCGCCACCCTGCGCCACCCTGCTCGACCATGCCAAAGCCGGTGCTCCCGCCGACGTTGTCGATCGCCAGTTCGAGGGTCTCGCCGCTCCACGTCACCTCGTAGCTCGGGTCCGAGTCCGAGTCCGAGTCCGAGTCCGAGTCCGAGTCCGAGTCCGAGTCCGAGTCCGAGTCCGAGTCCGAGTCGGCGTCGGCATCGCCGAAGTCGCCGCAGGTGGCCTGGGCGGCACAGTCGGTGTCGTCGCAATCGAAGAGGCCGTCCCCATCGTTGTCGAGGCCATCGGCGCATTCAGCGGGGGTGGCGCCTTCGGTGCCGCCGAACAGCCCCGCACAGCCGAAGAGGAGGGCGGTACACACAAACAGACTCACACGCATCGGAGTTCCAATCGGCCGGTAGGCTAATCCCCGAACCGCCCCGCGGCCACGCCCGGCAGCGGTCACCCCCCCTGCAAAAACCCGGCCGCCGCCCCCGAGACGTTCCCTGCCGCGTCGATCACCCACAACTCGACGGTGTAATCGTTGGTCGTGATCACCTCCGGAATCTCGATGATGAGGGTGGGAGCGGTCCAGCAGGCGCCGCGAACGTCGGCGCACGCGCGGATCGGGTACTCGAACCCCATCGGCTGGCCGGCGCCCGTGGCCACGTCGAACTTCGCGACACCGTCGACGAGATCGCCCTCGGCGTCCGAGACGGTCGCGTCGGCATACATCTGGAACTCCCCCGGCGAAAGCTCGTCCCAGATGACCACCAGGGCGTCGATGACCGGCGCCTCCCCGAGGCTGGCCGCGGTGTGGGCGGTGTCGTCGCTGCCCTCGGGGGCGGCGGTGTCGATATCGGCACCGGTACAGGCGAAAAGGAGGATCAGCATTGGTAGATTTTACCTCGTTTCCGGCGGCAAGCCGCCGGCTTGTGAGTCAAAACCCCCTTTCAAACCGTGCATGCGGATTTCCCGCACACGGCTTACCGGCGGTCTGTCGGAGGGCGGCATTGTGCTCTTGCCGGGGTAGCGGACGGCTCCGTGCAGGCGATGCAACCCGTGCTCATGGAAGAAGTCTTGGTTCCACTTGGAGGCTTGTCCGGGACGGAGGATTCGGCGCTTGCGCTTCACGAGGAAGCCCGGGAGCCGCTCCGCCACGTACTCGTCCACCCGGTTGAACTTCTTCGCCGCATTCCCCGTGCGAAAGTAGCCGCCCCAGCCGCGCTTGTGCAGGTGACAGCCAAGGAAGTCGAAGCCCTGCTCCCGCCCTTTAGACGGCTCTTCACGCCCCGCTCGGGCCGGACGGGTCTCCCCCTCCGCCTGGGGCCTGCTACGGGGCTCTCCGGCGATTACCCCGACGGGACTTACACCCGTTGATTCGGCGCAAAATCGCTTCAACCGCTCGCCGGCTCGCGCCTCGTCGGGATCGGAGTGTTCAGGACGCACCATCGGCGGAGTGTACCTCGCGCGAGGGAGATAGTCGGCGTACGAGCCGAGCGGCCGCGCGGATCGGGCGGGGCGGTCGCAAAGTCCGCGGGCCCACTGGTCGATGACCGCGGCTCGAACCTCGACCGGTCGATGATCGAGGTTCCAGGTACGAATGCTCCGTGGACTCCGTCAGACCACGGGTTGGTTCGGCTGCGGCAGCGCTTGGGCGGGGGCCGCACCTCCTTCAACCCGCGGCTGCCCGGCTCTGAGAATCGCCACCGGGCGGGCCCCGCTGGGTGATCAGCTTCAGCGCTCCGCCGACTCGGCGGTGCTCAACATCGCGGAGGGGCGGTCCCGCGGCGGGGATGCGGGTCGCAACCATTACAGAATCGCCCATGTCTCCTTTGAGAGTCCTGTTCGTTGCCTTCGGGCATGCGCACACCGGATAGCCGGAACGCGAGGCGTCAGACTCCGACGCCTAGCACAACGCTACTCGACGGGCCTTCCAAGCCCGCGGTCTGCCATCGCACGCAGACGACGCGCCAGATCCGCGGTAGCGAGGCCTGTCACCTGTGAGACGAGCGCCGCCGTGTCCTCGGGAGCGAACCCGGGTGCATACTGGCCGTCACGGACGGCGGCGGACCACGACTGCTCTAGCGAACACGAGGCGCTCGTCTTCTCCTCTCCCTTGGATGTGATCAACTTCACGGGTTCACCCGTGGCGACGTCAACGAGCGTTCCGACGAGCGTCACCTTGACCTTGCGCTCGTAGACCTGCTTCTTGCCGGCCGTCTTAACCGTCGAAGCAGGGGCCTCCACGCTGACGGCGATGTCGAGGCGGTGGGTGGCCACCTTGCCGTCGGCGATCGTGGAGCCCGGCTCGAAGGCACCGCTGTCCGCAAGCACCTTCTGGAACGCTCGTACGGCATCCCGCTCGGAGCCCGTGACCGCCGCGCGGAGCTTGTCGCTGAGGTAGAGGCTGGCGCGCGCAGCGCCCTCGTAGTCCACACCGGACGGCGCGCTGTCCACGCGCACGGTTCCGAGTTGGACGGTACGGTCGTCCGTGCTGGAGCCTCCCGCCACCGCACGCACACGCATGGCGCCGGAGACCGGTTTCGACGAGGCTATGACCGAAGCCACCTCCAGCTTCGCATCGGCCCGCACGACGCGCGCCGTACCGACGACCGCGTCCAGCGTTCCAAGGTCGGCGCCGCCCGCGGACCGATAGGACGGACCTCTATCCAGCACCTCGACGAGGGTCCCTGGTCCGAACCCACCGACGTCGAGCCGCCACTCGATCTCCTTCGCCCCCCCGCTCTGGAGCGGAGCCACTCGTTCGCGCGGCTTGAACCGCTGGGACACGGTCTCCGCGAGCGTGAGCGTGGCGTCCTTGACGAGCGCCGGGATCCGATCCTCTTCCGCGATCTGGCGCCCGCCCTCCTGGACATAGTCCTGTCTCTTCTGGAGGCCTTCCGCGCTGTAGAGCACGCTTCCGGACCGCACATCGATGAACGTGGCCTGAACGACCGCCTCGTAGTCGAGCGTCGTGGAGCGTGTCGCTTCATCGTACGTCCTCGTCACACGGACGCTACGGACGGAGGGAACGACAAGGATATCCGGCACCGCCTGAGCGCCCACGAGCGCCTCGTACGCCACGTCGACCGTCCGGCTCTCCGCGAGCTGTGCGGCGAGGAGCTCGACACCGGACGGCAACATGATGTAGCCCTTTCGCGCAAGCGCGTCGCCGACCCAACCGTTCAGGTTGGCACCCGTCACCCCTGAAGCGAGGACCGCGTCCGCGGCGCCCGACGTGACGAGTAGGCGCGGCGCATCGCCGCCCTGCAGCACGGTACCGAGGCGCTCGACGCGCGCGCCGACGGCGGGAGCGGTCTTGCCGCTGACCCGCGCTCGGCTGACGCCGTCGGAAACGGAGGCGATGCGCACGGTCGTTCCGTCGTCCGCACGAAGGGTCTCTCCAACGTAGGCACCGTCCTTGCGCCCCCGGGCAAGCACGACGTCGTCACCGACGCGACCGACGACCTCCGCCTGCACGATGCCCGGCTTCAGTCCGTCCTTGAGCTCACCGACCGACTGCTCGGCGAGAACCGCGGCACCACGCTTAACCATGTCATCGAGCGTCGAGGCATCCGGTCGGTCCGGCGCCGACCCCAGCTTCTCGACGGGCACCACCGCCGTGAGGGAGCGAGCCGCCACCGTCTCCCCGGTCCCGAGGTTGAGTACGAACACGGTGCCGGTGAGGTACAGCGTCCAGGATGTCTTCTCGGTCCCGTAGCGGGTCGTCACCACCTGCGCCCGCGACACGGACGCGCCTACGTAAAGCAGATCCTTGAGCTCCCGCTCCATGGTGGAACCGCCGGCGCGGACATTTCCCGCCGTCATAGCCTCCGGAAAAGCGACTCGAAGCGCGGCATCAAGCCGCGCCATCGCCTCCACGTCGAACGCTTCCACGGACGACGACGGCAGAGCGCTCCGCGCCTGCGGAACCCAGAGGACACGCGGAAGCGGACGCAACGCGAAGTCGGACGCCTCCGCCACGGACGCCCAGAGAACCAGGAACGCCCACAGCGCGAGCCGCATCCTCCTACTGCTCCAGCTTCAGATTGACGTTCGCGCCCATGGACATCTCTTCCTCGAGCTTCTTGAACTCGTCCTCGCGGTAGAGCCCACGGAGCAGGTCCGACTTGAACTCGTTCAGCGGACGCTTCGTCGTGACCACGAACTCGAGCACGCCGTTGGCGCGGTCGAACACGCGCTCCGCCACGCCCTCGGCCCCCTTCGTCGCCGACAGGACGTCCGAAGCGGCGAGCTTGACCGCGGTGGAGGTCACGCCGACAATGCGGACCGTCACCTCGATGCCCTTCTCGTCGCGCTTCTTCCAGTAGGTGAAGAGCTGGTCGCCGAGGTCCTGACCGAGGAGATCTCCGAGGCGGCGACCGGCCTCGCTGGCGGCGGTCTGGGAGTCGGGTCCGGTGCCGGACTGGGAGCGAACGGCGGACGCCACGATGTCGCCGGTGACGGTATCTACGATCCGGATCGCCAGCGTGGCGGTCGCGGTGTGCGCTCCATCCTGCTCACCGTTGTAGACGATCGCGGTCACGCCGAGCATGATGGCGTCGCTCGCGTACTTCGAGCCGAGTTCCATGGCCTTCTTGGCGGAAGCCGACGGGTCGGCGATCCCGGTCATGAACAGACCGTCGGCGCCGACGAACTGCTGACGCATCTCGCTCACCACCTTGGCGTCGGCAAGGCGAGCGTCACGCGCGATCAGGCGCTTGGTGATGGCCGCAGCGGACGACGGATCGGGCCGCGGCTGCTTGAGCGCCTCAGGGGGGAAGTACTTCTTGATGGAGAGGTTCATCGAACTGAACGCCTCGCTGTCGTTGGAGCTCACGGTGCTCTTGTCCGACATCGAAGCCTTCGCCGAGGAGTTCGAGCTGCTGCTGGAGCGGCTCGCCGCGGCGGCGGCACCGCTGTACCCCACCGCATAGGCGGCCTCACGAGACGACGAGTCGTTCGCGGACTTCGACGATGCCGAGGCAGACACGTCATTCTTCTGGTCGTAGCTGGAGTCCTTGCTGTAGTCGACGGTGCTGAGCGAGACCTCCTCGGCCACGACCGGACCCGTCGCGGGCTTGGCGTCACCCGCGAAGTACTCCTCGATGAGTACCGCGATGGTCCGACGCGACGCGACATCCATCGAGAACCCGGAGGACTCCAGGTTGCTCTTGAGCGTGTCCTCGTCGACGTAGGCCTTGAGGATGACGGAATACTTCTTCCCGTCGTCGTCCTCCTTCACGATCTCGGTGCGCTTGACCATGGCGACCGCCGTCTCGAGGAACTCCTCGACGTCGTCCGCCTTGGCGCTCAACACCTCGGGAGTCACGTACTGCGTCAAGGACTTGCGGACAGCCTGCTTCGTGGCCTCCTCGATCGCATCCTCACGCGCGTTCATCGCATCCTTCTTCCTGGTGTAGCTGGCTTCGCCCTTGCCGGTGAGCGCGACCTCCGCTGCCCAGACGGGCGAGGGAGCGGCGAGCAGAAGAGAGATCACCGAAAGCACGATGGAAGAGATGCGGACCATGGGGAGGCTCCAAATAGTGTCGTATGCGGGAACGTGCCGGTCCATCCGCGTTCCGGGCGGGCGGACCGGCGCGGGGGGGCGCTATTCGTCGCCGGAAGCGGCGAGGCTCTCCTGGATTTCCGCGGCCTTGGGCGGATCAATCTTGGCCTTCTTGTAGATTACCTTGACGACCTTGCCGGTCTCCTTGGCTGCCGATCCGAAGGACTTCGCGCTGGCCACGATGCCCTTGACCTGGTCCGGCCAGAGCACGATCGTCTCGATGCCGATCCGGTTCTTCAAGAGCTCCTCCAGGAGCGTCGGATCCTCGTCCTGCACCTTCTTTACGATCATGCCGATGTCCACGATCATGCGCCCCAGGTCCACGGCGAGCGTGCCGAGCGCGAGCGCTGCGGAGAGGCGCTTGAGATCGGCGGCACGAATGGCCTTCTTCTGCTCGTCAGACACCGCGCCGACGTTTGCAGCGGCTGCGGTCAGCGCCTCGTTGAGCGCTGGGTCGCTGGCGGCCACGAGTAGCGCGGCCTGACTCTCGGCGTTGAACGACGTGCCGGACAGGTTCGTCACCTTGGCGCTCCACGCTTCGCCAAGCTCCTTCAGGTCGAGCGCGATCATGAGGTCACGCTGTGCCGCGACCATGCAGATCGACGAACGGTACAACTGCGTGCGCGCGTTCTCGAGCGTCACCGTGGTGGACAGAATGGCGCCGGCCCCGGGGAGGAGGACAATGTAGTCCGGAGCGGCGACCCCGCAGCCGATCTTCGGCATCTCGGGCGCCTTGGGGACAGACAGACCGCCAGCAGGCATTCCGGGCACCTGCGCGAACGCGAGATGGGTAGAGGTGAACAGTACGGCCGAGAGGGCGAACGAACGGACGACGATCTTCATGGTTGGCTCCGGAAGCGATAGGTTGGAAGGCGACGCCCCCGCTAACCCAGTCCAATCGTCAGGTGGTGGTTTTTTTACTAGGCCAGCGTTGGCAGCGGTAGGCTGGCGTTGGCAGGGTGATGAGCGCCGTGCGCCGCGCCCCTACGAACGCGTCAACGACGCCCCGTCGTGGTGAAGCACCACGTCCTTGTCCTCCACGCGCGTGCCCAGGCGCACGGGTCGGCCCCACGCGCGCGGCGGGGATGCGGGTCGCAACCATTACAGAATCGCCCATGTCTCCTTTGAGAGTCCTGTTCGCGGTGTCGTCGGCCTGCCCCTCCTGGCCTGCTCGGGCTTCACCGAGGGGTTCAAGCAGGGCTTCGGCAAGTCCTTCCGACAGAGCTTCGTCGACTCATGCGCCGCGGAGCGCACGCCCGAGATCACCCCCACCGAGCTCATGAAGCTCTCCACCGAGAACCCCGATATCTTCTCACGCGTGTGACGGCGGCCGGGTCCATCGGGTGCGGCGGCAAGGAAACAGGGGTCATGCGAGGGCCTCCTGGTTCTACTTCAGGGCGTCGGCAAGGCCCTGACGCCGCTGGTCTTTTCGACGGGCATGCTGATGGCACAGGCGCTCCTGATGGCGTTGGGGCTGCGTCGCCTCGGGGATTGAAGTACATTGTCAGGATGCAGACACCGCATCTCGACGCCCAGTACGAACGCGAGGTTCAGGCGATCGCGACCGGGCTCGCCCGGGTGGGGGCGCGCGCCGAACACATGGTCCGGGACGGTTCCCGGGCCCTGCTCGAGCGCGACCCCGCCCTCGCCCGCAACGTCATGCAGGTAGATCGGGAGCTTGACCGTGCGGAAGTCGAGCTCGACTACGAATGCGTGACGCTGCTCGCCCGTCGCGCGCCGGTCGGAGAGGACCTTCGCCTGGTGATGACCGCCCTCAAGAGTGTGGTCGACATGGAACGGATGGGTGACCTCGCGGGCCACGTGGCCGAGCGGTCGATCGAGCTCACCACGAGCGTCGGCATCGAGGTGCAGCCGGAGTGTGTGGAGATCGCTGCTGCGGTCGTGGCCAATGTCGAGCGGGTGATGCGCGCGCTCGGGAACAAGGATGGCGCCGAGGCGCGCGCGGTCATCACCGCGGACCACGCCATCGACACCCTCCACAACCAACACCTGCGGCGCTTGATCCAGCTCGCGAAGGATCATCCAGACCAGCTCGAACGCACGCTCGCATGGGCGAGTGTGTCGCGACACCTGGAGCGCATCTCCGATCACGCGTGCAACATCGCCGAGATGGTGGTCTTCTTCGCGGAAGGGGAGATGCTGCGCCACGGTGGACCGCGCGCCCAGCCGTGACCCGCGATATCGGACTACGTACTGGCGCGGACTCAACCCAAGGACGCCCGGTGCCGATCCGCTTGGTGCACCGCGAGCTCCCAATGTCCCATCCTCCCTCACACTCCCTCCGTCGCCGGACCATCGGCATGCTCTACGTGGAGCTCGGCCTCATCACGCGCCCGCAGCTCAATCATGCGCTCGTGGAGTGTGCTCACCAACGCCTCGCGCTCCCGGACGCCCTCCGTCGCCTCGGCTACCTCGCTTGAGCCTTGCCGGAGCCGGTAGCTGCGTATAGAAGGCGGCCCGCCGGCTTCGTAGCTCAGTTGGTTAGAGCACGCGGTTCATAACCGCGGTGTCGTAGGTTCAAGTCCCACCGAAGCCACCATCCTTTCCGGGCGACGCCAACAGCTCCGCAAGGCGCTGATGAAAGTGCCCCAGCCCGTCTTCCCAATTCGGAGCGTACCGACCCGGACGCGCGAGGCGACTCCGCACCCCGCGCTGCACCCGCGCCACGATGGCGCCGTCCTCCGCTTCCACCTGGACCAGCGCGCCGCCGGCGCCCTTTTCGAGCAACGCCGCGTCGCGCACCCACCGGCGGTACCGGATGCGGGTGCGGCCGGGGCCGAGCGGCTCGACGATGTTGACGGAGAGCCCCCACGGGTAGTGGTTCAGCATCGTGGTGCAGAAGAGCCCGACCCACACCGCCGCGATCGGCCCCTCGGGGGCGCGAAGGGTCGGCCCGTCCGCCCGCGCGGTGCCAACCTGGACACTCGACCAGCCGGCCGAGCGGACGCGGTAGTCGCCGAGGTCCAGCGCGGCCGTCAGCCCGGGGTGGACGAAGGGGACGTGGAGACCTTCCAGGTAGTTCTCCACGTACAGGAGGAAGTGCGCCTCGACCTCGAAGCTCGTTTCGCCGAGGGGGTCGGGCGGCGCGGGGAGCCGGGGCAACCACGCCAGGGTTTCCTCCGGAAACAGCGAAGCAAACGGCATCGCGGGGTCGACGGCCGCAAAAATGAGCGGCCCGAGCGTGGCGATGGACACCGGGCGCAGATGGTCCTGGGGACCCGGGCGCTCGAAGCCCGGCGCGCTCACGCAACGCCCGGCGTGGGTGAATCGGCGGCCATGGTACGGGCAGCGGGCCCCCTCGCCGTGCGGCTCCAGGATGGCCGCCCGATGGGTGCACACCCCCGACCAACCGCGCACCTGTCCGTCGACGAGACCGAGCAGGAGCGGCTCGTCGAGCACTCCGGGCAGGAGCGTTCGCGCCATGAGTCGCCCCTCGGCGAGTTCGTCGAGCGACGCGACGACGTGCCACGAGCGGGCGAGGACCCGCTCGACGAGCCGGGACCAGTTCGCTTCGCCATACAGCGACAGGGCGGGTAGAGTCATCAAGGGTGGGCCGCTCATAGCGTCCTGACTCGCACCGGCGTCGGGGCATCGTCAGCGGGCTCCGCGCGGAGGCGCTTGAGTTCGTCGAGCTGCTTCTGGGCGCGGGCGACGGGGTCTTCCGCGTGCGCGGTCGCCGTGGGTTCGGCGGGTGCGACCCCGTAGTGCCGCCGGGCCCGATCCAGCGCACTCTCCGCCTCGAGCTCACGGACCGCGTCTTCGGCTCCGCCGACCGCCCCGAACAGAATCCGCTCCACCCCATCGAGAGCGGCGTGGGCGGCGCTCTCCACCGCGCGCATGGCGCCGGCGGCGGGTGCTGGCTTGTCGTCGGGCACCCACCAAGCATAGCTCCTGTCGGGATATGCCGCCCGGGTGACCCGCTTTGTCGATCCCACCGAGACCGAGGCCCCGGACCCGGCGCTCCGGCCCCGACGCCTGGACGAGTACGTGGGCCAGGAGCGAATCAAGGAGAACCTCCGCATCTACGTCCGCGCCGCGCTCCAACGCGGCGAGGCGCTCGATCACGTGCTGTTGAGCGGGCCGCCCGGGCTCGGCAAGACCTCGTTGGCCAACATCATCGCCGAAGAGCTCGGCGTCACGATGCGCACCGCCGCCGGCCCGACGCTCGAACGGGGCGGCGACCTCGCCGCGATCCTCACCAACCTCGGCCCCCGCGAGGTGCTGTTCATCGACGAGATCCACCGGCTCAACCGCGCCGTCGAGGAGATCCTCTACCCCGCGCTGGAGGACTTCCACCTCGACATCGTCATGGGCTCCGGCCCCGGGGCGTCCAGCGTGCGGATTCCGCTCCAGCGCTTCACGCTCATCGGCGCCACCACCCGCTCAGGAATGCTGACGAGCCCGCTGCGCGCTCGCTTCGGCATCGCCGCGGTGCTCGACTTCTATACCCCCGAAGAGCTCAAGCGCATCGTGCTTCGCAGCGCCGAGCGCATGAGCCTGAACATCGACGACGACGCCGCGACCGAGCTGTCCTGCCGCTCGCGCGGCACGCCCCGCATCGCCAACCGGCTGTTGCGACGGCTCCGCGACTTCGCCCAGATCGAGTCGGAGGGGCAGATCACCATGGCCCTCACCCGGCACGCGCTGGAGCGGCTCGAGGTCGACCAACGCGGGCTCGACGCGATGGATCGGCGCATCCTCCACAGCATCGCCTTCCGCTTCGACGGCGGTCCCGTCGGGCTCAGCAACCTGGCGGCCGCCATCGGGGAAGAGCAGGACACCATCGAGGAGGTCTACGAGCCCTTCCTCATCCGCGAGGGCCTGCTCCAGCGCACACCCCAGGGGCGCGTGCTCACCAGCGGCGGCGCCGCGGTCGTCGGCTTTACCGGCAAGGGACTCTTCGCGCGATGACCGCGCTGTTTCTGCTCGGCTGCGCCGGGGCCCATCCGGCCGAAACCCGCGACCTCAACTTCGGCACGCACGTGCTGCATGTCCGGGTGGCCGATGCCCCGAAGGAGCGCGCCGCCGGCCTGATGGGGGTCACCGACCTCGCCCCCGACGCCGGGATGGTCTTCGCGTACCCGGCGGCGTCGCCTCGGTTTTTTTGGATGAAGGACACGCCGACCCCGCTGTCGATCGCCTTCTGCGACGCCAAGGGCGTCATCGTCACCATCGCCGACCTCGAGCCGCTCGACACCACGCTGACCCCGTCGCACCAGCCGGCGATGTACGCAGTCGAGGCCAACAAGGGTTGGTTCGCGGCACATGGCGTCGCGGTCGGCGACCTCGTCGGCGGCCTCCCCGGACCCGCACCGAAATGATCGAGCAGGCGACGGTGGCACGACCGGTCGAGGTCTCGGGGACCGCGCTTCGCAGCGGCGCGCCGGCGCGGGCGCGGCTGCGGCCCGGAGCTCCCGACAGCGGAGTGGTCTTCCTACTCGACGGTATCGAGCTTCCAGCGACGATCGCGCATGTGATCGACACGACGCTGGCCACCACCCTCGGCGGCGGCGGCGTGCGCGTGGTCCTGGTGGAGCACCTCCTCGCGGCGACCCTCGCCGCCGGCGTCGACAACCTGCGGGTCGAGCTCGATGGCGACGAGCTTCCCATCCTCGACGGGGGTGCCCTGCAATGGCTCGGCGCGCTGGCACGGGCAGGGCGCACGGCGCAGCCGGTGCCCGCCCGCTGGTGGAGTGTGTCGGAGCCCGTGCGCATCGAAACCCCGGCCGCCTTCGCGATGCTCGAGCCGGCCACCACACTGACGCTCGACGTGTCGGTGTCGTTCTCGCACCCCCAGATCGGCGCCCAACGCTGGGCGGGCGACCCGCTGTCCCGCTTCGGGTCAGAGCTCGCGTGGGCGCGGACCTTCGGCTTCCAGGCCGACGCCGAGCGTTTTCGCGCCGCGGGAATGGTGCGCGGCGTCAGCCTGGACAACACCCTGGTCTTCGACGACGTGGGCGCGCTCAACGAGGGCGGTCAGCGTGCGCCCGACGAGGTGGTCCGCCACAAGGCCCTGGACGCGCTGGGCGACCTCGCGCTCCTGCCCGGCCGGCCCCGGGCGCGGATGACCGCGTCGCGAGGCGGACATGCGGTGCACCATGCGCTGTTGCGCGCGGCCGAGCGGGTGTTGGTGCGAGGGTAGGGTGCCGCTCAAGCTTTCCGGCCGGTGACCGATGGGCGGCCATGCTCTTTCTCGTCTCGGCCGCCGTCGCCGCGTCTTCCGCCAGCTCCTTCGCCACCGACGGCGGCGATTGGGTCGGCGGCACGGTGGAGGGTGGCGTGCTCGTCCTGGAGGACACGGCGGCCGACCTCGACCTCGGTGACGTACTGACCTTCGAGCTGACCGCACGCGCCCGGCTCGCGACCGGCGACCGATTCGAAGTGTCTCTGTCCGACACGTGCACGCTGAGCGTGGACTACACCGGCGCGCGTAGCATCGGCTTCGGCACCGACGCGGCGCCCTTCGCCGCCGCCGAGCTGGAGATGGTGCCGGACGCCGCGCCGCTGCTGAGCCCGATGAGCGACGAGTCGGGGGGCATCCGTGACCCCGACGTCGTCGAGTTCGACGGTGAGTGGTGGATGCTGTACGGGGCTGTGGACAGCGCCGGCGCCTCGGCGGTCCACGCGGCACGGTCGTCGGACCTCAGGACCTGGACCCGAGTGGAGGGTCTCTCCCTCCCCGGCGCGAACGAGCCCACCGCCATCGTCGAGGCCACGTCCCTGGTGCTCTACTACACCGACGGGGGCTCGATCTGGCGCACCCAGTCGGACGACGGCGTGTCCTTCGACTTCCCGACCGTGGCGCTGGCCCCGGGCCCGGGCTTCGACGCGCCGGGGCTCGGCGACCCGTCGATGCTCTTCGAGGGCGACGGGCTCTGGCGCCTCTGGTACAGCGTGCCGACGACCGGCGCGTCTGGCTCCGCGACCAGCGCCGACGGACTCACCTTCACGCGCGAGGCGGAGCTCTCCCCGGACGCGACCCGGCTCAGCGGCCTCGACGTGAGCCTTGGGCCGCTCGGATTCGAGGCGGTGTACACGATGCTCGACAGCGTCGGCTTCGCGTCGAGCGTCGACGACAGCACGCTGGCCGACGCGTCGACCGACGTGCACCCGGCGCTGGTGATGAACGAAGCGGCGTGGTCTGATGGCGGCTTCGGTACCGCCGCGCTGGTGCGCGACGGGGTCGATCTGACGGTGTTCGTCGACGCGCTGGATGACGGCGCCTCGGTGATCGGTCGTGTCGCGACACGGCCAGAACCAGGCACCTGGGGCTCTCTCTCCATGACCTGGGACGGGACCAAGGTCCTCGCCTCCTGGAACGGCGGCCCCGAGCAGAGCTGCGCGCTCGGCGCGTTCCAGGGCATCTCGATCGTGGGGGTCGGCCGCGCCGAAGTCGACGAGGTCCGCGTGGACTACTCGACGAACGCGGGCGGCGACACCGCGGATACCGGCGCCGGCGACACCGCCAACTCGGTCGACACCGCGGACAGCGCCGATCCCGGCGACACCGCCTCCGACACCGCCGACACCGGGATCGCCGCCTACAACGCCGGCGAGTGGCTCGGCGAGCCGGGTGGATGTGGGTGCCAGGCCGGGAGCTCCGGCGGCGGCGGCGGCCTGATCATCGCGAGTGTCCTGGCGCGGGGCCGGCGGGGGAGCCCTCGGCCGCACTCCCGAGCTATGGGGTCGGGCGCTCTCAAGCTTTCTCCCCCTTGACCGATTGGCCGTCATGCTCCTGCTCATCTACGCCCGCGCCACGGCCGCCACTCTCGTCGTCGGGGTTGACGCGGACACCATCCAGGACACCATCGATCTGGCCGTCGACGGCGACGTAATCGAGATTCCGGCGGGCACGTGGACCGAGGCGATCGACTTCGGCACACGATCGATCACCATCCGCGGTGTCGGCGTGGGCTCGGGAGGGACCGTGTTGGCGCCCGGAAGCTCGGACGACGTGGTCACGATGAGCAGCGGCCGCGTGTGTCACCTGGAGGACCTGGAGATCCAGCCCTACGGGGCCACGGGCGTGCACCTGGAAAACGGTGAGCTGAACCTGCTCGGGGTCACCA
This sequence comes from Myxococcales bacterium, assembly GCA_009692585.1. The sequence goes on from SHYX01000012.1 coordinate 49,949, forward strand.
TCGTGTCGGCCGGGAACTCCACGGCGCGAGGCGGCGCGATCTACGTCGACGGCGGCGAGCTTGATCTCGACAGCGTGGTCATCACCGGCTCCAGCGCGGCCTATGGCGCCCACCTTTACGCCACCGGCGGCGCCGCGGTCTCGGCGAGCGACCTGACCCTCACCGGCGGCAGCGCGACGTACGGCGGCGCGATCTACGCCGAGGATGGCAGCAGCCTGACCCTCTTGAGCGTGACCGCGACCGGGCCGTCGGCCAGCGCCCACGGCGGTTTCGCGTACCTGGACAACGCCGACTTCACCGCCACCGACCTGGTGCTGGCCGATCCCGCCGGCCGCAACAGCTACGGCGTCGGCTTCTACCTTACCGATCACAGCAACCTGGCCCTGATGTCGAGTTCGGTGAGCGGCGCGGTGGCCAGCGGTCGCTCCGGCGGCTTCGGGGGCGGCGCGGCGTGGCTGGGCGATGGTTCGACGGCGAGCGTCGACGACTCGACCTTCTCCGAAAACGTGGCCTGGGACGGGGGGGTCTTCGCGCTGTCCGGCGCCTCCAGCGCCGCGTTCACCTCGGTACGCTTCGAGGACAACCTCGCCGACACCAAGGGCGGGGCGCTGAACCTCACCGACGGCGCCTCCGCCACCTGCGACGCCTGCGTCTTCACCGGCAACGACGCGGCCGACGGCGGCGCGCTCGCGCTCGGCAGCGCCACCACCTTCACCGACGACGGCGGCGCCTGGACCAACAACGACGCCTCCACCAGCGGCGGCGGCGTCTTCATGGCGGGCTCGGCCGAGTTCGACGCGTCGGGAAGCAGCTTCTCGGCCAATGGCGCCGACACCGACGGCGGCGCGATCTTCGGGGCCGGACAGCTTCAGCTCGATGGGGGCACCTTCTCCTCGAACCTCTCCCGCGGGGGCGATGGCGGCGCCATTGCCGGCGATGCGGAGCTCACCGTGACCGGCACCGTCTTCGAGGACAACAGCGCGCAGCTCGGCAACGGAGGCGCGATGGCGCTTCAGGGTGAGTCCTCGATCAGCTCCTGCCGCTTCGACGCCAACGACGCCGACGAGTCGGGTGGAGGCGTGTGGGCGACCGGCGCCAGCATCGCGCTGTGGGAGACCCACTTCTTCCGCAACACGGCCGGCGGCTACGGCGGTGGGGTCGCGACCAGCGGCACCCAGGTCGTGAGCATCGCCCGGTCCTATCTCCACGGCAACCAGGCCCGGAACGGCGGCGGAATCGCGCTGATCGACGCCGACATAAGCGCCGTGCTCACCAATCTGCGCGTGACCGACAACGTCGCCACGCAGGACGGGGGCGGCGCCTATCTGCACGGCGCGGCCGATCTGGAAGTGGTGAACAACAGCTTCGCCGGAAACGACGGAGCCCGCAACGGAGGGCACCTCTACACCGCCGCCACCCTGTCGCTTGTGAACAACATCTTCTCCAGCGCCGTGGACGGCGGCGCAACCTATGGCACGGCCGCGACCACCGACCGGTACAACAACCTCGTCTGGGACAACTCGGGCGGTGACTGGAATGGCTGGAGCGACCCCACTGGTACCAGCGGCAACGTCAGCGCCGACCCGCTCTTTCTGTCCTATTCGGCCGACGGCGATGAGGCCGACGACAGCCTGTTTCTGGCCGAGGGCAGCCCGGCGATCGACACTGGCAGCGCCAGCATCTTCGATCCCGACGGCAGCCGCTCGGACATCGGCGCGTTCGGCGGTCCCGACGCGGATGTGGCCGACGACGATGGCGACGGCTTCTTCGACAACGTCGATTGCGACGACTCCGACCCGGCCATCAACCCCGCCGAGACCGACATCCCCTACGACGGGATCGATCAGGACTGCCTCGCCGGCGACATCGTCGACGTCGATGGCGACGGCTACAGCGCCAGCGTGACCGGCGGAGGCGACTGCGACGACGCCGACCCCGCGGTCCACCCCGGCGCCACCGAGCGCTGGTACGACGGCATCGACGCCGACTGCTCCAACTCCAGCGACTACGACCAGGACGGCGACCACCACAACGCGGCCTTCGAGCCGGGCGGTGACGACTGCAACGACGAGGACGTGACCATTCATGGCGGCGCGCTGGAGATCTGGTACGATGGAATCGATCAAGACTGCGACGGTCGCAACGACTACGACCGCGACAAGGACGGGTTCATCGCCTGGGATCACGGCGGCTCGGACTGCGACGACTACAACGCCGCGCGCCACCCCGGCAACGAGGAGATCCCGTACGACGGCATCGACGCCGATTGCGACGGAGCCGACGTCGTGGACGTCGACGGCGACGGCTGGGTGGCCGAAGAGGCCGGCGGCACCGACTGCAACGACGCCCAGGCCACGGTGTACCCGGGCGCGGTCGAGGACCCCGTCGACGGCTTCGACACCGACTGCGACGGCTTCTCCGAGTGGGATCGGGATGGCGACGGATACGACGACGAGGTCTACGGCGGCGGCGACTGCGCCGACTTCGACGCCGACATCCATCCCGACGCCCGCGAGGTCTGGTACGACGGCTACGATCAGGACTGCGACGGCCGCGACGACGACCAGGACGCCGACGGCTACGCCATCGCCGACGACTGCGACGACACCAATCCGGCCACCCACCCCGACGCGCTCGAGCGCTGGGACGGCGAAGACAACGACTGCGACGGCTACAACGAGCACGACGATCGGGACAACGACGGCCTGAGCGACCTCCAGGAGTGGATGCTCGGCAGTGATCCTGAGGACCCCGACACCGACGGCGACACCCTCGTCGACGGCGGGGAGTTCGACGCCGGCCCGGACCTCGACGGCGACTACGTCCTGGACCTGCTCGACACCGACGACGACAACGACGGCATCGCCTCACGCACGGAGCTGACCACAGACGTGGATGGCGACGGCGTGGCGGACGTGGACATCGACGGCGACGGCATCAACAACGCACGCGACGACGATGCCGACGGCGACGGGCTGAGCGACCGGGACGAGGGCGCGGTCGACCTCGACTTCGACGGTGTCGGCGACTGGCTCGACTACCAGGGCTCGCTGGTCGGCGGCGGCTGCGGCACCGGCTGGGCGGGCGCGATGACGCCGGGGCTGTTGCTGCTGGCGATGCGGCGGCGACCGTAAGGGTACATGCTACTCAACCTTTCCCGGGTGTGACCGATAGGCGGTCATGCTGCTGCTCCTCGCCACCACTGCGTTTGCGCTCGAGGCCCATGGCTTCGAGCTCCTCGGCACCTCGGGCGACCCGGCCGTCTTCACACGAATCGGCTCAGCCGACGCCGGTCGCTCGGGTAGCTGGGACGCGCTGCTGGCGGTGGACTACGCCCAGAACCCGCTCGCCGAGAGCTTTCCTTGGGGCCGCGAGCCGGTGATGTCGTCGCTGGGTACGATCTACCTGGGCGGCGGGTACAGTTTCGGTGGGCTGCGCCTGGACGGGGCGCTGCCGATTCACGCGATGGGGGAAGATCAGACGGGCAGCTTCGTGGCGCCCGGCGATGCCCGCGTCGGCATCCTGGTCCCCACCTTCGCCGAGAAGGGCCTGCGCCCGGCCGTCGGCGTCCAGGCCAACCTGTGGCTCCCGACCGGAGACGAGACCCACCACGTCGGAGGGCTTGGACCCCGGGCCAGCGCCGCGGCGGTGGTCGAGAAGGACCTCGGTTACCTTGGCCTGATCGCGATGCTCGGCGCCCAGGTCGGGTTTCCGGAGCAGGACCGGAACCTGGTCGCAGGCATCGGCCCGATGCTCGCACTCGGCGGTCGTTACCGCATCACCGACGCCGCCAGCGCCGCCCTGGAAGTGACCTCGCAGTCCGACCTGGGGCTCACCACCTGGCCGGTCGAGGCGACGCTCAGCGGACGCTACCGCCTGCCAGCCGGTGCCTGGGCGTCGGTTGGCGGCGCCGCGGGGCTTACTGAGGGCGCGGGCGCCGCGTCCTGGCGCGCGTTCGTGACCGTCGGCTGGTCCTACATCAAGCCGGCACCGCCGCCGCCCCCGCCGCAGATCGACCCCCATCTCGACACCGACGCCGACGGCATCGTCGACGTCATCGACCGCTGCGACGACATGGCCGAGACCTACGACGGCGTCGAGGACGACGACGGTTGCCCCGAGTTCGACGGCGACCAGGACGGCGTGGCCTTCGACAAAGACGCCTGCCCCCGGGACCCCATCCGCCCCGAGCAGGATCCTCGCTACAGCGACGGCTGCCCCAAGGTCGCGGAGTTCGCCGGCGATCGCATCGTCATCACCGAGGCCATCTTCTTCGCCGAGGGCCGCTCCGAGCTGATGCCCAGCGCCATCCCGGTGCTCGAGGCCGTCCTCGGCGTCATCGAGAAGCACCCCGAGATTCCGTACTTCCTCGTCGAGGGTCACACCAACGACAACGGCTCCGACCTGTTCAACCTCCGCCTCTCCGACGCCCGCGCCTTTGCGGTGATGACATGGTTCGGCGCACGCGGCGTGCCCAGCGAGCGCCTGCTGAGCAAGGGCTTCGGTGAGGGCCGCCCCCTGCTGCCGTTCGGGGAGCCCGACGCCGAGTCGGTGAATCGCCGCGTCGAGGTCCGGGTGGTGAAAATTGAGGAGATTCCTCGGGATGCCCGACGCCTGACGGTGCCGGTGGACGTGACGCGCTAGTACGCGGTCCAGAGCGCGAACTTGCCCTCTCGCCGCGCGATCACCGCCAAAACAGAGCAGGACCTCGTCGAGCAGCTCCGCCAGGGGCGGCACCACCGTCTGGGGGTAGCCATCCTCGGTCACGTAGGGGACGACGATGCGACGCGATTCGAGTCCCTCGTTCGCCCCGACCCGCGTCGCGGCACTCCTCGAGCGGCGCCGCGCCGATCGTCGTCGTCGACAGCGTGCGAGCGACAGCGGGCGCCGGCGTTGACGAACGGCTGGTTCACGACAAGTTTCTTGCGGCCGGCTCTGTTACCCTGGCGCTGACCGGTGCTTTGATGCTGGCTCAACCGACTCCCGACCTCCGCGCGGAGCCCTGAGATGCCCGGTCCGCTCGCCGACAACCCGAGACTGCACCCCCAGGTGGCGACCGTTCTTCGGGAGCAAGCCGCCGAAGCGGTGCTGTTGTGTCGGGAGCTGCGTCGCGACCAAGACCTTGCACGGGCGGTCAGCGCGATGGTCGAGCGCATCCGCGACGCTGCCCGGGTGATGGGGCTCATCCACGTCGAACGCGCCGCGTTGCGCGCGCTGCGCGGCATGCGCACGCCCAACCGGCTCGAGCTGCTCGAAGAGCTGCTGGAGGCCTGCTCGGGCGGGATCCGGGTCGCGGCCATGCTGCGGCCGATCGTGGTGGTGTCCGGGGGGGACGACACGGCCGCGCTCCACCGTGCCGCGCAGCTGACGGCCGCGGCCGTGCGCATCGTCCCTGACCTCAACGTGGCGCGCGACGTCGTGGACCGCGAGGACGCGGCCGCGGTGGTGGTGCCGGTCGCGGCGTTGTCCTCGGCCGCGACGGAGGGCTGGCTGCGCGAGCGGCTGCTCCTGGCCTACGGAAGCGAACAGGACCTCCCCTCGCGCGTCGCCGCCGCCCGGTTGGGCGCGGCGCTGTACCTTCCCCAGCCGCTGGAGCTGCGGCAGGTCGTGCGGCTGGTGCGCGGCCGCCTTGCCGCCTGGCGCCGCAGCGCCTGGCGCGTCCTGGTGGCGCACAACTCCCGCGCCCACGTCGACGACCTCGCCGCCGCGCTGGCCGGCGAGGAGCTGCACATCATCGGGGCGGTCGGCGGGTACCGTCTCCTCCAGGAGATCGACGCGACCGGGCCGGACCTCGTGGTCATCGCGGCCCCACTCGACGGTCTGCCGATGGGGGAACTCACCGCGATGCTGATGTCACACCACCGTTTCGGGACGGTGCCGCACCTTTTCCTGTGTGAAGACGGCATCGTGCCGAGCGCGCTCACCGGTCACGACGTGGTGCACGGGCAGTTGGACATTCCGGCGCTGCGAGCCCGGGTGCTCGGGGTGCTCGACGGTCACCGTCGGGAGCGCGCCCTACGCGAGCACGACGAACTCACCGGCGTACTTTCGCCCGCGGCGGTGCTCAACGCCGCCGACCGGGAGATCGCCGCGGGCCGGCGGCGGTCGGAGACCCTCGTCGCCCTCCGCTTCGAGCTCGACGACGCCCCGGCGATCGAAGCGCGCGGCGGGCCCATGGCCCTGGCGGAGGCGCTCCGCCTGCTCGCGCAGGTGACACAGGCGGCGGTCCGCGAGACTGACAGCGTCGGCGTCATCTCCCCGGCAGGCCTGCTCGTGGTGATGGCGCATTGCACCAGCGCGATGGCGAGAGAACGGGTGGTCGCGGTGCGACAACGCTTCGCGCAGCGGGTCGCCGGGGATCAGCGCCTCGTGGGCACGACGGTGACGGTCGGGATCGCCGACGGGCTGGACGATCCGCTCTACCGGGCCGAGCGGCAGCTTCTCCGCGCGCAGGGTGTCCTCAGCGAGCCGAACGCCCTGGCGCCGGCCGCCCAGCTGGGTCTCCGGCTGGGCGGAGCCTCCCTGCCGCCGGTGGGGCCGCGGTTGGACTGAGGGGCTGGGAAGCCCCGACGGGGGTTGCGGTTAGTATGCGCGTCTGCCCACTTCCGGAGGCTGCATGCTGCTCCTGCTCACGATCACCCTCGCCGACGCCAAAAAGCCGAAGGTGGTCCCGCTCCCCGTGAACGACTGGGGGCACGAAGTTGGGATGAAGGCGGATTGTTTCTATCCGGCGGACTTCGAGAAACTGCAGGACGGCGACCGCAAGATGGCGCGCCAGCGCGCGTTGGAGGAGATGAAGAAGCAGTGGTCCGCCCAGCGCGAGGACGACGTGCAGATGGAAGAGGGGGTCATCGACGACATCGAGACGGTGCTGCTCGGCCGCCCCGTGCTCATCGAGACCACCGCCCAGGCCAACCTCGACCAGTGTCGGGCGTTCATGAAGGGCGGCGACCTGGGCGCGTGGAAGGGCTGGCTGGTTCCGCTGTCTGCCCAGCTGACGGCCGGCGAGTGTATGTCCCCGCTCATCGACACCATGTTCGACTACCTCGAGATCACCACGTCCTGGTACCGCAGCGTCCCGGTGTGTTCGGGCGACCGCGTGCGCATCTCGGCGACCGTGAGTGACAGGTACCGCATCGCCGACAAGGGCGCGTGGATCACCGTGGCCGGCACCAGCGAAAAAGCCACCGGTGCCGACCTCCCGTGCAACATCGAAGGCTGCAACATCGGCATGCTGGTCGGCCGCTTCACCGGCGACGACGGCATCGTCACCACCTTCGGCATCGGCGCCGCGCACGAGTTCCGCGCGCCCAGCAACGGCCAACTCTCGTGGACCGTCAACGACTCCACGTGGTACGACAACAAGTACTTCAAGAGCGCGACGATCGAAGATCGCGTGGCCATCACCGTCGAACCGGCGAAGTAGGTGGCGACGTCGCGGCAGCGGCCCTCTGCGGGCCGGCGGCTCATGTTCGCGCTTTTCCCCGTGGTGCTGCTCGTGGGTGGGCTGGAGGGGTACCTGCGGGGATCGGGGTGGCCGCAGATTCCGGCGGGTGCGGCGTTCACCCACAACCAGGTCTACTGGGTGGAGCCGGCCAACCTCATGCTCGAGGCGGTCCCCCACAAGGAGACGGGCGGCACCTTTCGCGTGAGCACCGACCAGAACGGACTCCGGACGCCGCTGCACACCGAGCAGAAGCCGGCCGGCACCTTCCGGGTGATGACGCTCGGCTGCTCCACCACCTTCGGCTGGGGGGTCGGCGACGCCGAAAGTTACCCCGCCCAACTCGAGTCGATCCTGACCACCGAGGGCCACGAGGTCGAGGTCATCAATGGGGGCCAGCCCGGCTACACCAGCTTCCAGGGACTCTGGTTGTGGGACAAGGTGCTGGCCCAGTACGCCCCCGACGTGGTGATCTTCGGGTACCTGGTCCAGGACTCGCGGACGGTGCCCTACAGCGACCACAGCCAGGCGCTCTTGCAGCAGAACGCCGACTTCCTGAAGCAGAACCTGTTGCACCGGCTCAAGGCCTACCTCTTCGTCAAGGAGGCGATCGACTCCTGGCGGACCGAGCGCAAAGACAGCGCCGGGGGCGATGGTCAGCGGAGCCCTCCCGACGAGTACGTGGCGAACATCCGCGCCTTCGCCTCCCGTGCCGAGGCGGTCGGCGCGCGCTTCATGCTGTTTGGTTTCCCGCTCGAGCGCAGCGGCTATACCGAGGGCCACCGCGCCATCCTCCACGCCGCCGCCGCCGAGCTGAACGTCCCCATCTACGATCCGCAGCCCGAGATCGAGCGCCGCACGGCCAGCGAGACGCTGTACTTCCCTCAGGATCGCGGTCATGCCAACGCCGACGGCAACCGCGCCATCGCCCAGGGCATGGCGCAATTCCTGGTCTCCGGGGGCTTGGTCAACTAGTCCCCATGCCGCCGTTTACGGCTCCCGGAGCCATGAAACGCCAATGCGGCATGGGGGACGCCGTGAGGGGGAGAGCGTCCGCGCGAAGCGGGCGCGTTAGCAACGCGCCGGAGGCCGGAAAGCGGAGCTTGGAGGCCCGAGGTCGGATACCCGAGTTGCTGGCGCGGTAGGGGGAGAGGCCGGCGGGGTCTCCCCCCCCATTTTGGGATAGACTCCGCCCATGCGCGACTCGGCCCTGATCCTCCTGACCCTCAACGAGATCGACGGGTGCCGTGCGCTCTGGGACCGGCTGCCCATCGGCCAGTTCCGCGAGGTGGTGGGTCTGGACGGGGGTAGCACCGACGGCACCCAGGAGTTCTTCCGCGAGCGCGGCATCCCGGTGGTAGTGCAGCCCATCCGCGGTCGGGGTGTCGCCTTCCGGTGCGCTGCCGAGGCCGTCTCCAGCGAACGACTGGTGTTCTTCAGTCCCGACGGCAACGAGGACCCCGACGACATCGTGCGACTGGACGACTGTCTCCTGGACGGGGCGGACGTCGCCATCGCACGGCGCTTCGGGCCCGGCGCCGTCAACGAAGAAGACGGCGAGACCCTCCGGCTGCGCGCGCGGGTGAATGACACCCTCTCCAGGGTGGCAAACGGCCTGTTCTATACCGGGCCGCGGGTTTATGACACCATCAACGGCTTCCGGGCGCTGCGCCGTAGCGCCCTTCTGGAGCTGGACACCACCGTCAAACGTTTCCCCATCGAATACCAGATCACCATTCGTGCCATGCAGCGCGGCTGGCGCATCGACGAGGTCCCCACCAAAGAGGGCCAACGCATCGGCGGCGAGCGCAAAGCGGCGAGCTGGCCAGTGGGGATGGACCACCTGAAGGTCTTGATGACGGAGCTGCCGAGGGCCAGGATTTTTGGGTAGGGAACGAGTGAATGCCCCCGGCGGTCAGACGTACCACGCCGACCCCGGAGCCCCCGGAGCCCCATGCGCCTCTTCGTCCTGCCTTTGTTCGGCACCCTGACCGCCACGGCCTTCGCCTCGCAGCCCGCGGTCGTCGAACATGGCCTTGAGTTGTTCACGCGGACGTGGGTACCTCACGATCCGCGCGCCGCCGAAGGCGGAGACGGGCTGGGCCCGATGTACAACGCCAGTCCGCCGTGCGCCAGAGCGGCATCAAGGTCGACCTGATCGCGGGCCCCAAGCGCGACATGACCGCGCGGTGGCTGGAGCGTTGACGCTGCGAACGTGTCCACCGCCGTCGGGTCACACCGCGACGTCGGGCATCGCCTCGACACCGCCGGCCCCCACCATCGGCACCAGGTCGAGCTTGCCGTCCTGGAGCGCGGGGCACCAGTAGTAGCCGCCGGTGGCCGGACGCGACAGGCGGAAGAGCGCATCGACGACGCCGTCGTCCTGGCCCGCCATCTGCCGCATCACCCGCTCGAAGCGGTCCAGGTCGGCACCGTAGGCGACGAGGTACCGACCCTGCTCGCGGGCGCCGCCGTAGGGCATCGACCGGCGCCGCATGAACGCCGGCGGCTCGAATGGCTCCGGCGCGGAGAGAGCGCCCGACTCGTGCACCCAGCGCTGCGCCGCCACGAAACTGCCACCCGCGAGGGCGCCCTCCCCGATGAGCATCGCCGCCGCCGCCGAGCTGCCGTGGGGGTTCTCGGTCCCGTCCTCGTCGCCGCTGAGGTCGGGCCCGCCGGGGTCGGTGAACGTCGCGACGTCCTCGACGATGCCCAGGCCCCCGGGAAGCGAGCGCATCAGGGCCAGGACGCGCTCCAGCGCGCTCCCCGCATCCCCGGCGCGGACGTAGACCCAGACATCGGCCTGGGTGGCGGGAACGGCCGCGCCACCCGCCGACTCTGGGAGCGTCATCGCCGGGAAGCCGCGCAACCCGGGAACGTCCCCGCCCACCGCCTGCACGAAGTGCCAGCCGAAGCCGACGACGACCGACTCGTCGATCGGCAGCGCCGCGAAGACCCGCAGCAGCGGCTTGGCCTGCGTCGCGGAGGTCAGCCGGAGGGTCAGGACCTGTCCCACTGCCAGGGGCGGCAGCAGAATCGCCGGTTGCGACGTCACCGCGTGGACTCGAAGGCGTTGGCGAGGTCGGCGACGAGGTCCTCGACGGTCTCGATGCCGACGCTCAGGCGGATGAGCCCGTCCTGGATCCCGGCGGCGCGGCGCTTCTCGGGTTCGATGCTGGCGTGGGTCATGAGCGCCGGGGTTTCGATGAGGCTCTCGACGCCGCCGAGGCTCTCGGCCAGCGTGAACAACTTGGTGGCGGCGACGAAGCGCCGGGCGCGGTCGAGGTCGCCGCGCAGGTCGAAGCTGATCATCCCGCCGAAGCCCGACATCTGCTTGCGGGCGACCGGGTTGTCCATGGGGTGGTAGACCCGCTCGACGTCGGAGTGGGCGCGCAGCCAGCCGAGGATGCGCTCGGCGTTGGATTGATGGCGATCCATCCGCACCCCGAGGGTCTTGACGCCACGCAGGGTCAGCCACACGTCCTGCGGCCCCGGCACCGCCCCGGCCGCGTTCTGGAGGTACTTCATCTTGTCGTAGACGCCGTCGTCAGAGAGCGCGGCGAACCCGCCGACCACGTCGCTGTGGCCGTTGATGTACTTGGTGGTGCTGTGGACGACGATGTCCGCGCCCAGGGCCAGCGGGCGCTGGAAATAGGGCGTGGCGAAGGTGTTGTCGACGACGAGCAAGGCGCCGATGGCCTTGCAGCGCGCCGCTACCGCCGCGATGTCGGAGACCTTCAACAGCGGGTTGGTCGGGGTTTCCAACCACACGAGCTTCGTGCCCGCCGGGATCGCCGCCGCGGGCAGAACGGTCGAGAAGTCGGCGTACTCGAAGCGCATCCCCCAGGGGCGGAGCACCTTGTCGAACAGCCGGTAGGTGCCACCATAGACGTCGTCTCCGCAGATGACGAGGTCGCCCGGGGCCACCAGCGCCCGCAGCACCACGTCGGTCGCCGCGAGCCCCGACGCGAAGGACAGCCCGTACTTCGCCCCTTCCAGCGCGGCGAGACAGGCCTGCAGCGCGGTGCGGGTGGGATTGTCGGTGCGGCTGTATTCGTAGCCCTTGTGGCCGCCGACGCCCTCCTGGGCGTACGTCGACACCTGGTAGATGGGCGTCATCACCGCCCCGGTGGTGGGGTCGGGCGCCTGGCCGGCGTGAACCGCGAGGGTGTCGAAACCGTGACTGTCGTTTTTCACGAGCGCTCCCGGGCGGCGGTGGTGACCGTGCTGATGTAGTCGATGAGATCGATGCGGGTGATGATGTCGAGGGGTTGGCCTTTGTCGTCAATCAGGAAGGCCACCTTGGCGCGCTTGAACAGCTCGGTGAGCACGCCCACGTCGGTCTCTGCGTCCACGGTGCAGAAGTTCGCCTCGGCCAGCGCGCGCACGTCGCCGCTGCCACGTTTGCTGCCCGCGGTGTCGAGCGCGCGCTCCAACAGTCGCGACTCGTGCAGCACGCCCACCACCTTGCCGTCATCCACGACCGGCACCTGCGACACGCCGTGCAGCTTCATCATCCCGATTACCTCGACCACCTTCTGTTGGGGGTCGGCGGCGATGAGGTCCCGTTGGACGCCCTTGTTCTCGATGAGGTCGCGCACCTGGCCCAGGCTGAGCTCCGGCTCCAGGAAGCCGTTCTCGCGCATCCAGTTGTCGTTGTAGACCCGCGAAAGGTAGCGGGCGCCGCCGTCGGGAAGGATCACCACCGCGCGTGTGGTCACGGTCGCGTTCTGGCGCATCCACTTGATCGCCCCGGCCACCGCGGCGCCGCTGGACGACCCGGCGAAGATGCCCTCTTCTCTCGCCAGCCGCCGGGTGGTGGTGAAGCTCTCCTTGTCGTTGACGCGCACGACGTCGTCCACGAACGAAAAGTCCATCGTCGCCGGCAGGAAGTCCTCGCCGATGCCCTCGACCTTGTAGGCGTAGGGCTTGGTGAGCTGACCGGTGTGGAAATAGTCGTAGTACAACGAGCCCACCGGGTCCACGCCCACCACCTTGAGTTTGGGGTTCTTCTCCTTGAGGAACCGACCCGCGCCCGAGATCGTGCCCCCGGTGGCCAATCCGCACACCAACACATCGAGCTTCCCGGCAAACTGTTCCCACAGCTCCGGGCCGGTGCTTCGATAGTGCCCTTCGGCGTTCTGGGGGTTGTTGTATTGGTCCGCGTAGACGGCGCCCGGCGTCTCTTCAACCACCCGCTTCGCCACCGAAAAGGAGCTCTTCGGGTCGTCGGCCGGGACGTCCGCGGGGGTGATGATCACCCGGGCACCGAACGCGCGGAGCACCGCTCGGTTCTCGTCCGATGGTTTCTCCGGCATGACGAACACGCTCTTGTACCCACGCACGGCCGCGATCATCGCCAGGCCGCCCCCGGTGTTGCCCGAGGTCGCCTCGACGATGGTGCCGCCCGCCTTGAGCCGGCCGCTCTGTTCCATCTCGTCGACCATGCGGACCGCCATCCGATCGCCCACCGACCCGCCCGGATTCAGCGCCTCAATCTTGGCATAGAGCGAGCCCGGCATGCCTGAGGCGACCCGGTTGAGCAGCACCGTCGGCGTGTTGCCGACCGCATCCAGCAGGGTGTCGTAGACGCGACGCATGGTGTTCCTGGCGAGGGACGGCGGATATCCCGAGCCCGGGGCGCCAGCGACCCGGAGTGCTCCGAGCCGGGGTGGCAGGCGCAACGATCCTCGGTGTGCCGCCGGCGCGCGTTCATTCGGCCGCCGTGGTCAGCCAGTCGCGACACCCGTCGAACATCCACACCGCGGCCCCGTTTTCCCCCGTGCCCTCCGTCGAGACGAGCACTTCGTCGGCGCCGTCACCATTCATGTCGGGGACCAGCATGGCGCCCTGGGCCGCCACGCCCGTCATGATCGGTCCAGCGCCATCCTTGCCCCGGAAGCCTTGAGAATCGTTCCCGTGGTCCTCCGAGTCGTAAAGGAGCGCGGGCGAGCAGCGGGCCGCGGACGAAGGCCACGTCGTCCCGTACCCGGCCGCGCTCGAACTGGCCGAACGGGCCGGTGGGGAACGGCGATCATCAGGTCGTCCAGGCCATCGCCGTCGAGATCCCTCGCGAGAACGGCCTCCACACGCCCTTCGAAGGTCAACCGCACGGGTAGCTCCCACGCGTTGACGGGGGCCGAGGGCGTCGAGGGTACGAGCGTGAATACCCCAGCATCATCCCTGGACTCGCCGCCCAACCACAGCCCGTCCCCGGGGAAGGCTGGATCAACCGTCAACCCGCCGAATAGCCGGTTGAGATTCGCTAGTACCTCGCGTCAGGGGTGTTGATCGGCAACATCGTCGTCACTCTATCTCCGGTAGCTCGGCTCGCGGCCAGCACGCGGCGGCTACGCGCGGCGCCGGGAGTCTTGGCGGCTGGAGCGCGCGCGCGATGTTGTCGGGCGCGTTGCACCGTCGGCCCTTACGGGGGGCGCGGGATCAGAGTTTGTGGTGAGCGTTTGGCAGCCGGGACCGAAAACGGGGAGAGCCGACTCTGGGTGCAGGGAATGGGGGCCCACCTCCTGTCCTATGACGACTTCTCGTCGCCCGTGCTCGACGCGGCCGCGCGACCGCGCCTGTGCTGCGAGTTCCCCGACGGTAAAACCCTAGTACCTCCCGTCAGGGGTTCTGACCGGTTCGCGGCGGTGGTACTCCTCTCTCGTCTACGGCCGCGAGACCTCGGCCCGGATTTCGCGCCGATCTCGCTCGTAGGGGTGGAGGACCGCCGCAGCCGTGGCCAGCTCGGTGGTGACCTCGGCAGGCCAGCTCGACCTGCCGCGTGCGGCGTCGTGAGCTGACCGCTCGCAACTGCAACCGATCTAACGGTTCACCGCCATGAACAGCGAATTCGGATTCGTGGTGCAACCGCTCTCGGTGTTCAACGCGATGAACATCGAATTCGGTTGCGCATTGCAACCGAAGTCCAGCTTCAACAACGTGAACACCGAGTTCGGCTGCCCGGCCGTTTGGGAGGGGGAACGGGTGTGGTTACCAGCGCAATCATCCGGCGTCGTCGTCGTCGATGCAGACGACCGGCCGAGACGGGGCCGGCGGCTCGGCGTACAGCTCCTTCGGCGCGGGCGCGCGCGCGGTCGCCACGAGCAGCGCTTCCTGCTTTTCGTCCAGCATCCTCTCTCCACCTGGGCGCGGGGGCGGTCTGTGATGCGACCGGCAGCTGAGTGGAGTAGCAGCCACGCATGACCCTCTTGTTCGCCACGGCCCTCGCCGGCCAGTTCCGCCTCGACGACCCGGACGCCTCGCTGACCCGGGAGCAACACGAAGCGCTCCGCGCCCAGTCGATCGTCCTGTCCTTCGACGTGCACCTCACGGTCGATGACGCGCTGGTCACGCGCGGCTCGATGACCGAGGCGGCAACGATACAGACGCAGGGCGGGCAGGGTCTTGCCATCCTCTTGAATCCCACCAACAAGAACGTCGCCGCCCACACCGGCACGCGTCTGGGCCTCGCCGAGGGCGACGACGAGCGCATCCGGACCGCGGGGGACGCCTCATTCGCGTCGGGCGCGTGGAGCATCGGACTGGCGCAGATGGTCACCGAAGCGGAGTCCTTGCGCCGCCAGCGCGCGGAGACCGAGTTCTTCAGGCGGGTGATCCTGGGCACCGCGATCGGGGCGAGCCTGGGGATCCTGGTGGCGGTGCTGCGGCGGCGGCGGTGACCCCCCTCAATCCACGCCCGGCACCCCGTCCAGACGCACCAAGGTTCCTGGCCGCGTAAGCCAGATCGACCCGGCGCCGTCGGCCGCGAGCTGCTGCACCGGACCACCGAGCGCCGGCTGGGCGTCGAGCGCAGTCATCACATCGGTCGCGACATCAAGTACGTACAACCCCTCCGCGGCCCCGATGAACACGGTGTCGTCATCGATGGCGCGCACCGCGAGCGCGGCGGTGGGCGTGTCGTACAGGGTGGTGACGCTGGCGCCGGCGATGTCGCTGACGTCGACCCGCGCCAGTCCGTACAACGACGAGGCCAGCCACACGTGGCCGGCCGCGGCATCGGCGTCGACGATCGAGACCGGCGCGTCGGCCTCGACCGGCCAGGGCACCCAGTACTCGAAGAGGTCGGCGCTGGAGCTGAGGCTGCCGTCGTTGGAGTACCGCCAGCGCCCCAGCTGGTACTCGTCGCCGGACCAGACGTCGCCCTCGGGGGTGAAGGCCAGGCCCCGGGTGGCGCCGTGCGGGTGGCGCGGGTGGGCGTGCTCCGCGTAGACCGCGAGGTCGGCGTCCCAGAGGCAGGCGCCCTCGTTCATGCCCATCCACACGTCCCCGACGCCGACCCCGAAGGGCTGCTGACGGATCCGGTAACCGGCGGTCTGCTCGGTGCCGACGTCGTAGTCGATGAGCGCGAGGAGCGTGAGGGTGCCGTCGGCGCCGACCGAGAAGTGCTCGCCCTGCTGGTCGACGGTGCCGACCTCGCCCACCCAGATCGAGCCGTCGCCGGCGGCGAGGACCGCGCGCGGCGAGGAGGTCAACAGCCCATCCGCGGTCCCGTAGAGCCGGCTGGTCTCTGTGGCCGGGTCCAGGTGCAGGAGTCCGACGCTGCTCGCCGCCCAGACCGACCCGTCGGGTGCGACCGACAGCCCGTACCAGGCGGCGGCGACCGGCACCAGCGCGCTCACATCGAAGGAGACGGGCGCCGCCGGCGCCTGCCCGGTATCTCCGGTGTCGCCGGTGTCGCCGGTGTCGCCGGTGTCGGCGGCGGTGTCGGCGGCGGTGTCGGCGGCGGTGTCGGCGGCGGTGTCGGCGGCGGTGTCGGCGGCGGTGTCGGCGGCGTCGGTGTCGACAACCGGGTCCGGCACGCAGAGCCCTTCGCCGTCTCGGTGCAATTCCGACTCGCACTCGCCCGAAGAGCAGCCCGCGAGGAGCAGCGCCAACAGCCCCGTCAGCGCGCCCGCGCCGACCCCACCGCGCGCCGAACGATCGTTGCGCATACGACGACCGACCCCGCCAGGACGTTGTCTTGCGCCCATGTTCGTCACTGGACCTCCACCCGGATGGAGTGCTGCACCGGGTCCATCGCCAGTTCGTCCGTGCACGTGTCTTCGACCTGGGCACGGATGGTCCACCGCCCAACCTCAGCCGGGGTCCACGACTCCACGGCGTTGGTGCCGATGTTTTCGTCGTCGGAGGCGCCGTCCAAAAAGACGTTCCACAGCAGGCGCAGTGCCTCGGCGGCATCCACCTCGGACGCCGCCTCCATCGTAAGCGCGATCGGCTGGTCGACGGGGAACACCGTGCTCGAAGCGGGCGCAGTGATCTCGATCGTGGGGCCGACGATGCACCCGGCCGGTCTGTCGTCGCTGTCGGCAGAGTCGGTGACGGCGCTGTCGCAGGCGAGGATCAGGGTCAGGAGCATGACCATTGCTTAACGTCGCCCCATTGACAACCGCGCGCGAAGTGGAAAGATGCGCGCGCCGGAGTGGACGATGCGGATTGGTGTTGTGCGGGAGACCCGGAGCGACGAACGACGCGTCGCCGCCACTCCCGAGACGGTGAAGAAGCTCAAGGACAAAGGCCACGAGCTGCTTGTCGAGCGTGAAGCTGGACTTTCCAGCTCCATCCCCGACGCGGACTACACGGCGGCGGGGGCCCACCTCGTCGAAGGGGAGCACGCGTGGGCGGCGGAGCTGGTGCTCAAGGTGCAGCGGCCCGTCGGCCGGGCGGGCGGGCATGAGGCCAGTCGGCTGGCCTCTGGCGCCATGCTGTGCAGCTTCGTGTACCCGGGCGACGACCCCGAACTCAACGAGCTGCTCGCCGCGAAGAAGGCCACCGTGCTGGCCATGGAGGCGGTGCCCCGCATCTCCCGCGCCCAGTCGATGGACGCGCTCTCGGCGATGGCGAACATCGCCGGCTACCGGGCGGTGCTGGAAGCCGCGAACCTGTTCCCGCGGTATCTGCCCCTGTTGATGACCGCCGCCGGGCGCATCCCGCCGGCACAGGTTCTTGTCGTCGGCGCCGGGGTCGCAGGGCTCTCGGCCATCGCGACCGCAAAACGTCTCGGCGCGGTGGTGAAGGCCTTCGACACCCGCCCCGCCGTCCGCGATCAGGTCAAAAGCGTCGGGGGCGAATTCCTGCAACTGGAGCTGGAGGCGGGCGCCGAAGACAAAGGCGGCTACGCCCGCGCCGCCAGCGATGACCAGCTCCTGAAGATTCGCACGTTGCTGCACGAACACGGGGTCCAGAGCGACATCATCATCACCACCGCGCTGGTCGGCGGAAAGACCGCGCCCCGGCTCCTCGGCGCCGAGACCGTCCGCGCGATGCGCCCCGGGAGCGTGGTCGTCGACCTCGCGGTCGAAGGCGGGGGCAACTGCGAGCTGACCGAACGTGGCGCCGCCATTCAAGTCAACGGCGTTTGGGTGCTCGGCTACACCAACCTCGCGGGGCGCATGCCCTTCGACGCGAGCCGCCTGTACGCGCGCACGGTGCTGAACTTGTTGACCCACATGCATGGCAAGGAGGGCTTCGCGCTCGACCTGGCCGATGAGATCACCGGCCCCGTGGTGCTGATGCACCAGGGCGAGGCGCGCGTCGACGCCATGAAGGGAGGAGCGGTCTGATGGAAGCGTTCATTCAACACCTCACGGTCTTCGTGTTGGCCTGTTTCGTCGGGTACCAGGTGGTCTGGAAGGTCACGCCGGCCCTGCACACCCCGCTGATGAGCGTCACCAACGCCATCTCCGGGATCATCGTCGTCGGGGCCATGGTGTCGCTGTCGCCGGAGCTGACCTCCGCGCAGACCATCCTCGGCTGCATCGCGATCTTCGTCGCCTCGATCAACGTCGCGGGCGGCTTCCTGGTGACCCAACGCATGCTCAGCATGTTCCGGAAGAAGTAGATGGTCGCGCTCGCCTACCTCGTCAGCGCCATCTGTTTTGTCCTCTCGCTGGGGGGCCTCGCGTCGCCGTCGAGCGCCCGGCGGGGCAACTCCCTGGGCATCGCGGGCATGGGGGTCGCCGTCGTCGCGACGGTCTACCTCGCGTTCTCCAAGGGCACCGCGTCGCCCGAGTCGCTGGCCGCCGCCGCGATCGCGCTCATCGCCGGGGGGACCATCGGCGCCGTGCTCGCAAAACAGGTCGCGATGACGGCGATGCCCGAGCTGGTCGCCATCCTCCACAGCTTCGTCGGCATCGCTGCCGCGTTCGTCGGCATCGCGGGCTTCCTGGAGCACCCTCACGGTGAGCTCGATGGGGCCCGGATCGTACACCTGGTCGAGTGTTACCTCGGCGTCATCATCGGCTCGCTCACCTTCACCGGCTCGATCGTGGCGTTCGGGAAGCTCAAGGAGCTGATCAAGAGCAAGGCGCTGGTGTTCCCGATGCGGCACGGGCTGAACCTGGCCCTGTTGTTGCTGACCATCGGGCTCGGCGGCTGTTTCGTGACCACGCAGGAGATGTGGCCCCTGTTGGCCGGGACCGTGAGCTTCGGCGTGCTCGGCGTGCTCCTGGTCATGGGCATCGGCGGCGCCGACATGCCGGTCGTGGTCTCGATGCTCAACAGCTACTCGGGTTGGGCGGCCTCGGCGACGGGCTTCCTGCTCGGCAACGACCTGCTCATCATCGTCGGCGCGCTGGTCGGCAGTTCGGGGGCGATCCTCAGCTACATCATGTGCAAGGCCATGAATCGCTCGTTCGTCAGCGTCATCCTCGGTGGCTTCGGCGCCGAGGTCGGGGGGCCGGACGACCGTGCGGAGGCCTTCGCGGCCAAGGGTGTCAATCGGGCCGGTCCCGCCGACGTCGCGGAGCTGATGCTCGGCGCGCGCAGCATCATCATGGTGCCCGGCTACGGCATGGCTGTCGCCCAGGCCCAGCACAACGTCCGCGAGCTGACCGAGCTGCTCCAGAAGAAGGGCATCACCGTGCGCTTCGCGATCCACCCGGTCGCCGGCCGCCTCCCGGGACATATGAACGTGCTGTTGGCCGAGGCGAACGTCCCGTACCCGATCGTGCTGGAGATGGACGAGATCAACTGCGACATGCCCGACACCGACGTGGTGCTCGTCCTCGGCGCCAACGACATCGTCAATCCCGACGCGCTCGAGAATCCGAAGTCCCCGCTCGCGGGAATGCCCGTGCTCGAGGTGTGGCGGGCGCAGACGGTCGTCGCCATCAAACGCTCGCTCAATCCGGGCTTCGCGGGCATCGACAACCCGCTGTACTACAAGGACAACACCCTGATGTTGTTCGGCGACGCGCGCAAGATGGTCGAGGCGCTGGTCAGCGCGGTCAAGGGCGGCGGGGGGCACTAGCCAATCACGGCCGCCGCCACGCCACCATCAGGTCCACGACCCGCCCGTAGCTGTGGTGGCCGTCGGTGACGCCGTTGGAGCGTAGGTACGCGTGGTTCACCCGCTCGCCCGCCGCCTGGGCGACGCCCTCGTGCGCCGTCTGCCAGGCCCGCTTCACCGTGAGGTCGCGCTCGACCGCCGCGCTGCGCCTCGCCCAGACGTCCGCCGCGCCATCGGAATCCACCTCGCGCCACGCCTGGATCACATACGACGCCCCGGCCAGCGCGGCGCTGTACGCGAAGTCGGGATCGCCCCGCTCCAGGCCCACCAGGAACGCGACGAAGTTCGCCTCGTCCTCGCGGGCCACCCCGCGCTGGTGCGCCAGCTCGTGGCACACGTTGAACGGGATGGAGCTTTCCGGTACGGCGATGTTCACGTGCGGCTCTCCGGTGAACGGGATGTAGATCCCCCCGATGCCCAGGTAGGACACGAGCGCCGAGCCGAGAATCGGCTTCGGCGAGGCGTACCGGCCCCGCAACATCGGCCACGTCTCGCCGGCGGCCGCCATGAGCGACTCTCCGCGAGCCAGCGCGTCCGCGACCCCGGCGTGCAGCATGAACGCCCCCTCGGCGTCCTCGGCCACCCCCTGCCGACGCTCGTTCATGTCGTCGACGGCCCACTCCGCGAGCGCGGCGACCTCGTCCGCAGTCGCCCGCTCGCTCGAGAAGTGGAGGGTGCGCGCCAGCGGCTCGCGGCGGTAGTTGAGCCCCCATAGGCCCACGAAGACCGCGTACCCGAACGACGCGACGGCCAGCACGCTCGGCACGCCCCTCACCAGCCACGCGCGGCGCTCTGGCCGCCGCAAACGTCGCCCCAACCCCCCGATGAGCGCGGCGGCCACGACGAGCCCGCCCACCTGCGCAACCGAGAAGGGCACGAGCCCGGTGATCGAGCCGACTCCCGCGGCGAAGGCCCGCGTCCACCCCAACGCGAAGTTTGGTTCGACCCACGCCGGCTGCGCAATCTGGGTCAAGGCCCAGGCCACCGGGCCGCTGACCAGGGCCACGCCGATGGACACCCGACATCGCACGCTCACCCGGGAGGTACCGGCGCCGACACGGGCGTTACCGGCGCCGCCGCCGGCACCAAATCGGGCCCACCCCGTTCGGCTTTCACCGCCGCCAGCGCCTCGGCGAAGGCCGGCTCCAGCAGAAGCATGTAGAGGATCACGTCGCGCCGTGCGTCCTGGAAGTAGGGGCCGGCGAGTTTTTCGGGCTCCGGCGACCAGAGTCCACCGATGTTCAGGTGATCCTCGCCGGGGTCGTAGGTGGAACGCGTCAGCGTCCCGAACTCTCCCGCGACGTAGACAGTACCGACCAGTTCGTGAAAGTCGCCGGGATTCGCCCAGGGGTCCAACCGGTGGCGGAGCGCGAAGATGGCGTCGGCGAAGTACACGTCCTGCTTCTGGCTGAGCGTACCGAGGAAGGTCTGCTCCAGGTCGAGGATCGTGCGGACCGACTCGGAACGAAGGTCCAGAAGTTCGCGTTCGCGCCGGTCCACCGCGTCCAACTTCGCGCCGATGGCCGCCAGGGCCGCGTCGTCCGCGCCCGCGTCCATCGCGCGCCACAGTTCGTCGTAGACTGCACCGACCTCGGGCTCGTACTGGGCGACGATCTCGGCGTTGCGAGCCGCGACCGCCGTGCGCTCGCGCTGGGTCGCACCGTGGAGTTCCTCGAGGAGGCCGATCTGATACAAGTCGAATGCCATCTCGCGGAAGAATATCCGGAGCCGGACGCGCTGCTCCTGGGTCTGGACCGCCGGAAGGAAGGCGTAGTCGTATAAGCGCCGGTACAACGGCGGTGTTTCGGCGCGCGCGAGGTCGGCCGCTGCGGCCGCTTGCGACGGAGGCAGCTCCGGAGGGATCACACAGCCCCCGAGGAGCACGACCATCACCAGTGAGCGCATCCCCCGAATGTACTCCGTCGGCTACGCTCCCCGGGATGCGCTTCGGTCTCCTCGCCACCTTTGGGCTCGCCGTCATCGTGACCTGGCCCATGGCGATCGACCCGACCGGGGGCCTGCTCGGCCACCCGGGCAACGACGTCTGGAACCATGTGTGGGGCTTCTGGTGGGTGGGCGAGGAACTCCGGGCGGGTCATGTCCCGCTCATCACCGACCTGTTGAGGTTCCCCGGGACGAGCAAGCTGTTCTTCATCGACACCTTCGGCGCGCTGTGGACCCTACCGGTGCAACGGGCGTTCGGTCCGGTGGCGGCCTACAACCTTGCCTGTTTCGTCGGCTTCTGGCTGAGCGGGTTCGCCAGTTGGCTCCTGTGCCGGCACGTGTGCGAGGGACGCTTCGGCGCCGGCGACCAACCGGCGCTGGTGGGCGCCACCGCCTTCATGCTCGGCCCTCACCTCGTGGCCCAAGCCTACAACGGCATCAGCGAGACGCTCACCGCCGGGACCTTCGCGCTGGCCATCTGGACCTTCGTACGCCTCCTGGAGCGCCCCACCCTGCTGGCAGGGCTCGCGGCCGCCGCGGCGGGCGCCTTGTGCATGGTGTCCAACGCGTACTACGGGCTGTTCGCGGCGCTGGGCGCGGTGGTACTCACGATCACCACAGTTGCGGGCCGATGGGAGCAGGTACACTGGCGGGGGCTCCCCGCTCCAATCGTGGTCGGAGCGGCCATCGCCGCGGCGCTGGTGGCGCCGAGCCTGTGGTTGTTGTCGGAGTCGCTGGAAGGGCCATCGGCCATCGTCAATCGCGACCCCCAGTTCGTATGGCGCTCGCTGATCAGCCACAACATCACCGACCTGGTGTCGGTGTTCCGCCCCGGCCGCACCTACAGCCCCGACCTCAAGGCGGAACACGGCGAAGACCTGCTCATCGTGACCTACGTCGGCTGGGTGACGATGGCCCTCGCGGGCTTTGGGCTCTGGTCACTGCGGCGCGGGCGGGACCGCTGGCCGTGGTTGGCCTGGACCGCGGTCTTCGGAAGTTTGATGCTCGGCCCCTACCTGTACGTCGGCGGCGAGTATCTCACGATCTCTGACCGCCGGATCCCGTTGCCCTTCCTCATCTTCTTCGATGCTTTTCCCATCTTCTCCCGCATCTCCCACCCCTTTCGCTTCGTGGTGCCCGTACAGCTGGGGCTCGCGGTGCTCGCGACGCTCGGCGCGCGCCGCCTGCCGTGGGTGTGGGGCCTTCGGGGGGCCGGCGCGCTTCTGGCCGTGGAGCTGTTGCTCCTGTCTCCGGCGCCGTGGCCGATCGCACGCTCACCTACAGAAATACCAGAATCAACCACGATCATGGGCGACGATCCGGAAGCCGGCGCCGTGCTCGATCTGCCGATGGGGCTGCCGAACCTGGAGCGGGCGATCTACAACTACTGGCAGATTGCCCACGCGCGCCCCAGCCCCTACTCGCTCAACGAGCCGAATCCGGAGGTCCTCGAGCGCTCTCGCCTCGCGCGCGCCCTGCGCGTGGCCGAAGCGGGACGGCTGGACCGCCTGCCGCCTCAGCTCCCCGAACTCGACCTGGTGGTGTCCGGACGCGCGCTGGCCCGCCTCGGTGTGCGGTACGTCGTGATGCACGAACGCTTCTACCTCCGTGAGCGCGCTGCCAGCACCCTGGTATTGTTGCGCGTCGCCCTCGGCCCCGAAACCACCACCACCGCCGACGGCGACCACCTCTGGCGGCTGAGCCCGCCCGCCCAGCAGCCGGTCGTCGCGACCGATACCGTCCCATCCGCGCCGGAGGCCCCGTGAATCGAACGGTTCGCGAGAGCCTCGGCCTGTTGGCGGCGGCGGTGGTGTCGCTCCTGTCCACCATCGCGGTCACCTGGCCGATGGTGGCGTACATGGACGTGATCGTGCTCGGCGGCGGCGAACTGGGCGGCTGGTTGTGGCGGTACCAGTGGCACTTCGACTCGTTGGAGGGCATCGCCGGGGCCGGGCTGGGACCCATCGACTCGTGGCTGGCCTTCGTCGGGCTCGGCCGCTACCCGGAAACCGGCAACATCCTGGACGTCGTGGCGCTGTCCTACCCGTTGCAGCAGCTCTTCGCCTTCCCGACGTCGTACAACGCGAAGATCATCCTCATCCTCACCCTCGACGGCATCGCCGCGTACGGCCTCGCGCGGTACTTCTCGGGTAGCATCGCGGCGGCGGTGGCCGCCTGCGTGATCGCGGTGGTCAACCCGCTGACGATGTTGGAGGTCCAGGCATGCGGGCTGCGACAGGCGGTGCTGTGGTGGCTCCTCTTGTACCCCGCGTTGCTGGACCGCGCGCTCCGCCGCCGCACCCTCAGCGCGGGACTCCTGGCGGGTGCCTGTTTCGGTCTGGCCGGCGCCTGGTACTGGTTCTACGGACTGTTCACGGGGGTGTTCACGGTGTTGTGGGTCATCAAGACCTCGGTCGACGAACGCCACCGGCTCCGGGCGGCCACCCTGGCGAAGTCGTTGGGCTTCGTCGCCCTAGGCGTGCTCTTGTCGGCCGGCCCGTTCATCGTCGCGTACGCCCTGGCGGAGCCGGGCGACAAGGGTGGAGGGCCGGGCAAACCGCTTCTTCCAGAAATGTCCTTCTTCCTGCCTTTTCCCAGCTACGACACCGTCAGCCACGCGCCACTTCGCCCCGAGACCTACGCGGACAACGTGCTGGCCTCGATCAATCGGACCATCGGGTCGAGCTGGAGCGCCACCTACCCGGTGGACCCTCGCGTGAATTTCGCGCTTCCACTGACGATCGTCGGCCTGGGCGTGCTGCCGGCGCTGGTGCGGCGACGGTCCTGGGGCTGGCTGGCCGTCTGGTTCTTCTTCTACCTCGGAACGCTCGGGCCCTTCCTCCGTGTCGGCGACGGCGACGCCCGCGAAGTCGTGCGCCTGGAAGGCGGCTACGTGGTGAGGATGCCGTACACCCTGATGTTCGAGTTCATCCCTGGTATGTCTCGGATGTTCGCGCCCTACCGGCTGGCCTCGTACCTCGTGGTCTCCTCGGTGGTGCTGGTGGCGTTGGCCGTGGCTCGGTTGCCCTACCGGGCGTGGCTGGCGCCGTTGGTGATCGCCGCGACCGTGGCCCAGCCGATGTACCGATGGGGGCGGGGTGCGGTGAACGAGGGCGACGCCGACTCCCGCCAGTTCCGCTCGCCCATCAAGGCCAACCGCATCCGCGTGCCGGACTACTACAAAGAGCTCGATTCCACCGCGCTCGAGGGGATCGTTGAGCTGCCGTTGGAGCAGCAACAGGACCTCCTGTACTACTACCAGATCATCCACCGCCAGAAGGTGTACCGGTCCTGGGCCTCCCCGGGCGCGATCCCCCCCTTCCTGCGCGATGACGACTCCGGCGGCGCGGCGGGCGAGCGGCTTCGCTACCTTGCCCGCCCGGACCTGGTCGCCGGCGTGTTGCCCCGTCTGTTCGAGGACCTGTCGCGACACCCGATGACCACGGACGCCGCTGCGCTCACGGCCGAGAGCTTCGCCAAGTGGGCCAAGACAGGCAACTACACTCGCATCATCGTTCATGAACGCGGCTATTTCCTCGCCGACCCCCAATCCGGCGCGCGGCTGTACACCGCGACGGTGGAAAAAATCCGCGACCAGTTCGGTGTCCTCCCGCTGGAGATTCCCGAGCTCGTCAAGGGGGATCCCGCCAACCCCGAGTTCGGCGTTCCGGTGGCTGGCGACCTGGTGCCCTGGACCTCGCAGCCCGCAGACATCCCCGAAGCGCGCGCGCCGGCTATCTACCGGATGGCGGTGTTCGAGATCACCGCCGAAGGTGATTAGGCTCTGCCGATGCGTCTACCCCTGCTCCTGGTGCTCCTGACGAGCGGCTGCGCCGCGGCGCGGTCAGGCTATTTCTTGCTCAACGCCGGTCGCGAGCTGGCCAAGGCCCGGGATGCCGGTGCCGAGACGTCGGCAGCCTATGAATACACCTTGGCGGCCGAGTACTACCACAAGGCCTGCGAAGAGAACACCTACAGCGAGTTCGGGGCGGCCGATCAGCTCGCCAGGACCTCACAGGAGTGGTCGGCCCGTGCCATCGAGGTGACCAGCGACGCCGAGAAGGAGTTCGGCGAGGACTTCGTCCCCGAAGAAAAGCAGGTGGAGGTCAAAGAAAAGAAAGAAAACACCCTCGACCAGATCGACCTGGACGAGCTCTGATGCGCCCGCGCCTGCTCCTGGTCCTCCTCACCACGGGCTGCGTCCCGGTGGCGCTCCTGCAGGCGAACCGCGACGCCCTGCGTGGAGAGGTCGCCGACGCCCGCGCCCTCCAGCGCTGCGCGCCGGCCCAACTGGCGCTGGCCGAGGCCAATCTCGCCTTCGCCGAGGTCGAGCTGGGGCAGGGAAACCTCCGCCGCGCCGACGAACACCTCGCCGTGGGGCGCAAGTCCGCCTCGTTGGTGATGGGCTGCCCCGCCAACATCGAGGTGACGCCGTCCCCCGCGGTCGCCGACACGCCCTTCGACAAGCTGCCCGAAGCCCCGGTCGAGCCGGTCAAAAAGGTGCTCGCCGATGGCGACAAGGACGGCGACGGCGTCAAAGATGCCGACGACATCTGCCCCAACGACCCCGAGGACCTCGACGCGTTCAAGGACGCGGACGGCTGCCCCGAGTTGGACAACGACAAAGACGGGGTCAACGACAGCGCCGACCGGTGCGGGATGCAGGCCGAGGATCGCGACGGCTTCGAAGACGGTGACGGCTGCCCCGACCTCGACAACGACCGCGACGGACTCGCGGACGGCGAGGACCGGTGCCCAGACAAGGCCGGCGCCACGCGCGACGGTGGATGCCCGTCCCAGGATCGCGACCGCGACGGTCTGGCGGACGGGGTTGACCAGTGTCCCGACGTGGCCGAGACGGTCAACGGGTACCTCGACGTGGACGGATGCCCCGACAGCAAGCCCTCCCGGGTCGAGGTCACCGGCACCGCCATCGTGATCCACCAGCGCATCAACTTCGCGACGGGAAAAGACGTGATCCTCCCCGACAGCTTCGCCGTGCTCGACGACGTAGCCCAGGCGATGAAGGACTACCCCAAGATCAAGATTGAAATTGGCGGCCATACCGACAATGTGGGTGACGATGCCAAAAACCAGAAGCTCTCCAAGGATCGGGCGGACTCGGTGTTCGAGTACCTGTTGAGCAAGGGTGTTGCCGCGCCGCGACTGATCACCATCGGCTACGGCGAGACCCGGCCGTTGGACACCAATCGCACCGAAGAAGGGCGGGGCAACAATCGGCGCGTCGAGTTCCTGATCGTGGGTGCCAACACCGAGCCCGTCCCGGCAGCGCCCGCCCAGCCGCAACCGGAGCCGTCCCCCTGGCGATAGACGCCCCGACGAGGGCGGCCTTCGATCGTATTGCGCCTCAACATCGGCCCGGCAGGTGACCCCGCCGGCGCCGTCACCCACCACGTCGCGCTGTTCTCAGACCTCATACCGCCTGATCTTGATTCGGCTCGGCGCTCGCCTGTGCCCGACCCGTCCCGCTTCGTTGGGACCTCCTCATGTGTCTCGACACGCTCGTTGGCCCCGCCTTGCCAGCCGGGCCGTTGACGACGGCGATCATCCGATCCGAATCTGCGTCAGTCGGTATCACCGAGCCGCGCGCGTCGGAGTCGGCGGCGGCGTTCGGGACCAGGCTGGGCCTGCCAGCGCTCGCTTAGGGTTGCACGCCGCCCGTCGTCAGAGATTCCGCGAGTGATCCCCCCAGAGACACAGTGCTGGACTCGATCGTAGCCGACAGCGACAGCACCAATGCGGCCACCGCGATCGAGATCACCGAGATCGTGAGCAGGTACTCGACCGTGGACTGACCGCGCCGCATCGTACCCGACGGTATCACACCGCGAAGGCCGGCCGGCGGCGCCGGCGTGACGGCCAACACCTCAGCAAGCTCCGAGAAGGACTCGGCCTCGGGCAGCCGGCCGAGGCGGTCGATGAGCGCCTGCGCGTCCGCCGGCCGATCGGCGGGCAACCGGGCCATGCACGCGTCGATGAGCGGCACGTAGCGATCGGCCAGCCCGGGGGCGAACCGGCGAGGGTCGGTGTCGGGGGCCACGCCGAAGCCGTCTGGCGGGCGACCGGCGACCATGCAGTACAGGATGCACCCCAGCGAGTACACGTCCGAGCGTGCGTCGGCCAGGCGCGGGTCGGCGGCCTGTTCGGGTGCCATGTAGCCGGGGGTGCCCATCGCGGCGCGGGTCAACGTCAGCCGGGGGTCGCTCGCCCCCCGATTGAGCAGCCGGACGATGCCGAAGTCGGTGACCTTCGCGAAGCGGAGGCCCCCGAGCCCGCCCACCAGCACGTTGGAGGGCTTCAGATCGCGATGGACCACCCCCGCGGCGTGCGCGGCGCCGACGCCCGCGCAGATCTGTCCGAAGAGCCGATCGATCATCGGTGCATCCGGAGGGTCGCGCGCAAGCAGGCGCGACAGCGGGAGGCCCTCGACGTACTCCATCACCAGTCCCAGGAGCCCAGCCACGTCGAGCACCTCGTAGACCGCCACCACGTTGGGATGCTGGATGGCTCCCTGAACGTCGGCCTCTCGCAAGAACCGCTCCCTCGGCTGCGGTCCGCCGGTGTCGAGCACTTTGAGCGCCCATCGGCCACCCTGCGCATCGGTCACCCGCCAGACCGAGCCCATCGACCCGTGGCCGAGGAAGCTCTCGATCGTGAATCGGCCGACCTGGGCCCCGGGACTGAGCATCATCCCTCCCAACGCGGCGTAACTGTTAGGACGGGACGATGTTGAGCGACCGAGCGTGGATGGCCGTCAGGGTGGTCCTGTGGATCGCCATCGGCAGCTACATCGTGGTGGTGATGCGGAACCCGGAGATCGGGGACGAGGTCGGGCGCACGTCCATCGAGATGCTCGGCATCGTCCCTGCGGCAGAAGCGCCCTGGACGGCGTTGGCCGCTCCGGCGGGACTCTCCCTCCCCCTCGGGGCGTCGGGCGGCTCGGCGGACGCGCTTCTCCTCACGCGAAGCCTGGATCCGAGCTGCCCCATGCCGGGACTGGAGCTGCGCCTTCTGCTCGGCGCCACCGGACTGCGAACGGTCCACACCCGCGGCCCGGTGCCCCCATGCGCAGCGGCGGCGGTGTGGTCGGTGGCCTGGCCCCTCTTGCCCGAGGCAACCGAGCTGCAGACGCAGCTGTAGGCGTCACCAGGGGGTGGGGGAGCCATTCCAGGTGCGGACCGTGTCGCCGCTCGCGAACCCGATGCGGACCTCCCGCACGCCGAAGTCGTTGTACGGCTGCGGTTGGTACAGGGTCTTCGCGTCCCAGTCCCCGACGCCATTGCCCCAGGTGACGCCGTGCCCGTAGTACGTCGGGTTGGCCGTCACCATGCGGGTGTTGGTCGAGCCGTCGGGCGAGATGCGCCACAGCACGCTGTTGGAGTAGTTGGGCACGTAGAGGTTGCCGCACTCGTCCAGCTCCAGCCCATCCATCCAGGACCCCATCCCCGACGCGAAGGCGCGCGGGACGGAGGTGGCGTTGAGTGCGCTGTCGAGGTCCATCTCGTAGACCGTGCCTGAGCCGATGGTGGCGATGTACATGACTGTGCTGTCGAGGTTGAAGTTTACTGCATGGGCGGTCTCCCCGGCGACACCCGACAGCACCACCTCGGACGCGCCGGTGTCAGGGTCCACCCGGGTCACCGAGCCATAGGTGACGTAGACCATGCCGTCCGGGCCGACGGTGACGCCGTAGATGTACCCGAGGCCGCTGGCGATGATCGACGTGGCGCCCCCGGGACCAAGCCGCATCAGCGTGCCGCTGCTGTTGTCGCCGTAGGCCCAATCCCCGTCCGGGAGCCGGTCCATCTGTTCGACGTTGTAGATACCGGGAGCGAACACCCGGCGCGCGCCGGTGTACTCGCTCTTGATGAAGGACGAGCCGTCCCAGCCGATGAGGGTGCCGTCGATGTCGTCGAAACCGATGCCGTGGTAGGCCCGTGCGTCGGCGAGGGTGTTGTCTTCGAGCGCTTCGGCAGGCGGGTTGGCGCAGGTGTACCGTGCGGTCACCGTCGCGACGGCGAGGACCGGGTCGTGGAGGCCGTCGGTGACCGCCACGGTGACCTCGAAGACATCCTGATCGCTGACCCACCTCTTCGAGATGACCGTGAGCCCGTCGAACCAGTCGACGGGGGTGCCGTTCTTGGTCCAGGTGATGGTGGTGGTGATGGGGTCGCCGTCGGGGTCGACCGCGGCCGGGTCGATGGTCAGCACAATCTCGTCGCCTTCGATGGGCTCTTCAGGGGAGAACGCCAGCCCGGGGGCCGAGGGCGCGCCGTTGCCGACGGTCACCGTCGATACGGCGGCGATGCCATCGTCTTTTCCATCCGTTGGCGTGACCTCTACGACCCAGGTTTCACCCAGCACGGAGCGCTCTGCTGGGATCGTGGACTCGACCAAATCAGGCACCACGGTGCCGTTCTGCGTCCACGCGTACCGGTAGGTCACGTCATCGCCGTCAGCGTCCGTCGAGGCGGTCTGTAGGATCACCGCGAACGCCACGGCCGGCGCAGGGACGGCGGGCGTGAAGGCGATCGAAGGCGTGCTGGGCGGGGTGTTGAACGGACCGGTGTCCCCTGTCTCACCGGTCTCTCCGGTGTCGGCGGGCTCGCCGGTGTCCACGACCGAGGTGTCGCCCGTGTCGGACGTCGCGCACCCCAGAACGAATAGGGAAATCAGCATCGGTCTCACTCCTCACAAAGGTCGGCTGGAAGCTCCGAGGCGGCGCGCTGCTCAAGCCACCACGTTTCCGGCTGGCTGTGCTCGCCGGAATAGGGGTCCATAATCAGGCCTTCTTCGTCCTGCAGTTCAAAGTGAAGGTGCGGCTGTGAGGAATAGCCGCTGGAACCCACCCTGCCAAGGGTGGCACCGCAGGCGACGGCGTCGCCGACGGAGACCGCGACACTGCCGTTCTGCATGTGCCAGTATCGGGTCCGCCAGCCGCCCAGGTGCTCGATGATCACGTAGTTGGCGTCGCCCGGGTTTCCGTCGCAGTCGACCCCGTCTGACACCTTGTGGCAGCGGTCATAGTTGCCGTCCGACACCTCGATCACCGTGCCCGCGGCCGCGGCGACGATGGTGGCGCTGCCGTCGTCCATGGTGTCGAAACCGCCCTCCAGGATGTAGTCACTCCCGCGATGTTCGTCGTAGCAGGCAGGAAAGGGCCGCCCATCGTACGCCGTGCACAGCAGTCCTTCGGCCATCGGCCCATCCGAGTGGTCGACCGGGTCATGGTCCACGCCGACCACCAGATGAAAGAGCGGGGTTTCGATGAGGGGCAGGCGGAACTGGAGCGCGCCGCGGGGGCGATCGCCGTCGGGAGCGCGCTCGGTGTCGCCGGCCTCCGACCCGCACGCGCCCAGCCCGCAGAGGAGCAGCGCCAGGGTGGCGACGTCAGACCGGGATGATGGTGTCGTCATCGCCCACATCTTCCACCGGCGCGGCCTCGACCCGCAACACGATCGCGGTGATGTTGTCGTCCGACTGATGGGCGATCGCGCGCTCGCCGAGGGAGACCGCGCACGCCTGAGCCGCCGGGACGTTGGTGACCGTGTCGGCGAGAAGGGCATCGTCGACGCGCCCGTGAAGCCCGTCGGAACTCAGCACCAGCCGGTCGCCGGGGCGCAAGGTGAGCGCCCCGGTGTCGATCCCCCGATCGATGCGCAACGACGCGTCGTCACCCAGACCGCGGCTGCCAAAGATGAAGTTCTGGGCGAGGTAGCCCGGATGCGTCGGAATCGGGCGATGATCGCGCATCGCGAACTCTTCCCGGGTCTGGTCGCGACTGATACGCGTAAGGCGGCCGTCCCGCCAGTGGTAGAGGCGGCTGTCGCCGACGTGCACCCAGTAGGCGCGATCCCGGACGATCCACACGACCGTCAGGGTGGTGCCCATCTTGACCTCGCCGCCGTTGGACACCCGCTCGCGGACGCGTTGGTGGGTCTCCTTCACGAAGTGGTAGAGCTCCAGCTCCGGGTCGTCCGGCACCGGGCGCTGGTACAGCCGGCTGAGCGCCTGGACCGCCGCGGCCGAGGCCACATCACCGTCTTCGTGTCCCCCCATGCCGTCGGCCACGGCGAGGAGCACCTCGGCCCGCTCGGGCGCGTCCCCGATCGTCTCGGTGTCGCCGGTGCGCCAACGCGCCGCTCCGTCGCGACATACAAGGTAGTTGTCCTGGTTGGTCGCACGACCGCCCCGTTCAGGGCCCACGCCCAGCGCGCAGAGCACCCCCACCGAGAATCGCCCGTCACCCACCTCAGGCGACCTCAAATCGGTAGACGTTGGTTCCCGCGAGCACCCCGTCCCCCGGCCGCAGCACCACGGCCGTCCCGTCCTCGGGCATCGTCCGCCACGGCTTCACCCCTCCGCGGAAGAAGAACGAGACAAAGCCCGTCTCCCCCGTGCGGTACGTGGACAGATAGTCCTCCAACCGCGCCGTTTGCCCGTCGAACGTCACCGACACGCTGATCGGGCCGAGCCGGAGCGTCCGGGCGCTGCGCAGCGGAAGACCCAGGGTGAAGAGCCCCGCGACAAGCCGTTCGGCGGTGTCGACCTCGAGGAGTTGGGCCCGCGGGTCGGGCAGGCCCGGATTCTCCGTCAAGCGCAGCGTGACGTCGAAATCGGGCTCCAGATGGACGTCACGACGGATGATTTCGACCCGGGCGTCCCGGACCACATCCGTGCTGCGCACCCGCGTACCCCCCACGATGAGCGACGCCTCGCCCTCCTGAGCCAGCTCGATCCGCCCTTTCTTCCCCCGCGCGTAGATCCGCACATAGTCCAGCGTCATGAACGCCTGCTCGGGGAAGGACTTCACCTCGGGAACGATCATGTCGACGCCGCGATGGTTGCCGACGGTGAACTCGCCGTGGACACTCCACCCGATCTGGACCAGGCGCGCCGGTCGCGACAGCTCCTGTTGCCACTGACGCTCCTCGACCGACACCACCGGATCCTGCTCGCTGTCGTCGATGAGCATCGGCGGCGCGACCGTGGGAGGGGCGGGCGGAGTGGCGCTGGATGCCGCCGGCTCCTGGGCGATGAACCGATCACCGCGGGGCGGGCGGGCGGGGCGGCGCATGGCCCCCGAATCGACGCTGGCGTCGAGATCGCGGGGGTCGATCTTCACCGGAGGGGGCGGCGCGTCCTCGGGCAGATCGGCGCCCGGCACCGACGGCGCGTCGGGCTTCTTGGTTTTCCCCATCCCGCGCACAGGCCGCGGCGCGGGGCCGCCCAGCATTCCCGGCTGGATGGGATCGACGGTGGCAAAGGACTTGATTTCCGGCCGAACACCATCGGCGATCGAGGCAAGATCGTTTGCCGTGAACTTCGGCGCCGCCTGCGGCGGCATCGACGTGGCTGGCGCGCCTCCGGACGGGGGGAAGCTCACCTGGAACAGACAGTTCCCGACCAGAACCTCGTCGTTGGCCTGGAGCGCGAGCTCGTGGCGGCCGCCGGCGCCCTCGCGCGGGAACAGCGCCAAGACCTCCTTGCCACGGCGAACGTAGGTGAAGCAGTGGCGCGCCAGCGAGCGGAGCGCCGGCTCGTTGGTCAGGTCCAACTCGGCGTGACTCGACGCCACCATGATCGAGTCGGTGTAGAAGCGGGATTTCTGGATGTCGCCGGTCCGAGAGCGGATGGTGGCGCCACCGCCGACGCTCGGCAACCACGCGATGTTCTCGTTGTGAGGCTCGTCGGGCAGGCGCACCTTGCTGCGTCGGTCGCGACCCAGCTGGTAGGTGGCGCCGAAGTCCAGGTAGGTGCCGGCGCCGGGCCGGCGCAGTTCGCCGAGGTAGGGCCAGCCATCGGCCTTCACCGCGCTCAGATCGTGGTACTCGACCCTGACCCCGTCGATCTCGATGTGGACGGCGCCCTTGAGGACCACGCTCTGACCCGAATCCAGCGCCAGATTGTCGATGCGGACGCCCCCTTCACGCGCGAGGAGGCTGACCCGCCCGAACCGGATCTGCAGCACCGCGCGCGGGCTGGTCGCGCTGGCCGACGTCGCGACCTGGGCCTTGGGTCCCAGGTACACGTCGTACCCCTCCATGAAGTTGCTGAAGTGCACCTTCTGGAGGAGGGCGCCGCGCTCGCGGAGCGTGAAGATGCGGGTGTCGTAGGCGTCGGGGACGATGGTGCGCTGCTTCTGGCCGAGACCGCCGTGGGGGACGGCCGCCTTGGGCTCGGGCACGTCGTGGATGGACGTTGCCTCCGGCGGCGCGTTGGGCGAGGGCGCCGAGGCTGGGAGAGGCACGCTGTCGTCGAGTGACAGCTCAACCGTCATCGACTCAACCACTGCCAGCACGAGGAAGGCCAGCGGCCGCCCGCCCATCTCGGCGATGGTCAGGACGCTGGGCCCGCCGTCGGTCTGGTCGCTGCGCACGTAGTAGCGGTCCTGCAGCTCGGGGCTGATCACGTGCACCAGCGAGCCGTCGGGGTACTGCTGCAGGCGGTAGATCCCGGGCTCGCGCAACGCCGGGTGGGCGTAGTTGTCGAGCCAGTGGCGGCCGAGCGTGAAGACGATCTGGTCGCTGTAGAGTCGGCCGACCTCACGGTAGCCCTCCCACACGCCAGGCAGGTTCAGGTGCACCGCCAGCACGGGCCGGCTGCGTTTTGCCGGACCCACGTAGAGGTTGGGCAGGAGCCCGGTGATGAACTCCCCGGCCGCCAGCCCGTAGGACTGGCTGAGCATGTCCCGTCCGCCATCGGCGACGAGCCAGAAGCGCAGCGGGCGCGTGCCGTACAACAGCTCGAAGCGCTCCTGCACGCAGAAGTCGGTGAACAACTCGCCCAGCGTCCGCGCCGTCCGCTCGGTCCACGCTTCACCCGCCTGGGCTGCGGCACGGCGCGCGTCGGCCTGGCTCACCACGACGAGCACGTCGGTGAACGGGGCGATGCCATCCCCACGCTCGGCCTGGATGTGGGCCCGCAATCCGCCCCGGCGCCCGCCAAAGCTGGTGGTCGACCACAGCTGCGCGGCATCGTCGACGCAGTCGGACTGGGCCTGGTGGCGGCGCAATCGGGCGACGTAGAACGCCGCCGCCGGGTCGGCATCGACCACCATCTCCGCCGCGCCAGACAGCCCCTGCGTGCGTCCTGACGAGAAGATCCGGGAGATGAAGTCCGCGAGCTGCGCCATCGAGGCTCCTGCGCCTACCGAGATAACCGGACGCGATGGGGGAGCGTATCGCGATCGGCGGGTCCGCCGGGGCCGGGTACAGGGCGATCGCAAAGTCCACCGTAGCCGCCCGGGGGATCGACCAACGCCGTGAATTCTGATCTACTGGGCGCGGCGTCGTCTGCTCCGCCGCGAGGTAGACCATGGCTGACGCCCCTGACATCCGCGATCTCCTGGTTCGCTTCTCGTTGATCCCGGATCCGCGCGAGGATCGCGGCCTGCGGCGACGCGCACGAGGAGGCGCTGTTCCCCGAGTGGGTGGCGGGGCTGGCGTCACCCATGCCGCAGCAGTTTCATGACTCAATGAGCCAGCGTCGCGACGGCATAGATGACTATCTGGCGGAGACCGGCCTGCTCTGGGCGCGGCGCGACTTCGAGGATCTCCGCCTGCTGGATGCGGCGGGAATGCCCGATACCCACATGGAGCTGCTTGCCGTCTCCGAGCTGGCCAAATGGTGCTCGGTGGAGAAAACCGCGCCCGAACTCCGCTGCTGGACCAAAGCGGTCCGGGAAAGGGCGGCGGTGGACCGAACACCGGTGGTGATGAGGGGCCCCTGGATGCGCGCGCAACGTGCACTCTGCGCGGCGACCAAAGACTGGGGCTGGTGACGCGCGCGGGTCCCGCGGCGCTCTCCGAGTGAGGCGGACCGGAGCGCGCCACCCAGGACGCGTACTCCACCCCGGCTGAGCCGAGTGCGCGAGAGAGGTGCCCGAGAAACCTGGAGCGCCATACGCAAGCACCGCTCGGGCCCCGCCTTTCGGTAGAGCCCGGTGAGGACGGCACGGGCGCCGGGGCTCGTATGCTCGCCGGCAGGCGCGGTCAGGACGTTAGGGCCCCACATGCTCATCCTCTCCGGCCTCGCCGCGGCGTTTGCACCTCACGGCCCCAACGCCCCCTGTGCCACCTTGGAGGTTCGCGCTGACGGCGCCGGCCCCCGCTACGAGCCCCCGGCCTTCGCCGGCGAAACCGGTCTCGATACCGAACACTTCCACATCGAAGCCGACCCGAGCGTCACGGTCACCGACGAAGAACTGGCGCTGGTCGGCGCGATCTTCGAGGAGGTGTGGAGCGCGGAGGTCGACACCATGGGCTACCGTCCGCCAGGAATCGCCGAAGGGGAAAAGTTCCCGGTCTACATGGAAGACCTGTCGCGCGGCCTCTACGGCTACACCGACATCCGGCGCGACGACACCGCGTACATCGGAATGAACGTGGACATGGCGTGGAGCGGCACCTCCAACGAAGACGCCTGGAAGGTCACCGCCGCCCACGAGTTCTTCCATGCCCTCCAGTTCGAGTACGACTATTGGGAGGCCGGTTGGTGGATGGAGGCCAGCGCCGTGTGGGCCGAGGACATCGTCTACGACGATCTCGACGACTACACCTACTACCTCTCCGAGAACCTGTGGCCGAGCTATCCCGAGGTCTCGATGGTGGCCGAAGACGGCTGGCACGAGTACGGCGAAGCCATCTGGGCCCGCTACCTCGACGAACAGCATGGAGGTCCCGACGCAATCCGCACGCTCTGGGAGGCGTGCGAGACCGCGGACGGCGTCGACGTACACCGGGACTTCTTGGGTGGAGACGCCCCCTTCGAGGCCGCGCTCGTCGACTTCGCCGCGCGCAACGCCCTTGGGTACGTGGGCTTCGACGAAGGGGCGGGTTGGTGGCCCGTCTACCGCACCGACCTGGTCGCAGACGGCAGCGCGCTTCCCGTCACCTTCGCGCCCACCGAGTGGTTCCCCGACTACCTGGGCACCAACTACGTCCGCATCCCGCTGCCCGAAGCCGCCCCCCGCGAGCTGGTCATCGACTTCGCCGGCGGCGCGCTGACCGACGGGTCCGAGGTGCGCTGGCAGGTCTCGATCGTCGGCACCGACGGTGTGGACTGGGACACCGCCTCGGACGTCACCAAGGGCGAAACGTCGGTGCGGCTCGGCGAGTTCGGCACCCGCTGGCACGAAGCCTGGGTGATGGTGAGCATCCTGAGCGAGAAGACCGGCGTCAATCACGACGCCTACCAGTCCCAGCGCGACTACACCAAGACCCCTCCCGCCTACTCGTTCACCGCGCGCCTGGAAGCGGACGACGCCGAAGACACCGGCGACACCGGCGACACCGGGGACACGGGCGACACCGGCGAGGAAGCGCCGCCGGACCACAAGGACCACGGCGGCAGCGGCGGCTGCGGCTGTGACCACGGCGCGACCGCTCCGGTTGGCCTGGGCTCGCTGGCTGCGGCGTGGTCGCTCAGGCGGCGAATCCGTCGTTCAGCCGACTCGCCGCTTTGGGGATAGGCTACCCACAGAGGCTGCCCCATGCTCACGATTCTCCTGCTGAAGAGCGCGTTCGCCGGCACCATCGACGCCTGGAGCTACGACGACTTCACGACCGACGGCGACGGCATCGCCGGGACGGACGACTGGGACAACGGATACGACGAGGACCCCTGGCTCGGCACCGAATCAGGTCGCGACGTGTGGGCATACTCGGCCACCGATCACACCAGCGGCGGGAACTTCGGCGACGGCAGCGCCCTCGACAATTGGCTGGTCAACCCCGCGGTCGGCGTCCGGCAGGGGGAATACTCCGTCATCTCCTACGCCAGCGACAACGACGCGTTCGGCGTGGTCTTCGGCTGGACGGAAGACGCCTACTGGATGCTCCTGATCTGCGGCGAAGAGGGCAACGAGAGCAGCATCCAGAGCTGCCCCGTGAGCGGGCTCAGCCTCCAGGCCATGGCGCTCGTCGAAGTGCGCGGCCGCAACGCGACGGTCGTCGACGAGATCGAGCGCGGCTGCGACCCCAGCGCCGAAATCGAGATTCGCGTCGCGGTGGACGACGGCCAGCTCGTCGCGACCTACGGCGACACCGAACTCACGATGGATGTCGAGCGTGACTTCCAGCTCGACGGCATCGGCTTCTATGCCTACAACGAAGGCACCATCGACGAGGACGGGCAGGACGACGGCGACACCATCTACTTCCGCGAACCCGCCCTGGTGTGGAACGACGAAGACGACGACGGCATCGCCGACGACGACGACAACTGCGAGGAAGACCCCAACCCCGGCCAGGAGGACGCCGATCACGACGGCATCGGCACCGCCTGTGACCTTTCCGAGGAGACGCCGGACACCGGCGACACCGGCACCGACTCCGGCACGGACACCAAAGACACCTCCGATGGCGACGACGGGCGCCCGGTCAAGATCGAAACCGGTGACGGCTGCGGGTGTGACAGCGGCGGCGCGGCCGGCGCGGTGGCGGTGGCCGTGGGGATGCTGGCGACGGGGCGGCGGCGGCGGTGAGGGCCGGAAAGTATAGCTTGGAGGCCGAAGGGGATGGCGCGGTAGGGGGAGAGGCCGACGAGGCCTCTCCCCCCGTTTCATGTTAGCCTCGCCGCCCTCCCGGAACGCCCATGTCCGCCGTCCGCCCCTTCCGCGCCTGGCGCGCCCCCAACGCCGTCGCCGCCCGGGTGATCGCGCCCCCGTACGACGTGATGTCGGCCGACGAGGCCCGCGCCATCGTCCAGAAGAACCCCCATTCCTTCGTGCGCGTCAGCCGCCCGGAAGCGGTGATGTCCCCCGGTAGCGACAGCCACTCGGCCGAAGCCTACGCGACCGCCCGTCGTGAGTACCAGGGTCTCAAGGACCGGGGACTGCTCACCCAGGACCCCACCGATGGGTACTACCTGTACGGTCAGACGATGGGCAGTCACACGCAGGTCGGGCTCGTCGCCTGCTTCTCGACCGAGGAGTACGATCGCGGCCTCATCAAGAAGCACGAGTTCACCCGGCCCGACAAAGAGCGCGACCGCATCCGGCACATCGATGCCACCAACGGCCAGACGGGCATGGTCTTCCTCGCCTACCGTGACGACGTCCGTCTGAACGCGCTCATCGCCGAAGGGCAGACGCGCGATCCGGAGTTCCGAGTCACCACCGAAGACGACGTGGTGCACACGCTGTGGCGGGTGGCCGAGCCCGATGCCGTCGCCGCGATCACCGCCGCCGCCGCGGGGCTGCCCGCCACCTACGTCGCCGACGGCCACCACCGGTCGGCCGCGGCCAGCATCGTCCACAAGGAACGCGGCGAGCGCCCCGGGCGCCACGGCTGGTTCGTGGCCTGCCTCTTCCCGGCCTCGGCGCTAGCGATCATGGCCTACAACCGTGCGATCAAGGACCTCAACGGCCACACTCCCGCCGGACTGATGGAGGCCATCCACAAATCGGGCTGGGACGTCGTTCCCACCTCCCTGACCGTGCCCCCGCGTCGCGGCTCGGCGACGATGTACGTGGCGGGGGGTTGGTACCTGCTCACGGCGCGCGACGTTCCGTCCGATCCCGTCGCCGGCCTGGACGTGTCGTTGCTCCAAGATCGCGTCCTCGGCCCGCTGCTCGCCATCGAC
The DNA here is from genome assembly GCA_009692585.1 of Myxococcales bacterium. The sequence continues at coordinate 89,251 of SHYX01000012.1, forward strand.
GATCCCCGTACCAACAAGCGCATCGACTTCGTCGGCGGCATCCGGGGCGCGGACGAGCTGGTCCGCCTCGTCGACTCCGCCTCCCACGCCGTCGCCTTCCATCTGTTTCCCACCCAGATGAACCAGCTGCTCGCCGTGGCCGATGCCGACAAGGTGATGCCGCCGAAATCGACGTGGTTCGAGCCGAAGCTGCGAGATGCCGTCGCGATGCACGAGCTGGAGTGATCATGAAAGCAATCAAGCGTCCCTACGAGGTCCGGCAGCTTCTCGTCTGCACCAACGCGCGTGACCCGAGCACCGGCAAGTCGTCCTGCGGGCAGAACGGCGCCCAGCCGATCCTGGAGTACCTCAAGAAGACCGTGAAGGAGCGTGGGCTCAAGGGCAAGGTGATCGTGACCAAGACCGGCTGTCTCGACATCTGCCCGGACGATGGGTGCATCGTGGGTTTTCAGCCGGAAGCCGAGTTCTTCCGCGTGGCGTGCACCATCGAGGAGGCCGACGCGGTCCTGACCCGGCTCACCGCGGGGCTCTGAGCTGTTCTTCTTCTTCGCCAGCGCGCTCGCGGCCGCCCCGGTGGTCATCGAGCTGCCGCCGCGCGAGCCCCTGGAAGAGTGGGCCGAGAGCCTGTCGCTCGCCGGCCTCGTGGTCGGTCATCGCGGCGCTGGCGCCTACGTGGAGGTGCTCGACCAGGGCACCGTCTGGCTCATCCGGGCGCACGACGGCGGCGGGCACACCCGGGAGGTCGCGGTGCGGGAGCCGCAGCGGGCCGCCGAGCGCGAAGACGTCGCCCTTCTCGCCGCGAGCCTGATGCGGACGATCAGCTCGGGCGGTGCCCCGGTGCCCCGGCCGCCGCCCGCGGGGGTGCCGCCGCCGGTCGTTCCGCCCGCCGTGATTCCCCCCGCGCCGAAGCCCGCCCCGGTCGTGATTGTGGAGCCGGTTGTCGCTCCCGTGATTGCGTCGCCGCCGCCGCCCGTCGTCGCGGCCCCGCCCGCACCTCCACCTTCGCCCGCTTCCCCCGTCGTGTTCCCCCCAACGTTCGCGCCTCCGGAAGCCCCGCCGATTCCGACGCCACCCGTCTGGGCAATCGAGGGCAGCTTGGGCGTCGGCATCAGCCTCCGCGACGACATGGTGGCCACCCCGAGCCTCGCCGGGCAGCTCGGCTGGACGGACGGCCCCCTCCGCGTCCTGGTGCGCATGGGCGGCAGCTTCCCAGCCCGACTCGTCGCCTTCGAGTCGCGACCCGACCTCGCGACCGTGGGCGCCAGCGCCGGAGTGTGGTGGGCCCCCGCGCGTGCCGGCGGCCTGGACTTCGGCATCGAGGCGGGCTGCACCGCACTGCTGGCCGGCGACGGGCTCGGCAACCTCCTCTCCGCCGCGGTGGCACTCCCCACGGCGACGGTAGGCCTCGGGTGGCGCGTCCGCCTGGGGCCCCAGAACACGATCGAGCCTCAGGCGCGGGTCACCTGGGGTTCGCGAACGGTGAACCTGCGCTCGGACCTCGACGGCGACACCGTTCTTTCGGCGTGGAGTGTCGAACTCGGCCTGGTGACCAGTTTCGGCGGGGTCGGCCGTCCGTGACTTTTTACGATTGTCTCAACTTTTCCATACGGAGAACCGATCCTTCCTCGCCGGTCGTGGCATTGATCGCGCGATGAGGGTCACTCCCGAACTCCGCTCCCGCACCGAGGCCGCCTTCCGAGGCGACGCCGGTGGCCTGGATCAGCTCATCGAAGCGTGGCTTCCGGTGGTGCTGTCGTGGTGCTCCCGCCTGGGCGGGCCGCGGGTGGACGCCGAAGAGGCCGCGCATGACACGCTGATGGTGGTCGTGCGGCGGCTCGACAGTTGCTACGACGCGGCGCGGTTCCCGTCGTGGCTGTTCGGCATCACCCGCCGCACCCTGGGTCGGCATCGTCGCCGCGCCTTCGTCGCCCGGTGGGTCCCGGGCCTCCAGGTCGACGTGCGCGACCCGGCCGATGGTCCAGCGCGGCTGTTCGCGGTGTCCGAGACCAGCCGCCGCGTCCAGGAGACGCTGGAACGCATGGCCGCGGACGACCGCGAGGTGTTGGTGCTCGCCCTCCTCGAGGATCGGCCCGACACCGAGGTCGCGGCGATGCTCGACGTTCCCCTCGGTACGATGAAGAGCCGCCTTCGGCGCGCTCGTGAAAAGTTCCTGCGGCTTGCCCGTGCGACCGACCTACAGCCCGGTGAGGAGGCGTGATGCCCGACGATCTGACCCCAGGCGCAGAGGCGCGACTCGATCAAGCGGCTGTCGCCCTCCTGAGCGACCTGCCGGACGCCGCACCGGGCGCAGCCACGCGCGTCGCACGTCGTCTTGCGCGTTCGGTGGCCGCCGGGCAGCCGCAGGCGCGCTCCCCCCGCTATGCGTATGTTGGCGGTGGTCTCCTCGGCGCCGCACTCGCGGCGGCGGCCCTGTTCGCCGTCCCCGCACCGGTAGCGACCCCACCCGCCGGCGAAGGAACCCTGCAGAGCGAAGACCGCTGGGCCGCCCGCGCCTTCGACGGAGTCGCCCTGAGCTACCGCGGCGTGGGCGATGTCGACGGCACGGACAAGGCGCCGCGCATCGACTGGCAGCGCGGCACGCTCAACGTCGAAGTGACGCCGGACCGTGGCCTCGATGTGCGAATCAGCACCCGCGAGGCGGAGGTGCGCGTGGTCGGAACCGGCTTCACCGTCGATCGCACCGCGCTCGGCACCCGCGTCGACGTCCGCCACGGCCTCGTCGAGACCCGCTGCGGAGACAGCGCCGTCAAGATGTTGGGTGAGGGAGACAGTGTCGTCTGTCCGCCGCGCTCGGCGGCCGGCCTCCTCGGCCGCGCCCAAGCGCTGCGCGAGAGCGGCTCCCCCCCCGACGACGTCGTCAGCGCGATCAACAGCGGGCTGGTGCTCAGCGCCGCCGGCGACCCCGTGGCAGACGAGTTGCTCGCGCTCCAAGTCCGCGTGCTCGCCGACGCGGGCCGCCCCGCCGATGCCCTCGCTGCGGCCGAGCGCCTCATCGCCTCAGGCGGCGGTGCCCGACGCGGCGAAGTGTTGTCCATCTCCGGCCAGCTGGCCGCCCTCGGCGGCGGCTGCGCAACGGCCGCTCCCTGGCTCGCGGCCGCTGGCGCCGACGCCAGCGGCTACTGCCAGTAGCTACCCTCGCCCGTCCTCCACCTCGGATGTTCCGATGCGCGTCCTGACGCTCTTCCCGCTCTTGCTGCTCCTGGCCTGCACCGAAGCCGCCATCGTCATCGACGAGGACCCCGGCACGGGCAAGGACACCGCCGGAGACACCGACGACACTGGATCGATCGCGGATGGTGCCATCTCGGTGGCCCCCCCCAGCCTGGACCTGGGAACGATCTTCGTGGGCCAGACGGCCCAGACCGCGATCGCCGTGACCAATATCGGCGACGGGGCCGTCGCCGTCACCCTCACCGTCGTCGGCGGCTGGGCGACCGCGTACACCCTCGACGCCTACACCTCGGCTCCGGCGGCCGGGGAAAGCGCCACCCACAACCTCACGCTCACGCCGACCACCTGGGGAGATCACCGCGTCAGCGTGCTGGTCAACGACAGCGTCAGCGGTGGCCACGTCGAGGTAGTCGTGTCCGCCCGCGTGCAACTCGACAAGGACGGCGACGGGTTCGGCAGTGTGGACAGCGGCGGCGACGACTGCAACGACGACGACGCCACCGTCAATCCCGGCGCCACGGATGTCTGGTACGACGGCATCGACAGCGACTGCGCCGGCGGGGACGACTACGACCAGGATGGCGACGGACACATCGCCAGCGACTACGGCGGCGACGACTGCAACGACACCGACGCCGACATCAACCCCAGCGCGCTGGACACCTGGTACGACGGCGTCGACAGCGACTGCGCCGCCAACGACGACTACGACCAGGACGCCGACGGCTACGTGGCCGCGGACTACGGCGGCGACGACTGCAACGACACCGATGCGGCCATCAATCCCGGCGCGGCCGACATCTGGTACGACGGCACCGACAGCGACTGCGCCGGCAACGACGACTACGACCAGGACGGCGACACCCACCAGTCCGCCGACTACGGCGGGGACGACTGCAACGACACCGATGCGGCCATCAATCCCGGCGCGGCCGAGGTCTGGTACGACGGCGTCGATCAGGACTGCCTCGGCGGCAGCGATGACGACCAGGATGGCGACGGCGTCGACTACCCCACCGACTGCAACGACACCGATCCGACGGTCACCGGCCCCACGACCGAGACGCTGAACGGCAACGACGACGACTGCAACGGCATCATCGACGACATGGGCATCGGCGACGTCGCCAGCGGCGTGATCTACGGGAGCGCCAGCAGCATGGCGCTCGGCGACCACGGGCTGGTGGCGATGGGCGCAGACGTCACCGGAGACGGCCTCACCGACCTGCTCCTGGGCGCGCCGGTCAGCAGTACCGGGTACACCTGGGTGGTCGACGGCGTCACCGCGTCGACCGCGGCCGGGCTCGTCACCGCCTACGACACGGCCGAGGTCAGCGGCGATTCGGCCGGCTCGGGTAACTACTGGCGCGTGGGCTGGCTCAACGGGCCGATGGGCGACGTCGACGGCGACGGCACCGGAGACCTGTTGGTGGGGGGGTACATTTCCAGCTCCTACCCATACTATGGGCGAAGCTACCTGTTCTACGGCGGCGCGGCGATCGGCGGCAGCATCGCCGCCAGCGACTTCGACGTCCGCTTCTCGGGCGACAGCGAGTACGGCAGCGACGGCTCGCGCATGTCCGCCAGCGGCGACATGAACGGGGACGGACAGGCCGATGTCGCCATCGGCTCCTACAACGATTCGGACGGCTCCGGGTGGGGCGGCGACACGCCCGGAAGCCTCGCGGTCTTCTCTGGGGCCACCTTCGCGGACGACACGCTGGACATTGACGAAGGCGACGATCTCATCATGGGCGCCGACGACAACGACTACTTCGGCTACTCGCTGGTGCTGGCCGACCTCACCGGTGACGGGTACGACGACGCCATCGTCGGCGCCCCCTACAACGACGACGGGGAAGACAACGGCGGCGCCATCTACGTGATCGCCGGAAACACCTCGCTCTCCTGGGACGACACCGCCGACGACGCGGCGGAGTTCGAGATCCAGGGCGACGACACCGACCTTCACCTCGGCCAGGACAACATGGCCCACCCCGGCGACGTCGATGGCGACGGCGCACTGGACCTCGGCCTCGCCATCGAAAGTGAAGGCGACGTGTGGATCTTCCTCGCGCCGTCCGCCGACATGGACCTTGGCGACGCCGATCACGAATTCAACGGCACCGACGGCGACCACGGCTCGACCCTGGTCATCGACTCCGACCTCGACGGCGACGGCGCCGACGACATCGTGCTCGGCGCCGATGGCGACGACAGCGCCTACTCCAACTCGGGTACGGTCTTCGTGTTCTCGTGGTCGTCCAGCTGGGGCGGAAGCTTCGACGAAGGCGACGCGCGCGCCACGTTCTCGGGAAGCCAGGCCGATGGCTACTTCGGCTCGGGCGGCGCCGGCGGCGCTGATCTTGACGGCGACGGGCTCGAGGATGTGGCGCTCGGCGAGTCCCAGAACGACAGCGGCGCCAGCAACGCCGGCGCGGTGTGGATCATCCCGGGCTGGTAGCGCGTTAACCCCGCGAGGATGACCCCCGCGGAGCTGACGGACGGCCTGAACCCGGAGCAACGCCGCGCCGTCGCCACCCTGGACGGGCCCCTGCTCATCCTGGCGGGCGCCGGTTCCGGCAAGACGCGGGTGCTCACGCGCCGGATCGCGGCGCTGTTGGCGCGGGGGACCGTGGGCGAGGGGGCGTTCGCGCCCTGGTTGCGGCCGTGGAACATCCTCGCCGTCACCTTCACCAACAAGGCGGCCGGCGAGATGCGCCGCCGGGTGGAGGCGCTGGTCGGGGAATCTGCAAGGCACCTCTGGGTGTCCACCTTCCATTCCACCTGTGTGCGCATCCTCCGTCAGGACATCGAGCCGCTCGGCTGGCGACGGGATTTTGTCATCTACGACGACGACGACCAGCTGCGGGTGATCAAGGCGGTGCTCGAGGAGTTCAAGATCTCGCCGAAGGAGCTCTCGCCCGCCGCGGTGCGCGGCCGCATCGATCGCACCAAGAACGGACTCACCAGCGGCGAGCACCTCCCCCGCTCCGACCCCTTCCCCAAACTGTTCGCCAGCTACGAGGCACGGCTGAAGAAGGCGAACGCGCTGGACTTCAACGACCTCATCAACAAGGTGGTAACGCTCTGGACCGAGAACCCCGCCGTGTTGGCACGCTGGCAGGATCGGTGGCGGTACGTGCTGGTGGACGAGTACCAGGACACCAATCCGGCTCAGTACACCCTGCTCAAACTTCTGGCGGGAGACGCCAGAAATCTTGCCGTCGTCGGCGATGACGATCAGAGCATCTACCGCTTCCGCGGGGCCGACCTGCGCAACATCCTGGAATTCGAAGAAGACTTCCCAGGCGCAGCGGTGATCAAGCTCGAGCAGAACTACCGCAGCAAAGGGAACATCCTCAAGGCAGCGTCGGGCGTGGTGCGCAACAACAAGGCGCGCAAGGACAAGACCCTCCGCACCGACGCCGAGGACGGGGAGCAGGTGAAGCTCCTCTTGACGGAGGACGACACCGCCGAAGGCGAGACCATCGTCAACACCATGCTGCGCCTTGGCCACAACTGGAGCGACTACGCCGTCATCTACCGAACAAACGCCCTGAGTCGGCAGGTCGAGCAGGCGTTGACCCGCAACCGGATTCCCTACACGCTTGTGGGCGGCCGGAAGTTCTACGACCGCATGGAGGTCAAGGACATCCTGGGTTATCTCCGACTCCTCCACAACCCCGACGACGACATCGCACTGGCGCGGGTGGTGAACGTCCCCGCCCGCGGGCTGGGCGACAAGGCCATGGAGTCGCTGCGCGCGGAGGCGGCGCGTCACGGGACGAATCTCCGTGCGGCGGCCCGGGCGCTCGGCGGTACCGGCGGACGCGCGGGCAACGCGCTGGCGGCGTTCTCGCTCTTGATGGATCGCCTCCAGAGCGTGGTCCACCTGATGCCGCTGTCCGACCTCGTGGCCTACGTCGCGACCGAGACCGGGTACATCGCGATGCTGGAGGCCGAGGACACCGACGAGGCGCGCGGCCGGATCGAGAACGTCCGCGAGCTCCAGCGCAGCGCCGCCGCCGTTCTGGAAGAACCCGACGACGACGGCAACGTCCCCGAGCCGGGGCCGCTGTCCCTCCGCTACTTCCTCGACCGCGCCACGCTCTCCGGTCAGGCGGACGAACTTCCCGACGAAGGCGCCGGGGCGGTCACGCTCCTGACCGCCCATCTCGCCAAGGGACTCGAATTCCCCGTGGTCTTCGTCATCGGCCTGGTGGAGAAGGGCTTTCCGCATGCACGCGCGGAGCTGGAGGAGGACATCGAAGAAGAGCGCCGCCTCGCCTACGTCGCGTTCACGCGGGCACGCGAACGCCTGTTTCTCACCTCTCCCCGCCGCCGTCGCGGGCCCGATGGCTGGTTCGAGGACGCGATTCTTTCCAGATTCGTCCATGAGATTCCCGAGGGCGCACTCAGTGGGCTGGCGCAGGTTCCGCGGCAGCTTCCGTCGTGGCGGCTGGGAAACCTTGCACCGATGGGTCGCGGCACCCCTGCCGCGGCGCCCGCGCGACCGGGATGGTCATCCGACCGCGCCGCTCCCACGCGCGCTCCCGCGCCCCAGCCAGCCTTTTCGCGGCCGCAAGGACTGCGCACGCTCGTGCCCGAGAACCTCGACTCTTTCGTCAACGGCGCCGAGGTCCTGCATCCGTCTCTTGGAATCGGTACAATCCAAGCGAGGGAGGGAACTCCCGGCAATCCGCGTCTCACGATACAATTCTCCGGCGCCGGTCCGAGAACCGTCTACGCGGTTACTGCGGCGCTCGAATTGATCATCCGGTCTTAGGAGCATCCTCGCGTGATCGTCTCTTGTGAGTCATGTAAATCCAGATATAAGCTGGATGATAGCAAGATCACCGGGCGTGGTGCGAAGATCACCTGCCCCAAGTGCAAGCACGTCTTCGTGGTCCTGGCGCCCCCGCCCACCACGACCGACAGCCCGCGACCGGCCATGCTGCCCGAAGCGGGAGACACCAATGAGTGGGAGGACGACGAGCCTACCCGCGTGGGTCGCGAGGCCGCCGAGGCTGCGGCAGCCGCAGAGGCGGGGCCCGCCGTGGCCCGCGAACACCAGGTCGTCCGCGCGCGAGCGGGCACTCCCGCCGCTGCCCCACCCCCCACCAAGGAGGCCGTCGCCGCGCTAGCGGCCAAGTTGGACTTCAGAAAGGTTGGAATCACCGCCTGGAAGGTGAAGGTCCGCATCGGACTGGTCTACGACTTCTCCGACATCAAAACCCTTCGCAAATACATCCAAGACGGCCGTGTCACCGCCGCGGACGTCATCAGTCACGACGGCAAGAACTGGAAACCACTCGGCGACATCCCCGATCTGGACTCGTTCTTCGTGGAATCCTACGAGCGGCTGGAAGTCGAGTACGCCGCGAAGGCGCCGGCGTCGAAGGAGAGCGGTCCCTCTCCTGCGGATCTCGGAAATGTCGCCGCCGCGCTGGCCGCCGCCGCCGCCGAGGTGGACGAGCGCGGTGAGTCGCGGGCAACGGGCCCGGTGTACGAAGACCCTTTCGAGGCGATGAAGCAGCGCCAGCGGGAGCGCGGCACAAAGAAACCCCATCCAAAAGCGGTGAAGACGCCGGCCGACCACACCCGGATGTTGGCCGCGGCCGCGGTCCTGGTGGCGGTTGCCGGGGCCGGCCTGTGGTGGACCTTCGGCCGCACCCCGCCCCCGCCCGCTCCCCTTGTCGCGACGGGGGCGCCCGCGCCGAAGGAGCCAACCCCTCGGGGGGCGGCTGACGACAGGTGGAAAACCCTACCCCCCGACGCGGCCGGTACCATCGAGGCCGCCACCCCCACGGCGCCGCTCCCCGGCGACTGCCCCGACGGATACGTGTGGAACATCAAGCGCCAGGCGTGCATGATGGCGGGCCCACGCGGCGCTGGTCCCATCGAACAGATCCCCCGACCCGGCACCCCCAAGGCCATCCCGACGGCACCCATCGGCGGAGCCTCCAGCATTTCGGACAGCGATGACGAGGGCATCGGCGACGAAGCGATGAAGAAGAAGGACTTTGAAACCGCCGTCGTAGCATATGGCAAAGCAAGGGTTCCCCTGAAGCTCGGGGAGGCCCAGATGCGGGCGGGCGACCAGGCGGGCGCGATGGCCACGCTCACGCGGGCCTCGGCGTCCAACAAGCAGGCCTTCAAGTTCATCGGGGAGCTCCTGGAGACCGCGGGGGACCTTCCCGGCGCCAGGGACGCCTTCCAGAAATACGTCGAGGCGTTCCCGAAGGACGCCGCGGCCAAGGCCCACCTCGAGTCGCTGGCCCCGTAGATGGACATCACCTGCCCCCGCTGTCATTGCCGGCATCACGTCGACCCTCCGTCGCCCACGCGCTTCCGCACCCGTCCGCTCCGTTTCCGCTGCTCTGAATGCGGGCACGCTTTTCCGCTGCACGGCGAGGGCGCTCCCCTGCCGCCCGGGGTGCTGCCAATCGAACCGCCGTCGCGACTGGTGCCGGAGCCCCGGACGGTACCGGTGGGCGAGCCGATGGAGATGCTCCGGGTCGGCGGCGACGTCTACAGCCTCCCGGACGCCGCGACGCTGCAGCGATGGATCCTGGAGCAGCGGGTGTCCCGCTCCGACACGGTCTCTCTGCACGGCATGCGTTGGACCGCCCTCGGCGATCGGGCAGAGTTCGCCATCTTCTTCACCGCGGCGGACGGCCTTTCGCACGCGAGTCCCGGGCCCACCCCCGAGCCGCTGCCGTCGCCGCTGGCGCCGATGCGCCACCAGTTGCCGATGGCAGACGACGAGGAGATCTACATCGAGGATCTGGGGCCGATCGACGGTGGGAACGGCCCGACCGAGTTCGTCGCGACACCGCCACCGTCGGAGTTGTCTCCCTTTCCCCCGACGGACGAGCCCCCGATCGGCCTGGGGCCGCGTCCGCCGCACTCCGGCCCGCTCGATGAACTCCCGATCGGGAACCTCCTGCCTCCACGCCGCCCGATCGCAGCCGACGAGCCCGAGAGCTTATTGGACCTCCCGGTCCAGCCGAGCTTCCAGTCCGAGGCGCACAGCCTCGGCTTCCGACTCGGTCCCGACCCGGACACCATGGAAGCGACGATGGAGGCCACGCGGGTGAGCGCCTCGCCCGAGCTCATCGCCTCGGACCCCACCGAAGAGTTCATGCGCACCGGCGACTTCGGGGAGCTGGAACTCGACCTGGCGCCCCCGCCCGTGGTTTTCCCGGGTGGCCAGGTACGCGTCACCGTCGCGACCGCCACCGGTCGCTCGGTTCTCGACGACGACCATGCGGACCCGGGACCGGCCTCCAACACCCGGATGTTCGTGGCCGCCGGCACCGCGGGGATCGTGCTGCTCGCCATGCTCCTATGGTACTCGTTGCCCCACGACGACGCGACGACCGCGATCGCAGACGCGGCGCCCACAACCGCGAAGCCAGCGGCCGGCGCGACGACTCCCAAGCCCGTCGCGCCGCCGACCGATCCGGCGACACAGCCGACCGTCGCCGGAGGACCGAACGTCGTGCCGGAACCCGCCCCTCCGACGGCGCCGGCACCCGCCCCGGGGCCCGTCGCCAAGCCGAAGCCGGCCCCGGTGACGAAGGCGGCGCCCCCGCCTCCGGAAAAGCCCGTCCCGCGCGAAACGCCGACCCCGAAGGCCGCCGTTGCCCCCATCCCCAGCGGCGGCAGTGCCCGCTCGCTCGCTGACCAGGGATGGAAGGCCATGGATCGGGGCGACATCGAAGGCGCACACGGGCTCTTTGCCAAGGCCCTCCAGAAGGACCCGAACGCCGGTTGGGCGCTCTACGGGCGCGGCTACGCCAACGAAAAACTCGGCGACAAGGTCAGCGCCCGGGTCGACTACTGCTCGGCCTGGGCTGGGGCGCGCGCCGACGCCGAACTGTCGCGCGAGCTGGAGGGAGGGCTCAGGCGGCTCAACGCCGGCTGCTAGGCGCGCAGCACGTTAGGTTCCCAGCGGAGGTTCCGATGTCGACCGAGAAGAACAAATCCGAAGAAGAGTACTTTGCGCGGTTGGAACGCGAGGAACGAGCGCGCGCCCAGGCCGACGCCGACAAGCAGGCCGCCATCGACGCCCGGTCCGCCGCCAAGGCGACCCACCTGCAGTGTTGCGGGAAGTGCGGCGGGCCGATGACCCCGCGCGACTTCCGCGGCGTCGAGATCGACATCTGCGGCTGGTGCGGCGCTGTCCTGCTCGACCCGGGAGAGCTCGAGACCCTCGCCGGGAAAGACGCGAGCGGCGCGCTCGCGGGGCTGGCCAAGCTATTCCGGATGCCGCGGTAGGCGCAGCCCCGGTCAGCGCCGCGGATTCTCCGCCACCCAACCGACGAAGCGCCGGATCACCGTCTGCGCCAGCTCGGTGTCGGGGGCCTCGGCCATGATGCGGTCGATGCGCTCCGCCTCGGCCGGGTTGCCGGCGTAGTGGCTCCGATAGTAGCGCCAGCGCTCCGTGGTGGTGGCCTTGCGCAGCTCGGGGTGGAACTGGGCGGCCCAGAACGGGGCAGCATCTACCTTGAACGCCTGATTGTGCACGAGACGTCCGGTGGCCAGGAGCGTGACGCCACCGGGAAGGCGGTCCACATGGTCGTGATGGCCAAGTTGTACGTCGACGGTTCGCGGAAGGTGCGCGAGGAGCGGGTCGGCCGCGCCCGCATCGGTCAGGTCCACCGGAAAGGCACCCAGCTCCTGACGGGCGTCGTCGCGGTTGACCTCACCGCCGAGCGCCAGAGCGAGCCCCTGGAAGCCGAAGCAGCTGGCCCAGGCGGGAATCCGACGATCGACACACTCGACCAGTCGATCCAGCATGTTGTGCACCCAGGGGTGGGAGTCCAGCACGCTGTACGCGCCGCTGCCGCCAAAGAAGAGCAGCGCGGCCTCGTCCATCAGCCGATCGTCGAGCTGCCCGGCGTTGGCGTAGGCGATCTCCAGGTCCGGGAGTCCGGCGCTGTCCGCGAAACAGCGCAGTTCCTGACGCGACATGGGGTCGTCCGGGTCGCGCAGGGACACGAGTACATGGCGCGGAGGCATCGAGTGCCGAGCTAACGCGCGGCGCCCCGGACGCCGGCCGAGCATCATTTGTTGACGGAGGTGTAAGGCCGTCCGCGGACCCGGCGTTGTCGCCGCGAACCAGGAGTCCTCGTGCTGCTTTCTCTCGTTCTCTGGGCCTGCGCCTCCAAGTCCGTCCCCGCCGACGTCGAAACCCCGAGCCTCGACGCGAAGTCGGGCACGATGGTGCCCGAAGCCGCCCCGGCGCCCGTCAGCCGGAAGCCGATCGCGCTCCTCGCCGGGAAGCCGGTGGTGCGCGAGTGCTTCGGTGGCAGCGGCCACGGGCGCGCCGCGCGGCAGCAGCCCAGCAAGCGAGGCAACACTGCCTCGACCGCGGCGCCCGCGCCCGCGTCCGCCGTCGCGCCGGGGCCCCCGCCGCCGCCGAACACGCCGATGAGCAGGCCGACGGGGTCCTCCGGAGCCATTGCCAGCAATGGAAAGGGCGCCGGCAGCAGTGCTGACAAGTCTGCCCCGACGGGGGGGGGCGGCTGGTACGACAGTTCGGGCGTCGGTAGCGAAGGCGCCCCGGTGTCGGTGACCGCGCCCAAGGGCAAGTCGCCCACCTCCCGGGCGAAACCGGCCGCGCCGATGGCCGACGCCGCGCCCCAGGATGCCGGGGCCGCCCTCGGCTACGCGGTGGCAGAGGAAGCCGACGAAGGCGGCGGCACCCTCGAGAAAAAATCTGCCAGGCGCGAAGATCTCGCACGCCGCGCGACCCTCCCCGACAAAGACGACCGAGGCGACGCCGATGACGCGACCGCGTCCGGCCGCAAGAGCGGCTTCGTGATGAACGAGGCGAGCGAGCAGGAGGAGCTTCGCGACCGGGAAGCCAACTTCGACTGGGGCGGGACCACCTACCTCAGCAACGACGACTCGATGTCGCTGGCGTCGGCCCAACGCCTCCTGTGGGCGGTGCAGAACCGCGGCCCCGTCAAGACCAGCGAGGTGCGCCCGCACGAGCTGCTCAACTACTTCAGCTTCGACACCAGCCCCGTCGCGGATGGCGACGTCTTCAGCGTCAGCGCCTCCGCCGAACAGACTGGCGACCGCACGCTTTCGATGGCGCTGGCGATCAAGGGAATGACGCCCCAGCGGCAGCCGCTGGACATGACCCTGGTGCTCGATCGGTCGGGCTCCATGGATGCGGAGGGCCGCATGGACTACCTCAAGCGCGGCCTCACCAAGATGACCGACCAGCTCGAGCGGGGCGACCGCGTCGACGTCGTGTTGTTCGACGACACCGTGTGTTCGCCGCTGGAGAACTACGTTGTCGGTCGCGATGATCCCGCGCTGCTGGCGGACGTCATCGACGACCTGCAACCGCGCGGCTCCACGGACCTGAACGCCGGGCTCCGGGAGGGCTACCGGGTCGCCAAGGGCCACGAGGACGTCGATGGTCGCAACCGCCGCATGCTGCTGATCAGCGACGCGCTGCTCAACACCGGCGAGGTCAACACCGACGTCGTCTCGGAGATCGGCAAGAGCTACGAGAGCGCTGGCATCCGCCTTTCAGCGGTGGGCGTGGGCCGCGACTTCAACGACAAGGTGCTCGACCAGCTCAGCGAAAAGGGCAAGGGCGCCTACGTCTACCTGGGCAGCGAAGCGGTGGTGGATCGCATCTTCGGGGCCGGCTTCGACTCGCTGGTGCAGACGGTCGCGCACGATGTGCACTTCTCGCTCGACCTGCCACCGTCGCTCGCAATCGAGAAGTTCTACGGTGAGGAGTCGAGCACCCGGAAAGAGGACGTGCAGCCGATCAACTACTACGCTGGGACCACGCAACTCTTCGTCCAGGACCTCCGGATGTCGGGGGCGCGCCCGGCCCGTGGCGAGGTAGTCAAGGTCACCGCCGAGTGGAGCGACGTCGACACCGGCGTCGCACGCACCCAGACGTTCACCGCCTCGGTGGCCGACCTGCTCGACGCGGACCCCCGCAACCTGCACAAGGGGCGCGCCTTGCTCGCGTGGAGCGACATGATCATGACGCGCAGCCTCGGCGGCGATCCCTGCGGTGCGCCGTACAGCACCTGGTCCGAGCGGGTCGACGCCCTGGGGGAGGACGCCGAAGTCGCCTGGCTCGACAGCCTCACCTCGCCGCTGTGCGGACAACGGCCGACCACGCCAAAGACGGTCGCGGTGCGGGGTGTGCCTTACAAAGTCAAGGTCGACGCCGACCAGGTCATCGCGGAAGTGGCGATGGAATGCGGTCAGAAGACGGCAAGCGAGTCGCTGTCGCGTGGAAGCAATGTCGCGACCTTCGAGGTTCGGCCTGGCTCCTGTCAGCTCGTGCTCTACGGGGCTGTCCCCATGGTCGCATCGGTGCAGGTGCCCCAGGCGGGTGGCGATGTGCGCTGCGTCGTGCGCGGCGGGCGCCTCAGCTGCGGCTGAACCAGGTCGGCGAGGTCCACACCCGCTCGGTGTCGTCCGAAAACGCCCCCCCGGCCTCGTCGACGCAGTCCGCCGGGTGGGCCTGAGCTCCGGCCAGCACGACTTCGAAGTACGCGAAGGTCGGGTCGGTCTCCG
>SHYX01000001.1 GCA_009692585.1 Myxococcales bacterium
CGTTCGGTGAGCGCGCTCGGCTCGGCGGGGCTCGACAGGGCGGCCGGCGCTACGCTCGCCCTTCGCCCCGCCCCCTCCCGCCGCGCCCGCGCCCGGTCCTTGCTCGCCTTGGCGCGGCAGGTGTCGGAGCAGTAGCGCGCGTCGGATCGCTTGGCCTCGAAGCCACCGCCGCAGCCGGGGTAGGCACAGGTGCGCCTCACGGCTCCAGCCGCAGGCGAGTAAGCGATCCGAAACCGAAACTACCCATGAAGCACCACGAGAGTACGGGTAGGCTTCTAACCGATCCGAAACGAAACGGCAGGCGATCCGACACGGTGCCAGAGTGGCCTCCCCCCGCGCCCGAAGTCGGGCGTGCCCGCGAAGGGCCGCCACACAGATGGCAGCGGATCGCGCGCGCCGCTCGACCCGCTCACATGATGCGCTCGATGACCCAGTCCGCGAGTCCAGCCCGGAGGGCGAGGTCGGCAATCTTCTCAGGCCCCATGAGCAGCAGCGGGGCGTCTCCGTCCGCGGCCGCGACCGCCTCGTAGGCGGGGCCAACGGAGTCCGGATCCGAGTGGTACACGAAGTACACGGCGTGGAACATGCCGTCCGCCTCCACGCTGTACTCGTGCTCGAACTTCTGGCCGTAGACCTTCAGGTCCCCCGCCTTCAACACCGACTTCACCTGCACGCCGACCACCCGCCGGTCGAGGGGTTGCTCCAAGATCGTGTCCACGAACGGCATCGCCGACCCTGTGAGGCTCAGCCTCCGCCAGCCGACGGACGTGAAGACCAGTTCAGCCAACAGCTCGAAGTCTTTGAACGTGAACTTCTCGATGACCTTGACCAAGGCGGCAAGTAGGACGGTCCGCGCTTCCTGCGCTCGCGTCGCCTCGACCGGATTCTCTCCCCGCAACCGACGCCAAAGATACTCCCGAGCTTCCTTTGTGATCGTGCACGTCGTGCTCCGATAGGCAGCCGTGCGGGTCAATCTCCCTGACAGGTCGTCGAAGTGCAACGTGGTCTTGCCCCCGACATCGGTACACCGCCACTTCTCACGGACACCCCTGACGAACCCGCGTTCGGTGTCCGGCGCCGTGGGACGCACGGGATCCAAGAACGCCCAGTAGAGCTTGCTCTCGTGGAAGGTGAACCAGAGCGTGTGGCCGTCGTCCTCCACGAAGGCCTTGACCTGGTTCTTCGCCGCGGTCGCGTTGCTCTCAGCCGCTGCCCGCGTGATCTCGCCGCGAGCTACGCGGGACTCCTCGCCCCGAAGACGCCACGCCCGGAAGGAATCCCAGTCGCGCGCCGCGGCGTAGCCGAAAGCCTCCGGGTCGTTCGTCCCGAAATGAACGAACGCCTCGCCGGCCACCTCGACGGCGTGGGCGGTCGCCTTTTCCTTGGCGCTGCCGAGCTTGATGTACCGCGCCACCGCGGGGATCAACTCGGGGAGCGCAGCTTCGGGAGGGTACATGTGACGGCACCGTGTATGGGGTTCGCCGTCGCACCTATCCCGTGCCCTGGCGGTGCGGAGTACGTGGAAAAGGGCGCCTTGCCGAGATTTCCCGGCAGTTGCTGCGGTTGCCGCCGCCCCTTGCCGCGGTTGCCGCCGCCGATTGCCGCGCTGGCCGCCGATCCTTGCCGCGGTTTCCGGCATCGAGCCTCGCGCCTTGCCGCGTTTTCCGCGCCCGGTTCCCGCGAGCTCGACGAGCTTGCCGCTTTGCGGGCATCTCCGGCAGCATCCTTGCCGCGTTTCTGCGGCAACCGCGCCCACGAGCCCGCCAACCGCGGCTACTTCTCGGCCAACCGCGCCTCCCACAGCAAGGCGCCGAGGCGGAACCGCGTACAACCGCGCCCGGCCCTCCACTCGGGCACCCATCGCCCTCGCAGCGCACCCCCGCATGGTAGGTGGCACCCCGCGAGGTGGTCATCCTGAGCGAGGTCGAAAAGTCAAAGCTGCTGGACGCGCTCTGCGTCAAGCTCGGCTTCTGCCTGCCCGCGGACGAACGGAGCCGGATCGAGGAGGCCTCGCCAGAGGACGCGCGAACGTTCACCGACGCGGTGTTCACCGGGGAAGGCATGAACCCTGAACTCGCCGATCGGCACCTCTACCGGCAAGTCCTCGCGATGGTGCGAGAGGCGTTCGACGGCAGGTGGCGCTGAGGGGAGACGATCCGCCTGGTCGAGGAGCCGGTCAGCGTCGCGTCGATCGACCCGGCGGAACCTCAGATCAGATTCGCCAGACGCGTCTGGCGAATTGGAGGTCGCCTGAGCCAAACCACCGCTGAAACTGGTGCCCAGAACCCGAATTTCGACCGAATTCGCCGCCTACCGCACCTACAGCGCAAACCGCACCTCTCTACCGCGTCGCCAACAGCACCGACCGCCCTCGTCTACAGCGCCTACCGCGGCCACCAACAGCGGCGACCGCACGGGCCACAGCAACGACCGCGTCGCCTACAGCGTCAACCGCGCCGTCTACAGCACCGGCCGCGTCGCCAACAGCGCCAACCGCACGACCCTGCCCCACCAACCGCACTGCATCGCCTATTCACCTCCCGCGCGTCCCGCCGGTTTCGACTACGCGCGGGAGGCGATTCCGGCAACCGCGCGAGCCCCAGCCTCCAACCTTACTAACCGCACTTTCCGCCGCGGGCGCTGTAGGCCGTGGTAAGCGAAACCGACCCCCTGGATCGGCTCGCGTCGCTACGGTCCGAGGCACCAACCCGCGCCTCGGAGCCCCTCATGATCCCCACCACCATCCCGCCCCGCGTCCTCGACACCCTCCGCACCGACGTCCGCGCCGGCCGCTCCTGCATCGTCACCTACGACCACCCCGACGGCACCGGCTGGCTCGACGTGTTCGGCCCCGAGGGGATGCGCGGCGGCCCCGACGACGGCGCCTTCACCGCCCCGATCCCGACGGTCCGCCTCTGGCAGCCCGGCGGCGGTACCGCGCCGCTCGCCGAAGCCGTGGCGAACCGCGCCTTCCCCCTCGAACTCGACCGCCTCGCCGAGCGCGCCCGGCCGCTGGTACGCGACGAGTACCCGACCCTGCTCCTCTTGCTCACGACGATCCGCGAGGCGACTGCCGGTCTCCGCTTCCGGCTCCCCGAGGTCGGCGACGCCGTGAAGCTCGTCGGCCGCCCCTCGGTTGCCGGCTGGATGTCCTGCATCCCCCTTGGTGATCTCCAGACCGCGATCCTCCGCGCCGCCAACCGGAAGGCCGCAGCATAGCCGTTCGCAATTATGTAAGGTACAACCCTTTGACCCAGAGAGCCCCATGCCCATGATCGGCGCCGCCTACCTCCGCTGCTCGGACCCTCGCCAGGACAAAAGCATCGAACAACAACGAGAAGAGATCCTCCGCCGTGCGGAAGCCGACGGCGTCACCATCCCTCCGGGGAATTGGTTCATCGACGAGGGCATCAGCGGGCGCTCCACGAAGAAGCGGGCCTCGTACCTCCAACTGATCAAGCGCGCCGAGGCCCAACGGGACGCGATTCACGCGAAGAAGAAGGGCGCGCCCCGTGTGGATCGCCTGTACGTCTGGGCGTTCAGCCGCGTGGCGCGGAACATGTTCGATTGCCTGCGCGCCCTCGCGACGCTCGACGAGGCCGACATCGACGTGATCTCCCTGACCGAGCCCGACGCTGGAGACCGTTCATTTCGCAAGCTAATTCGCCCGATTCTCGCTTGGTTGGCCGAACGCTACAGCGAAGAGCTGTCCCGAAACGTGGTCCGCGGGATGCGCAGCGGCGCGGAAAAGGGGTTCTGGCAGTACGGACACGCGCCCTTCGGCTACGCCATCGACCGCAGCCAAGGCGGGCAACGCCTCGTCGTCACCGACGACGTGCGCCCGCAGTTCGAGGTTGTCCAGCGGGTCTTCCGCGAGACCCTCGACGGTGTCGGCGGCGCCCGCAGGATCGCCGACCGGCTCACCCGCGAGGGGATCAAGCCGCCGGGCCGCGCCGACATGCCGAGGCAGTACGCCGAGGGAACGTGGCGGGCCAAGCATGTGTCGTCGATGCTGACGAATCCGCTGTACTGCGGGCACCTCGTCTACGACGGCGAGATCGCCGCACGCAACTGCCACGAAGCGGCCATCGACGAGGCGTCGTTCGAGCGCGTCCTGGCGATCCGCGCGCTCAAGGCCCGCAACCGCGACGAGGGCGAGGGCAACGGCGAGAACCCCATCACCGCCAGCCAGCGCGGCGTGCTCACGCCGTTCCTGCGCTGCGGCTCCTGCGGAGGCCCGATCTGCGTGACGGCCGGCGGGCAGCCGAAGAAGCGGACCTACCTGTACACCTGCCGCACCCGACAGGAGAGCAGCGCCGCCTGCACGGGCGTGACCATCCGCGTGGAGAAGCTCGACGGCATGGTGCTCGACGCCATCGAATCCCACGTCCTCGCCCCAGAAGCGCTCGACGTGATCCTCGGCAACGGTCTGGACGGCCTCGCTGGCACCCAGGTCGACGAGCTGGCCGACGAGCGCGAGCGCCTCGCTGGCGTGATCGCCGAGCTGGATCGCAAGATCCGCCTGGCTGCCGTGCACGCGATCAACGGCATGATCGACGAGGGTGACGCCAAGGCGATCACCGCTCCGATGGTCGCCCAGCGTGAGACGGCGCGGCTCCAGTTGGCCGCGCTCCCGCAGCAGACGGACACACCCGAGGCCGAGGTGATCGACGCCGATGAGTTCCGCGCTGCCGTGCGCGAGGCTTGGACGAGTCAGCCCCTCGACGAGCGCCGTCAGGCGCTCAGCCGCGTATTGGAGAAAGTCGAGCTTTCACCCGGCGGACTGGAGATCGTCTGCCGCGCCGACGGATATCACGGCCATGATCCGTTCGGCCCGCCGTACGCCCCCAAATCACTCCGGCTACCGTCGACGTCCAACACATCCGACTTGCCGGCGTCGACGCATTGGCTCCTCGCCTTCAACGTGAAGTCGTCGTTGGTGAAGTCGAGATCGCCGCTGACCAGGACGAAGCCAGGATCAACTGAGAGGTTCCCGCCTCCCATCCCAGACCACAGATCGGCGCTCCCGTCATCGTCTCCGTAGTCCGGGAAGTTGCCATACACGTCGTTGTAGTCAAAGGTGAAACTCGCGGCGGAGTCGTCCGCGAACGCGCCCACACCGAGGTTTCCGTAGATGATGTTGTTGTACACGACCGGGGCCGTCCCGTTCCATTGGGTGAAGCCGGCGCCCCAATCGGTCTCGATGACGTTGTTGAAGGCGATGACGTTGTTGGTCACGGTCACCTTGCCGTAGCTCGCGTGGGGCTCGTACATCACGATGCCGCCGCCGAGCGCGCTGGCACGATTGTCGGCGATGATGTTGTTGGTGATGACCGTGCCCGCAGCGCCGCCGATCTGCACGTCGATGCCACCGCCCTGGCCGTCCCGCTCGATCCCCTCCCCGTCGGCCTGGGCGCTGTCGTCCGCTTCGTTGCCCACAATCCAATTGTTGGCAATCCAGGCGTCGCTGTACGCCACCCAGATGGCGCCGCCGTCGCCGGCGGTGTTCTCGGCGATGTAGTTGTCCACGATCGTCGGCGCGCCGCCGCGGATGTCGATGGCGCCGCCGTCGCACCCGGACTCCGGACCGTCGATGCAGGCGTCGTTGCCGATGATGTCGTTGCCGAGGATCGACGGCGAGCCGTTGTAGCTGCGGATGCCGCCGCCCACGCCGCCGGCATCCGCGATCGGGGCGCCGGTGGTGTCGGTGTTGATGCGATTGCCGGTGATGAGGTTGTCCTCGATCGTGGGCGAGCACTCCATGATTCGGATGCCCGCGCCCACGCCGCCGCCGCCATTCTGGATCGTGAAGCCAGCGATGCGGGCGCCATCCTCGTCCTGGTCGCCGTCGCCGTCCTGCTCGATCGCGAAGACGCTGTCGATTCCACCGCCGTCGACAACGGTCGTCCCCGCGCCCGACACCGACTCGAGGTTCACCCCATAGCCGTGGAAGTCGACGTTCTCCTCGTAGGTCCCGTAGAAGGCGCGTGCTTCGTTGCACCCGGTCGCGCCCGCCTCGTCGACGGCGTCCTGGAGGGTGCCCATGGGGTCGGAGATGCGACCGTCGCCGGAGGCGCCGACCAGGGCGTAAATCGGGCAGTAGTCCTCGCAGTCGCGGAGCGCGTCCCCGTCGGTGTCGCCTTCGCCGGCCGCGCCGCCCGAGCAGTCGTTGTCCTTGCCGTCACAGAGTTCGAGGGCGCCTGGGTACACGCTGGCGTCGGTGTCATCACAGTCGTCGCCACCGGTTTCGATGCTGGCGTGCCCGTCCCCGTCGGCGTCGACCGGGTCCGGGTCGGTGTCGGAGTCGCCGGTGTCGCCGGTGTCGGCTTCATCGCCGGAATCCACGATGATCGGGTCTTTCCCGGCGCTACCGAAGCCAGCGTTACACGCGGAGAGAAAGACGAGGGCGTACAGGCGCATCGGAGACCCGGAGCAGGCCGCGCTTCTACAAGCTTGCGGGCAGATGTCAAGCCCGCGTCTGCGCGCGAAGGTGTCGCGGACACGATTCGCGCTTAGCCTCACGGCATGCTCTTCTTCGATCCCCGCAAGCTGCGCGTGCCCGCCGCGCACGAGGCCCTGCCCGGTCGACAGCGACCGGCCCACCCGATCCCGGAGCGTCACTTCGTCAGTGGCAACGTCCTTTCCGCCCCCTTTCCGGAGGGCGTGCAGCTCGCGGGATTCGGGATGGGGTGCTTCTGGGGCGCGGAGCGCAAGTTCTGGAAACTCCACGGCATCTACAGCACCGCTGTCGGATACTCAGCAGGAAGTACGCCGAATCCTACCTATCGCGAGGTCTGCACCGGCATGACGGGGCACAACGAGGTCGTCCAGGTGGCCTTCGTTCCCGCCGAGTGCAGCTACGACACGCTCTTGAGCGCGTTCTGGGAGAACCACGACCCCACCCAAGGCATGCGGCAGGGCAACGATCGCGGCACCCAATACCGCTCGGGTATCTACGTCTACGACACGAGCCAGCGCGCCCAGGCGGAGCGTAGTCGCGACCTGTACGCGGCGCGCATCGCGGCGCGCGGATTCACCGCCATCACCACCGAAATCCTGGACGCCGGCCCCTTCTGGTACGCGGAGGCCGAGCACCAGCAGTACCTCGCCAAGCACCCCGACGGCTACTGCGGACTCGGCGGCACCGGCGTCGCCTGCCCGCTGTAGCCCGGCAAGCTCAATGGCGCGGAAACGACGCACGCGGGCGTCTGCCGCAGCCGATCTCGGTTCCCGCGTAAAGAACTTGGCAGGGTAGGGAACGTCCGGAGGGGATTCGGGCCCAACGCCGGGCAGGTTTCGCTGGTGTCCCTGTTCCCCTGATCACCTCAGAAGCTCTCCCACGCGCGCCCGCTTCACGAAGCGCCCGCCACCTCGGGTCTCGAGCTTGCTCTTGTGCACGACCACCCGACCGCGGCTGATGACGGTCTCCGTCCACCCGGTCACGGTGTGCCCTTCGTAGGCCGAGTAGTCGACGCGCATGTGGTGCGTCCGCGGATCGTTCACCGACACCACGCGCGTCTCGTTCGGGTCGAAGATCACCAGGTCGGCATCGCTGCCAACCGCGACCGTGCCCTTCTTCGGGAAGAGGCCGAACGTCTTGGCTGCCGACGTGCTCGTCAGCTCGACCCACCGGTTGATCGAGATGCGCCCGGTGCGCACGCCGGCATCGTAGAGCACCGAGACGCGGTTCTCGACGCCCGGCGCCCCGTTCGGGATCTTGGTGAACGAATCCTGGCCCAGGTCCTTCTGCCCCTTGAAGCAGAACGGGCAGTGGTCGGTCGCGACGGCGCTCAGGTCGCCGAACTTGAGGCCCTGCCACAACGAGTTCTGGTTCCACTTCTCACGGAGGGCCGGGGTCATGACCCACTTGGCGCCTTCGAAGTTCGGCTTCTCGTACCAGCTCTCGTCAAGGGTCAGGTACTGGGGACAGGTCTCGGCCTGCACGTCCACACCGCGAGCGCGGCCGATGCGGACCTGCTCCAGAGCGTCGTGACTCGAAAGGTGCACGATGTAGAGCGGGACACGGGCCACCTCGGCGATGGCGATGGCGCGGTGGACACCCTCCGCCTCCATCCGCGTGGGGCGAGTCCGCGCGTGCCAGATGGGGTCCTTGTGCCCGGCCTCCACCGCCTCGCGGATGATCTCGTCGATCACGATGCCATTTTCGGCGTGCATGCAGATGCGCGTGCGGTTCTCACCGGCCCGACGGAAGGTCCGGTACAGGGTGCCGTCATCGACGTACAACACGCCCGGGTAGGCCATGAACAGCTTGTAGGAGGTGACGCCGGCCTCGGCGAGCTTCTCCATCTCCCCGAGGCGATCCACGGCCATGTCGGTCACGATCATGTGGAAGCCATAGTCGATCGTGGCTTTTCCCTCGGCCTTTCCGTGCCAGATCTCGAGCCCGTCCAGGGTGCTCTGCCCCTTGGCCTGGATCGCGAAATCGATGATGGTCGTGGTGCCGCCATGCGCGGCGGCGACGGTGCCGGTGTCGAAGTCGTCGGCGCTCGTGGTGCCGCCGAAGGGCATGTCGAGGTGGGTGTGGGGGTCGATGCCTCCCGGGATCACCAGCTTGCCGGTGGCGTCGAAGACGCGGTCGGCGTGCACCCGGAGGTCACGGCCGATGTGCGTGACGGATTCGCCGTCGACGTAGATGTCGGCGACGTAGTCATCGACCGCGGTGACGATCCGGCCGTTCTTGATCAGGATGGACACGAGGGCTCCAGGCGAGCGCCGGAGCTTAGCAGAAGCGCAGCGCTACGGGGGCGCGTTGGGCGGCGTCGGCAGCGCCCCCGCCCCCGGATCCAGCGGCGCACCGGGCTTCGGCATGTCGGCCTGGTGCCACGGCAGGACCTTCATCCAGTCCAGGCTGTCGCTGAGGCTGATGGTGAGCGACACGTCTTTCCCCTCGAGCCGGATCGGCGCCGCCGCGACCCCGGCCTTCCCAAAGGGAGTGCCGTCGACGGCGAGCGTCATCGCGGTGACCCAGAACTCCCCGTACAGCGTCGCCGGCGCGTCGATCTTGAATCGTCCACCGGTAACCTTGAGTATCTCGATGGGCTCGGGGACCATTCGGCCGTCCTTTTCTTTGCCGCGCGTGAAGTCGACCTGCGCGTCGCTGGCCCCGATCAGCGTCCCAGAGATGGTCACGGTGGGACCGCCCTGGATGAGTGAGGCGAAACCCGGGGCCGAGTTGGCGGGTGGCGCCGTGACGATGGGGTCGCCGGGGCCGAGGGCGCTGCCGGGCGCCCCCGCTGTCGACGCGGGGCCGGGAGGGGGCGCCACCGAGCCATCAGCGGCGTGGGAAACACCGCCCGGCCGGCCGCCCGGCTCCCCGGGGGACGTCGGCGAAGGTTGGCCGCCCGCGGCGCCGGGTGCGCTCGGGGGCGCGTCGGTGGTCGGACAGCCCACGAAAAGCAGAATGGTCAGGGGAAGAACGATGCGGGCCACGGGACACTCCGGCGTGCACCCCGGTACCGCACGCGGCGCCGCTGTCAACGGTCCTGACGGAGACTCCACACGAGCATGCCCTCGCGCTCGACCGGCGCGCCCAAGGCAGGCTCGAGCACCGCGCGAAAGCGGCCGACGGCGCCCGCGCGGCGCTCGAGATCGAGGTGGACGATCACCCACCCGTAGGTCGCTTCGAGGTCGGCGACGCCTGCGTCATCGAGCGGTGGTGGTGTAGGGTTGAATCGCGACGGAAAGAAGGCGAAGGTGGCCGGGTCTCCGTTGTCCGTGGCACGGGCGTCCGGCTTGTACGGCAACCGATGCCCGTGGGTCGTCTGGAACCAGAAATAGCGGCTGGTGGCCATCGACGTGCCGATGTCTCCCGGCAGCTCCAGAAGGGCCCGTTCATCGGGAGACGCAGCGATCTCTCGGTAGAGTTCTGGTATTTCGGCAGGTGCTTCGACGATGGGCCACCGGGCCAGGGTGAACAACACCGCCTCCCCCGCCGCCGCCACGGCCATCAGCGCGACCAGGACCGTCCGGCGCCCCACGAGCGCGCCGCCGGCCAGCACGCACGCCACCGCCTGACCCACCACCGAAAGGCGTAAGGGATGGGTGATCGCCAACTCTGGGATCAGCGCCTGTAACCATGCGAATGGCAGTGCCATCGGCTGGCGGCCCCACACGACGAAGCGGCCGTCGACCCACAGCTGCGGTCCCAACCCGAGGAGGAGCGAGGCCAGCAACAGCAGGAGCCACCCGCCCCGACGCCGCGGCGCGCGGGCCACCGCCGTCAGTCCCAGAAGGATCACGGTCCACCGGAGTTGCCCGGTGTGAAGGAAAGCCTCGCCGTAGCGTGTCTCCAGGTCGACGCTGGAAAACGCCCCCACCGCGACGTAGGTGCGCGGATCGACCGCGTTGTGTTCCGCCAGCTCGCGGTTGAGGCCCGGCGCGCGGGCCACCAGGGCATGCGCATCGACCAGGGATGCCCGCAGCGCGAGCACCCCAGGCATCGCGACCAGCACCCCAAGGGCGCCGGCAAGCGCGGCGCCCCGCACGTTACGGGAGGAGACGAGCCAGATCGCGGCCGCGGCCAGGGCGTTGACCAACCCGTAGTAGAAGCTCGCCAGGACCGAGCCGCCAACGGCGAGCCCGAGCAGGATCCAGTCCCGGTCGCGCCCCTTCCGGGAGGCGCGTGACGCGGCGAGGAGGCAGGCGGGCGTCCACCACACCGAGAGCGTCTCGGTGATCCCGTTGTGGAGTTCGCACAGCAACATCGGCGTCGTCGCGAAGGCCACGCCGGCGAACCAGCCATGCGCACCTTCGCCGAAGAGCTCCTCGCACAGGGCCTGGGCCGCCAGCCCGGCCAGCGCGATGCGGACGATGAGCACCGACTCGTAGCCCAGGTGAGGCCCGGCCAGCAGGGTGACCGGCAACGCCGACAAGGCCGCGAGAGGGTCGATGAAGTACAGCACCCCGCCGTCTGGAGCACCGAGCAGCGTCGTGAACCAGGGCAGATCCCCCGAACGCAGGCTCTCGGCCACCCACCAGAGGCCCCAGGCGTGGTTCCAGACATCCACGTCCGGGTGCCCGGTGAGCCCACCCCGCGGGAGGATCACCCCGAGGCCCACCAGCAGCCACACACAGACGCGACGGGCGAGCACAATCGACATCGGGCCGACTGCCTATCGCCCTTCAACTCGCCAGGAGCAGACCCAGGGGCGGTGCCAGGACGGTGACCATGCAACCGGCGATGTAGACGAGGTGGACGCGGCCGAGCCGCCCGTGACGCAGCGCCTCCCAGCTGGCCCGGCGCAGATCCGGAATCCCCACCAGGTCCGAGACCGCGTGCGCGCCGTCGTTGTCGAGCAGAACGGGCCAGCCGCTCATCACCGCGGCCGTGAGTCCGGCGGCGATGAGCGCCCGGAAGGGGGGGAGGGCATCGACCGGAAGCGCACAACCGATCGTCGCGGCGACGGCGACGAGCGCCAGGTTGCTGGCCGGGCCGGCCAGCGCGACGATCGCATGCTCCCGTCGCGATCCAAGGTACATGTCGGTGGTGTCGACGTGAGCCCCGCCCAGACCGATCGCCACGCCGCGGACCTTACGGCCGAAGCCGACGACGGTCACGGCGTGGGCGAGCTCGTGCACGATCGCGTGGATGACGAACGCCCAGGCGAAGAGCGCGGCCGCGAGACCAAACCCCGCAGGGTTGACGCGGGTGTCAGCGACGAGGGCCGTCGCGCCCAGGCCCAGGATCGCCAGTGCGATAGGGCCGTTCCACGGCGTCACGAACGGGGCTATTCCTCGCCAGAACGTCGCGGCGACGTCGTGCATCCCACCCCAGACCCACTCGCGACGCAGCCACGACACGTGGGCGAAGCGCCGTCGTAAGAATCCGGCGGGCTCCACGCGAACCAGGCCGGCGCGGCGGAGCATCTGCACGAAGCGGATGACCCGTCCGACGGGAAGCGCACCGAACCGCACGAAGTAGGCGGTGGCCATCTCGGCGACCGTGACCCGGCCGTCGATGAGTCCCCACAAGTGCCGTTCTTCGTTGCCGAGTCGCAGGTAGATCGAGCGGTCCGGGGTCATCAGCACCCAGCCACCCTCGACATCGGTCAGGATGGCGGGCAGCGGACACGGTCGCATCTGCAACAGCGCCATGCCGGGATCGAGCCGATGCACCACGAATCCGGCTCCCTCGCGGCGGACCACAACCTCCAGGGGGCGGGTGTCCATCCTAAGCCAGGTAGTCGCCGCGGGAGAGGAACTCCGCGGAGAACGCGTCGGAGAACGAACGGACCCGCTGGGTGTCCCGGGTGGCGGCTTCGATGGCGACGATCGTCGCATCGTCGAGGCAGTAGCCTTCCTTGGCGAGCGTGGCCCGCACGTCGGTGACGAGTGCCTTCCGGAAGTCGGCGTCGATGAGCGACCGACCGACGACGAGTTGGAGAGTGGAGGGAGGCGCGGACATGGTAGCTCCTAGTTCACCCCGGAGGATCGGCACGAGCCCCCGGCGGGATGAGACTTCCGGACGCGAGCGCGGCCGTCAGTCGCAACAACGTGACCTTCGCCGCGACCTCCGCCAGCCGGGCGGCCCGCGCCGTCGCGAACGCCTCGAAGGCGGGCATGCCGAGCCCCAGCGCCGGGGGGCGGGCGGCCTCAAGCATCGTGATTGATTCATGCACGAGCGCCTCCATCAGCTCGCTGGAGACGAGCGCAGAGCGAATCGCGGACCCGTTTGGATCGGCCTCGCCCGTCCGCGCGCGCGCCAACGTGCGGGCCTGCGCCAACAGCCAGGTGCGCCCTCCCGCAGCCAGATCGCGCTCGTAGCCCATCACATCGTTGAAACAACCGTAGGACCTTGATAAACTGTGGATCAACGGCACGACGTGCTCCACGCCGCGCCACTCGCCGCTCGCCGACATCACCGCGTAGAGCGGAACCTCGGCCAGCGCACACTTCCGCGCATGGGCGACGAAGTCCGCGTGCGCGTAGTCGGTCTCGGACACCAGTTGCCGACGCTCGTTTTCCGTCTCCTCCGAGAAGTCCAGCCAGGCCGACCGGGACAGCGCCCAGAATCGGGCGTCGGCGTGCGCGCGATAGAGCTCCAGCGCGTCCCACAGAAAGGCGTTGGCCGCCAACATGAGCGGCGCGTGGCCGCGACCCTGCGGCTCGTCGAGAACGTTGTCTTGGATGCGAACATATGCGTAGGCCAGCGCCGTGGCTTCCAGGATGTCGTCGACGGTTTCGGGGCTGAGCCCCCGGTCCAGCCAGATCGGCAGGTGCAACAGCGGTGCCGCGTCGGGAAGCGAGTAGTAGCCGGGACCGGCGCCCTCCAGAAACGCCCCGGCCAGCGCGCGCAAGGACGGCGGGTAGGACGCAACCCGGCCCGCCAGACGCGTCCGCAGTCGCTCGATGACCGGAGCATTGTCCAGATAGACCCGCACGGGAGCCTCCGTATCCCCTTCGGCCCGGCCCCGGCGCGCTTGAGCGTTCCGCTCACCGGTCGAGCACCGCCCAGATCACCGGCGTGCCGGTCTTCCCCTTGATGCGCACCGGCGGCATCTGCAGGTAGCGGAACCCCGGTGCGCCGGCATGTACGGCATCGCTCACGACGATGCCCTGGTCGAGGTCTTTGCACAAGCCCTGAAGTCGCGCCGCGAAATTCACCGTGTCGCCGATCACGGTGTACTCCATGCGGTCCGGCGAGCCGACGTTGCCGGCGACGACGTCGCCGTGGGCGATGCCCACCCCGATCTTGAGCGGGTGGTCGCCGGCGGCATGACTGGCGTCCATCCGATGGATGCAGGCCTGCATCTCGATCGCGGCGCGCACGGCGCGCTCGGCGGCGTCGGGCAGGTCCTGCGGCACCCCGAAGACCGCCATCAGCCCGTCGCCCAGGAACTTGTCGAGGGTCCCGCCGTGTTTGAACACGATGGCGACCAGCTCGGAGAAGACGTGGTTGAGGAACTCGACCACCCGTTCCGGACGTTGTGCCTCGGCAAACGCTGTGAAGTCGCGGATGTCGACGAACACCACCGAGGCGACGCGACGGGCACCGCCGAGGGTCATCGCTGCGGGGTTGGCCACGACGAAGTCCGCCACCGACGACGACAGGTATTTCCGGAAATGGGCCTGCTGCCGTTCCGCCTCCAGCTTGCGCAGCGTCTCGTTCGCCGATCGGTTCCACTCGCTCCGCAACAGCCCGGACAGCGCAGCGAAGAGCCCGCCCAACACCATGAGGAAGACGACGATCGTAACCTGGTCCGGCATGCTGACCGCGTCGGTGCCGTAGGACGCGATCTCGGTGGTGCGGACCAGCCCGCGAGACACGATGTAGTGGAGGAGCGCAAGGCGCTCCACTGCGGCGAGAGCGCCGGCGAAGACGGTCAGACGTACGCTCCCCGACAGCGCGGTGAGCAGGATGAACAGCGGGTACAGACCCACCAGCAGCGGGGCGAGCAGGGTCTCGTAGGCGCCGCTGTAGTTGAGGAGGCCACTGGCGGAGAAGGCGGTCACGAAGGTCACGTCGGCCGCGGCGCTGGCCCACTTGGACCACGGGGGCGCCGTCTCGGCCCGCACCATGAGGTAGACGATTACCGCCCAGACGAGCTCCACCGCGAAGACCGCGGTCGAAAACAACATCGCCGCCAGGCTGTTGCTCTCCCAGTTGCCGACGATCGCCAGTCCTCCGAGTCCGCCGAAGACCAGGCGCAGGATCGCCGCAATCCGCTCGAATCGCCGCGCGTGGGCTTCGACCAGGTCGCGCGCCTTGTCGCCGAAGTCGGCGGAAGCGGGGATGCTCACGCGGTGTCCGTCGTCTTGATGATGTGCACCGCAAGGTTCGGAAAGCCCGCGTCCGCGCAGGCGTTCGCGAGCCGCAACACACTCTCACGATCGCCGGCGAGGCGGAGGATCGACCAGCGCGCGATGAACCCCGACTCGGGCTCACCTAGACGATCGGCAGTGGCCGCCGCGGCGGTGAGATCGGCGGTGACGTCTTCCCCGCGCACACCGCGCAAGTAGTGCAGGAAGACCTCGTTCATCACCACCCCGCGGTCCCACGCACACTCGCGGGAGAGGTCGCGCGACTGCTCGAAGGCCGCCCAGGCGCGACCGTGATCCCCGAGGCGTAGGAGCGCATCGCCGATGTTGTGGAGGTTGACGACCTCACCGGGGCGGTAGCCCAGGCCTCGCCGCATCTCCAGCGCGCGCCGGAACTCCAACAGGGCCTCCGCCGGCCGCGCCGAATCCAGGAAGACGATGCCGATGTTGTTGATGACCCGGCCGAGCAGCACCCGATCACCGGCGCGCTCGGCGTGGGGAAGGGCCTTCTGGAGGAGCGCCAACGCCGCGTCGTTGTCGCCCCGACGCGCGGCATGGTTGGCCAGGCCGAGGAGCATCCGCGCCGCCAGATCGCCACGGTCGCCCGCGGCGGCGAGCCCCTTCTCGTAGACCCTCTGGGCTTCTTCGATCTGGCCGGCATCGAGCTCCAGCGCGCCGAGGACTTCGAGGCACTGGACGTGCAGGGCCAAGTCCCCCGCACGCCGCGCGATGCCCTCGGCGTCCTCCACGTGCGCACGCGCCAGCATGTGTTTGCCCTGGGTCGCGAAGATCTGACCCAGCCCGAGCAGCGCGCGCGCCTCGGCGACGCGTGGTCCGGCCTCGGCGGCGACGTCGAGCGCGACGCTGAGCATGCGCTCCGCCGACGCCAGCCCCAAGAGCCGGGCCATCTCACCGGCGGCGACATGCAACCGCGCTTCCATCTGCGGGTCCCGCTCGGCGCGGGGGGCCGCGTCATGCCACCCCATGCCCTTGAGGAAGCAGTCGAGGGCACGCTCGAAGAACTGCGCGCACCGGTGGTTCTCGCCCGCACGGTAGATCCCCGTGATCGCGTCGCGCGTCCGTCCGCCCGCGTGGCAGTGCTGCGCGAACGACTCCACCACCGTGTCGAGGCGGTCACCGTGGACCCGCTCCATCGCCGCCGCGACCATGCGATGGTACTCACGACGCTGCACGCCCAGGATGCCGCGGTTGACGCAGTCCCAGACCAGCACTGAACAAAAGCTGTAGGCGGTGTCGGGTGAGCGACCGTCCGGGGACACCAGCCCCGCCCGCACCAGCTCGCCGACGAGACCCATCGGCTCGTCCGCCCCCACCGCCTCGCCAAGGAGCACGGGCGAGAACCCCAGCCCGATGACCGCGGCGACCTGGAGCGCCCCCTTCGCCAGGGGGTCGAGCGCGTCGACCCGCGCGGCCAGCAGGCCGGCCAGGGTGTCCGGAAGGTTGGCGTCGAGGTGAGGGTCCTTCAGCCGGGCGCGTCGACCCTCCCACCAGATGCGCCCTGCCTGACGGAGGGCCTTGAGCACCTCCTCGAGGTACAGCGGATTGCCCTCGGTGCTACGATGCACCAGTCGCGACAGGTCTGGGCCGATCGACTCGGCTCCGAGCACGTCTGCGGCCATGATCTCGATCTGGGAGGGCTCCAGCGGCCCCAACGCTACCCGCTGCATGCGGGCGGTGAGCCTGGGATCGCCGTCGCCGCGCCAACTGCACAGCAAGAGCACCGGCTGGCCGTCGGTGGCCTCCAGCAGTTGCCACAGGAGCTGCGCCTCGAACGGGTCGAAGTATTGGATGTCTTCCAACATCACGATGGTCGGCCGGTCGTGCGCGAGCCCGCGCACGAGTTTCACCATCACCGTATCCACGGCGTCTCGCGCTGGGAAAACGCCGTCGCCCATGTCCATGGCGTACAGCGTGGCGATCACCGCGACATCGTTGTCGTCGAGGCGCAGCTCCGTGAGCCGCCGCAGGCGCTCCCGCACTTCGACAGCGCCGGTGTCCGCCTCGATGCCGAGGATGTCGCTGACCAGGTCCCGGAACGGCGCGAGCGGGCGGTCGGCCCCGAACGGCATCGCCCGACCGTGAAACACCTGGATCTTCCTCCGAGAGGCGAGGTCGCGCAGCTCTCGGAAGAAACGCGTCTTCCCGGACCCCGCATCGCCGACCACGCCGATGCGTGCGCCACGACCGTCCCGGAGCGAAGCGAGCGCGTCGCGAACGACCTCGAGTTCGTTCCCGCGACGCAGCCAGCGCCCGAGCACCCCGCGGCCGCCGCGCCGGCGCCCGGCTCCCAGCAGAAAGCTGGCCCGCGTGGCACGCGTGCCCTTGCGACGAAGCTCGGGGCCACGTTCGAAGGGGAAGCGGTCACCGGCCAGGGCCGCGATCCGGTCAGAGACCAGCGTCGTCCCAGGATCCGCGGCGTAGGCCAACCGCACGCAGGTCTTGAGCGTGTCGCCGCGTGCCGTGTAGCGGTAATGGCGCCCGTGGCGGCGGCCGACGTTGAGCTCGCCCACGTGGATGCCGATGCTGAACTCGGTGGGCAGGCCTCGACGTCGCAAGCGGGCCGCCAAGCGATGAAACTCTCGGGCGCAGGCCAGCGCGCGGTCCAGGTCCTCGCCCAGCGCACGCGGCAGGCCGAAGAAGACGAAGAGCGTGTCGTCGTCGAAGCGCTCAGCCACCCCGCCCATGTGGTCGACGAGCTTCCGGATCAGCCTCAGCATCTTGAAGTGGACCCGCCCGACCTCTTCGGTCTCGGCCCGCGCCGAGAACTCGGTGAGGCCGTTGACCTCGACCACCATCACCGTCACGTTCTTGCGCTCACCCTGCATCGCGAGCAGGTGCCGCGGGCCGCGATCCTCCGCGCTGGACGCCGACTCGTTGGTGGAGTGACTCGAGTCGGGCTCGGGGTCGACGCCGGTGTGGAGCGCGTTGAGGTCTTCGGCCAGCAGCTCCAGGTCGTTGACCCCCTTGCCGCCAACCAGCTCCGGCGCCCACAGCTCGCGCATCAGCTCCCCGAGCATGCGTGCGTCAGCCCGCCAGTGCCGCGCAAACGACAGGGCCCGGAGGTCCCCTTCGAAGGTGGCCGCGTCCTGGTATCGATCGGCCGGGTCCTTGGACAGTGCCTTCTGAAGAAGCGCCCACAACTCGTCGGGAACGTCGGGGTGGAGCGGCCGCAGGTCGGGGATGACACAGTCGATGACCTGCCGGAGCTTTTCATCCGGATCGTCGTTGGAGAACAAGCGCTTTCCAGCCAGCATCTCGTAGAGCACGACCCCCAGGGAAAACAGGTCGCTGCGCCCGTCGACGGGCTCGCCCCGTGCCTGCTCGGGCGACATGTAGGCGAACTTTCCACCTCCGGGACGTCCCGCCTGGGCCGGATCGGCGTTGCCGAGGCTCTCACCGACCAAACGGGCGATTCCAAAATCCACCAGCTTGATCGCACCTTCGAAGCTGACGACGATGTTGTGGGGACTGACATCCCGGTGCACGATCTGGAGGGGCCGCCCGTCGGGAGTCGTGCGCGAATGGGCGTACCCCAGGCCGCGAAGGGTCTTGCCGGCGATGTAGACTGCGAGCCCGACATCGATGCGCCCACCGCCCCGTCTCAGGACACGCAGCGTCTGCGTCAGGTCGCGACCGTGGATGTACTCCATGGCCATGTAGGGATCGTTGCCGACCTTGCCCAGGTCGAAGACCTGCACGATGTTGGTGTGGTTGAGCGCGACGCTCAGCTTCGCCTCGTGTACGAACATCTGCACGAAGCGCGGGTTCTTCGCCAGCTCGGGCGCGATCTTCTTGATGACCAGACGCTTCTCGAAGCCCTCGACCCCAAAACTCCGCGCCAGGTAGACCTCGGCCATGCCGCCGACGGCGATGCGTTCGAGCAACTGGTAGTCGCCGAAGGAGATCGGAAGCGAGGGTTCCACGCCGGCGGAGTGTATTCGCTCCCCGGCGCCGCGCCCGATCGGTTAGCCGGCGCGCCCAGTCATGCCTCGTTACTTCCCCGCCGTCCCACTCCGCAACGTCGTACTCTTCCCGGGAATGCTGACCAACGTGACGTTCGGTCGGGGTCCCAGCGTGCTTGCGCTCGACGCGCATCTCGACAAGAAGCTCGACCTGATCTGCATCCTCCAGCCCGACGCCGGACTGGAGAATCCGGGCCCAGACGACATCGCCCGGGTGGGAGTGACGACCCGGGTCGTGCGCTCGCTCAACCTGGCCGACGGCTCGGTGCGCGTGCTGGTCGAGGTGCTCGATCGTTGCACCGTCGCCGACTTCAAGGAATCCCCGGACCTGGGATTGTGCTGCGTCCCGGGTCGCTTCCAGACCCAGCCGGGCGACCCCAAGCACGTCCAGGCCGCCGAAAAGCGCGTCCGTGAGCTCGCGGGCGAGGTGCTGTCGCTCCTTGGCCCCGACAAACCTCCGGAACCGCTCACCCGCGCGCTCGACCTCATCGAAGGCGCAGAGCGGCTCTGCGATCACCTGGCAGCGCAGATCGGTCTGGCGCCGACCGAAGCGCAGGAGCTCCTCGCCGAGCCCAAGCTCCCCGTTCGTTTGGAACGACTCGTGTGGTTCCTCGAGCGGGCGAGAGAGTTCGGCTTGCTCAAACAGCGCATCGCCGCCGAAGTCCAGCGGGCGATGGACGAGAATCAGCGCGAATACCACCTGCGCGAACAACTCAAGGCCATCCAAAAAGAGCTGGGGGAGACGGTCAACGACGAGGTGGCCGAGTACGAGAAGAAGATCGCCGAGAGCGGCATGCCCGAGGAGGTGGCAAAGGACGCCAGACGCGAGCTGGACCGCCTCAAAAAGATCCACGTCGACGCGTCAGAATACATGGTCGCGCGCACTTGGTTGGATTGGATAGTAGCCGTACCCTGGATCACCCAGACCGACGACAACACCTCGTTGGCCGAAGCCAAGATCGTGTTGGACGGCGAACACTACGGCCTCGACAAGCCAAAGGAACGCCTCCTCGAGTTCCTCGCGGTCCGCCAGCTCAAGCGGGACGCAAAATCGCCGATCCTCTGTTTTGTCGGCCCGCCGGGTGTCGGAAAAACGTCCCTCGGCCGCTCCGTCGCCAAGGCGCTGGGCCGCAAGGTGGAGCGCATCGCCCTCGGCGGCATGAAGGACGAAGCGGAAATTCGTGGCCATCGGCGCACCTACGTCGGAGCCATGCCCGGTCGGGTCATCCAGGCTCTGCGCCGCGCCGGGACCCGCAACCCGGTGATCATCCTCGACGAACTCGACAAGATCGGAAACGACTTCCGCGGCGACCCCGCCAGCGCGCTGCTCGAAGTGCTGGACCCCGAACAGAACGGCAACTTCCGGGACCACTACCTGGACGCGCCCTACGATCTATCCAACGTGCTGTTCATCGGCACCGCCAACTCCGAGGCTCCCATCCCCGCGGCGCTGCACGACCGCCTCGAGATCATCGAGATCCACGGGTACATCGAGGAAGAAAAGGTCGCGATCGGCGAGCGACACCTGCACAGCCGCCTGCGTGACAGTCACGGCATCACCGCTGACAATTTCGACTTTCCCACCGACATGCTCCAACACATCATCCGCAGCTACACCCGCGAGGCGGGGGTACGAGCGCTGGAACGGGAGCTGGCCGCGATCTATCGGAAGACCGCGCGCCGGATCGTGGACGGGGACCCCGCCCACTTCGTGCTCGACGCCGAACTGGTCAACCGCTGGCTCGGGCCGCCCAAACATCACGCCGAGCTGGCGGAGCGCACCGACCGGCCCGGCATCGCCATCGGCCTGGCGTGGACCGCGTCCGGGGGCGACATCCTGTTCATCGAGGCCAGCCGCATGGCCGGACCGCGGGGACTCAAGCTGACCGGCAACCTCGGCACTGTCATGAAAGAGAGCTGCGAGGCGGCGATGTCGTGGGTGCGCGAGCACGCGCCGCGCTACGGCATCGACGTCCAGGTCTTCGCCGACCACGAATTCCACCTCCACATGCCGGCGGGCGGCATCTCCAAGGATGGGCCCTCCGCTGGGGTGACGATGGTCACCGCGCTGATCTCACTGCTCACCGGGCGGCCGGTGCGACCGAACCTCGCCATGACCGGCGAGATCTCCTTGCGCGGCAAGGTCCTTCCGGTCGGCGGAATCAAGGAGAAGGTGCTCGCGGCCCGACGCGCGGGGATCACCCACATCGTGATGCCGCGCCTCTGCGAGCGTGATCTGCACGACGTTCCCGAGGTGCTGCGCGACGAGCTGACCTACCACTTCGTCGACAACGTGGACGAAGTGCTCGCGCTCACCTTCCCAGAGGTCTGATGGTCGTCATCATCACCGGCGCCAGCACCGGCATCGGCGCCGCGCTCGCGCTGGAGTACGGGCGCCGCGGCCACAAAGTGGGCCTCGTGGCTCGGCGGGAGGCGCTCCTGGCCGAGGTCGGCGCGCGCGTCCAGGAAGCGGGCGGAACGCCAGCCTGGGCTACTTGTGACGTGACCGACCGGGCCGCGGTGGTCGGCGCCATCGCGCTCATCGAACAGAAGCTCGGCCCCTGCGATCTGCTCGTCGCCAACGCCGGCGCCGGGGAGCCGAGCGCCGCCACCAAGGTGCCCATCGACGCCATCGAACGCATGCTCAACCTCAACGTACGCGGCGTGCTCTACAGCATCGGCGCGGTGTTGCCGGGGATGCTCGCCCGCGGTTCGGGACACATCGCCGCGGTCAGCTCCGTGGCCGGGTTTCGTGGCCTCCCCGGCAGCGGCGGCTACAGCGCCAGCAAGGCCTACGTCACCACGCTCCTGGAGAGCTTCCGCGTGGACCTCCGCCGGAAGGGAATCGCGGTGACCAGCATCAACCCCGGGTTCATCGAAACACCACTCACCAGCACCAACAAGTTCCCGATGCCATTCTTGATGAAGGCCGACCGCGCCGCACGCATCATCGCCGATGGGCTGGAGCGCCGACCGGGGGAGCTGACATTCCCCTTCCCGATGGCGCTGTTGATGGGCCTGGCCCGCCTCCTGCCGAACTGGCTGTACGATCTGGTGATCGTTCGCGCCAGCCCGATGAAGTAGGCGTCAGCGGCGCTTCCACAGTGCCATGCCAAACGACAGTACACTCACGAACCACCACGGGGCCTCACCCCAGCGCTCATAGGGGGTGACCGATCGCATGAACCGCGCCTCGGCCATCACCAGCTCCCGGGTCCACACTCGGCTCTGGACCACATCTCGACCGTTGGCGTCGACCACGCCCGACGGCCCGGAGTTGGTGGCCCGGACCAGGAAACGCCGGTGCTCGATCGCGCGCAGCCGGGCCTCGCCAAGGTGAATCCACGGCTCCGCGCTGTCCCCAAACCAACTGTCGTTGGTGACATTGACCAGCAGGTCTGGATTCCCGGCGACCACGGCGCGGTTGACATAGGCGGCGAGGATGTCCTCGTAGCAGATGAGCGCGAGCAGGCGGTGGTCACCGAAGGGCAATGCTTCGTTGGTGGTGCCCGGGGTGAGGCTGCCGGTGTGGGCCAAGAGCGTCTTGAGGGCCGGCAGCTGATCGCCAAAGGGCGTGTACTCCCCAAACGGGAGCAGAACGTGTTTGTCGTATCGACCGAGCACCGCCCCGCTGGCGTCGGCGATCACCACCGAGTTCCAGCGCTCCTTCGAGGTCTCGGGAGGCACCGGCTGCCGCACCATGCGCACCCCGAAGAGGGTCGGGACGCCAAGCGTGCCGGTGATGTCGCGCGGGAGCGCCGTGGTGTAGGTGAGGTGGGGGTAGGCGTTCTGGACGGCCGACTCGCTCCAGACCACCAGCTCCGCCCCGGCCGTCCGCGCCGACTCGGTCAGCGCCAGCAGCACATCGAGGTAGCCGGTGGCGTCCGTCATCGGGCGGTTCGCCTGCACCAGGCCGAGCCGCACGGTCGGCGCCGCCTGGATGTCGCGCTCGACCTGGGCCATTCGGATCTGCCCGTAGAGCGCGGCGAGCAGTGGCACCAGGAACCCGGCGCCGACGGGGCGCCAGGGGATCGTGCCGCCTCGCCGCCAGCCGGTGATCGCCTCGGCCAGCGCGAGGCTCGGCGCCAGGATCACCAGGCCCACCGCGATCGGGCCGCCCAGCTCGGCCACCTGCAACAACTCCGGCGCGGCGCGGTGAACCGAGGTGGCGAGGTACCACGGGAAAAGCAGTGGGAACACCGCCTCTGTCGCGATGTACGCCGCGGCGAAGCTGGGCGAGTAGGGCCACCCTCCACCCTGCGCGCGCGCCCCGAGCCAGCCGGCGAGGCCGACCCGACAGCCATGGTAGGCGCTCAGCACCAGGAGCAGGCCGACCGCCGGCAACAGGCCAAGGCCGCCGAAGCGTTCGATCGTACCGGTCAACCAATGAAACCCCCACACACTGCGGAGCAGACCGTGCGTCCAGGCGACAAAAAACGCCGCCCGCGGCGATTGCCCATTCAGCGCGATCACCAGGGGCGCGAGGCAGACAAGCGAAGCCGCCCAGAGGTTGAAGGGTGGAAATCCCGCCTGCGCCAGGACGGCCGACAGCGCCGCGAGCGCGAGCGCGGGGCCCATCCGGAGTGGGAAGACCATCGACCTCACCGACATCCTTCCACGTCCAGGCGGGGGCGCAGGGCCCACGCGGCGGCGGTGTCACCGATGCCAGAGGTGGCGGCGTCAAAGGCCGCCACCGACGAGTGCACCCCGGTGTACAGGTCCAATTGATGCCGATTGTCGACAAAGGCGCCGCCGGTGTCGGCGAGCACGACCAGGCGCAGACCATCCGCGGATTGAAGTGCCAGGAGGCGGCCGAAGCCGACGTTCTGAAGGTCGCCCGCTACCGCCACGTACGGCCGAAGCGAAGGCCCCGGCACCGGCTCCTGTGCCCAGCCGCGGACGGCGTCCATGGCGCGAAAGTACCAGTAGGCACGCTGTTTACGGGTGTCGCGCTCGCCCTTGTCATACGCGATTCCGTTGTTGCGATGGACGTTGTAGAGTTTTGTGCCGGCACCGACGTTCACCGCGACGGTGCCCTGGAGCAGCGCCTGCTCGTGCGCCTCCCGCTCCAGCCAGACCAACGGCTCGACCTGTCCCGCCGCCGCGCCGCCGTCTCGAAACACGCCCGCAACGACGTCCTGACGAGTGTAGCGAAAGCGGGTGAGCGCCCGATTGGTGTCCGCCGTCGCCGCGTCGATGCCGGCCTCGTCCGTGGGCAGCGCCCAGAGCGGAAACTGGAAGAGCCCCTCGGCGGCGGCGCGGCCGAACACCGAATAAACCAGGTAACGCGTGAGCCGGATGTGGCTTTTCGGTCGGATGACATCGGGAATCCACCGCCAACTACTGAGGCAGCGCGACAGGAAGCGT
Organism: Myxococcales bacterium; assembly: GCA_009692585.1. The sequence goes on from SHYX01000001.1 coordinate 24,129, forward strand.
GAGTCGGCGAGTCGATCGGCGCCGGAGGCAGCGTCGGCCTCTCCGATGTCGACAACCCAACGTAAGGTGGCATCCACCGGCCCCACCGACTCGATGGGGAAGCCAGCCGCGGTCGTGCCGGCCATCGCCTCCCACGCGCGCAGCGTGTCGCGGGCCACGGCGACAAGGTCCGCGCTCGGCGCGCGCGGCGTCGACCAGGCGAGGAGGGCTTCTTCGAGCTGCGGCGGAGGCATGGCGTCGGCTTATCCGCGGGTCGGCGATGACGGGGTTGGGGCGCGGCGGGATGGTCCGCACCCTTTGCCGGTGGATCGGCGGGTTGGGATCTCTGTGCGCCGTGGCGACCACGTCGCCTCGTTCTCCCGGGTCCGCGACGCACTCGTCGAGCGCGGCTGCGTAAAGGAAGGCATTGCAGCGTACAATGCACTGATGAAGTGGCGTAGGAGCCGCATCTTCGGGAACGCCACGATGTGGGCGGGGATCGGTGTTTTCGGCTACCTGGCGGCCGGACAGCGCGCCCACGAGCCAGAGGATGCCGTCGCTTCGTGCCCTCCCTCGCACCCTCGCCCACCGGAAGGCGGTAGGGACGCAGGGGCAGATATCTTGCCGCCTGGCCCTGATTCCGGCGTGCAATGCGCCATGCGCAGCCCCGGCCCGTCGTCCGCCGACGCCCGACGGTCGCCAGCTACCCCCGCTTCACGACGGTTGCAGCCCCCACCCGCCCCTCGGCCGGTACCATCTCCACGGCGTCGCCGCGCTCCAACTCGGCAAAAGCGCTGTTTCCTTCGCTGGCGTGCTTCTCCAGGCGATCCACCCAGCGCAGCGTGGTCCCGTCGGGGAACGCCCCGCACAATTGCCGCTCCTTGCGGCCTCGGGAGTCACGGGGCGGGGCCACTACGCGGAAACTGGGCGCCAGCTCGACCTGCCGCGCCAGGACCAATCGTGCGAAGGTGAGCCCCTGCCAGCGGAGCCCCGCGGCGCGCGCGAGCGGCTGCACCCACGCGGGCAGGTCGATGGAAAGATCGTCGTGGCACCAGTCCTTCTTCACGTCCAGCATGGCACAGCGACCGGCATGGGTGCATGGCGCCAACACGGCCACCCCGCCCGCCACCAGACGATCGCGCACCCGCATCAGCCGTCGTGTGGGGTCGCGAAGCGCCGGCTCGACGACCACCACCCGCCCACCGGGCGCGAGTCTCGCCACCGCGTCCTGGAGGCGTCCGACACAGCGCCCGTCACCGGCGTCCTCGGCAACGCCCGCCGCCACCTCGAGCAACACCGCCGCGAACACGATGAGATCGGCCTCGTCGGGCATCGTGGTCGCCACCTCGACGCGCACGCCGTCGCAACGGGCCAGGACATCCTTCGCCACCGACAACGCGACCGCATCCGAGTCGATCAACAACACCGACAGCGACCGGGTCACCCCCGCCGCCCGCAGCGCCCGCACCGCCCCGAGCGCGCTGGCCCCGATGCCTGCTCCGACATCCACGAGCACCAGGGGCCTCCCGTCGCCCAGCCATTGCGGTGGAGTCGCGACATCGCGCAGCGCGGCGACCACCTTGGCCTGGTCGCGCGGCAGGAAGAAGTGGAGTCGCGCGGCTAGGCGCTCCGGCGTCCAACAAAACGAGAAGTTGCCGCTGTTGTAGGCCTCGGAGACCTCCCGTAGGGGCAGGGCCAGCTTCACCACGTGCCCGGAGGACAGGAGCCGGCGCGACGCCGCGAGTTCGTCGAGGTGCACCCGCCACGTCAGCGGCAGGGTGGCGGCGCGGACGCTGGCCCAGCCGGCCGCCGGGAGGATGGTCACCATCGGCGACGTCTATCGCACCCGGCAGTCGGAGCCCTGGTGGTGGGCCAGGGCGGTCGCAAAGCCCGCGGGCCCACTGGTCGATGACCGCGGCTCGATGAGCGAGATTCGATGCGCGTCTCGACGCGACCATATCCGGCGTCTAGTTCTTGGTGCATCTCCACGGCCCGCTGGCAGCCCATGGCGTCGATGGTCGCCGTCACGCCGCGGATGTCGAGCAAGCGAAGCAACTCCGGGATTGCCACGATCTCGTTTGCTTTGTCGGCGACCTTTACCTGCCCCAACACCAAGCCCTGCTCGGACAACCACGCGCTCACCACGTGGATCGCTTTTCCGCCCGACGCCGCGTCGAAGCTCCGCCGCAGGGTCTTTCCGTCGATCGTGACCTCGCCCCCCTCCCACACGGTTCGCAGGCCCGCCACCCACTCGCGGAACAGCGTCTGCACCACCGTCGGGCTGAGAATCGCGAAGATCCGCAGAAACGTGTGCTGCGACGGAATCACCACGCGATTCGCATCGCCGAATAGACCCTCTACAAGGGCAGGATATTCGCTCGCGCCGCCGCCCTCGGGGCCGGTTCCACAACCGGGGTGGGCGGCTCACGACGGCAGCTGTGGAACCGGGCGTGCGAGGCGATGAACGGATGCTGCACGCCCGGGCGACGCAAGCGACTGTCGCCGAACGTCGCCGAAAGATCAAGAATAGTCGTCGTCTTCCCTTGACAGTTTTCGCGCGTCGCTCGCAGCTCGGGCGCTGACCCCTCCCGAACACCCGCTCCAACGACGCTGGCAGCGCTCCGGGCGCCTCGCCCTCGCGCGCTCCGAACGTCTCGTCGCCGCGCGTCGCAGCCAACGCCGCGGATCCGGGATCAACGAGAAGCGAACCAGTAGATCAGAATTCACGGCGTTGGTCGATCCCCCGGGCGGCTACGGCGGACTTTGCGACCGCCCCGCCAGGCGTAGGTGTGCACGGGACCGCCGGGTTAGCTCCGGCCCCGCGTGTCCCTGTCGCTTGCCATCGCCCGCCTGCTCACCGCCGGGGCCCTGCCCGCCGCAGAGCGCGAGCGCCTCACGGGCCTGCGCTTTGCCGACGCCGGGCACGGCTTCGACGCGTTCGGCATGCATCCGGACATCGTGGCCCTGGGCGAGGTGCTGCTGGCCCCGCTGTACGACCGCTACTTCCGGGTGTCCTCCTACGGGGCGGTCGACGCCATCCCCAAGGAGGGGCCCGCCGTCATCGTCGCGAATCACTCCGGCGCGTTGCCCGTAGACGGGGCGATGCTGTGGCTCGACGTCCTGCGCCACACCAACCCCCCGCGCGTGGCGCGTACGGTGGCGGACCACTTCGTCCCGATGTTGCCCGTCATCGGCACCCTCTTTGCGCGGGGCGGGATGGTCGGAGGAAGTCGGGGGAACGCCCGGGTGCTGCTCGAAGCAGGGGAGCTCCTGCTCATCTTCCCTGAGGGGGTGCCCGGCATCGCCAAACACTTCCGCGACCGGTACAAACTGCAGGACTGGCGCGTGGGTCACGTCGAGCTCGCCATCCGCCACGGCGCGCCGGTTGTGCCCGTGGGCGTGGTCGGTGCCGAAGAACAGATGCCCCAGATCGGGCGCATCCCGATCCGGCTCGCCGGGGCCCCATTCGTGCCGGTGACGCTGACGCCGCTGCCGATGCCCGTTCACTACCACCTGCACTACGGCGCGCCGATCCGCACCGATCTCGACTACCGGCCCGAGCACGCCGACGATCCGGCCGCGGTCCGCGAAGCCGCGGCGCGGGTCAAAGCCGCGGTACAGGCCCTGGTGGACAAGGGCCTCGCCGAGCGCCCAGGAATCTTCGCGTGAGCCGGGGCGTCCTGGTGACCGGCGCCGACGCTCCGATCGGCGAACGCCTCGTCCGGACGCTCCTGGACGACGAGGGTGTCGGCCACGTTCTGGCGGTGGGCACGCGGCCGGTCGAGGAGGCCCTTCCCTTCGCCAACGCCCGACGCCTGACCTACCTGCCGGTGAACCTGACCCGCGAACGCCGCGTCCGCGAGCTGCTCTTCGGCCCCGCGCGCGACCTGGGCATCGACGTCATCGTGCACACCGCGATGGGCCGCGCCGCCGGCGAGGAAGGAAAGGCCGTCCACGAAGCAAATGTCAATGCGACGCGCGACCTGCTCGCGCTCTGCGAGCGGCACCCTACCATCCGCACCTTCGTCCTCCGCAGCTACGCCGAGGTCTACCAGGTTCAGGCGGACCTGCCGGTGCTCATCGGCGAAGACCATCCGATCAACCTCTCACCCAACGCCCCGCAGTACGTGCGCGACCGTGTCGAGGCCGACCTGCACACCTGTGTGCACATGGGGCTGTCGCCGCTGCGCATCCTGGTGCTTCGTTGCGCAGAAGTACTCGCGCCTGGCGCCGGCTCCCAACTCTTCGACTACCTCAGCTCGCCCATCTGCCTGCGGCCCATGGGGTACGACCCGATGTTGAACCTGATGAGCGTGCACGACACCGTGGACGCGCTCCAGAAGGCCGTGCATGCCAAGGAGCACGGCATCTTCAACGTGCCCGGCTACGACACGCTCCCGTTGTCGTTGTGCATCCGGAAGTGGGGACGGCCCGCGATCCCGGTGCCGGGCGCCTGGATGACGCCGCTGTACCGCTGGCGCCGCCAGCTCCGCGGCCATGACTTCAGCTACGGCATGAACCGACGGCGCTTCCACTACAGCGGTGTGCTCGACGGCCGACGTGCAAGGGACATCCTTGGCTATCAGCCGAGCCATGGGATCGAATGGCCGGTGGCCGGATGAGCGACGCCCCAAACGATCCCGCCAAGGGTCTCACCCCCTTCGCGAGCCCGCGCGCCTGGAGCCTGATGGTGCCCATCGCGTTCGCGGGGATGATGCTCGTGGGCGGCGTCGGGTGGGTCGCGACCGTCTTTTCGACGTCGGGGACCGCGGACGGACCCACCGTGGACGTCCGATTCGACAGCGCGTGCGCGGCGGACACCATCTCGGCCCGCCTGGGCGACTACGGCCTGCCCGGCGTGTGGACGGGGGCCAGCCTGCGCTTGACCTTGCCGGGTGGCCCCGGTGATGACGACCTTCCTGCCGCGCTTGCCGCCGTGGGCCAACTTTCGATGACTGGCGACGGCACGCACCTTGTGCGTCTGCTCACCAACGCTGGGGTCCAGATCAGCATCCAAGGGGTGTCGGTTTCGTTGTTCACCTTCGACGCCGCCCTCCCCGAACACGGTCTGGTGGTGACCCTCGACGGCGTCGAGATGGAGGTCGAGAGCGTCAACGGGAACGAGCTGATGCTCGCGTCCCGCGCCGGCCACTCCACCGACGCTCTGCGTGTCGCGACAGATCGCGTTGTCCAGGTGCGACATCCACTTCCCTGCACCGTGCGCGTGCAGTCAGTGACGCCCGTCGGCGACTGACATGGACGGGGAGAGAGGGCTCGCCGGCCTCTCCCCCCGAGCACAGGCCGACGCTCAGGAGCCGGTGAGCTTGGCCAGCGTGTCTTCGTCCAGCCGTCCCGGGTGGCCGCGCCAGATCACCTTGCCATCCTTGACCAGCGCCGCTGCGGGGATGCCCGAGACGTTGAACGCCTTGGACATGCTGCCGTCCTTTTCCTTGGCGACCGGGTACTTGATCTTGTGCTCCTTGATGAACTCGGCGACCTTCTCGTCCGTCGCTGACTTGGTGACCTTGGTGAAGGCCACGACCTGGATGCCTTTCTTCTTCAGGTCGGCCTCGCGCTGGGCCAATTCAGGCATCTCGGTCTTGCAGTGCGGGCACCAGACTTCCCAGAACACCATGAGCGTGACCGGAGCGGCGCTGTAGTCGCCTTTGCCCTGGAACCAGCTTTCGACTTCGATCGCCGCGGCGGGAGTGCCGATGAGGCCCACCTCTTTGTACTGCCGGTCGGCGGCCTTTCCGGCCTTGGTGTCGCCGTAGTTCTTGATGAGCTGTTCAAGCTTGGGCTTGGCGGCGGCGTAGTCGTTGGCCTTGAGCAGTTCGGAGGCCTCCTTCATGATCACCCCCGCCGCTTCTTCCTTGACGGGGTCGGCGGCGACCTGACCGGCTGGGCCGGCTGAGCGCTTTTCGAAGCTGCCGACCTTTTCTTCGAGGGCCGCCACACGAGTGGTGAGCGCGTCCACATCGGTCTTCTGAGCACAACCGAGCAGGGCGAGGGCGAGAGCGAGCATTGGGATCTCCGGAATTGAGGGCGCGGTCCTAACCGGTTGTCGTCAGGCCGGAAGGGTCGCGGCGGGATAGCCGCGGCGGACCATGGCCCACCAGTACATTTATGTCATGAAGCAGCTTCGCAAGGCGTTCCCGGGCGGGCGCGAGGTGCTCAAGGGAATCTGGCTGTCGTTCTACCCCGGCGCGAAGATCGGCGTGCTGGGCAACAACGGGGCCGGAAAGTCGACCTTGCTCCGCGTGATGGCAGGCGTCGACACCGACTTCACCGGGGAGGCCTGGGCCGCCGCCGGCACCCGGATCGGCTACCTCCCCCAGGAGCCCAAGCTCGACGAGACCGCCACGGTGCGTGACGAGATCGAGTCCGCCGTCAAAGACGTCCGCGGCTTGCTCGTGCGCTTCGAGGAGGTCTCCAACGCCATGGGCGACGAGGACGCCGACTTCGACGCACTGATGGAAGAACAGGCCCAGCTCCAAGACAAGATCGATGCCGAGAACGCCTGGGAGCTCGACCGGCGCCTGGAGATCGCCATGGACGCCCTTCGGGTGCCGCCCGCGGAGCAGAAGATCGCGACGCTTTCCGGCGGTGAGCGACGGCGGGTCGCGTTGTGCAAACTCCTCCTCCAGCCCACCGACATGCTGCTTCTGGACGAGCCGACCAACCACCTCGATGCCGAGAGCGTCGCGTGGTTGGAGCGTACGCTCCACGACTACAAGGGCACCGTGGTCGCGATCACCCACGACCGCTACTTCCTGGACAACGTCGCCGGCTGGATCCTCGAACTCGACCAGGGTCACGGAATCCCGTGGGAGGGCAACTACTCCTCGTGGCTCGAACAGAAGGCCAAGCGTCTGGAGCAGGAGGAAAAAGCCGCTGGCGCGCGCCAGAGGACCCTCGAGCGCGAGCTGGAGTGGGTTCGCATGTCCCCACGCGCCCGTCAGGCCAAGTCCAAAGCCCGCATCGCCGCGTACGAGAACCTGCTCGAAGCCGAGCCAGAAGAGCGGCGGGGAAAGGCCGATATCGTCATTCCCGCGGGGCCGCGTCTCGGCAACGTCGTGCTCCGGGCGAAGGGCCTGACCAAGGGATTCGGGGACCGCCTCCTGTTCGAGAACGTCGACTTCGACCTGCCGCCGGGCGGCATCGTGGGCGTGATTGGCCCCAACGGCGCCGGGAAGTCCACCCTCTTCAAGTTGATCACCGGACAGGAGAAACCCGACGGCGGCGAGCTGATCGTCGGGGACACCGTGAAGCTCTCCTCCGTCGAACAGACCCGCAACTTCGATCCCAACAAGAGCGTGTTCGAGACCATCGGCGGCGGTCGCGACGTGATCAAGGTCGGCAACCGCGAGATCCACACCCGGGCCTACTGCGGGGCCTTCAACTTCAAGGGCACCGACCAACAGCAGAAGGTGGGGACGCTCTCGGGAGGCGAACGAAACCGCCTGCAACTGGCGACGATGTTGCAGACGGGCGGCAACGTGGTCCTGTTGGACGAGCCGACCAACGATCTCGACGTCGACACGCTCCGTGCCCTCGAGGATGCGCTGCTCGGGTTCGGCGGCTGTGCGCTGGTGACCAGCCACGACCGTTGGTTCCTGGACCGGATCGCCACCCACATCCTCGCCTTCGAGGGTGACAGCCGGGTCGTGTGGTTCGAGGGGAACTACGACGACTACGAGCGCGACCGGAAAAAGCGATTGGGAGCGGAAGCCGACCAGCCCCACCGCATCAAGTACAAGCCCATCGCCCGCTGACCATGCGCCGACTGAGGACAGGGCTCCGCATCTTGCTGGTGCCCGGGCTCGCCACGTGTGGGGCGCTGCTCGGGTGGCTAGCCGATGGCAGCCTGGTCGCGAGCCTGGTCCTGCTCGTGGAGCCGGTGCTGTGGGTCGCGGCCTGCTGGCTCGCCTACGCCGCGCTGCTGCGCCACGACACCGCGCTGGCCCTCCGGATCAGCTTCGGCGCCATCGCTGCCGTCGCCGCCGCTCGGATTGCCAGGCCGCCCGCCGAAGCCGCCGGCGTCGACGCGGCGCCGTTCGCCGACCGGACGCGGGCCTGCGCCCGGGGGCTCGCGCTGCCGACCGGCACGGTGCGCGTGCTCCAGTGGACACTGTCTTCCGACCACGACGGCGTCGTGGCGGCCGTGACCGAGGCCGCGCCCGACATCGCGGTGATTCGAGGCGCATTGGGTTCGAGCGAGCTGGTGGCGCTCGGCGCGGCCGTCGGCGGCGAAGCCCTCAGCCTCGGCCGGGATCCCCCGGTCCACCTGTTTTCTCGGGGGAGCTTCGATCGGTGCGGCGAGGCCGATTCCTGGCACGATTCGCCAGCACCAGGGGCCGAACTGGGCCTGGTGTTCGCTTCCCTGGGGGCGGCCAGCCTCCCGTTGGTCACCGTGACGCTTCCCGAGGTGGGCAGCGTCGCGGATTGGGAAACGTCGATGCGAACGGGCCGGGCGGCCCTCCGAAGCACGTTGGACAGCCTGGGATCGTCGCTGCTGTTGGTCTCGATCGCCGCGCCGTTGCCGCTGGCCGGCCCGCGGTTGGCGGCGACGCTCCGCTCCACCCAACTGCTCCCGGCGTCGCGGGCGCCGAACTGGCCGGCCTGGCCGCTCCCGCTCCACACCTGCGACCAGCTCTGGGTCGCGGAGGCCTGGCGCGGAGCGCCCGTCACCTTGGTCCGGGCGGACGGCCCGACCCGTGCGGGCGCGCTCGTGGAGCTGGCGCCGCGCTGGCCGGTGATTCTACCAGCGACCGGAGACGACAATTCCGTTCGGTAGCACCAGGACCGGCGCGTCGATGATCTGCAACACCACTCCCGCACCCAGGAGCGCCACCCCGCCGCCGACCATGGCGATCGTGCTGTACCGGCCAATGTCGAAGCGGCCTTCCCAGGCGGTCGCGTCCCCGCGCGACAGGGACCCTGGCGCGGCGTTGGCCTCGGTGATGGCCGTGTAGGCCGGTTCGACGACGGTGAAGTTCATCGCCGCGCCTCCGACGAGCAGTCCGCCGCCGGCTGACATCAGCAAAAGGGCCGGGAGGTCCGGACCCGACGGTCGGGTCACCTTGGCGCTGCTGGCTGCGAGTGCCTTGTCGGCGGCGGCCTTGTCGGCGGCAACCTTGTCGGCGGCGGCCTTGTCGGCGGCGGCCTTGTCCGCCGACGTGAGCGCCAGCGCCTTGTCCGCCGACGTGAGCGCCAGCGCCTTGTCGGCGGCGGCCTTGTCGGCGGCGGCCTTGTCCGCCGACCTGAGCGCCAGCGCCTTGTCGGCGGCGGCCTTGTCGGCGGCGGCCTTCTTGTCCGCGTCCGCTTTGGCCCTATCGGCGAGCTTCGTGTCGGCAAGCAGCCTCTTTTCGGCGTCCGCTTTGGCCCTTTCCGCGAGCTTCGCGTCGGCGAGTGCCTTCCGCTTCTCGGCCTCGAGCCGCGCCTTGTCAGCCTTGGGGTCCGGTTTTTTACCGAGCTCACCCCCGGTGCACAGCACGAGGTAATCGGCGGGCGGCGCGCCGTAGTCATACCAGGAGCCGGCAAACTCGCCGTCTGCGCACCCGACCTGCACCAGATGGCGCCCCTTGATCAGCATGTCCTCGGCGGCCATGCGCTTGCCGTCGATGAAGATCAGCGCGTCACCGGAGTCCTCCGGAAGGCCGGTGGGAAACTGGTCGTAGTTGCGCACCTCGCCGCGCAGGGCGTACAGCACGTCTTGCGCCTCCGTTTCCGGCAGGAGCGCCGGGTCGGGCTCGAACTGCGGGGAGATCGTCAACACCCGCCGCCAATGATCGAGTGCTGCCCTTTCCTTGTCGCCGCTGCGCCACTCGACGAGACCTCGGAAGAAGTGGAGCTTGGCCAGATCGGCCTCGGCCAGCGGTGAGCTCGATGTCGGGGCCGCCGCCTCTGCCGCGGTGAGCAGCGTCTTCGCGGTCTTGAAGTCCTTGGCGAGGATGGCCTCGCGCGCCTGCTGAACGATGGCGACGTAGCCAAAGTCCTGCGCCCAGGCGCCAGCGGCGAAGAGCAGGATCAACGACACTCGCCACGCTCCCAGGCACCGCTGCGCCAGGTCAGCAGACAGGTCTGGTCGGCGGTGACCGGGAAGTCCGTCAATCGGGTGCCCGAGCTGAGCTTGAGCTTGGCCCGAGCGCTTCCCGGTTCGAGGTCCTTCAGCCGGAGGTTCATCGAGCCATCCCACTCCTGACGGAAGCCACTGCTCGTGGTGATCACGACCTCGCTGGCGCCATCAGGAACCCGGAGTATCGCGCCTCCCTTCCCCTTGGCGTTGGGCGCCCAGTCGACATCCGATTTTCCACCGGGCATCTTTGCCGTTGCCACGTCGGCCAAGACCGGCGGCGTCGAGGACGAGGTGCCGATCGCGACGAGTCCGAGCGCCACCGCGGCCAGCAGGCCCAGGAGGGCCACGGCGCCCAGCGCCACGCCAACCTTCCACAACCCCGCGGGCCGACCCGCGTCTTCGGCGGTACCCGAGGAGGACAACGTCGCAAGCGTGGGCGCGCTGTGCGTGACGGGGTCGGAGGTGCTGGAAGGCTTGCCCCGAGGCCCCGACCGTTGGCCGGTGTCGGCCGCAGAGGGCGGTGGCCAGGTCGCGTCGGGGCCCGGGCAAGCGCCCGGGTCGAGCGCGGCCGCCGGCGCGGCGGGGAGGAAGCTGGCGACGCGCGGCGGCGTCGGCGGGCTGGCGTACGCGGCGGACGCGGCGGACGCTCCCGACGCAGCGGCGAGGCTGCCATGGGAATGGTCGACCGGCAGGTCCGCGAGCTCGGGGGGGACCCGGAACTCGTCCTGGCCACCGCTGGGCGTGCCGACAGGGTCGGCGGTTCGCGCCTCGCCAACCCCGGTGACGTCCTCGTACATCATCGCGCCGGTGTAGGGATCGTTGGGGTCCTGGTCGGGATTCCACGCATCGCACACCTTCCTGACCAACTCGCGGGAGAACCGCTTGAGGCCGGCATCGGTGGCCAGGTCGGCGAGCGCCTCCATCTCGTCGATCACCTGCGCGGCGCTGGGCCGTGCCTCGGGCTCGTAGGCGAGCATCCGTCGCAGCGAGGAGAGCACGGCATCGCGGCCTGCCGGCGTCATGTCCGCCAGATCGAGCGCATCGAGTCGCGCGGCCATCGTGGGCTCGTAGCGTTCCTGGCGAAGCGGGATCTTTCCGAAACTATCCAGGGTGATGCACTCGTAGAGGGTGATGCCCAGGCTGAAGATGTCCCCGGAGGGCGCGTCGGCCTCGCCCAACATGCGCTCGGGCGCCATGTAGGCCTGGCTGCCGAAGGCGAGCACCTGCGTCTTCGCCTCGCGCTCCTCAAAGGTTGCCCTTGCGGTGCCGAAGTCCAGGACCTTGACATCGCCCTCGACGGTAATCATGGCGTTGGAGGGCTTGATGTCCCGGTGAATGACCTGCAGCGCCTCCCCGCCCTGGAGCGGCCGGTGGGTATAGGCCGCGTCGAGCGCCGCCGCGATGGCGCCGATCGCTTCGATGGCCGCCTTGCGCGGGAATCTGCGCTCCTGCTCCTTCAAGGCCACCGCGACGGACTTGAGGTCCAGGCCCTGGAGGTACTCCATGACGATGGCGCATTGACCGCCGATGGAGGTCAGGTCCTCGACGCGCACGATGTTTCGATGCCTGAGCCGCCCCAGGAGCCGCGCCTCGTCCCGCGAACGCATGACGATCTCGTCGTTGCTGAGCCACTTCCCGTGGAGCAACTTGATGGCGACCACCGAGGAGAAGTTGTCCCCGGTAATCATCTCCGCCAGATACACCTTCCCGAACCCGCCCTGCGCGAGCTCCTTGAGGAACTTGAATCGTCGGCGGGGTTCCATCCTTACAGAGCGAACGACTATAGCGCGCTGGTCATCAATCTGTGCGGCACAGGCCGTCGTCGCCAGTCACATTCTCCAGCGTCAGATGTAGGAGCGCAGCGTAGGCCTGGACTTTTCCGTCTACCCCGCGCCACTTGTCCTTTACTCGCTCCCACGACCAGTTCTTGAAGAGCGCCGGTCCCCACGGTGGCGTGCGCTCCAAGACCATCGGCACCTGCCGGGCGAAGACCGCCCCGAACCCCATGCGAGTCGCGTCCGCCTCGCGATTCTCGACCAGTTCGATCGCCGTGACCAGGGCCATTGGACGGTCCCGGCTGTACCAATCCTGGACCTCGAAGTTGGGCATGCCGGACAAGTCACGCACCCGCAACTCTTCCCCGCTCTCCTCCACGAGGAGCTGAAACGCGGTGTACCGCGCCGGACTGGCGCGCCCACACAACGCGTTTTCCAGGATGGTCGGGTCGTCGGTCTGATCGATCAGCGCGCGGATCGTGTCCTGCGCGGGGTCATCGATGTTGAGGCGCCGGGTCAGGGTCTCCACCCGCGCCAGGATCTCCGCGACCTCCTTGGCGTCGAATCCCATCGCCGCGAAGTTCGCCTCGCGTTGCACCGGCACGAACATCAGATCAGCGAGCGCGTCCCCCATCGCGAGCGCGGCATCGGCCACGTCGGTCCTGGCGGCGATCTTCTCGTCATACAGGAGCCCACCGGTCACGGGCACCAGGACCATCAGGGCGACGAGCGCAGCGACGAGGCGGCCGTTCATTTGGGTATGCCCCGCTTCCGCGCCTGGACGGCTTCCGGCCTCGGTACCCCGATCCGTGAGCAATAGCCGACGGTGTACTTGGCATAGGGCGCAAATGCGTCCATTTCGCTATAGTTCTGCCCATAGTAACAGACGGCGAGCAGGTGCTGGGCGATGACGTACGGCACGTAGGTCTGGGTGACACTCGGCAGGTAACCACCACACCGCCCGTTGAAGTCCTGAAGATCGAGCTTGCCCATCTCGGTGGCGCTCCGGCAGAGGATGTTCCGGCCGATGAAGTCGGGCGCTCGCTTCAGGTTGTTGTTCGTGAGATAAGCCGAATATGCCCTGGCGATGTTCGTCTGGCTCACCTCCCCGTTCTTCCGCCACCGGGCGTCGTCGTAACCGGCGTTGTGCGTCGCAATCAACATCTGGACCATCGCGCCCGAGCTCCGAAACGCCGGATCGTTCCACGGCTCCTCGAAGTTGTGAATTGCAGCATCGGTGGCCCGTTCTGGGTCGTCCCGCTCGTCCTCATCGCAGGTGCTGATGGTGCATCTGCGGTCCAGCACGTATTCTGCTTTGTTGATGGCGTTGACTGGGAGCGCCCTGTCGGTCGGCGCCCACAACAGACCACCGCTCTTGCTGTTGTGGCAACCGCTGACCTTGAGGCCATTCCGGAACGCGATCTCGGGCTGAAACTGCCACATTCCGTAGGCGCAGAGCATCGAGTCCTTGGCCGCGGGGTTGTAGCCCGACTCCTGAAAGGGCACGCCGGCCAGCACCTCGGGCATCCGCTTGGCGCGCAGCTTCCGAACGACCATCGCGTACCGATCGCGCGCATCATCGAGCTTGATCCAGAACGCCCACCCGCCGATGTACATCTGCTGGGACTTGGTGACCCACAAGAGCAGGTTGGGGTCGGCACGCTCAGGGTCCGCCACGGAGTCGTCGTCGGCGAGCGAGGCGTTGATTGAGGTGACGAAGTCCTTCAGCCCATCGCCGGAGTTCGCGGCGCGCAAACCCGCGTCCACCTCCGTGATCTCGAAGACGTCGCCGTACGCGTAGTAGTCCTTGCCGTCGCTCTTGGGGCCCAACGGTTCGACCTCGTTCTGCACGATCACCAGCACCAGTAGGCTGATCACTCCGAGCGTGCCGAACGCCATCGCCGCGACCCCGGGCAGAAACCACCACGGGATGCGACGGCGAAGGTCGAGCTGCTTGACCGCGCCGGCGTTGCCCTCGACGCCCGCGACCTGGTCGGTCACCTCAGACTGAATCGACTGGGCCTGCCAGACGCCGAGCCGGCGACACTCCACGAAGGTGAACGTGACCCCACGGCCGGGCGGACCGAGGTGGACGGCGGCACCATCAGAGAGAAAGACCGGACCGCGCAGCGGTTGGATGGTGCCCCAGTCCACGTTCTCGTGCGGCGCCATCCGGACCTGGTTGGCGCCGACCTGCGCAATCTGTACCGTGCCGCCCTGGTAGGCGCTGATCACCGCGTGCCGGTCGTCCAGCGCGCGGTACCCATCGAGCTTGAGGCCCCCTGGCCCGGGGTTGCTCCCAATCCGTACCAACGGTCCGCGCAAGACGAGGTCCCCCTGGTAGGCAAGTGGCCCGTCGAGAAAGCGCAGGACCACGTCCCACCGTTCCTGACTCACCCCGCGCCCCCGCGCCGGATGGCGAGCCGGCTCGCCTCGGTCAGCTCGTGGTCGGCCAGGATGTGAAAGTCATCCAGGACCACGCCGTCGAGCCAGAGCTGCCAGGGCTCGTCCGCCAGGCCGAATTGCATCGCGAAGGCGTCGACCAGCGACACGATCGGCACAGCCAGACCGATCACCTGGCGTACGGAGTGACCGTCCACCTCGATCGACCGCCAAACCGTGCGGTTCTCCACGAAGTGCAGCGAACAGGTCTCCTCGTCATCCAGTTCGCCAACGGTGAGGTCGACGGGCAGAGGGCCCAACTCGTTGCCGAGCCGATACCAGCCCAACAGCGTACCGTCCGGCGCGCATCGCAACGGCACCAGGACGCCCACGAGCTGGTGAGCGGCCTGGGCGAGGGTGGTGTCGCCCGGCAGCCGTTGGCGGTGTCCGCGAACGCCGGGCGCGCGGGCGAAGCGGACGGCCACCGGTTCGCCTCGGGGGGCCTGCCGGACCTGGACCGGGACCCTACGGACCGGCCCGACTGAGTCGACCGGCGTGGGCGTTCGCGGAGGCAGCGGGATGGGCGCGAGAGAGGGGGGTGGCCGTGGTGCGGGCGGGGCCGGAGGCGGAGTCGCGACCGGACGCGGTCCCGAGGCGCTGGGTCCCGTCGGGTGGTCGGCGTCATCCTCGCCGTCGGCAGCGGGAGGCGGAGGCGGAGGTGGGGGCGGCAACGAGCGCGAGGCGGCAGCGGCCACGCCGACCGTCACGGAGGCGGTGTCTCCGTCGACCGGAACGAAGCCGCCAAGCGCGGACGCCGGCGCGCTGGGGGTCGGGATCAGCACTGGCGCCGGCGTCGTGACGCTTGCGGTGGCGATCGAGCCGCTCCCCGAGGCGCGCATGGCGCGTTCCACCCGATCGCGGACCTCCGCCACGCCGCCGCCGCCGCTCTGCGACAGGATTTCCTCCAACATGGACGTCGGGTCGGTCGGCGCCGGCGCCGCGGGCGTGGCCGGTGTGGGGCGTCGACCGGGAGGCAGGCGCGCCGCGCCGAAGGGGGTTGCTGGTCGCTCGGCGGCAGGTGGCGCCGCTTGGGGTGGCGGTACCTCGAGAGGGGGCGCGGCGCGGCCGCGGGTCGGCACCGAGGTGGCGACCCGCGGGGGCGCCGGTGGCGGCGGGGCGACATCCGACGCCCCCGCCAGGCGCGGCGGCCGCCGACCGGCCGGAAGTCCCGTCCCGCCCGCCGAGCTGACCAGGATCTCGACCGGCGCCGCCGGGGCGCAGGGTCCAACGTCGGAGACCGGGGCGACGAGCGCCGCTGGAGCCGCCAGGGGCGCCGGCACCGGCGAGGGCGCGGCCCGCGACGACGCCACCGCCGCCGCGCGCGGCGGCGCCGCAAAGGCCTGCCGCCCCGAGGTGCCTGCCGACGGGGGCCCGTCATCCGCCGCGAGACGACGCAGCTCGTCCTTTGAGAGCATCGACGTCCGCCCCGGATCGAGCTCCTGCCGCGCTCGCGGCTGATGCCGAGCCACACGGGCCATGACGTCGCGTAGCGACGGGCCGTCGAGCGACGGGTCGCGCGTGACGGCCGCCACCGCATCGATGAACTCCTGGCCGCTGCCAAACCGGTCCCGCAACTCGGGACGCAGCGTCGTCGTGAGCACCTCCCGAACCGACGCTGGCAGCGCGTCCTTGAACTGCTGGAGTCGGCGGCTTGTCTCGCCGCGGGCCGCCTTGGTCCTGATCTCGTTGATGAGCCCGTCGTAGACCGGGCGGCCGGTCATCAGCTCGAAGCAGATCAAACCCAGACCAAACAGGTCGGAGGTGAAGTTCTCCCTCCGCGCATCCATCCGTTCGGGCGGACAGTAGCGAAACGCGTCCTCGCGCGGTATGCGCCCCGGCTCATCGTGGAAAACGAGTATTTCAACCTGCGGGAGGGCGTACCCGATCAGGTTGACGCGACCCTCTCCGTCCAGCATCACTCGCCAGGGGGTCAGGCCGCCGTGGCTGTACACCCCAGCGCTTTCCCCGATTTCAGCCGCTTCGACCAGAATCGTCCCGGTCTGCAACAGCAGCTCGACTCCGGCGCGCGGGCCCCCGCCTTCGCCCAGGTCGCTCAGCGTGCGGATGACCTCGGCGACGCTCCACACCTGGCCGGTGTTGTACAAAAAGGCGGCTTGCTCGCGGTCATGGCGCACAAGCTCCGCCAGCCCCGGCACCATGGGTGACTCGAGGAACCCGTAGACCACGTGCAGGGCGGCATTGATGGCGTTGTGCGCCCGGTACTCCGGGTGAAACACCACCGCTGTGAACCGGCCGCCATCGGCGCCCTGGACCTCGACAAGGTCAGAGCCAGGACCGAGAAGCTGGCGCCCGGTACGCGCGTACCCGCCGATCTGTTCCATGGTATGAAGCTATCATGACGCAGGGGGCGCCACGAGCGGCGCCGTGGCGCCACTACCAGGGCGACTCGTCGTCCCGACGACCCCGGCCACCACCAGCGCCGCCACCACCGCGACCGCCACCGCCACCGCCACCGAAGCCGCCGCCGCCACCGCGACCGCCGCCACCGCCGCCGCCGAAGCCGCCGCGGCCGCCACCACCGCCACCGCCACCACCGCCACCCTCACGCCGATCCTCGGCGGGGTTGACGCGGAGGGCGCGGCCGTCGAGGTCAGCGCCGTTCCACTGCTGGATCGCGGCTTCCGCCGCCTCGGCGGTCGCCATGTCGACGAACGCGAAGCCGCGGCTGCGGCCGGTTTCGCGGTCGAGCATCAGGCGGACGCCCGTGACCTCGCCATTCTGGGAGAATGCGGCGCGGAGGGAGTCTTCCTGGGTGCGGAAGGAAAGGTTGCCCACAAACAGACGGTTGCTCATCTCTCTACTCTCGGTCGGATCGTTTCTGCCCACCCCGGGAATCCGGGCGAGGGCCGGCGGGGGCTATTTCGTACGCCGCAAGCCGGCAAGTCGATCTCGCAATTCAACCACGGCCGATCCCGCCAACGGATGGCGGGGGGCCTGGATAGGCAGGCGGGGTGTTGGTCGAAGTCGCCGTTCCGCTCCCCGTTCATGGACACTTCTCGTGGAACGCGCCCCGACCGCTTGCGGCGGGAACGCCCGTGGTGGTTCCGTACGCCCGGCGCGAACTGGTGGGGTGGGTCGTGGGCCCCGGCACGGCGCCACCGCCGGGAGTCGCCGTTCGCGACATCCGGGACGTGCTCAGCGACGAACCCGTCTTCGACGCGGATCAGCTCAGCTTCTACCGGTGGATGTCAGACTACTACCTCGCGCCCCTGGGCGAGGTCATCGCCTCGGCCACGCCGGCCGACACCGTGGCGACCACCCGGCGCACCTACCAGCCGACCGCCGCCGGCATCGAGCGGCTGGCCGTGGACCCCCCGTCGGGGGCACGTGGGAGCCTCCTTCGCGAGGTGGTTCAGCGGCCGGGCCTGACTCGATCGGCGCTGGAACGGCGGCTGCACGGCGAGGTGGCGGATGTGTCGGGCGCGCTGGGCGCACTCCAGGCCGGTGGACTCGTGCGGGGCGAAGACGTCGTGGTCCGCGGCGTGCGCGACGAAGAGGTCTGGGCGGTGGCAACAGGCCAGAACCACGAGCGCGTGCGCCCCGGCCGCGGCGCGGACGTGCTCGCGGCGCTGCCGGCGCGCGCCGCGGACCTGCCGGCCGCGGTCCTGGCCACGCTGGTCAAGCACGGGGCCGCGCGAAAAGAACGGCGACCGCGAACAAGCTCGCATGTCGCGACTGGATGCCCGAGCCAACCCCCGATGCTGACGGCCGCCCAACGCGGCGCCGTCAACGCCGCTGCCGCGCCGGGGATCCACCTCCTCCACGGGGTGACCGGCTCTGGAAAAACAGAGGTGTATCTTGCGCTGACCGCACGGGCCCTCGCGGAGGGTGGGCAGGCGCTGATCCTGGTTCCCGAAATCGCGCTGACGCCGCAGCTCTGCTCGCGCTTCGAGGCACGGTTTCCCGGGCAGGTCGCCGTGCTCCACAGCGGGCTGGCGGCCGGTGAAAAACTGCGGGAGTGGCGGCGGGTGCGCGCGGGCGCCGCCTCGGTCGTGGTCGGGGCGCGCAGCGCGGTCTTCGCGCCCTTTGCACGCCTGCGCCTGGTCGTCGTCGACGAGGAGCATGACGACTCGTACAAACAGGACGAGGGCGTTCGGTACCACGGGCGCGATCTCGCCGTGGTGCGCGCCACCCGCGCCGGTTGCCCCTGCGTCCTCGGCTCGGCGACCCCATCCCTGGAGTCGTGGCAAAATGCCCGGACGGGACGCTACCAGCTGCTTCAGCTACTCGAACGGGCCACGCCGAGTCCGGTCCCTACCGTCGAGTGCGTCGACATGCGCGCGGCCGCCCGCGCCAATGCCGGAAAGGCCCCGTTGCTCGCCCCCGAGGTCCACGGCGCGATCGACGAGGCGCTGCGCACCGGAGGCAAGGCGATCCTGTTGTACAACCGGCGGGGCTACGCGACGTTCGTAGAGTGCCCGGCGTGCGGTGGCAGCTACGACTGCCCGAGTTGCGGCGTCGCGCTCATCTACCACCAGGCCATCGACCGGATGGACTGTCACTACTGCGGCTTCCATCGTGCTTTCCCGGGCCAATGTCCGAGGTGTGCGGTCCCCTTGGAGCTTCTGGGGCGCGGCACCGAACGGATCGAATCGCAGCTGGTCGAGCTTTTCCCGGGAACGCCGGTGGGGCGGATGGACGCCGACACCACGCGCGGAAAGGGGGCCCACGCGCGGATCCTGGACGACTTCCGCGAGGGCCGCACGCGCTTGTTGATCGGCACCCAGCTGGTAGCCAAGGGTCATGACTTTCCGGACGTCACGGTCGCCGCGGTGCTCGGCGCCGACCACATCCTGGGCATGCCCGACTTCCGCAGCGCCGAGCGCACCTGGGCCCTGGTCACCCAGCTGTGCGGGCGGGCGGGCCGGGGCAGAGCCCCCGGCCGCGTCTTCGTGCAGACCCACCAGGCGGAACATCCGATCTTCTCGTGCGTCGGCGACATGGCGGCCTTCGCCAAAGACGAGCTCTCGCTGAGATCCATGCTCGGGTATCCACCGTTTTCGAGTCTGGTCATGGTGCGCGTCGAAGCGGCGGAGCGTGCGGACGCGCTCTCGTCGGCGCTGGCGTTCGTTCGCCAGGTGCGCGAAGAGGCCCGGGCCTACCCCGGCGTGGACGTGCTGGGACCGGCGGCAGCGCCGCTGCCGCGACTGGTGGGCCGGTACCGCTTCCAAGCGGTGCTTCGCGGCCGAGACCGTCGAAGCTTCCGAGCCTTCCTCGCCGCCCACCACACCGAGTGGAAGCTGGCGCCGGGGGTGCGCAGGATCATCGACGTCGACCCGCGCTCGATGATGTGAGTCGCCCATGCGGCATGGTCGGCTACACTCGTCCCGGATGTTCGGACGCCCCCAGCGACTCCCGGTGATTCCCCCGATCGCGGCGCCGACGCGCCCGCGCCGCGTGGAGGCGGCGGTGTTCGGCGGGCTGGCGTGCGCGTTGACGGGGTTGGCGTGGGCCGACCCCACCGGCGCCGCGGGGATACGATTCCGGTTTGTGAGGCGCGCCGGCTTCGGGCCCGACGCGCTGTACGACGTGGGCGCGCCCCCGCTTGGCGGCTATCCGTTCGACGCCGTGCTGACGTTGCCGCTGGCGTGGTCCGGGGGGACGTGGCCACAGACCGCCGCGTTGTTCTGGCTGTTCGTAGCCGGGTGGTCGATGGCGTGGTTGGCGGAGCAGTGGTGGGGGTCGCCACGGTCCGGCCTGTTGGCCGGCGCCGCCTGGCAGCTCGTCCTGTGGCCCGCGCTCGCCGTAGGCGGAACCGCACCACTCGCGGCCCTGGCGCTCGTTCCCCTCGCGTGGGGCCTGATGCTCCGGGCGCTCCAGACGGGGGGCTTCGCGCTGGCCGCGGCCGCCGCCCTGATGGCGATGATCCATGCGGTTTCGGCCGCCGAATCGCGGGTGCTGCTGGTGCTGGTCTGCGTAACGGCCGCCGCGGCCGCACGGCTCGAGGACGCGCGGACGGCCCTGGCGCGGCTGGTGCTTCTGATCGGCGCGACCTTGGTGGTCTGCGGTCCGGTGATCGCGCTGAGAGTCACGACGAACGAGCCGTTCGCCACGGGCCCGGACCTGCTGGCGGGCACGGCGGTGCTCCTTCCGTTCGCGGCGATCGGAGGGGTTGCGCTGCGGCGGCGCCCACACACCCTGCTGCTACCCGGACTCGCGCTGCTGGGAGGGCTAGGTCCTGACCACAGCACGGCATCGGCCGCGGTGGGCGTGGTCCTGCTCGCCAGCGCGCTCCCGCTCCTCCTGCCGTCGGCGTCCCTCCCATCCGCTCAACGCGCCGGATAGACGAACGCCGTTCCCCCTTTGGGCAGCGCCCTTCCAAGCTCGTCCAGGGCGGCCGTGCCGTGGGCCCCCGTGCGCCCGAGCACCTCGCCCACCACGATGAGCACCACCGGCGGACCGGTCCCATCGAGGTGACGGAGCATTGCCACCACCTCGTCGATAGAAACGGCACCGGGGCCGAGCGAGAAGACCGTACCCGCGGGCACGGGACCCGGGTCCGCCCCACCCACCAACAGGATGCGGTACGGGCCGGCAAAGGCGCGTACGGCCGCGCGCCAGTCGGCGTCGCGAAGGACGACACCCTTGCCGCCGAGCTCCGGAAGCCGCCCCGGCAGCGGTTCGACCGCGGCGGCCGTGAAGCGGCGCGCCCCGGCGAGTACCCACCCGGCAAGGAGCACCACCACCATCCACGCCGCCGTCTGCCCGGCATTGGCCGCCGTCGTGAACGCGGGCTCGGCCGCAGCGTCAACCGCGGCGGACGGCCTGGCGGCTGGGTCTCCCCCCTCCGCGACGCCTGGATCGCCCGGCGCGGCCGCCTTGGGCTCGCCACCGGCGCCGCCGGGCTCTCCTTCCGGGCCGGGCTGCGCCTCGGCCCCGCCCGGCCATCCATCTCCAGGACCGGGTGCCGCCGCGGCGGGATCGCCGGACGCGGGGGGAGGCGGCGGCGTCGTGGGTTCGGCGGCGGGGGCGGCGGAAGTGAACGGTAAATCGCCGGACGCCAACTCGACGACCGCGCCGCCTTCGACGAGCGCGAGCTGAATCGACGCCGGGTTCCCGCTGGCGCTGTAGCTCCCTTTCCACGCCCGTTGGTCCCCGCCGTCGGTGATGGTGAGGCCGTACGGGCCGGAGCCGAGCGAGGTGACCGCGCCCGTCCAGGTCTTGTCGCGGGCAACGGCGTCGGGCGCGACCCCGCCATCCTGCATGTCCACCGGCGCCACCGCCCCCGCGGCGTCGGTCACCGTGACCCGAGGCACGGCGCCCGAAAACGCTCCCGCGTCCTCCCGCAGGGCCACCACCAGCGGAGCGGCCACCGCCGCCGCCAAGCACAGGAGTATCACGACGCCGCCCCCACCTGATAGGCGATGACATGATCGCCCTCGTCCGTCGACTCGGCCGGCGCGGGGTCCAACGCGAGGAGGGAGGCCCTCAACACCTCCCGCGTCGCCCCGCGGAACACGTCCGGATGCCACGCCACCGTGGAATACTGTTCGGCGACGAGCCGGACGCGGACCGCCTCGACCCCACCCGCCAAAAGCCGGTCCGTCACCCAGGCGCCCAGCACCATCCGCGGGCTCTGCACCCCCGGCGAGAGCAGGCAGATGTCGCCGATCGGGCGACGGTGGGCCGCCTGATAGAAGCAGCCGGTGTTGGTGATCCGCAGGTCCCACCCGGGCGCCGGCGAGAGGTCCTCGGGCCACAAGTCGAGGACGGCTCCTTCGGCCGCGAAGTAGGCAGCAGGCGCCGAGCCGGGGGTCGAAACCTGACGGCCGGGGTGCCCCAGGATCACGAAACACTCGACGGCCGCGACCACGAGCAGCGGCGAGGCCAGGCGCCCGTGCCGGTCGACCAGCTCGGTCAACGTTCGCGCGGCCACGACCGCGCCAGCCAACAGGGCCGCCCAGCCAAGGCGCTCCGGGAAGCGTCCCAGGGCCGCCCGCAAGGTAGCCAGGGCGCCAGAGGGCGCGGAGGGAACGTAGGTGTCCAGCCACGGCCACGGAGCCGGCACGACGGCCAGAAACAGCGACACGCTGGCCACTCCGCACAACGCCCTGACCCTCCAGTCCCGGCCCAGGAGCAGCGGGGCGACCAGCGCCAACGCCAGCGCCACCGACGAGAACCATGCCGTCTGACTGCGGGCGTCGATGTCGATCGACAACGCCGGCGCGCTGTGGACCAGGAGCCGGCCGAGGAAGTCACCCCGCCCGCCCACACCGCCCGGGAACGCCACCTCGGTGTCCGCACCGGTGCCGGACGACGCCCAGGCGACCACCGCGAGCCCACCGACCACGCCCAGGGCGGCAAGCACCGGTCGCCGGCGGACGCGGCCCGCCGCGCGAGCCGCCGCGAGCACGCCCAACACCAGGAGGGCGCCGGCCAGGCCGTGCCATGCGGAGGTCAACACGGCGAGGACCCAGGCCACCGCGGCGAAGATCCCGTCACGCGCCGTGCCGTCGCGGTCAACCGCCCGCAGCCACCACAGCCCGCACAAGGGCAACCAGGGATCGGCGAGGTGGTACGGATAGCCCTCGATGAACGCGGTGCTGCCGAGTCCGGAGAGGGCGTACGCGATTCCTGCCAGCATCGACCACGGCGCGCGGGCCCCCACGCTCCGGGCCAGCGCCTCCGCGGCCCAGGCGGAAAAAAAGACGCCCAGAACCGCGACCAGTCCGACCACGCGGGCGGCGGGCAGCCAATCAGACACCGCCCCGATGCCGATGAGCGTCCAGCTGTCGGGACGCAGGTAGTCGGCCCCTTCCGGCCAGCCCGTGAGCGGATCGTGGAGCCCCGTCGCGAGTCGACCCGCGGCCGACACGAACCATCCGGTGCCCAACGCGTCGGCGCGCCCCCCGAGCAGATGGGGCGTGACCAGCGCGGGCCAGGTCCAGACGGCCGCGACCAGGAACAGGCAAAGCGGCGTCCATCCCGAGCGCCAGGTCACGATCGCGCCGGGGTTCGCCCGACCAGCCACGCGACGTAGGCCAGAACCACCCCGGCCCAGCCGATACCGGCGCTGACGCGGACGAGGTCCGACACCTCGGCGGCGCGCGAGGAGCCCCCGAGCGCGACGCGGCGCACCGAGTGCGGCGTGCCCATCTCCACGGCGTAGGCGAGCTCGGTTTCCCCGATGCCGAGGACCTCGTTGAACACACCGAGCGTCGTGACCGCACCCGTGGAGGACCGCGCCGTCAGACGCACCGGCAGCACCCGCACCGCAGACCCGGACCAGTGCCCGGCATACACGTCGTCTCCCACGAGATCCCCGGCCACCGAGCCGTCGTCTGTCAGCCTGAGGGTCCGGTCCTCTCCGAGCCAGGTGGTCGAGGCCCACAGTTCGGTTCCCGCCGGCGCCCCGCGCACCTGCACGGCGAGCTGGACCGCCAACTCGTCGTCGGCCCGCGCGAGGGAGGCGGTCAGCAGCAGGAGACGCACGCGCGGATGCTACCACGGGGCAGGTGTCCCCGACGGGATGCTACCCTCGGAGAATGGCCCCGACCGACCGCCGAAGCCGACGTCGCCGCTCGCGGGTGCGCAGCCTGCTGTTCGGGATCGCCGTAGCGGCGATCGTCATCTGGCTGGGCGAGGTGGGTCTGCGGCTTGGCGGTGTCCAGCCGGCCTACAGCGCGGACGCCGTCGGCGGCTGGCGCATGCAGCCGAAGGTCGACGGGCAACGGATCACCGCCCGAGAGGGAAACAGCTTCGTCCTGTCCACCAACGCCGACGGCCTGCGCACCAGCGCCCGAAAGGCCCGCACCCCGGGCGTCCGGCGCGTGGTCGTCATGGGGGACTCCACCGTGTTCGGTTGGGGGGTCGACGACGGCGACACCTTCCCCGACGCGCTGGGAACGGCCCTGGGACCGGGGACCGAGGTGATCAACGCTGGACAACCTGGATACTCCACCACGCAGATGGTCGGCCTCTTCGAGCGGTCGGTCGCGGCGTTCGCCCCCGATCTCCTGGTGGTCTTCGTCCCGATGCACGACGACAATCGGGTGCTGGTGTCCGACCGGGAGCACCTTGACGGGGCGCGGGGCTTCGCCCAGGTGCGCGTCATCTTGGCGAACCACTCCCGATTCTACCAGACCCTGCGCAGCCGAATCTTCCCCCGTGCCGACGAGGCCTACCTGGTGCCGGGGCGCGACCGGTCATTGGAGCCGCGGGTCCCGCGGGTCTCGCCCGTAGAGCGCGACGCCAACTTCGAGCGTATCCGCCAGCCGCTCGAGCGCGCGGGAGGGAAGCTCGCGGTGGGGCACCTCCCCTTCCTGGCCGATCTGCTCGGTGAGATGCGCGGCGAGCGCTTCTCGGGGCCGTGGGCACGCGACTACGAGGCGGCCACCGGCACGCCGATCCTCGATCTGCGGGGGTGTTGCACCGGCAGCGGCGGCGAGGCGTTGGTGCTCCCGACCGACCCGGGGCACCTCAACGCGGAGGGAAATGAACGAGTCGGGCGGGCAGCGGCGCCGCGCGTCGCGGCGCTGCTGGGCGGGTGATCGTCACCCATGCAGGCTCCAGGCGCGCGGGAGCGGCGCCGCGCCGTTGCGAGCCGGACGTAGAGCTGCTGGGACCTTGCAACGCGCCCGACGCAGCCCCGATCGGCAACACGGCCTCGTCCAGGCGGTAGATCCGCACGCCCTCCCCCCAAAGAGCCTCGGCGCGACGGGCGAAGCCCAGCGAGGGGCTGCAAAAAATCCGACCGAGAGGGGAACGGCGAGCATGAGGTATTTTAAGCGGCTCCTATTGAAGGTTGCGATGCCGCATTCATGCTCGTGGATTCCACTTGTGACGATGCTCGCTGTTGCGTGCGTCGTCCCAGCCAACGATCCCCCCGTGCCCGAACCGGAAAGCGGTGCAGTCACCTGCTTTTCGGACGTTCAGGTCACCGGCGCAACGCTGGATCCCGGGTACACACACGGCGCCACCGAGGCCTCCGCGGCGATCGCGCTCGGCGCGGAGACGGCGACGGTCACGCTCACCGACGTCGCGGCAGGCGACGCCGATCTGGACGGGAGCGGCGCCGCCGCGCTCGATGTCGAGGGTCGAGGTCGCGTCGCTTGGACGGGGTCCGCGGCTTGGGCGCGACCAGCTCGGCCTCGACCGGCTCGGGTTGGGGCAGACGCGGCGGGGAGCCGGTTCGACGAAGACAAACGGCGGCCGCCGAACGTGCTTACCTCGGCAACACCGCCCCTTGGACCCCGTCGACACGACACATGAGCTTGTCGGCCGGGGGGTAGTGGACCTCCAACCAGGTGCTCGAGGTCCAGTGGTTGAGGTGGATGGCGAGCTGGGCGTTGGGGACCATCGGCAGCGCCGCGACCTCGCTACCATCGACGTAGAAGGCGACGTCGTCGGCACGCCAGTCCATGCGGTACTCATGGGCTGCGGCCACGTCGAAGCCCTCGGGGAAGGTCCAGGCGGCGCTCACGTGGGTGGCGCTCTGCTCGTAGCCGTCGGCCTCGGTCCAGTCGCGGTAGACCGAGAGCCACGCCGCGCCGTCGAGCAGCTCGACGTCGATCTCGTTCACGACGCCCGCGGCCTCGCCGTAGAAGAAAAAAGCACAGACCGTCCCCGGTTCTTTCGGGCCGAAGAGGCGCGCGGTGAAGATTCCTCCGTGGAAGAGCTCAGCGGTGTAGAGCTCGGCGCCGACCCAGCCGCCCACCCCGTCGCTTTCGTGGACGAGATTCAGCCCGCCCGTCGAGATGCGGGCGTTGCGGCGGTCGAACTGCGTCTCGCCGAGCGTCCAGTTGGCCGCGAGCCACTTGCGGGTGTCGAGCTCGTCGAAGGGCTCGTCGAAGAGGAGGTCGCGGGCGGTGTCGCCACCGGTGTCGGCGGTGTCCGAGCCGGTGTCGGCGGACTCAGCGGTGTCGGCGGAATCAACGGAAGTGTCGCCGGAGTCGGTCGAGCCGGGCTCGCAGGCGAGCATCAGGGTCAGGAGCATGGGCCAATGTAGCGCGGACGCCGCTACCGTCGGGTGCCCAACCCGCGGAAGCTCTCGGTGTTGGCGACCCGGCGCGTCACCTGGATGTCGGCGTAGCCGGCTTCGGCGTACCAACGCTCGACCTCCTCGCCGGTGAAATAGGCGGTGACGGGCACGCGGAGCCGATCGTAGATGTCGGCGACCACCACGTCGAAGGGCCATCGATGGTGGTCGTGCACCGGCAGGTGCGAGAGGATGAAGCCGAAGGGCGGGATCGGACTGAGGAAGCGGTAGGGCGTGTGGGAGAACGCCCGGAGCCCGGAGGCCAGCAGCTTGGCGAAGGTGTGGAGTTGCTCCGACGTCATGGCGCCTGCGGCCCCGCGCAATGTACCGGTCGCGACACGCATCGAACCCTGCCGAGGGCCGTACACCCAGATCGAGAGTCGGCCGCCCGGGTTGACCAACTCGCCGAGCGTCCGAAACACCGCGTGCCCGTCGCGGACGTGGTGCAGGACGCCGTAGCAGTAGGCGAGATCGAAGACTCCGCGACGGAAGGGCGGGCGCTCCACGTCGCCCTGCACGACGTGGCCGCGGACGGCGCCGTCGAGGTTCGACTGGCAGCTGGCGACCGCCTCGGCCGAGTTGTCGAAGGCCACCACCTCGGCCCCGTATCGTGCCGCGAAAAGTGTGTTGCGGCCGAAGCCGCAGCCGGCGTCGAGGACCAGGCGTCCGGTGAAGGCGCCGGCGGTGAGTGGTGAGGCGATGTCCAGAAAATTCTTCTCGAACTCCGGCACCGCCGCCCTGAACTGGGTCCACGTGTGGCCGGTCGCGACACCAACATCGCTGCCTGCCACCATCATCCGTGGAATCCCATCGGTGATCGGGTACAGCGCACGACAGCCGGGGCAGGTCAGCGTGCCCTCGAGCACCTCCTCCACCTCGCCGTCGTGCCGCCCGGGGACCACCTCGCCCGGTGTCCAGTGCCCGACGTAGACGCGGCGATTTTCGCAGACTCTTGCTTCCAGTACCAGGCGAGCGTCCCCGCAGCCGGGGCAGGCGAGCCACTCGAGCAGACGTCGTTTCATGGCTCCGCGCTAACCCGCCGGGCGGCGCCCAACGGCCTTGCGGCGGGGGGCGTCGGTGGTTAGTCGCGCGCCCCTGCCCGCCCTGAGACCATGAACATCAATCCCGACTTGCCGTTGGTGCTCTTGCAGCTGCTGCCGTTGTTCACGGTTTTGGCGGGCCTGCAGATGATCCTGTTCAAGCCGATGCTCGCCTACCTTGCGGCCCGCAAGGCCGCGACCGTGGGTGAACGCGCGTCGGCCGAAGCGCTCAAGGAGAAGGCGGCCCTGAAGCTGCAACAGTGGGATGCCGCCCTGGTGCGCGCCCACACCGAGGTCGCCGAGTTCCGAGCCGGCCGCCGGGCGGCCGCCCAGGCGGCCTGCGCCAAACAGGTCGCCGCCTCTCGCACCTTGTCCGACCGGTACATCGCGGATGAGCTGGCGGTGCTGCAGGGTGAGGCGGCGCTGGCCCGTGGCGAGGTGGGTCGCATGGCGCGCTCGTTGGCGCAGGACATGGCCGGTCGCGCCCTGGGCCGCGCGCTCCCCGCAGTGGAGGCGTGATGCTCTACATTGCTGCTCACGCCTACGCACAAGAGGGCCACGACCCGGCCGCGGGTCACGGCGCCGGCCACGAGCACGGTGCACACGAGCACGACGCTCCGCACGGTGCCGCCCACGAGGGTGCCGCCCACGAGGGTGCCGCCCACGAGGGTGGGCACGACGCCAAGATGGATTGGCAGCTCGTCGGCTACCAGACCAGCAACTTCGTGCTGTTCCTGCTCCTGGTCGTCGTGGCCTGTCGCCGCCCGATCATGGATGCGCTCGGCAACCGCGCCAACGTGGTCCGGCGCGACCTGGACGAGTCCGCGCGCGCCAAGGGCGAGGCGCAGAAGGAATACCACGACATCGAAGAGAAGCTGGCCGGTCTGGACCGCCGCATCGAGGACATGAAGGCCGACGCCACCCGCGACGCGGAAGCCGAGGGCGTGCGCATCCGAGAGCGCGCCGAGGCCGACGCCGTGCGCATCCGCGAAACGGCTACCCGAACCGTGCGGGAAGAAGTCCTCCGGGCGCGCAACGAAATCCGCAAGGAGGTCGTCGAGCAGGCCGCCGGCCTGGCCCGAGAGATCGTGAAGTCCAACGTCCAGGCCCAGGATCAGGCCCGCTTCCAGGCCGAGTTCCTCGCCGCGCTCGACAAGCCCGCCGGAGGTGCCGCGTGATCGAAGGTTCCCTCGCTCGCCGCTACGCCAAGGCCTTGCTCGCCCTGGGCCAGGAAGAAGGCAACGCCGACACGCTCGGCGAGCAGCTCGACGCCTTCGTGGCGTTCATCCAGCGCGACGACGGTCAGCTTCTCGGCGTCATGAGCCACCCCGGCCTGACCCCGTCCGAACGAAAGGCGGTGCTCGAGGCGCTGTTGCCGAAGTTGGGGCTGTTGCCGACCCTGGTGAGCTTCGTGCGCCTGGTGCTCGACAAGAACCGCTTCATCGCGCTGCCGGACATGGCGCGTGAGTACGGCGCTCTCGCCGACCTCGCCGCGGGTCGCGTGCGTGCCACGGTCACGACGTCCGTCGCGGCGTCGGCCAGCCTGAAGAAGCAGATCGCCGCCAGCCTCGCGGCCGCCACCGGCAAGCAGGTCGTCTTGGAGCTGAAGGTCGATCCTTCGCTGCTCGGCGGCATGGTTGCGCACGTGGGCAGCCGCGTGTACGACGCCTCCCTCCGCACTCGCCTGGACTCCCTCCAGGTCGCCCTCGCCACCACCGCACTTGGATAGACTCAATGGACATCCGCGCCGAAGAGATCAGCCAGATCCTCAAGCAGCAGATCAAGAACTACGACGGCCGCGTCGCCGTCAGTGAGACGGGAACGGTGCTGAAGGTCGGTGACGGCATCGCCCGGATCTACGGCCTCGAAAATGCGTTGGCGGGCGAGCTGCTCGACTTCGGCAACGGGCTCCGGGGCATGGTCCTCAACCTCGAAGAGGACAACGTCGGCGCCGCCATCTTCGGCGAGGACCGCACCATCAAGGAAGGCGACATCGTCCGCCGCACCGGGGAGATCGTCTCGGTCCCGGTCGGCCCCGCGCTGCTCGGGCGGGTGGTCGACGGCCTCGGGAACGCCATCGACGGTGGCCCGCCGATCCCGCGCGACATGCTGCGCCCGGTCGAGATCAAGGCCCCCGGCATCATCGGCCGCAAATCGGTGCATGAGCCGATGGAGACCGGCATCAAGGCCATCGACGGCATGATCCCCGTCGGCCGCGGTCAACGCGAGCTCATCATCGGCGATCGGCAGACGGGCAAGACGGCGATCTGCATCGACGCGATCATCAACCAGAAGAAGTTCCTGAGCGACCCCAAGAAGAAGATGCACTGCATCTACGTCGCGATCGGTCAGAAGCAGAGCACCGTGGCCCAGGTCGTCGAGAAGCTGAAGTCGTACGGCGCGATGGAGTACACCACCGTGATCAGCGCCCCGGCCTCGGCCCCGGCGCCCCTGCAGTTCCTGGCGGCGTACACCGGCGCCACCATGGGCGAGTACTTCCGCGACAACGGCATGCACGCGCTCATCGTCTACGATGACCTCACCAAGCAGGCCGCCGCCTACCGCCAGCTCTCGCTCCTGTTGCGCCGCCCCCCCGGTCGCGAGGCCTACCCCGGCGACGTCTTCTACCTGCACAGCCGGCTGCTCGAGCGCTCGGCCAAGGTCGGCGATGCCGAAGGTGCGGGGTCGCTGACCGCGCTCCCGATCATCGAGACGCAGGCGGGCGATGTGTCGGCCTACATCCCGACGAACGTCATCTCGATCACCGACGGGCAGATCTTCCTCGAAGCCAACCTGTTCTACGCGGGCGTCCGGCCCGCCGTGAACGTCGGCATCTCGGTGTCCCGCGTCGGCGGTTCGGCACAGGTCGCCGCCATGAAGGCGGTGGCGGGTACCCTCAAGCTCACGCTGGCCCAGTATCGCGAGCTCCAGGCCTTCTCCGCCTTCGCCAGCGACCTGGACGAAGCCACCCGGAAGCAGCTCAACCGCGGCGCCCGCCTGGTCGAGCTGCTGAAGCAGGACCAGTACAGCCCGCTCACGATGGAAATGCAGATCATCCACATCATCGCCGGCACCGAAGGCGCCCTCGACGACGTGCCCGTCAACGACGTGCAACGCTTCCTCGTCGACCTCAGCACCCACTTTGAGGGGGCGGCGGCGGCCTTGCGGGATGAGCTCGGCACCAAGTTCACCTTCAAGGGGAACGATCTGAAGGCCCGCATCCTCGCGTCCTGCATCTCGTTCCGCTCCACCTGGAAGTAGGGAGCCCGCATGGCGTCCCTGCGCGACATCCGCACGCGGATCGGCTCGGTCAAGTCGACCCGGCAGATCACCAGCGCCATGAAGATGGTCGCCGCCGCCAAGTTGCGTCGGGCCACCGAGGCGGCCACCAACGCGCGCCCCTACGAACGGGCGCTGACCGCGACCATCCAGCGGGTCGCCGCCGGTGCCGGCGATGTCCGCCACGAGCTGCTCACCGCGCACCCGACGGTCACCCGGGTCGTGGTGGTGGTCATCGGTTCGGATCGTGGGCTGTGCGGTGGGTTCAACAGCGCCCGTGATCGTCGCGTGGAGGAGCTGCTCAAGCAGCTCAAGGCCGACGGCAAGGAGCCCATCGTGTGGACTTTCGGGAAGAAGGCGCGCGATTTCCTCAAGGGGCGCGGCTGGGACTCCGACAACGTCAACGGCCTGACCGGGGCGAAGTTCCAGGAGGCGGTCCAGGCGCTCTCCGCTCGCCTCACCACCGGTTTCGCGGCTGGCGACTTCGACGAAGCCTGGGTCTACTACAACAAGTTCAAGTCCACGCTCACCCAGATCCCGACGCCGGTCCAGGTGTTGCCGCTCTGCATCGACGCGGCTGACGGCGGTGCGGTCGAGTATACCTACGAGCCCGGTGGCGCCGAGATTCTCGCCACGCTCCTGCCGCTGTACCTCCGTACGATGTTGCTCCAGGCCTTCCTGGAAAACGAAGCCGGCGAGCACGCCAGTCGCATGACCGCGATGGACAACGCCACCCGCAACGCCACCGACCTCATCAACCGCCTCACGCTCGAGTACAACCGCTCCCGTCAGGCGGCCATCACCCGCGAGCTCATCGAAATCATCAGCGGCGCCGAGGCGCTGTAGGAGCCCACATGGCAAATGACACCGGCATCATCAAGCAGGTCATGGGACCCGTCGTCGACATCGAGTTTCCGCCCGGTCACCTCCCGGCGATCTACTCGGCGCTCCGGCTCACCAACCCCTTCATCAGCGACCAGCCCGACAACCTCATCGTCGAGGTCGCCCAGCATCTCGGCGAGAACACGGTCCGCGCCATCGCGATGGACGTGACCGACGGGCTGAGCCGCGGCGTCCAGGTGCGCAGCACCGGCAACCCCATCATGATGCCCGTCGGTAACCGCACCCTCGGCCGCATCCTCAACGTCGTGGGCGAGCCCGTCGATGAGGCCGGTCCCGTCGGTGCGACGGAGTTCCACCCGATTCACCGCGCGCCCCCGAGCTTCACGCAGCAGTCGACGCAGGTCGAGATGTTCGAGACCGGCATCAAGGTCATCGATCTGCTGGCGCCCTACGCGCGAGGCGGCAAGATCGGCCTGTTCGGCGGCGCCGGGGTCGGCAAGACCGTGCTCTTGATGGAGCTCATCCGCAACATGGCCATCGAGAAGGGCGGCTTCTCGGTGTTCGCCGGGGTCGGCGAGCGCACCCGCGAAGGCAACGATCTCTACCACGAGATGGTGGAAGGCGGCGTCATCAAGGTCCAGCTCGACGACAAGGGCGAGCCGATCAAGGACGCCCGCGGCCGGTACACGCTCATCCCGGAAAAGAGCCAGGTCGCGCTGATCTACGGCCAGATGAACGAGCCCCCGGGCGCCCGCGCGCGCGTCGCGCTCTCCGCGCTCACCGTCGCCGAGTTCTTCCGCGACGAGCAGGGCAAGGACGTGCTGCTCTTCGTCGACAACATCTTCCGCTTCACCCAGGCGGGCTCGGAAGTGTCCGCGCTCCTGGGTCGGATTCCCAGCGCGGTCGGCTACCAGCCCACCCTCGCGACGGAAATGGGGGCGCTCCAGGAGCGCATCACCACGACCAACAAGGGCTCGATCACCTCGATGCAGGCGATCTACGTGCCGGCCGACGACCTGACCGATCCGGCGCCGGCCACCGCCTTCGCGCATCTCGACGCGACGACCGTGCTCAACCGGAAGCTCACCGAGATCGGCATCTACCCAGCCGTCGATCCGCTCGACTCCACCAGCCGCATCCTCGATCCCCGCGTCGTGGGCGACGAACACTACGCGGTCGCGCGCTCGGTCCAGCGGGTGCTGCAGCGCTACAAGGAACTCCAGGACATCATCGCCATCCTCGGCATGGACGAGCTGTCCGACGAGGACAAGCAGACCGTCACCCGCGCCCGCAAGATGCAGCGCTTCCTCAGCCAGCCCTTCTTCGTGGCGGAGAAGTTCACCGGCATGGCCGGCAAGTACGTCCCCAAGGAAGAGTCCGTGCGCGGCTTCAAGGAAATCCTCGACGGCAAGCACGACAAGCTGCCCGAAGGCGCGTTCTACATGGTCGGCGGCATTGACGAAGCGGTCGAAAAGGGCCGGAAGCTCCTGGAGGCGTAGGCCATGTCGCTCAACGTTCGCATCGTCACGCCGCGGAAGATTGCCTGGGAAGGAAAGGCGGAACTCGTGCGCGCGCCCGGTGAGCTGGGAGAATTCGCGGTCCTGCCCAAGCACATCGCGTACCTCACCACCCTGCGCCCCGGCGCGGTGGTGGTCGAGATCGGTGACGTCAAGACCCGCTACAACATCGGCGTGGGCTTCTGCGAAGCGGGCCCCGAACACGTCACGATCCTGACGGAGACCTGCGAGGAGGGGTAGGAGGCGCTCGCGATCTCCCGGCGTGGGCCATGCCCCCAAATTTGCGACAGCAGGCGAGCCATGGGGGGTGATTTGCGACACGAGGGCCTCAGGTGCGCCCCTCGGCGGAAGCTTGCCACGAGCGAAAGCGGATAATTTCACGCGACGAGGGGGCTGAGGCGCCGCCGAACGCAGCAATGTCGCAAATCGGGGGGCATGGCCCCGTGGGGTGTCGCATTTTCCGGGGCATGGCCCCCGGGCCCCGCGGGGCGCGTCCGCCAGGTTTCGGGGAGCGCGAGAGCGCGGGTTTCGCTCCGGGTAGACTCGGACGCTGCGCTTGAGTTCGTGGACGCGGCGGTGGCCCCCGGAGCGCGCACGGACGATCGAGGCGGCCGTCGACCATGACTCCTATGACCAGAACAAGGATCCTACCTAAAAACATGGCTTCGTGGAACATTTTACGGCGTCTCTCTACGCCACCTGCCCCGGTATCTCGAAGAGTTCGTCTACCGCTTCAACCGGCGCCGCGTGGACCCCGACATCGGGGGGCGCTGAGCCACGCGTTTGCGTGATGGCGGTCCTCTGCGCCGCCAGCTGCACGCCAGCGCTCCCCTGGACTCGGCTGAGCCATGTGCATACGCATTGAGGCCTCACCCTACCCGTTGTGTCCGCCGCCGGAGGAGCCAGGCGATGGCTGTGACACCCAGCCGTCGCCGGGCCGTCAACCCCCTCAGTTACAACTAAGGCTGCTGCCGAAGTCGGTGCACGTGACGGTGCCCGCCCGTTCAACCTGGACCACGCCTTGCTTGGCGTCCTTGCCGCCCGTCTTCACGCGGCAGGTCGTGACGCCGGCAAAGCTCATGGTCGTGCCGCTGACGAACTCCGCCGACTGACCGTCGCCGCACTGGATCTTGCCCTCTTTCCCGGTCACGCTGAACTTGACAGAGAACGGGCCTGATGCCGGCGGCGGCGCTTCGACGGGGGCCGGCTTCGCCGCGGGGGCTGGCTTGGCGGCGGGCGCGGGTTTTGGGGCGGGCCTGGCAGCGGGGGCTGGCTTCGATGCGGGCTTGGCAGCAGGGGCCGGCGCCGCCGCCCGCTTCGGCGCCGGCTTGGAAGCGACGGTTGCCTCGGGTTTCGCGACAGGTTCCGGCGCGGCGACCGACGTGGGCGCGGTCGGGGCCACGACGGGCTCCGTGATGCCGGCCGGCGCGACGATGGGCGCGGTCTCTTTCGCGGGCTCACCCTTGCGCGCCATGAGAAACCAACCCCCTCCAACCACGGCGAGGATGCCGCCGCACAGGAGCACGAGGAACACGCCACCCACCATCATTCCCGTCATGCCGGATTTCGCCGGCGGGTCGGCAAAGGGGTCGTCATCCAGCGTCGAGCGGCGGACCGTGGTCGGGCGGGGAGCCTCGGTGGGCCGCCGCGGCTCGGGTGCGGGTCGCGGCGGCTCGAAGACGGGCGCGCGGCTCGGCTCGGGCGCCGATCGCGGCGGCTCCGGCGCCGTTCGTGGCGGCTCGAAGCTTGGCGGTCGCGGCGGCTCGGCGGGGAGCCGCGGAGGGGGTGGCGGCGTCAGGGGCTGGTGGGCCACGGGCGCGGGCAACGACGCCGACGCCGACGGACGGCGGGGCGGTGCCGCGACCTCGTGGGCTTCGTCGTCTTCTTCGGCGAGCATCTGGGCGATCTTCTCGCGGCTCCAGAACGAGGTGTTCTCGCCCTTGCTGGCCGGCGCCTGGCGGACCCCGCCGCGCGCCATCGGCGCCGCGATGCTGGTGGGCCCGCCCAGCACCTCGCGCTGGATGCTCGGCATCGCCGCAGGGACGGGCGCCGCATTTCCACGCCGCTCGCGCAGCCCGGCCGCCCAGGCCACCAGCCCATCCCCCGCAATCTGCGCCGCGACCGAGGCGAGCACATTCGCCGCGTCGAGGGGCAGGGGACGTTCGCTCGCCGTCCACGCCAGGATGTTGCACAGGAATTTTCGGACGTCCTCGAGCCACCGCTTGCCCTTGGCCTCGGCGAAGTCCATGGACAGGACCCGGTCGATGACCGCGTCGTCGTGGCCGTCCGCTTCGGGGGGCAGGTCGCCGAAGGGCGCCTCAGACAGCACGCTGTGGAGGACCACGCCGAGTCCGTACATGTCCGTCGTGGTGACGTCCGTGCGACCGTGCGGCTCCCGCGTGGTGCGGCGGGGAACCCCCCAGCCGTCGATGGACACATTGCCGTGTTGATCGACCGTGACCGACGCCGGACGGAGGTCACCGTGGACCGAACGGTCCTCCTCGGCGATGCAGAGGATGTCGGCCAGGGCCGCGCCCAGCTCCATCGCCGCTCGGAGGCCGGGACGTTGCCGCTCCAAGAGCGCGTCGAGCGAGAATCCGGTCGAGTCGCCTTCCTGGGCAAGCACCTGCCCCAGGTCGCCCGCTTCGCGCGTGTAGTGGAATCCGGGCGACTGCATCGCCGGGGTTGCTAACCCAGTGGCGGGCGGAAAGGCTTGACGGCTGGTGGACCGGGCGACGTGGGGCGGAGGGCACTCAGGCGCTGCCATGAATTAATTTCGCGTTCGACGTTGCGCGGGAGAGAGAGAGTACGCACGATGCTAATTTGGATTTTTCATGCCGCGTAAGGGATTTTCTTCGTATCGCAACGTCCACACCCGTGCGTCCGCGGCCAGCCAGGACGCCCGGTTCTTCCCCGCTGACGGGCCGGCGCGCTCGTCCAACGCGGTGAGGTCGTACACGTCGGGCTCGACGTGTACGACCTCACCGCCGACCTGCTGGTCACTCCGGCTTTCCAGGAGTCGGACGACCCGGAGAACTGGCCGACCGCCAGCGGGCGGGTGTTCGAGAGTGAAGACGGTCCCTGGCTCGTCTACATCGGCTCTGGCGGCAGCGACCTGCTTCAGTGGCGCCCCGACGTCACCGGGGATGGGGTCCTCGACCTCTTTGTGAACAGCTACACCAACTCCGCGAAGATGCTCATCTTCTCGGGGGCGAGTCTGTTCCCGCCGTAGCCGTCTTCGCGCCCGTTCGGTACGCCCACAGCCGGCAGTTGTCGCCCACGGTTGCCAGCCACCGTCCGCGCGTGGAGAAGGAGATCGCGGTGACGGCCGCGCCGTGTGCCTCGACCCGCGCGGGGCGCCCCCTTAGCGCTGGCGGGGCAAACACATCCGCCAGGGCCACCAGCCCCCCCCGCGTTCCCAACGCAAGAGTACGGCCATCGTGACAAAGGGCGGCGGCGGCGGTGTCCAGGAGGCGGATCGTCTGCGGCTGCCCGTCCTTCCACACGGTCGCGCCGCCTTCCACGACCCCGACCACCCAGCCACCCGGTGCAAATCGGAGGGTGTGGTTGGTGCTCGGCCCCGGTGGAAGTGGGCTTCCCAGCGGCATCACGGAGAGGCCCTCCGCGACGCTCTTGGCCAATACCGGGGCACCGTCGCGACAACCTAACGCTGCCCCGTCGGGCACGCTGACCTCGCGGTCGAAGCTGGCGCCCGTGTACAACCGCACCCGCCGCCCCTCGGCCGCTTCGCCGATCACCGCGATCTGTTGTTCACAGACGCGCAGCCCGGACTCGCCGCGCAGCCCGGTGTCGATGTCGATGACCGACCCCGAGGCGTCGCGAAGCACAAGCCGACCGTCTGCGGCGAGGACGGCGACGCCATCCCCCCAGTTGGCGAGGTGTACAGGCTCGGCCGGGCCATCGAAGACCGTCCGCGTCCCGAAGGACGGCTCGACCGCCAGCACTCGCCCCGAACGGAGCGCCAGCAGCAGCACTTCTTTGCGTGGCACCCAGGACAGCGCTCGCGGCTCCTCGGCCGGGACCGAGAGCACCGACTCGAGGGCGCGCTCGGCATGTTGGAAGTGGGCGTCCCGGACACGCTCGTCGCTCACGCAGAGACGCCGCGGCGGTCGGCGACGATCGCCGCCTCCTCGTCCGCGCTCACGGGGATGGGGTAGACGCCGTCGAAACACGCCATGCACGCCGGCGTCTTCGCGGTGGCGCGCAGGCCGTCGATGGTCAGAAAGGTGACGCTGTCCACGCCGAAGGTGCGGGCCCAGTCGGCCTCGGGCACCCGGGCCGCTACCAGATCGTCCCTCGACGGCATGTCGATGCCGTAGAAGCATGGGTTCTTCACCGGAGGCGAGAAGATGGCGAGGTGGACCTCCTTGGGCTTCACGGACCGCACCAGTTCGGCCAATCGTCTCACAGTTGTGCCGCGCACCACGCTGTCATCAACCAGAATTATCCGCTTTCCTTCTAGGATTTCTGGGATCGGATTCAGCTTGAGTCGCAAGGCGGACTGGCGCATCCGCGCGTCCGGCATGATGAAGGTTCGGCCGCTGTACCGGTTCTTGATGAATCCCTCGCGGAAGGGAAGCCCGAGCGTCTCGGCCATGGCCTGCGCGGCCGGCCGCGAGGTGTCGGGAACCGGGACCACCACGTCGGCTTCGATGCCCTTGGCGCGCCACTCCTCGCCCAGCCGGCGCCCGAGGTCCCAGCGCACCTGGAAGATCCGGCCGTCCTCCATCTTGCTGTCGGGACGGGCAAAGTAGATGCGCTCGAAGATGCAGCGGTGCGGCTGCGGGGTGCGCAGCGTCTCGACGCGGGCGGGTTCCCCGGGGCGGAGCAGCATCACCGAGCCAGGCGGGATCTCCCCGATCACGTCGAAGCCGAGTGCGTCGAGCGCCACCGACTCGCTGGCCACCGCCCACGCGCCCAGCCCGTTCTGCCCGTACACTCCAGGCCGGACGCCGAACGGATCTCGGAACGCGATGAGCGTGTCTTTGCCCTCGACCTCACAAAGCGCCACGCAGGTGTACGCGCCGCGGACCTGTTCGAAGACGTCGCGCACCGCGTCCTTGACGTGCTCCAGGCCGCTGCCGTGTAGCCCCTCGGCGAAGACCAGCATGATCGGCTCTACATCGCATTGCGATTGCACACGGACACCCCGGCGACGCAGCCACGACTCCAACTGCGGAGCGTTGGTCACGTTGCCGTTGTGGGCCATGAGCACGCCGGGACGGCGGGTGTGGAAGGGTTGGGTGTCGTCGCGCACGCCGGCGCCCACTGTCGGGTACCGAACGTGACCGATGGCCGCCGTCCCAGGCAAGGACGCCAGGGTGCCCATGCCGAAGACCTGGGTGACCATGCCGAGGTCCTTGAACACGTGCACACGGCCCTCGTGGACCGTGCCGATGCCACAGGCGTCCTGGCCGCGGTGTTGCAGCGCCTGCAACGCCATCGCCGCCCCCGTCGCCGCGTTTTCCAAGCCGATCAGGCCAACAAAGCCACACATTCAGCGCTCCAGGAGCTTGATGAGGAGCTCCGCCTGGTATCGAGCATCGTAATCGGCACGGTGTTTGAGAGACAGATCCTCGGCCGGCAGGTTCAGGCGCTCGGCCAGGACCTCCTTGCTGCTGTCGAACCAATGGATGCCGAGCACCCCGGTGGCCAGGGCCTTGGTGTCGAGCGCCTTGTACCCGTAGGGATTGAGCAGGTCTTCGGCCGCATAGCACCAAGCGACGAACGACCAGTCAAAGGGGGCGTTGTGGCCGACGAACACCGGTTTGGTGCCGGGGCAGGTGTGGAGCCGGGTCCACGCGCTCAGCGACAAAAGTGCCTCGCGTCGCACCACTCCGTCACGGCGCAGTGTCGCGATGTCGAGCCCGTTGACCTTCATCGCGCCCGGGTCGACCCGCGGTGCTTCCGGGCGAAGCTCGACGTAGAACGTCGCCCCGAGCTGGAGCCTCCCCGCGTCGTCGGGTGCGACGACGACCGCGCCCAACGAGATCATGTCGTACAAGGCGGGCACCGGTCCCGAGCACTCGATGTCGATACAGAAGTAGGTCGCCCGGGTCTCGGCCATGGCCCCGCGGCTAACACTGAATCGAAGGGGGGGAACCCCTTCGCGGTTCCCCGCTCCGCTATTGGATAGAGGGTCCGCATGCGGCTGTGGACCGGCCTTCTCGTCGCGATCGGACTGGCGCCGAGCGCACTGGCGCTCGCCGTGTTTGTCGGGCTGGGCGCGGTACGGTCGCTGTCGCCTGTCCAGATTGCCCTGGCGGCGTGCGGATTGGTGGTCCTCCCCATCGCTGGGATGGTGCTGGCGGCGGGTCGGCAGCCCTGGTCCGTGGGCGCGGCAATGGTGCTCTGGCCGCTGGCGCTCTCCGTGATCCTGCCGGGGTATTTTCCGGGCGAGATCCGCGGGGCGCTCGGAGTCGGCCTCGGCATCCTGGCGTCGTTCGGCGGCGCGGAGTTCACCGCGGAGGCAGCTCGTTTCGGTCGTGACCTGGAGCTTCCGGAGTCCGACGGGAGCGCACCGCTGCCCGAAGCCGAGCGGGCCACGCATCCGTGCAGGTCGGTCGCGACGGCGCTGGCGTCGGATCAGGTGGCGCTGCCCTACGAGGGTCAGGGCCACAGCATGGCGGTGCCGGTTCAATTCGGCGAGACTGAGCTGACCATGCTCTTCGACACCGGCGCGACCGTGACCACGCTCAGCCAGCGCGGGCTCGCCCGGTTGGGGATCACGGTTCCCCGGGACGCCCCGGAGATCACGCTCCGCACGGCCAACGGGGAGCGGACCACCCGGCTGGTGCTGGTGCCTCGGGTCTGGGTGGGCGGCCTCCCTGTCGACGGCGTCACCGTCGGGGTGTGCGACGAGTGTGAGGATGACAAGACGGCAGGGCTGTTGGGGCTCAACGTGTCGGGTCAGTTCCTGGTCACCGTCGACACCGCGCGCCAGGAAGTGGTTTTCCAGGGGCGGCAGGGGCGGCAGGATCGGGTCGTGGACATCGGCCCGTGGCTGAAGGTCCGGGCAACCGCCAAGGTCTGGCCCGACGGTCGGGTGGAGGTCGAGGTGACGGGCCATAACGGTGCCGCTCGCGCGGTCGACGAGGCGGAGATCGGCATCCACTGTGCCAAGGACAACTTCGTGGCCCGGCTCGCCGACATCGCCCCGGGCACGGAGGCGACGGTGTCGACGCGGCTGCCAGCCGGTGCCGATTGTGACACCTACAGCGTTACGTTGGACCATGCTTGGTGGTAGCCGGCATCAGTCGTTGCCGCAGACGGCGCGCGGGCCCGAAGCGGACGATGCAGAACATCGCATCCACACCGTCTTTCCAGGTGATCTTCTTCCCCTGCGCGTACGAGCGACCGTGGTAGGCGATCGGCACTTCGTAGATGCGGCACTCGAGCTGTGCAACCTTGGCGGTCAGCTCGATCTCCACTCCGAACCGGTCGCTCTCGATGTCGATCTTCTGCAGGACAGACGACCGGAAGGCCTTGTATCCGGTCTCCACGTCGGACAGATTCAGGTCGGTGGCGGCGTTGGCGGCCAGGGTGATGATGGAGTTTCCAATCGAGTGCCAGAACAACAGCACCCGACGCTCGCTGGGCAGGAAGCGGCTCCCATAGACCACGTCGGCGCGGCCCTCCCAGAGCGGGCGGAGCATCTTCGCGTAGTCGCGGGGGTCGTACTCCAGGTCCGCGTCCTGGACGATGACCAACTCGCCCGTGGCCGCGGCGAATCCGCTGCGCAGACCAGCGCCCTTCCCCAGGTTTCGCGTGTGTCGTACGGCGCGGAGGGTCACCCGGTCAGACCCGTCGGTCGCGCCGGCGGCGGCGGGTCCCGCGGCGATGAGCTCATCGATGATCGCGGCAGTCCCGTCGGTCGAGCCGTCGTCCACCACCACCAGTTCGACGGTGTCACTGAGCGCCAGAGCTTCGCTCCGAAGGACCTCGCGAATGACTGCGGCAACGGTTGGCGCTTCGTTGAACGCGGGGATGACGATCGACAGGGACCGGATGGGACGAGGCATGCGGGGCCGTGCCTATCCCGTGGCGCGAATGTCGACTAGCGGGTGGCGCGTCGCCGTGGGGGCCCTCGCGCTGGCCTGCGTCCTGGAAGGCCTCGCGCGCCTCGTGCCGCCGCCGGGCGCGGTCGCCGGCGCCTGGAGGGACCGGGACGCGGCGCCCGCGGGCATCCTCCTGGATGGCAGCCCCTGGTTCCTATGGGAGCTAAGCCCCGGCATTCATCGCGAGTTTGGGGTGTCGGTGTCGATCAATTCGGTGGGCCTGCGGGCGCCGGAGATTGGAGTGAAGTCGCGACCTAGGTTGATTGCGGTCGGGGATTCGTCGATCTACGGCTTCGGCGTGGCCGAAGCCGAAGTGTTCACGGCTCGGCTCGGCGCGACCCTCCCCGTGGAGGTGATCAACGCCGGCGTGCCGGGCTACAGCACCTTTCAGACCTTGAACCTGCTGGATGCGCGGGTACTCGCCCTACAGCCCGACCTGTTGCTCATCGGAAATCTCTGGTCTGACAACAGTTTTGACACCTTCGTCGATCACGACCTTCTCGCCGCGTACACCGACTGGACGCGGTCGCCGACGCAGCGGGCCCGCGTCGTCCTCGAGCATTCGCGGGTGTTTCGGTGGCTGGATTGGGGGTTGCGCGTGCGCCGGCACGCCGTGCGGGCCACGCGGGTAGGGTGGACCGTCGGCAAGGGCGGCGACCCGATGGGGAAGCGGCGCGTGGCCATCGAGGACTACGCCGCGAACCTGGACGCGATGGCCGCTCGCCTCCGCGATCGGGGTGGCAGCGTCGCGTTTGTCCTCCTCGCCAACCGGGAGGACCTCCTCCACGGCGAGCCGCGTCCGGCGTGGGAGCCGTACCGCGCGGTGATGCGCGAGACCGCCGCGCGTTGGGGCGCTCCCCTCGTGGACGTTCCGGCCGCGTTCGTCGCCTCGGGCCTTGGCGTCGACACGCTCTTCCTCGACCTCATGCATCCGAGTGCCACCGGACACCGGCTCGTCGCCGACGCGGTGCTCGCGGCGCTCGAGGCCTGGCCCGAGAGCCCGGTCGTGTTGCACGATCCGGGGCCGCGCCCGAGGTACTCCGACCCGTTCGTGCAGCGAGAGACGCCGTCCAGGTGAGCGCTACCGGACCTCGAACGGAAACGCGACCTGCTGTTCTTTCGGCAAGGTGTACAACACCCGCTCGTCGTCCTCGTGCAGGATGTCATGAGCGTGGAACGCGTACATTCCGGGCACCAGCGCCTCCCGGGTGGACAGAAGGTAGTCCTCCCGGGTGTCGAAGCCGACAATGTCGAAGGCGACGTCGTCCTTGGCAACCCATAGATTCACGAGGTTGTCTTCGGCCCCGAAGACGCCCTTGACCCGCCCCTTGTTGACGAACTCCAACTCGCTGAGGTGAAGGTTCATCTGGGCGATCTCACTCGGCCGGAGTCGTGTGGTAAAAACCAGATCGACCTTGCCCGGGGGGAGGGCCTCCTCGGGGATGTCTTGGATTCCAGCGTAGTGTTTGAGGTCGGTGCCGACCATCTGGATTCGTTGGCGACCCAGCTCCACGTACGCGGAGCGCCCGACCGCGTAGAAGCCGGGGTGGTCGGGCTCGGGGTACAACGACAACGACAGCGCCTCGAAGTC
The DNA here is from genome assembly GCA_009692585.1 of Myxococcales bacterium. Next base: position 66,749 of record SHYX01000001.1, read on the forward strand.
TTCGTCGTCTGGGACTTCCTTGGCAAATCCGCGCGCCTTGATGAACCCCTCCTTGCCGGCGAGGATGCGCAGCCCGTGGGGACCCTTGATCACGTCGTCTTCAGCCTTGCCGCTGTCGTCCACTTCGGCGCGCAGCACCAGTTCCTCCGCGGGCAACTCCAGGGCGAACCTGCCGCTGGCATCGGTGTAGTGACGCGCCATGACCCCTTCGACCACGACGGTGGCCTCCGGCACCGGGTGCCCCCAGATGTCCTTGACGACGCCCTCCACCCCGCGGGTGTCGTCGGTGCAACCGAATAGGAGAGCGGCCAGCATGGGCCGCGCCTATCCCGTGGCGGAGCGCGCCGCGGCCAGCACATCGCGGAGTGGGCGCAGATTCGCGCTGCCGGTGCGACTGAACCGATCGATGAGCCGATGCCCGACCCGGGCCAGCTCGAGGATCCGGCTGACGCGGGTGTGGAGGAAGCGACTCTGATGCATCGCCCGCGGATCCTCTCCTTTGCCCTCGCGATCGAGGATGTCCAGCGCGGCCTGGAGCTGCTGGATCGTGCGGCCCACCATCCGGAGTTCCCGTTCCCGGAAGACCCGCCCGATCAACATCCAGATGTCGGTCTCGGCGACGAAGAGGCGGCGACGTTCCCGCGGCGCCGGCTCACGACGGATGACGCCCCACTGCAAGAGTTCGTTGAGCGTGGTGCTGATCATCCCGGCGCTCAACCCGGTGCGCGCCTCGATCTGCTCGGCGTCGAGCGCATCGGCCGACAGATAGAGCACCGCCCAGACCCTCCCCATCGAGGGTTTGAAATTCCAGAAGCCGATCACCTCGCCGATGGCCTCGGCCACCAGCGCCACCGCCCGAGCGCGCGCCTGGGCGTCCGCCCCCTCGGCGCGGGCGGCAGGCTCGGTCTCGGCGCTGGCGGTGTTCACGAAGTTCAGTTAACACTGAAATCGCTGAATTGACCAGTGCCGGAGAATCCCATGGAGTCCGAAGCTGTCACGCGGGTCGACCCGCAGGGGGTGGTGCGGCGCGTCGAGCCCGCCGGGTTGGCCAACGGGCGTCCGGGGGTGATCATCACGGGACCGCGCCTTGTCGGCCCGGAAGTTGTGTTCCTTCGATTGGCGCCGCGGGTGCACGAAGCCGAGGTGCGTCTGCGCGCGCTGGTCGGCAGCGACGTCGACGTCGTCGAGGGCGTGGGTCGCTACCTTGTGGTGGCGGGCGGCAAGCGCCTGCGGCCGATGCTCACGATGCTTGGCGCGGGTGCCGTGGGCTTTCAGGGCGATCTCGTGGGGTTGATGTGCGTGGCCGAGCTGATCCACCTCGGCTCGTTGCTCCACGACGACGTCGTCGACGGCGCCGAGTTGCGTCGGGGTCGGCTCGCGGCCCACAAGGTCTACGGCAACGCGGCGACCATCCTGACCGGGGATTTCTGCCTGGCGCGTGCGGTCCTGCTGGCCGCCGAGGCCGGTGGGCACCGCGCCGTCACCGAGCTTGCTCGCGCGGTGACCGCGATGGCCGAGGGCGAGGTTCTCCAGCTACAACGGGCAGGGAACCTGGATACTACGTTGGACGCGTACCTGGAGATGGTGGACAAGAAGTCCGCGGCGCTCATCGCCTGGGCCGCCGCCGCGGCTGCGTATGCCGCGGGTCGCGAGCGGGAGGCCGCCGCGTTGGAACGCTTTGGCCGCGGGGTGGGCGTGGCCTTCCAGATCACCGACGACGTGTTGGACTACGCCGACGGCACCGGCAAGCGGATTGGCGCCGACCTCCGCGAGCGGAAGTTGACGCTTCCGCTGGTCCACGCGATGACGCGGATTCCGGGGCTCAGGGCGCGCCTGATGGCGGCCGCGCCCACCGACGCCCAGCTTCCCGGGCTGGTCGCCGAGGTGCGTGAATCGGGCGCGCTCGACGCTGCGCTCGCCGAGGCCCACCGTCGTGTCGATGACGCGCTCGGCTGCCTCGATGCCCTTCCCGCTGGCCCCGACCGCGACGCGCTCGCGGTGCTCGGTACCTACCTGGTGGAGCGGGCCTCGTGACCACCTCGTCGCCCGTGGCCGGCGATCCGGGTCGCGCGCCGGCCGTCCAGGCGATGTTCGCCCGGATCGCGGGCGGGTACGACCGGGCCAACGCGCTGATGTCGCTCGGGATCGATCGGGCCTGGCGCCGAATCGCCATCGCGGAGCTGGGCGACCGTGCCGACGGCGACGTGCTCGATCTCTGTGCGGGAACCATGGACTTCTCGGGCATGTTGAAGGCGCGTGCGCGGTCGCTCACGGCGCTGGACTTCTGCGCCGAAATGCTCGACGGCGGTCGGCACAAGGCCCCCGAGGCGCGCATCGTGTGCGCGGATGCCCGAGAGATGCCGCTTGCCGACAGCATGTTTGACGCCGTCGTCGCCGGCTTTGGCGTTCGGAACGTGCCGCAACCGGAGCGGGCTGTCGCCGAGGCGGCGCGGGTGCTTCGGCCGGGCGGAGTCCTGGTGGTGGTCGACTTCTTCCGCCCCACCACCTGGATGTCGCGACTGCTCGCCGCAACCTACAATCGTCTGGTGCTCCCGCTGGTCGGCGGCCTCGTGGCCGGCGACGCCAGCGCGTATCGTTACCTCGCCCAGAGCATGGGGGCGTGGGTGGATCGCGCGGGATTCGAGACTATGTGTCGCGACAATGGTTTCGAATATGTGATGGGGCGGGAGCTCTTTCCGCCTGTCGCCAGCATCGTCATCGCCCGGAAGGCATCGTGAAGCGACTGGTCTTCGGCATCACCGGGGCCTCGGGTGCACCGTACGCCGCGCGCGCGCTCGAGTTCCTGCGCCAACACGGGCAGGTGCACGTCGATGTCGTCTTCACCAAGACCGGCCGCCTGGTGTGGAATCACGAGGTCGGCACCGACCCCGCCGACTACGGCTTCCCGATCTGGAATCCGGGCGACTTCACCGCCCCCTTCGCCTCGGGCAGCGCGCGGGTGGACGCGATGCTGGTCCTCCCCTGTTCGGCCGGGTCGGCAGGTCGGATCGCCCATTGTCTGTCGACGGACCTCGTGGGGCGGGCGGCAGACGTCACCTTGAAGGAGCGTCGACCGCTGGTGCTCGTCGTTCGCGAGATGCCCCTGTCGCTCATCCATCTGCGCAACCTCACCCAGCTTGCCGAAGCGGGCGCCACGGTGCTGCCCGCGTCTCCAGGCTTCTACCACCGGCCCCAGTCGGTGCAGGACCTCGTCGACCACGTCGTCGCCCGTTCGCTGGACCTCGTGGGCATCGACAACGAACTTTTCCGCCGCTGGAGCGGCCTCGGAGACGCCGATGTTGCCTGAGCTGTCGACCATGGAGCGCCGCCACGTCGATCGTGCCGGGCTCACCGACATCCGAGAGCGGCTCGACCGGGGCGAGCGGCTCAGCTTCGAGGACGGCGTCCGGCTGTTTTCGACGCACGACCTGGGGGCCCTCTCGGCGTTGGCCAATCGTGAACGGCAGCGGCGTTGGGGCGACTTGACCTTCTTCAACCGCAACGTGCACGTCAACGCGACCAACGTGTGCGAGGCGAGCTGCATCTTCTGCTCCTTCAGCCGGCTCAAGACGGGGGACGCCGCGGCCTACACCATGTCGCTCGACGAGGCGGTCGGTCGGGTGAGGGCGCTTCGCGACGAGCTCATCACCGAAGTACACATCGTCAACGGGCTCAACCCGGACCTGCCCTGGGAATATTACCTCGACCTGCTGCGCGGCATCCGCGCCGAGCGCCCGGACCTCCACATCAAGGCATTCACGGCGGTGGAGATCCACTATTTCGCGGTGAAGTACGGCAAGAGCTACGGGCAGGTCCTGCGTGAACTGGCGGCGGCGGGGCTGGGTTCGCTTCCGGGTGGTGGCGCGGAGATATTCCACCCGCGCGCCCGCAAGAAGCTCTGCGACGACAAGGTCGACGCCGAGGGTTGGTTGCAGGTGCACCGTACCGCCCATGAGTTGGGCATGCGCTCCAACTGTACGATGCTCTTCGGCAGCATCGAGACGCTCGAGGAGCGGGTCGACCACCTGCTCCGTCTGCGCGCGCTCCAGGACGAGACCGGAGGGTTCCAGACCTTCATCCCGCTCCGATTTCACCATGAAAACAACAAGCTCCAGCGCCTGCGAGAGCCGACGGCTTACGATTCATTGCGCACCTACGCGGTCTCCCGGCTTCTGTTGGACAACATCGACCACATCAAGGCGTACTGGATCATGCTCGGGGTGGAGTTGGCCCAGATCTCGCTGGATTGGGGTGTTGATGACATCGACGGCACCGTGCGCGAGGAGCGTATCTACCACATGGCCGGGGCCCGGACCCCGCAGACGTTGGGGCGCGCGGAGCTGATCCAACTCATCCGAGACGCGGGACGCATCCCGGTCGAACGTGACACCCTTTATCGTATCGTTGCGGAGGCATAGATGACGCCCAAGATTCGCGTCGCGTGTGTCGGCTACACCAACGCCTGGCCTCTGACCCGCCACCTGGACCCGGCGAGCTTTGACGTGCGGGCCTGCGTACCGAGCGCCGCCGCCCGCTTGTTGAACCAGGGAGAGGTGGACGTGGGGCTTGTCCCGGTGGCCTCGATCTTCGATGCGGGCGCCGACTGGCGGATCGTGCCCGGGTTGTGCATCGGTAGCGATGGCGACGTGGACAGCGTGCTCCTGGTGGGGGAGACGCCGATTGACGAGTGGGACGAGGTGGTGCTGGACGGGGAGTCGCGGACCAGCGTGGTGCTGGCCCAGATCCTGCTTCGTGGTCCGCTCGGGCGTGCCCGGGTGCCGGTCCGCGCGGTGGACGCGGGCACGGGCGCGTTTCACGCTCAGGGGAGGGTCGGCGCCGTGGTCATCGGCGACGCCGCCCGGAACCTCCCGGCACGACTCACCACCCGGGTGGACCTCGGCCGGGCATGGAAAGACTGGACAGGGCTGCCGTTCGTCTTTGCGGTGTGGGCCGGCCGTCCCGATCTGCCGGCCGAAGCGATCGCGGGGCTCGGCGCGGCGGCGGCGCGTGGCCTCCCGGAGCGGGCGTCCGCACCCGAGGCCGACCGCGCCTACCTCCAGAACGCGATCCGCTACGAGCTCGATGATCGTGCCCTGATGGGGCTGCGTCGCTTCGTGGCGCTCGCGCAGGCCGCCGGTCTGTTCGGGCCCGGCGATCTGTGCCTCTACGGCCCGCCGGAGCGGTCACGACCGCGCGTGTCGGTCGAGGCGCTGCTGGCGAAGGCGGTCGGAGGCGAGCGCCTGTCCCCTGACGACGCGCGCCGGCTCTCGGCCGACGCGTCAGGTCCGGACCTGGCCGCTGCGGCCGCCGAGCGCCGTGGCAAGCTCCTGCCCGGGCGCGATGTCACGTACTTGATGGCCGGGAACGTGTCCGTCGCCTCGCCTCGGGAGCGCGGCGCGCGGCTTGTGGGCGCCGGCGCGGTCGCGGCGATCCTCCAGCCAGGCGTGCCGGAGGCCGGTTCGCTGGAGGCGTGCGCCGAGGCGATTCGGATGCTCAAGGGGGAGTTTGCCCTCTCGGTGACGGGCCTCGGAGCGGACGAACTGGTCGGCCTCGCCTTGGCCGCAGGGGTGAGCGCCGAAGGTGCGCTCGAGACGCTGGTGCGCGCCGGGTTGGATGGCTTCGGGGGCGCGGCGGTGCGGGTGGGAGCGGCGGCCCGCCCCCAGTGGCGCGTGATGCATCGCCTCGCGGGAGCCCTCGGGCTCGGCGGCCCGGCGACGATGACCATCGGGTGGGGGGAGTCCCGGGCGGCGCGAACCGATCACCTGCTCGACCTCCGCGAGTTCCAGGGTGAGGAGCTCGCCGCCGGGCGGCCGGGCGTCTCCGCGTTCAGTGTGTGGACCGCTCTGGGCGACGTGGCGGGGAGGGACGACTCCGCCCAGGCCTGGCTGCGTGTGGTCTCTCTGGCCCGACTGATACTCGACAATGTCTCACACGTGACGGCGTGGTGGCCCACGGTGGGCCTCGGCCCGGCCCAGACGGCACTGTTCGCCGGGGCCGACGATCTGGGCCCGGTACTCCTGGATGGCGACGCGCTCGCCGCGCCTGGGCGCAGTTGGACGACCGACCCCGAGGAGGTGGAGCACCACATCCGCGCCGCCGGATTCCGGGCGGTTCGCCGCGACCTTGACTGGACCCGGTTGGTGCCGGTCGTGGTCGACACCGACGGTCGGTACGCGAGGTTCTGACCGCATGCGGGGGCCGGTCAACGCGCACGTACATCTGGAGCTCCCGGCCGCGCCGTCGGTGTCGGGACAGGGCCTGGTGCCGTGGCTCTTGTCGTGGCGCCGGGACAACCCTGCTCGCCGGGAGCACGCCATGGCCAATGCGCGCGCCGTGGCGGCCACCGGAACCGCGGCCGTCATCGACATCGGCAACCTCGGTGTCGGCGGCGAAGCGATGCACGCCGCCGGTCTCGACGGTCTGGCCTTCACCGAGGTCTTCGGCTTCGACGAGCCGCATCTGGCGAACGGCGTGAAATGTGCGACCCCGCACGCTCCCTACAGCACGCATTCTGATACAATTCGATGTGTCGCGGGGCGGGGAGAACCCTGGTCCATCCACTGCGATGAGGACCGTGCGGAGCGGGCATTCCTGCTCGATGGCGGCGGCCCCTGGCCGGACGTGTTGCGTGCGTCGAACCGAGACCTCTCGCACTGGCGCCCGCCTGGGCTGTCCCCGGTACACTGGCTCGATTCGTTAGGCGTACTCAGTCCGAACACCCTCCTTGTGCACTGTACGCTCACGACGGCGGCGGAGCTCGAACTGGTGGCGGCCCGCGGGTGTACCATCTGCATCTGCCCGCGCAGCAACCTCCACATCACCGGGCACCTCCCCGACGTGTTGGCGATGTTCGATGCGGGCGTCCGCGTGCTCATCGGCACCGACTCGCTCATCTCGTGCCCAGACCTCGACGTGCGCAATGAGCTCCCGGTGCTTCTCAAGGCGTTCCCCGGAGTGCCCCGGTCCCGATGGGAACGGTGCCTGCGGGCGGACGCCTGGGCGTTTCTCGACCAAGCGGGGGGTCGCGCGTGAACGCCCTCCGCGTATTCGGGCGGATGATCAAGTTCTCCCACAGCATCTTCGCCATGCCCTTCGCGCTGGCGTCGGGCGTGATCGCCGCGCGGACGCACCCGACCACCTGGGTGCAGTGGTCGCTCATCGTGGTGTGCATGGTGAGTGCGCGCTCGTGCGCGATGGGCTTCAATCGGATCGTCGATCGGCGCCTCGATGCCCGCAACCCACGCACGGCGAATCGCGAACTACCGAGCGGAGAGATCGGCCTCGGCGTGGCCATCGCGTTGACCCTCCTCGCGGCGCTCACCTTCGTTTTCGCCGCGGTCGTCCTACATCCCTTGTGCGGGTGGCTCTCGCCCGCTGCCTTGGCGGTGGTGTGCGGGTACAGCCTCGCCAAGCGGTTCACCCCGCTTGTGCACCTGTGGCTCGGCGTGGCGCTGGGGCTCGCCCCTGTCGCCGCATGGATCGCCATCACCGGCCAGCTTGCCTGGGTGCCGGTGGTGCTGGCGGCCGCGGTGGCCACGTGGGTGGCGGGCTTCGACATCCTGTACTCTCTTCAGGACGAAGAGTTCGATCGGGGCCAGGGCCTGCACAGCATCCCGGCCGCCCTGGGCCAGAGCATCGCGATGAAGATCAGCTCCGTCCTGCACGTGGGCACTGTCGCCTGTCTCGCTACCCTGCCGTTTGTCACCCCCCTCGGGTGGCCTTACTGGGCCGGGCTGGCGGTGATCGCCGGGGTGCTCGGCTATGAGCATCATCTGGTGAAGCCCGGTGATCTCTCCAAGATTGACAAGGCCTTCTTCGATCTGAACGGCTACGTCTCGCTGGTGTTCCTCGTGGCGGTGCTGGCCGCCTGAGCGCCGCCGGGGTCGTTGGTTCGCCGTTTTTTAGCTCGGGCCGCTCGCCAACGCATGATGTGGTCGAAGAGGCGCAAGTACATCGGCGTCGGGCTGTTTTCGTGTTTCCGCAGCTCGGCGTCGATGACGTAGGGAACGTACATGCTGCGCCGAAGCGACGCCCACCCCGTCTTGGGGCTCGACTCCACCCGGTGCCACATCCGCCCGTCGTGCACGCTCAGGTCCCCAGGCCACGTCTCCACGGCAAGCTCGCGTGGGTCGGCCCGCTGGGTGACAAAATGGATCTTGGAAAACAGGGTAGAAAATACGCCCTGAGTGTGGGTGCCCGGCAACAATCGAAGTCCGCCTTCTGTTGGACGGATGCGATCGAAATGGACGCCGACATTGAGCATGGGGCCGGGCATCTTCCAGTTGTAGAAAACATCTCGGAGGGCGTCGGTGTGCCACGCGAGGTTCGGCCGGATGCTGCCCGGGGCGTTGACGTAGCGGTTGAACACCACGCCGTCCTTTTCCCGCTCGCCGATGCGGGCGTCCTCGCCGATCAGCCGCCGGACCGGCTCGAAGCGTGGGTCGCGTACGAACGCCGAAAGCGCCGGGCTGTACTGGCTGGAGAAGCCCATGCGCACCATGTAGTCGTTGCCGTCGGGGTCAGGGCTGAACCACACCGGCACCCCGTTGACACGCTCCCGGCCGCTGGCCTTGAGCTCCGCTTCGACCCGGTCCACCTCGGCGAGGATGAGTGAGACTTCGGATGTGTCGGCTACTCGATCAAAGAGGAGAAAGCCATTTCTCTTCAAGAATTCAGCCTGTATCGGGGTGATGTCGGGGCCGAGGTGGAACCGCGTCGACAACGGCAAGGTGCCCGCCGCCGCCCGTGCGTCATCACCGGCGCGGGACTCGTCGTAGGGGGCGGGAGGAGGATCACCCGACCAGTCGGGTGGATGCCGCGGCTCCACGATCAGCGACTGAGCCACTCCGCCGCGGTCGGGAAGGGATTCCCGTCCACCTTGGTGCAAGGGCTGTAGGCGCCGATCGAGCCGTCGGCGTACTGGTGGTGGGTGTAGCTGGTGCCGGTCATGTCGGGGCTCAGGACGATGGACGCGTCTTCGACCGCAGGGTCCACGTCCACCGAGGCGATGTCCCCGAACTCCCCGGCGCCCTTCAGCGTCAACGTGTCGCCTTCGTTGTTCAGGGCCAGTCCGTGCTGCAGTGTAGAGTCGGCATTGATCACCGGGTAGGCGAGGCACCGGTCGGCCGCGATCAGCGGCGTGCCGCCGCCGAAGAGCACCACCGCTTCCCCCGGGCGCAAGATGCTGCTCGGCCCGAAGCGGTGGCGTTCGGTGTCCAAGTTGGACTCCCACACCGTCGCCCCCTCGATGTCCACAGAGTAGGCCGCGACGTTCACGAACTCCACGAACTCGTCTTCGGCGGGGTCGGCGTTCCCGTCGCCGTTGACGTCGGCGTCCACCTCAGGATCGGCAAGGAGCTCGTTGATGACAATCTCGCCGGCGGCGGCGGCGGCCACGGCCCGGACTTCCACCGTGCTGGCGTCGCTGAGGGTCTGCCACGCGCATGTGACGGTGCTGAAGCCCGCGCCCAGCGCGTGTACAACGCCGTCGGCGCCGACCCAGGTGACGTCGGCCTCGCTGTTGGTCCACGCACATTCGCTGGTGACGTCAGTCTCCGTGGCGTCGTCCCAGGTCGCCGTTGCGGTGAGCGGGGGCAGGTCGCGGCTGGTGGCCAGCGTCAACGCCTCAGGGGTGAGCGTCACGGTCACCGCCGTCGGGTCGGTGTCGGTGTCGGTGTCGGTGTCGGTGTCGGTGTCTGAATCGGTGTCGGTGTCGGTGTCCGCGTCGCCGCTGTCGGTGCCGCTGGAGGTGTCGGTGTCCTTGCTGTCGTCGCCCGTACAGCCGGGGAGCAGGGTGCAACCGAGGGTCAGGAGGGACAGGGTGAACGGGAGATTGCGCATCAGCGGCCTCAGGGGGGCTTTGCATATTCCTGACTGCGGGCCTCGGCAAGTGGGCCCCGGTGGAATAGGCTGCAGGCATGGCTGACTTTGTGATGTGGTACCGGGTGGGGGGATGGGGCATGCACCTCGTCTTGTTGATGAATCTCTTCGCCGTCGCGGGCGTACCGCTGGCGTTGCTGCTCGCGATTGTGGCGCGAGCCACCGGCAAGATGGGAGGCGTGGCACGCGTGGCGGCCATCCTCGGCACGATGCTGGCGGCCGCACCGTGCTGCGCGGGGATCGTCGGCTACAACTCGGCGATGTGGAAGACGGAGTCCGTGTTGGAGAACGCGGACCCGGAGAGGAAGTCGATGCTCCTCACGCTGGGCGGGGAGGAGGCGAGCCACAACCTGAACTTCGGCGTCGGCTCCGCCCTCTGCATGCTCCTTCCGGCTGTGCTTGCCTTCCTCATCGCGCCCTCCAAGCCGCCGCCGCCGGAGCCCGAATATTGATATGATGTGGCCCACCAACGGTGGGATCGCATGCGCTGCAGCTTCCTCGGTCTGGGTGTGATGGGCTACCCCATGGCTGGGCACCTGGCCCGCCGTGGGCATAGCGTTACCGTGTACAACCGCACCCCCGCCAGGGCCGATGCCTGGGTGCGGGAGTACGGAGGAAAACAGGCGGCGTCCCCGGGTGAGGCGGCTGTCGGCGCCGACGTCGTCCTGATCTGCGTCGGCGACGATCCTGATGTCCGCGCCGTGGTCCTCGGCCCCCAGGGCGCCCTGGCCAGCATGGGGGCGGGCAGTCTGCTGGTCGACCACACGACCGCGTCCGCCGAGCTCGCACGCGAGTTGGAGCACGCCTGCGAGGCGGTGTCCGTCGGCTTCGTGGACGCGCCGGTGTCGGGAGGACAGGCCGGCGCGGTCGCCGGGCAACTCAGCGTGATGTGCGGCGGCTCCGACGAGCATGTGGATCGGGCGCGACCGGTATTTTCGGCGTACGCGAAGATTGTCGCGCACCAGGGGCCGGCCGGCACCGGTCAGCTCTGCAAGATGGTGAATCAGATCTGTATCGCGGGGGTCCTGGCGGGCCTCGCCGAGGGCCTGGACTTCGCGAATCGCGCCGGCCTCGATCCAGAGAAGGTCGTGGCCGCGATCAGCAAGGGCGCGGCGCAGTCCTGGCAGATGGAGAACCGACATCGCTCGATGGTCGAAGGACGGTTCGACTTCGGCTTTGCCGTCGACCTGATGCGCAAGGATCTGGACATCTGCTGTCGCACCGCGGATGCCATCGGCGCCGATCTTCCCATCATCGAAGAGGTGGCGGAGCGCTACGCGGAGGTCAGCGCCATGGGCGGCGGGCGGTGGGACACCTCGTCGTTGATCGCGCTTTTGCAGCGGTGAGTGCCCATGCCGCCGCTGGCGGCGCTCAGGTTCCCGATCCGTGGAACAACCAGCCGGTCGCCGGCAGATCGTGGGCGTTGTCGGCCCACCACGCTTCCCACGCCGCGCGGTGCGCCAGCTGCGCCCGCCAGGGACCGTCCGCGTCGAACGGCAGGCGCGCTCCGGTGGCGATGACGAGCTCGTCATAGGCGGACTGCCGGGCCGCGAAGTCGTCGTGCCCGAGGCGCTCGATGAGGCTGCGTACGGTGAGGGGGCGCCCGTCTCGGTAGCGCACGCGCTCCTCGAAATCGGGGCCGTGCTCCGCCCACCAATCGAGCCAGCGCTGCTTGGGGTGGGCGTCCTCGACGTCTTCGTGGTGGCCGGTGATCACTTCCAACGCGGTGCTGGCGACGACCTGACGTTGAGGGTCGCGACTTCCGACTGACTCGACGAGCCGCGGCACGGCGCGGATGTTGCCCATCAACCCGAGCCCGGCGAGGCTGCCGATGCCACCGGCGCCTTCGGTTCCGCAGGTGCGCATCAGCAAGAGGAAGTAGGCGGGCCCGCCGTGGCGGCCGACGATCTCGCCGGGGGAGTGGGTGAGCCAGCGTTCGTTGCGGGCGAGCGCCTGGGCGAAGAAGTCGACACCCTGCCACTCGCCGAGCAAGAGCAGCGCGGTCGAGGCGGTCTCGGCCAGCTCCGGCACTTCGAGTCCGGGGAAGATCAGGTCGATGGCGTCGACGTCGCCGATGCGGCCGAGCGCGGTGATCGCCGCGCGGCGCAGCGGCAGGGAGCCGGAGGTGGCCAGCTCGCGAAGTCGCGGGGTGGCGGCGGCCTCGCGACGCCAGCCGAGCGTTTCCGCGATGAGCGCAAGCCGGGTGGGTTCGGTCTCCTCGCTCAGCGCCCGAACCAACGCGTCCACCAGGGTCATGTTCGGCGAGCGGGCGAGCGCACCGACCAAGCCGCGTTCGGCGACCGGCTGCCGTACGTCCTCGACGAGCAGGGCCATCATGATCTTCGCGGCCGCCCAGGAGGGGTGCCCGGCCAACAGGTCGATGCCGGCTACGAAGCGCATGGCAGCGGGGTCGCGGGCGCGGCCGTTGCTCGCCTGCAGGCGACGCAGTTCGGTCTCGACTTCGGCGGCGAGGACCTGGACGATGCGCTCGTCGGCGTTGGCGATGGCGTTGCCGTGGGCCAGGAGGCGCCGCTCGGGCCGGTCGGCGTCGGCGCGCGTCCACGGGGGCCGCATGCGTTGGGCGTCGTAACGTTCGCGTGCGGCTTCGGCGCTGAGGTTGAGGTGCCACTCCAGCGAGTGTCCCGGGCGCCCGGAGAGCGTATCCGATGTCGCGACGCCCGCGGCGAGTCCCGCGGCCTTGAAGACCCGCACGGCTTCGAGCGCCTGCGAGGCGTCTCCGCAGCGGACCAGACGGAGTCGCGCCCAGGCCTCACGGATGGGGAGCTGGAGCTTCTTGTAGCCGTCGATGGCGCGGGCGTAGTGGACGAGAGCGTCGGCGGGCTCGTCGATGCTGTCCCCGATGCGGACCTCGGCCCGAAGGGCGGTCTCGGGGTCGTCGGCGCAGTGCAGCCAGGCGTGGTGGGCCGCGGCCATATCGCCTTGCGCGCGCGCGAGGTCGCCGCGGACGAGCGCCGCGCGTGCCATCAGCACCGGGTCGCCAACGGTGCCGGCCAGGCGGGTGGCCTGCTCGACGCTGGCCGCATCCCGGCCGCGGTGGGCTTCCGCGAGCAGCAGGAACCCTTCGCAGCGATCGGCCGCCGTCTTCAACGTCGCCAGCGCCCCCTGAACGATGTCGCTGACCCAGGGCTCCTCGCGATAGAGGGCGATCTTCGCCAAGGCCAGCTCGGCCCGGGCCAGGACCACCGGATCGGGGGACCGGCGCAGGCGACGGAGGACTTCTTCGGCGTCGTCGTGGTCGCCGAGGTCGGTGTGGAGCGCGACGAGGGCGAAGTGGAGCGGCGTCAGGTCCGGCGGCGCGGCCCAGCCCGTGGCGCGGTCGCGCAGGGCGACCAGCGCGTCGCGAGCGCCGGTGCGATCTCCAGACGCGAGGCGGGCCCGCACCAGACCCATCGCGGCGGCGACCACGAGGTCCGCGTCCCGATGGCGGATGTTGGGGACCCGCTCGGCCAGCAGGTCTTGCAATTCCCGCTGCCAGCCGGCGTCCCCGGCGGGAAAGCGAGCTTCGAGAAGGTGTACGAGCTCGGCTCCCGGGGTGGGCGCGCCGGGGTAGTGCAGGGGGAACCGCACCGCACGCCAGGCCATCAGCAAGGCGCCGCGGGCCTGCCCCTCGTCGGACGCGAGCAGGGCTTCGCCGAGGCGCTGCCACGCACCCGGATGGTCGGGTGCCAGCGCCGTCGCGCGCCGGAAGGCGGCCGTGGCCCCGTCGGCGTCTCCAAGCTGCAGCATCGCCTCGCCCTGGAGGAACCAGAGGAGCCCGCACTGAGGATCGACCTCGAGCCGGACAGCGAGCTCGGCGACGTCGTCACGGACGTTCTCGTCGAGCAGTCGCGTCTGGGCAAGCAGCCAGCGGTTGAAGTGGTCGTGCAGCGGCATCAGCCGCGCCCCGTCCCACCGGCCGAAGTGGTGGCCGAACTCCGTCGCGGCGAAGGCCCAGCGATCTTCCTCGCGCGGCCCGTCCGCGAACAGGATGACGTCGGGGTTACCCGCGTTGGGCGGCGCGAGATCCGCGGCCCCTCGGATCCGTAGCGCGCCGCGAAACAGGGTCGCGCCGTTCCACCGGGACAGGAATCCGCGGAGCGAGCCGGGCAACTCCTGGCCGAGGTGCGCCTGCACCGCGTCGGTGGTGCCGTCCGGGGCGGGTGCGCGGAGATGATGGACGTCCGAGCGGTATCGTTCGAGGACGCGAAGGACCGGGTGGAAGGGATCGATGGCGGGTTTCATGCAGGCTCCGGGGGGACAACCCGGGCGCGGAGGGGGCGCCGCGCGCGACGGGAAGAGAAGGTGGAGAGTATATCGCTCTTGACGCGTCAAAGGAAGACCTGAGATGCTACATCGATGTACATGTTGCTACTCCTGTTGACGACCGCGCTCGCCGGAAATGCCGAGGTGGGTGGCGCGGTCGATCTCATCGCCGGGGTCGCCTTCGCGGGCCAGACGAACGTCGCCTCGTTCGGAGTGCAGCAGGCCGAGGGTGATCTGAAGGTTGGCGGCGACGGATTTGCGTTCGTCATGCAGCTGGACATGGCCGCCACCCTCAGCGGAGACGGTCTGTTGCTCTATTCCCTGGCGCCGGAGCGCCTGACTGTCGAGGGCACAGGCCGGGGTTGGCGCGCCTGGGGCGGGGTCTTTCCCGGGTTCTTCCGGCTGGAGTCGGTCGATCCCTGGCGCCGCCAGGCGGTGGTCGCGTCGATGGCCTCGGCGCGCGTTCCCGGCGCGGTCCTCGGCGGCGGCGCCGACTTCGGCGGCACCAAGGGCGGAGTGAGCCTGCTGCTGGGCTTCTCGCCGGCGACCGTGGACGTCTTCCGCTTCGACGACATCGGCCCCAGCTCGCTCCCCTTGCTCGCCGGCGCTCGCGGGCGCGCCATGTTTTCGATGGTGGAGGTGGCGGGTGGCGCCTGGTTCGGGGGCGGCTTCGACGCGTTCGGCTTCGGCGGGCTTGAGCTGGGCTCGGTGATCGACCTGGGCGTCGTGGTGCCGTACCTCGAGTTTGTCAGCGACCTCAGCGCCGGACACAGCGGCTTCGTCGGCGCCGACCTGTTTCCGGCCGCGATCGTGTCCCCCGGGGCGCGGGTGGAGTTGGATTCGGTGCGCGGCTTCGGCGTCGGGGTGTCGGTGGCCTCGACCGCGTTCGAGATCCTGCGGCTCAAGGGTGAAGCCAGCTATCAGGGGGGGAATCCGGGTGTGTACCTGGAGGTCGCGGTCATGTCCAAGGCGCCGGTCGACGACGACCGCTTCGGCCGCGCCCCGTTGCCGAAACCGACTCCGAAGCCCAAGAAGCAGTCAGCCCCCGACTGAGGTGTACCGACGCAGGCCGAGCCGCCACGCGGCGTAGCCCCCGAAGAGCGCCAGCGCGCCGACCACCGGTGTCGCCCATGCGTAGGGCTGCAACTCCGGCCGGGGCAGGAACAGGCACGCGCCGTAGAACCCGGCGAACCCGAAGGGAAGGACCGTCGTGAGCACCCATCGGAGCGGCGAACCGAACAGGTCGAGCGGGTAGCGGGAGAAGCTCGTCACCTGCATCACCAGGCCGACTGCGGTGCCCCGGTGGTGCAGGTGGAAGCCCAGCGACGCAATGGCGGTGACCAGCCCGCCGAGCGTGGCCAGCCCGCCGGCAACCCACACGGGAAGTAGCATCCAACGCCACGGGTCGGGCGGTGGCAGGCCCCACATAAGCGCGATCGCGATGACGACGAGCCCCAGGAACACCGACGGCAGCTCGTCGACGGCGAGGTTGTCGAGCAGGAGTTGGGCGTAGGGATCGACCGGACGGATCAGCAGACGGTCGAGCTCGCCGCCGAGGATGTAGCGTCGGTTCAGTACGTACAAGCCCTGAAACACCACGTAGAAACAGCCGGATACGGTATCAGCGAAGCCCCACACGAACAGCACCTCGGGCGCGGTCCACCGGCCCAGGCTTGAAACGTGTTGAAACAGGGTGGTGATGAAGACGGGCCCCACCACCGCCAGAAGGGCGCCGCTCAACAGCCCGGCGACCACGTCGCCGCGGTAGGCCAGCCGCGTGCGGAGGCGCTGCCCGAACAAGGCGACGAGCTCCATCACCCGCCCTGGAGGATGAGCGTGCGAGAGACTCGCCGCCACGCCAACAGACCCACCGCCCAGAGCGCGATCGCCCAGCCCCACTGCTCGGCGAAGAGGGCCAGCGGGGGACCGGTGCCCAGCAGCACTGTGGCAGGCGTGTGCGCCAGCACGTGAAAAGGCAGGATCAAAGCTATTCCTCGCAGAGTAGGGCCCAGCAGTTCCAGGGGCAGCAGC
This sequence comes from Myxococcales bacterium, assembly GCA_009692585.1. Next base: position 82,922 of record SHYX01000001.1, read on the forward strand.
GCCCCCGAGAACAGCGACACCAGCGTCGCCTTCAACGTGCCGAGCCCCGCCACCGTGCCGATGCGGAAGGCGCCGAGGCCGAGCAGGAAGCTGATTCCCACGTTGACCGCGTGGGCGCCGAGCAGGGCCAGCGCCCACGCGGCCCAACGCATCGGCGACGTCGGCAGCCCGAGGGGAGCGAACCATGCGCACAACCCGAGCATCGGCACGGCCTGCACCAGGAATGCCGCGGTGGCCCGCCCGACATCGCGGGCATACAGAAACGCCGGTAGGGACACCGGACGCAAGAGGTCGGCGGCGATCTGTCCGTCCCGGAAGCGCTCGCCCAGGTCTTCGTGGACCCGGGTCGCGATGGCGCTGATCCCCGCCCAGGCGACGAGTACCTCGCTGCGGATGGCGAGGCTCGGAAGCCCGCCAGGCTCGCTGACGTCGGCGGCGGCCGCGGTCCACAGGGCCCCGTTGAGTCCGGCCACGAGACAGGCGGCGACCAGCTGAATGGCCACCTCGGCCGGGTAGGCCAGATGGTGCCTGAAGCCGAGCACGGCCGCCGCTCGCAGCGTCGGCAGGCTCACCGGGGCGCCTCGTAGAACTGCGCCACCAGCGTGTCGACCGCGGGCTCTTCGATGCGGAGATCGACCACGTCGAGCGCGTTGACCAGCGATCGCACCCGGTCGGCGACGCCCACGGGTCCGTCGACCACCACCAACAACTCGGCGGGGCCGATGCGCTCCGCGTCGGGCAACCGCGCCAGTTGGGCATCGGTGACCGGATCGCGCAGAAAGACCCGGACGGCGCGGCGGCCTCCCAGCCCTGCGAGGAGAGAGTCCAGCGGTCCGTCGTGCAACAAGCGGCCCCTGCCGAGCAGCAGCACCCGTGGGCACAGTGCGCGCACCTCGCCGAGGTCGTGGGTCGTCAAGAGGACCGTCGTCGTCCCTTCGTCACGCAGCGCCGTGAGAAACGCTCGGAGTCGGAGCTTCACGGCGACGTCGAGTCCGACCGTGGGCTCGTCCAAGAGCAGGAGCGGGGGCGCGTGCAACAACGCCGCCGCGAGCTCACAGCGCATCCGCTCGCCCAGCGAGAGCTGTCGAACGGGGGTGCGGAGAAGGGGGCCCACCCCGAGGACGGCGTCGAAATGCTCCAGACGTCGCCGATAATCTACGCTTGATACATGATACATCTTCGCTAACAGCTCATAGGCTTCGACAACCGAGAGGTCCCACCAGAGCTGGGTGCGTTGGCCGAAGACCGCACCGATACGTCTCACATGTGTCGTGCGGTCGGCCCAGGGGTCCAGGCCGCCGACCCGGACCGTCCCGGTGGTGGGCGTGAGGATGCCGGTGAGGAGCTTGACGGTGGTCGACTTGCCGGCGCCGTTGGGGCCGATCAGAGCCACGGTCTCCCCCGCACCGATCCGGAAGCTCACCCCGTCGACGGCGCGCCGCTGGCCCGGCGACGGTCGGAAGAGATCGGCGATTGCACCACCGATGCCGCCGGTTCGCTCGCGTATCGGGAAGCTGCGGACGAGATCGTGGGCGAGAATCTCGGACACGTCACCGGCCGGGGGGTTCGTCGGGGACGGAGCAGCAGCCGGAGACGAACCCCTGCTTGGAGGTGAGGGCGAACGCCCGATAGGCGTAGGCCTTGTCCGACATCCCATCGGAGCAGTCATCGGCGACGACCGTCAGCCACCGGAATCCGGGGCCTTTTCCTGTGGGTGACACGAGAAATGCATCGCTATGTATCGTGGGGGTCGTGGTGTACGACACCTCCGCGGTGCCGGGCCGGTCAGGCGACGCGGCAGACGCCTTTCCCTGGCTCAAGGCGATGGACCAGAAGGGCTCTGTGCCCCGACATGTCAGCCGTGCCGGGAGCGACGCGGTGGCGATGGGGGGCGGCGCGGCCGCGGCGCCGGGTTCGCCGGCCATCCCGGTCGATGTCAAGAGTAGGGTCAGGAGCATGGTCGCCTCGGGGACGTCATAACCCCGGCGTTGGCAGGGGTCGTTCCCACAGCCTGGCGAGCACGTCCACGCCGTCGTGGAGGCGGCGACTCCCCGGTGGTCGTTGCATCTCCCCGATCGCGCACACGCGCGCCGGAGGCAGTCCGGCCAGTCCCAGGCCGTCGGCCAGGGCCGGGTGTCCGCCCACGTCTCCCTCTGCCGCGTGATTCAGCGCGATGGTGCCGAGCTCGTCGCGCCAGGGGGCGATCGCGGTGTCGATGCCGGCGGCGGGGTGAATCGTCACCACGCGGGGCAGTCCCCGGGGCCGGAAGTGGGCGGCGGGAAGCTCCACGACCAGCCAGCCTCCCACGTGGTGGACGCGCCCCACCGCCGTGGCCAGCATCGTGAGCGTTCGGCGGTCGACGGCGTCGGTGGCCGCTCGTTCGCCTGGGGGCCAGGATGTGTCTGCCTCTTCCAGTGCCCGTCGCAGCGGGCCGAGGTCCGCGGCCTCCTTGACGAACACGCCGGCGGGGGACATACAGCCGCGGCCATCGTACAGGGCGTGGTCCATCGCTGAGCCTGTCGCGGTCTGGGCGTCGAGTCGATCCACCAGCGCCACCCCAAAGCGGGGTCCGAAGCCGAAGACGGGAACCCCCGCCCGCGAGCGAACCGCGGCGATGGTCTCGGCGCTGCCGAAACACAGGACCGCCGCCGCGGCGGTCATGGCGGCCGCCTCGCCCGCGAGATCCCCGCCCACCCAGTCGTGGGCCTCGACCTCGGGCAGGGCCGTGGCGATGGCCTCCCCCACCGCGCGCAGGCCCCTCGCCGACTTCAGGACGACCGACACCCCTCGCGCCGACAGCGCCCACGCCCATTCGATCGGAGCGGTGAACACATTCGCGCTCGCGATGATCACCACCCGGCTCGGGGCGGTGCCTGCCAGCGGCCTCGTGGTGTCGACGGTGCGCGCGCCCGCGATCGCGGTGGCCCATGCGGCACGGGCATGTTCGACGGGCAGCCCGGTGCCCAGGCGGGCGGCGTCGACGGCGGCGAGGCGATCGAGGGGGTGGGTCATCCGCCGCGAGTGTAGCCGCTTAGCGGCGTCGGAACAGGCGGCCTGCGTGGCGCTGCAGCGGGTCCCGAGGCAGCGGGCTCGGCGCGAAGGCGAAGGGGAGAGCCAGCGCGCGGAGCAGCGGCCCCCGCACCGATTGCAGGGGCGGGCTCGGGATGAACGTCCGCTCGACGCGCCAATCGGCAGCCGCGAAGCTCCGATCCACCTGCGCTTCGCTCCACAATACGCGCGGCGCTGCTGTCTCGTGCCCGACGCCAAGGCAGGCGCCGCGGGTGGGCAACACCCAGGACATCAACAGCGCCGCCCCCGCCGCTGCCACCTCGCCAAGCTGGGCTGAAATCCGGGGAAGGTCGGCGCACCACGCCAGGCTGTACCGAACCAGGATCAGGTCGAACGCGCCGGCGACCACCGCCGAGAGGGCGGGGCCGTCGAAGTCGTAGCCGTAGGCCTCGACCCCCTGCGCTCGGGCGTGGGCCACGGCGGACGGGCTGTACTCCAGGAGCACGACCCGCTCGACCCCCGGGAGCGCCGACAGGGCTACGGCGGCGAAGCCCGGTCCCCCGCCGATGTCGAGCACGGCGCCGTGTGGCGTCAACCCCAGCTCGTCGAACCAGCGCGCCAGTTCGGCCTGCTCGCGGGGTGCGCCGGAGGCGTCCGGATGTCGAAAGAATGAGGCTGAGGCCGGCCTGCCGACGCCGGTCAGCTCTCGCGTGACACATCCGCAGGTATCACAAGCCCCCCAGCGATGACGCAGCGCTCGGAAGCGTCGGAGTCGATGGCCACAGTGGGGGCAGGGGTCGGCCACGAGACGACATCATAGCGACCTGCGATACGCTCGCCCGGTGCTGGTTCTGGTCCATGCCGACGATCTTGGAATGTCCCCGACGGGGGACGACGCGATCGTCGCTGCGCTCGGTGAGCGGACGGTCGATTCCACCAGCATTTTGGCCACGGGGCCCAGCTTCGGCTCGGCGATGTCGCGCCTTCCACCCGGGGTGGACCTCGGCGTCCACCTCGATCTCACCGGCTTTCCCTCGCTGACCGGCGCGCCGGCGCTCGCGCGGCTTCGGGAGGCCCCCCCGGGCGAGCTCCCCGAACGCCTGGCCGGACTCGCCAGGCGCCACCCCGAGTTGATCCTCGCCGAGTGGCACGCACAGGTGGCGGCGGTGCGACGGCACCGGCGGCCCAGTCACCTCGACAGCCACCACCACACCCACTGGAACGCGGCGTTGTGGCCGCTGTTGCGCGCGCTGCTCCGAGAGACGGGCATCCGCGCGGTCCGCGGGGTCGGCGGCTGGCGCCCTGAGGCCTCCGGTCCTCGCCGGGTGGCCCAGGCGCTCCGGGCTTCCCGCTTCCGCCGTGGGTTCTCGGACTTCGTCACCACCGCGGCCTTTGCCAACGCCACCACCTTCCGCAGCCAGCTCGACGCGGGGTTGGACGTCGTGAGCATCGAGGTGATGGCCCACCCCGGAAACCCAGCTCACGAGCGGTACGCGGAGGAGATGGCCTGGCTCGCCGGCTCATGGGACGGGCATCGGGACCGGATCGTACGTTGCACGTGGGCGGGGATCGGTGCGTAGGCTCCGATCGATGGCCCTGGGCCGTGCCCTCGCCTCGCGATGACGGCGTGCTCATCGTCGGGAGCGGGATGTCCTTCCGGGGGTCGATGATGGGCAAGGACCTCTCCGCCTGCAGCTTCGGATTAGGCGCTGACGACCGGACGATCGCGCTATGATGGGCGCAGCGTGTCCTCCCAACCGCCCAGCTCGCATGTGGCTAGCGTGCAGTTGCGCGTCCGGTGGATCGTCGCCCTCGGCGCGGTGCTCATCGTCACCGCTGGCTGGGGGGTCGGGCGTGATCTCTCGGTCATCGCCGTATCGATCGGGCTGCTCGCCGTCGCGGGACTCTACGTGGAGCGGACGCTGGAGCACGACCTCCGCTCGCGCGCCGAGGCCGGCGTCCGTCGGCTCGACGAGCACCGTCAGCGCTTCCTGGACGAACAAGCAGCCAGCAACGAGGCGTTGCGTCTTGCCGCGTCGGTGTACCAGGCGTCCAGCGAGGGCATGATCGTCACCGACGCCAGCAATCACATCTTGTCGATCAACCCGGCGTTCACCCGGATCACCGGGTACTCGCTCGGGGAGGTGCTCGGGAGGGATCCGCGCATGCTCTCGGCCGGGCGCCATGGGCCCCTGTTCTGGCATCAGATGTGGAGCGCGGTCCGGACCCGGGGAACCTGGCAGGGCGAGGTGTGGAATCGCCGCAAGAACGGCGAGGTGTATGCCGAGCTTCTGAGCGTCAGCGTACTCCGCGGTCCGGATGGGACCGTCGAGCGGCATGTGGGGCTGTTCGTCGACCTCTCCGAGCGCAAGCGGTCAGAGGACCTCATCTGGGAGCAGGCGAACCTCGATGCCCTGACCGGCCTGCCGAATCGTCGTGCGCTCGACGATCGTCTCGACGTCGAACTGCGCGTGGTCCCGTACGGGAGCGGCTCGGTGTACTGCTGCCTCGTCGATCTCGATCGATTCAAGGAGATCCGCGACGGAATGGGCCACGAGCGGGCCGACCGGGTGCTCGTCGGGGTCGCCGGTCGGATCCGGCGGTGTGTTCCGGAGGCGGCGACGGTCGCCCGGCTCAGCGCCGACGAGTTCTGCGTCCTCATCCCGAATGTCACGAACCGGGCCGAGGTGGACGAGCTCGCCCGGACCATCCTCGCGGCGGTGGCCGAGCCGGAGACCGTCGATGGCCAGGCCGTCCATCTGTCCGCCAGCATGGGCATCGCCGCGTACCCGGACGACGCCACCGATGCCGGCGAGCTGCTCAAGCACGCCGATCAGGCCACCTACCTGGCCAAGAAGGCGGGCCGCGCCCGCTTCTCGTACTTCGTCCCTGGCCTGCAGCGGGCCAGCCAGGAGCGCCTGGGGCTGGCCAGTGACCTGCGCATCGCGCTCGCCGGCGGTCAGTTCGCGTTGTGGTACCAGCCGATCATCGATCTTCGGACGGGCCGTTGTGACAAGGTCGAGGCGCTGTTGCGGTGGCATCACCCCCACCGCGGCCTCATCGGCCCGGCCGACTTCATCCCGCTCTTGGAGGAGTCGGGCCTCATCCACGAGGTCGGCGACTGGGCGTTCCAGGAGGCGAGCCGCGTCGCGTGGGGGTGGAGCAGCCGGGCTGGCCGTGCCATCCGGGTCGGCGTGAATCGGTCGCCGGTGCAGTTCGATGAACCACGAGGGCCGTCCTGGCCGGACCGGCTCGCCGACTGGGGCATCCCCGGTCATCTGCTCGCCGTCGAGATCACCGAAGGCCTGCTGCTGCGGGATGACCCGCGGATTTTCGAGCAGATCCACGCGCTGCGTGCCGCCGGCGTGCACATCTGCATCGACGACTTCGGCACCGGATACTCCTCGCTCGGCTACCTCAACCGCTTCTCGATCGACGCGCTGAAGATCGATCAGTCCTTCGTGCGGAATCTCCCGGGCTCGCCAGGCGACCTGGTGCTCGTGGAGTCGATCATCGCCATGGCCCATCGGTTGGGCATTGAGGTCGTGGCCGAGGGGGTCGAGACGCCGGAGCAACGGGAGGTCCTGACGGCGACCGGTTGCGACTTCGCCCAGGGCTTCCTCTTTGCTCGACCCTTGCCGGTCGACAGCTTCGAAGCCCAGTTCTTACCCACCGATGGTGGGCCGGCCTAAGCCATCGCGACCGACCGGGAACAGGGTCTGGTAGACCCGGTCGATGGAGTCGGCGAGCCGGTCGAAGGACAGCGCGGCGTCGAAACGCGCCCTGGTGGGGGCTCGTGCTGCCGCGAAGTCGAGCCCGACCAGCGCGCTGGCGAGCGCGTCCGCGCGGCCCACCGGAAAGAGCGCTCCGACCCGGCCGCCGTCGGTGATCCGTCGGAAGCTGGGGATGTCCGACAGGACGCACGGCGTCCCACACGCGAAGGCCTCCAGGACCGCCCGGCCGCACACCTCGCGAGTGCTCGACTGTACGAGGCCGTCTGCGGCCCGCAGGAGCGCCTCCACCCGATCGGGGGCGACTCGACCCAGAAAGGTCACCGGCAGGCCGATGGCGGCGGCCTGGATCGCGTCGAGGAGCGGGGCGTCCGTCCAGGCGAAGGTGAGGTGCGCCGTCGGTCTTTGTGCCAACGCGGCGCGAAACCCGGCCACCGTCGTGAGTGGATCCTTCACCGTGTCGAGCCGGCCCAGGTGCAGGAGCGCCGGCAGACCGCGGAGCCCGGTCAGGGCGCGGGCGGCGGCCTGATCGCCCGGACGCAGCGTGGAGGACGTCTCGAAGACCTCGACGACGCGGGACTCATCCACCAGGGCGTTGGTCGATAACCACGGCGCGGCGTGAAGGCGGGTGGTGAACAGGAACCGATCGACGTTGGCGAACGCGGCGCGCTCGAGCTGGCGGAGCGCCCCCGTGCGGGCCGGAGCGCCGCCATGGTAGTGCGCGACGAGCGCGGCGCCGCGGCGTCTGGTATCGCGACCCAGCGCTGCGAGCAGCGGGTACGCGGCCAGATCGAAGCTGTGGACGATGTCGGCGCCCGATGCGGTAGCGGCGGCGGCAAGGTGAGGCGACGGCACCTTCACCATCGCATCGTTGCGACCGAGGGCGGTCAGGGCCCGCCGCGCCAGCCTGGTCGCGACGGACGGAGGCACGAAGGTCCACCGGACGGGACCGTCCAGCACCGTCGCGGCCTCCGGCAACTCCTGGATGACCTCGACGTGGTACCCGCGGGCGGCAAGCGCGTGCGCGAGCTCGCGGCGCAGCGGATCGGCCGAGATCTGCGCGCCGGGTTCGGTGGCCGTGTGCCAGGTGTTGACGAGCGCGACGCGCACGGGGCCGGGATAACCGTGTGGCGTGATTCTCTTCCGAAACGCACAGGTGCTGGCCCCTGAGCCGCTGGGCGTCGTCGATGTCCTGGTCGGCGGTGGGCGGGTCCTGGCCATCGGAGGGGCGCTCGGCGCGGCACCCGGTTGGCCGGTGGAGGTCCTCGAGTGTGACGGCGCGTGGCTGGTCCCCGGCTTGGTCGACGCGCACGCACACCTGACCGGTGGGGGCGGGGAAGGCGGGGCGCGCACGCGGGTTCCGGCAGTGCAGTTGACCGAGCTCACGCTGGCGGGGGTCACCACCGTCGTCGGGCTCCTGGGAACCGACTGCACCACGCGCAGCATCGCCGAGCTGCTGGCGGCGGCACGGGGCCTCGAGGAGCTGGGGCTGACGGCGCTCTGCTACACCGGCGGGTACGTGGTGCCGCCGCTGACGTTGACCGGCTCGGTGCGCGGCGACATCATCAACGTCGATCGTATCGTCGCGGTGGGCGAAACGGCGATCGCCGACCACCGCAGTTCGCAGCCCACGTTCGAGGAGTTGGTGCGTCTCGCGTCCGACGCCCACGTGTCCGGCATGATGACGGGCAAGGCCGGCTGCCTGCACCTGCACGTCGGGGACGGGCCGACGGGGCTCCACCTCGTCCGGCGGGCGCTGGACGAGACCGAGCTTCCGGCCCGCGTCTTCCACCCGACCCACTGCAATCGCACGCGCCGCCTGTGGGAGGAGAGCAAGGCGCTCTCGACCCGCGGCGTGACCATCGATGTCACGGCGTTCGATGCCGATGGGGACGCGCCCAGTGGCGGGCAGGCGCTGGCGGAGTGGTTCGTCGAGGGGCTCGACCCGGCCCGGCTCACGATGTCGAGCGACGGCGGTGGCTGCCTGCCGTCCTTCGACGCCGACGGGTGTCTGGTACGGATGGACGTGGGGGCTCCGGCAGCGCTCATGGCCGCCGTGCGGGAGGCGGTCCGGCTCGGCGTCCCCCTGGAGTTCGCGCTCGCGACGGTGACGCGGAATCCGGCACGGCAGCTGCGTCTCGGCCAGAAAGGCCGCGTCGAGGTGGGCGCCGCCGCGGACCTTGTCGTGCTCGACCGGGCGTTCGCGGTGCGCGACGTCCTCGCGGGCGGCGAGTTCATGGTTCGGGCGGGGAGGGCGGTTCGGGCGGGGGTGTTCGAGCGGACCATCGGTTAGCTTCGCCGGCCGATGCCTGCACGCCCCGCCCACCCTGAACTCCGTGGCCACATCATCCCCATCGGCGGCGCGGAGGACAAGCACCTCGGGCGCAGCATCCTTCGTCGTTTCGCCGAGCTGTGCGGACTCGACCGCGGCCGCCTGGTGGTGCTGTCGACCGCGTCGACGGACGCGGAGACGCCGGACCGGTACATCGAGATCTTCCGCTCGGTAGGCGTGGGCGACGTGCGGGTCTGTGACCCGCGAGCGCGGCAGGACGCCGAGGCCGCGGCTGCCCACCTGGACGGGGCGACGGGGGTCTTCGTCACCGGCGGCGACCAGCTCCGCCTGTCGACCATCCTCGGGGGTACGGCCGTCGCGCGCCGGCTTCGTCGTATGAACGCCGACGGCGTTCACGTCGCCGGTACCAGCGCGGGCGCCGCCTTCCTCAGCGAGCACATGATCGCCTTCGGGAGGGAGGGCGGCACCCCGCTCGCGGGGCAGGCCACGCTGGCGGCCGGGCTCGGGCTCACCAATCGGGTGATGATCGACCAGCACTTCCGCCAACGTGACCGCATGGGCCGGCTCCTCAGCGCGCTGGCCTACAACCCCTTCGCCATCGGCATCGGGCTGGACGAGGACACCGCGGGGTTCATCGGCCCCGACGACATGATGGAGGTCGTCGGCAGCGGCGGGATCACCGTCGTGGACGCCGCGCAGATCGAACACAGCGCGATGGCGACGACACCGGAGGGGCGGCCGGTCGAGTTGATCGGCCTCCGCCTGCACATGCTCGTTCAGGGTTCCCGCTTCGACCTGACGCTTCGGCGGGCGAGTCCGGCGCCCGTCGTGGAGCCCCTCCCTTGACGTGTCAATAACATCGATGGTCTACTGTCCGCTCGCATCGGGGCTGGGAATGAGCGTGGTCATGCGGGTGGTCGCCACGGTGTGGACCGGTGGAATCGTCGTCCTCGGCGTGTGGGTCACGGCGCCATTGTTGGGTGCCAAGGCCGTCGCCAGCGGAGACACCGACGAGCCCCGCGCCAGCATCGTCGCCCCGGCGGAGTTCCAGCGCTCCTTCGAGCCGGTGCCGCCGGCAGGCGCGGTCCGCCCCGCCGTGGGTTGGCGCACCGTGGGCGAGGCCGACCTCGCGCTGGCCGAGGCGCCTCCGTCCGAGTGGCTCGCGCCGCCCTGGTACCCCGACTCTCGCGACATCCTCGCGATCGGCGCGATGAGCCAGGATGGGCCGACGACCGGCCCGCACGTCAAGAGCCGGAGCGCCTTCGTCTTCGATGTCGATGCAGGCGAGGTGCTCTACCAGAAGCACCCCGACGTGCCCCGCCCCGTGGCGAGCATCACCAAGTTCGTATCGGCGCTGGCGTTGGCCAGCACCGCGCCCGACCTCGACCGGCAGTTCTGCATCGGTCCCGAGCAGTACCCCACGCGCAGCGGCGCGACGTCTCGCCTGTCGACGGGTGATTGCACCTCTGGTTGGGACGTGCTCGGCGCCGCGCTCGTGGCCAGTGACAACCGCGCCGCGATGGCGATGGCCCCGGCCGCGGACATGCACCTGGACGAGTTCGTCGGCCGCATGAACCGGGTCAGCATCGAGCTGGGCATGACGCGCTCCTCCTGGGTCGATCCCGCCGGCCTGGAAGACGAGAACCTCTCCACCGCGCGAGACCTGGCGATGGCCACGCTGGCGGTGGGGCTCCACCCCACCCTGAGCACGCCGGCGAGCGCGCCCCATTGGGACCTGTGGCGGACCAACAAGGCCTGGGTGCGCCGGCTGGGCAGCACCGATCGCCTGGTCGACCGCGCCGACCTGGAGATCTTCGCGGCCAAGACGGGCTACACCGACACCGCGCGCTACGGATTCGCGACGATGCTACGCGCCCGCAGCGGCCATCGATTGGTGATCGTGCTCTTGGGCGCGGACGGAAAACTCACCCGCTGGGCCGATGTGGACCGGATCATGGGGTGGGTGGCCCGGGCGCAATAGGCCCCCCGGCATGACCCCAGTACACATCGTCGGCGGCTTCCTGGGGGCCGGGAAGACCACCGTTCTGATGGCCGAACTTGCTCGTCGGGAGGGCAGGGAGCGCTGCGCGGTCCTGGTCAACGACTTCGGCGAGGCCAGCATCGACGCCACACTTCTCGGCGGGCAGGTGCAGGTGACCAACATCCCCGGCGGGTGCGTCTGTTGCACGGCGCCGGAGGGGCTGGTTCCGGCAATCAAGGTCATCCTCGACGAGCTGAAGCCCGACCGGATCTTCGTCGAACCCTCAGGCCTCGGCCGGCCGCGCGACATCGTGGACCTGCTGGCGCGGGGTGAGCTGGCGGGTCGGATCGCGCTGGGGCCGACCGTGGTGCTGGTCGACCCCTCGCGCACTCCGCCGGATCCGATGCTGTATGCGGAGCAGCTCGACGGTGCCGACGTGCTGATCGCCAACCGCTGCGACCTCGCCGACGTCGAGCAGTTGGCGGCCTTCGACCACCTTGCCGGCACCCTCTGGCCGCCGCCCATCCTGGCCGCCAGGGTCAGCCGCGGTCGCCTCCCCGAAGCGGCGTGGACCTGGCCGGTTGGCGCCGGCCCCCGCGCGGCCGAGGCGCACGAGCACCCGCACGGGCACGGCAGGGCGCCGTCCACGCAGGGGTACACCGCGCGTTCGTGGGTCTTTCCGCCCGATGCGGTGTTCGCCTGGGACACGCTCTGTGCGTTGGTCGCCGGCACGGGTGGACTCGAACGTTTCAAGGGTGTCTTCCGCACCGATCTCGGCTGGTACCGGCTGGACGTGGCCGGGGGGGTCGTGCACCCGGCGGCGACCGGCTACCGTCGTGACTCACGCGCCGATGTGATCGTCCGGGAGGGTGTGGACGTCGAGTCATTCGCGGCAGGACTGGTTGCGGCGCGCATCGCCGATCGTGACCCGGACACGCTCGATCGGAGCGTGGTGTCCTTGGTCGACACCTCCGGCCTGGAGGTGCCGCTCAGTCGTGGCTCGCTGATGGCGCTCCCCGGACAGGTGCCGGACGTAGGCGCGGTGGTCCCAGGAAAAAGGGGGAGCGGAGTTCACCTCCGCGAGCTGTTCCAGATCGTTGGCGGGGGCGACCGCTACGTGCTGGTCGCGGGGGACGGATACACCAGCCAGCCCGCCGAAGTGGCCGGGATCGGCGACGGCCTGATCGTCCACACGCTCGATGGTGGCGCGCTTTCCGCGGAGCAGGGCGGACCGTTCCGCGTGGTCCAGCCCACCGGGAGCAACTGCGCCAACGTCAAGAACGTGGTGCGCATCCGGCTGTTAGCCTCCGACCATGGCTGAGTTCGATTTCGGCGGCGACACGCTCGACCTCGCGTCTCCGGAGGATCGGGCGCTCCTGCGCTTCGTCCTGAGCCAGGCGCTGTTCGGCGAGGCCACCGGGGTGTACTGCGGCAAGTCGCTGTATGCGGCCCACAACCTCGAAGCGGCGCGGTTCTACCTTCGCCAGGCGCGCCAGGAGTTGGCCCATCTGGAGCTGTTCGCGGAGATCTTCCGGGCCCTGGACATGACCCCTCAGCCGGCCCACTGGGTCATCCGGCTCCTGAGCGCGCACAACAACTACTACCCGCTCAAGGTGTTGATGGAGCATGCGGTGGGCGAGGGGATGGTGCTCGACATCTTCCGCGACGTGCTGGTCAAGACGCTCCCCGACGATCACCCGCGTATGGCCGAAATCAAGAAGAAGCTGGCGGTGGTGTGTCGCGAGGAAGAAGAACACGTCGCCTGGGGAGAGAAGGAGACCAGGCGGCTGGTCACGGCCTCGCCCTGGCTGCGACACCCCTTCTACGGCCTGTTGGAATTGCAGCTGCTGGTCGCGCCGATGGTCGCGCGCGCGCTCGGGGAGCGAGCAGCCACGCACAAGGTGCTTCGCCACCTGCCGCGCTTCGTGGAGCACGTCCGCGCCCGGGTGTGGGCGCAGGGCCAGGCGCTGGGCTTCGTCCCGCCGGTCCGGCCCGCGCTCCCCTACCGCGTGTTTGCGATGTCCTGGGGGGTGTTGTTGTTCCTCCGCAGTCAGTTTTCACGCAGCACCAGCACCCTCGAAAAGACCTACATCGCCGAACTCGGATTCCCCTCGTGAGTGACACCCTGTACTTCAGGCAGCTCCTCGCCGGGCGCCACTTCGGCCGCAACCACCCGGTGTGCGGTCAGATGGCCAACTTCGTCTACCTGGTGGGTGATCGCGACACCAAGGAGTGTGTGGTCATCGACCCGGCCTGGGCGGTGGACGACATCGTGGACGTCGCCGAGGCCGACGGCATGCGGATTGTGGGGGCGTTCGGTACCCACTACCACCCCGACCACGTGGGCGGTTCGATGATGGGCTTCCACGTCGAAGGCTTCAACCGGCTCCTCGAGCGTCGTGCCTGCCCGCTGCACATCCATCGGGGCGATGCCGAGTTCGTCACCAAGGTGACGGGCCTGCCCGCCAGCGAGCTGACCCTGCGCGACTCGGGGGACAAGGTCGCGGTGGGCGCGGTGGAGATCGAGTGGCTGCACACCCCCGGCCACACGCCCGGCAGCTGTTGTTTTCGCGTCGCCAATTCACTCCTGGCCGGGGACACGCTCTTCCTCCAGGGCTGCGGCCGTACCGACCTTCCCGGAGGCGACGTCGAGGAGATGCGGCGCACCCTCGGCCAACGTTTCTCGGCCCTGCCGGATGACACCGTGATCTACCCGGGTCACAATTACGGCGGTGCGCAGGCGCCGATCGGCTCGCTACGCAAGACCAACCCGGTCTTCGATCCGCGGTTCTTCGCCCGCTGATCCTGGGGGTACTCGATGTTTCTTTTCCTGCTGGCAGGCTGTTTCGAGAGCACCAACGAGCGGCTCCTCCTCCGCTTCGACATGGCCCGAAAGACCGGCTCGTTCGACGCGGTCTACACCGACGTCAGCTTCGACATGAACCCCGAAGACCGCGCGGCGCTGACCGCGGCGAGCGCGGTGGCGAAGCTGGTGGAGGAGCGGCAGGAGGCGCTCGACCGGCTGGCCGGCGCCACGGTGAGCACGGCTCGCTTCGACCTGCACGACGGCACGCTCGATCTGGTGCTCCACGCCGAGGCGCCGCTGTCGTGGTTCGTCGGCGACCGCGGCGAGTCGGTTCGCCTCGGCGTCAGGCTCAGCCTCGCCGAGCAGACGAAGGGCCGGCCGGGCCGCCCGGCGATCGTCGTCTGGGCGCAGGCTTCGCCCACGGGCGGGCTCGACGTCACTGGGAAGGGAGCGTGGAGCGTGTTGCGGTTCGTCGACCCGAGCTCGTCGGAGACCGCCGAGGTGTGGACGCTGGAGCGCGGTCGGGCTGAGCTGCAGGTGCTCACCTTCGGGCTCGGCGAGGATGGCAAGCCCGAGCAGGCGGTGCCATGGATCGGAGCGGTTCCGGGCTTGACCGAGGCGATCGATGCGGCCGGGCTGCTGAAGTAAGCGGCCGAGATCCATGCAGTCCACCACGTCGGAGCCGCGCATCGCCTTCGAGTCCGCCGGCTCGGTGGGGCCGCGCATCCTGATGGTGATGGGCTTCGGCATGCGCGGGGGGGTCTGGTTCCCCCAGGTTCAGGACCTGCGACGGGACCACGCGTTGCTGTGGTTCGACAACCGTGGGATCGGCGAGAGCGAGCCGTCGCCACCGCGCTTCGCCATGGCGGACCTCGCCGCCGACGCGCTTCGGGTCGCAGACGAGCTCCGCTGGGCCGACTTTCACGTCGTCGGCGTCAGCCTCGGCGGCATGGTCGCGCAGGAGCTGGCGCTTCTGGCGCCCCAGCGCGTCCGGTCGCTCACGCTCATCGCCACCCATGCCGGTGGCCCGCTCGGCATCCTCCCCACCCCTCGTGGGGCCTACCACTGGATCAACGCCGCCTTCGGGCGGCAAGCCGGCAGGGTGGAACACCTGACGCGATTGTTGTATCCCGCGTCGTTCCTGGCCACTGTCGATCCGGAGCAGCTGCGGCGGCGCATGCAGCTCCAGGTGGGGAAACGACCGCCAACGCGCACTGCCCTCCTCCAACTGCTGGCCGTCATCCGGCATGACACGCGCGCGCGCCTCTCGAGTCTGCGCCCTCCGACCCTGGTCATCAAGCCGACGGGCGACCTGCTGGTGCGGCCGTTCCACTCCGACCGACTCCACGCGGCCATCCCTGGGGCGCGCCTCGTCGCGATCGACGACGCTGGACACGGCTTGACCTTTCACGCCGCCGCGGCGGTGAACGCGGCGATTCGGGAGCATGTCGCCCGGCACGAGGTGGGCACGCGGTAATCACGGCGCCGTCGGGTCGCCTTCCCAGCTTGCCATGGTTTCCCCGCCTTGGTCCACGATGCGCGCCTGCAACCAGGGGGCCGGTCCGGGCGTGATGTCGAGGACGACGTACCCCGCAGCCGGTGGCGCTGTTGGCGAGCGGGGAACTGGTGAACTCGAGGAAGGCGGGCCCGCTCACCACCAGCTTCACCGAGGCGGTGCTGTCGCCGAGCGCGTCGGCCTTCCTCGGGGCCGAGCTCGACGTAAGCAGCCGGGTGTAGAGTGGCACGCCGTCCGCGGCCGCCGCCACGCGGGCGGGACGGAAGGTGGCGCCGGTCGCTGAAAGCGTGACGCGGTCGATCTCCTTGACGGTGAGGCCCCCGCCATCGATGTGGAAGACGTCGACCCGGTTCGGCAGGAAATCGTCCCAGCCATATCAGGCGTGTCCAACGCGAAGCAGGCGTCCGCGGTCACGCACACGGTCACGTTGTCCGGGATGCCACTGGCGCGACCGGTCGCGATCGTGAACGACAACAGCCCGATGGGGCCGCCCGCGTCGCCGGTGTCGGCGGAATCGTTCGAGTCGCGGGAGTCGCCGTATGGCGCGGAGTCGCCCGGCGCGGAGTCCGCGCCGACGACGACGGGGTGCAGGCCAGGAGGAGCAGGAGGGGCATGCTGCCGTGTAACTGGCGCTCAGCGCGGGCCCGCCCGCCGGTGCGTCGTCGTCGTCGTACTCGACGGGGCTCTCTGGCGCCGCCCACTCACGACGATCGCCATGGCCGCCCCGAAGGCGGCCGTCCCGGACCCCGTCGTCTCACAGCCGCAGCCGCCCGGCTCCGTGACCTCGCCGTCGTCGGTGTCGGCGGCGATGGCGCTGTCGCCGGTGTCGCCGGTGTCCGCGGTGTCGAGGGGCTCGGCGGTGTCGCGGATGTCGAAGCTGACCGTCGCCGCGTTCTGGCCGTCGACGGCCGTCAGGTACAACTCGGACTCGTCCTCCCCGGCGGCGAACAGCGCGTAGGTCCAGCTCGTGCCGCGCTCCAGGCCGGGCAGGGTGTCGATCACGTGTTTCTCCTCACCGAATTCCGGGGAGAGGTCCAGGTCGAGGATGACCCCGTCGGTGAGCGACTCCGGGGACCGGCCTTCCTGACGCACCAGCACGGTGAGCGTCAGCGGGCGGATCCACGGTGTGTGCCAGGTGACATCGACCGCGCCCACCTCCGATTCGCCGAGGTCCACCCAGTTCGCGCTCAGCGCGACACGCCGGTAGTGGTCGGGGACATCGTCCAGCTCCACGACACAGACGTCATCCAGTGCCCAGCCGCCGAACTCCAGGCCGGCATCGCTCTGAAGGGTGAACGAGAAGCTCAGCGGCGCCGCGGCCACCCCGTCGACACCGAGGTGTCCGGCCAGGTCGTGATCGCTGGTCGACCAGTCGGTGTCGATGAGCTGGGTGCCGCCGCCGGGGGTCGCGGCGTTTTCCCAGAGCGCCGTTTCGGTCACCCCGTCAGACACGTAGACGCGGGCGTGATCGTAGAGCCCATCCTCGACGGACAGCCAGCGCTGGTAGGTGAAGAGGCGCATCCGGCCGGGCGTCGTGAGCGCTACGTCCGGAGTGGAGAGGTACTGGGCGTTGTTCGGGCTGTAGTCCTCGTCAAGGACGGTGGTGGCGATGTAGCCACCGCCGTAGGCCACGTCGGGGTCGAAACGACCGCCGCCGGCAGGGTTTCCGAAAACCCATTCGTCGGTGGACCCGGTGGCGCCCTCGATCGGGATGCCCGCGCCGTGGGTGAAGCCCGCCGCCCCCGACTCGAAGTCGTCGCACCAGAGCTCGGCCCGGTCCCCGACGCGGAACTCCCAGACCCCCTGCTCCAGGCCGCCGTGGGAGCTCACGGACATCGTGCCGTCCGAGGACGTCAACACGTAGAAGTAGCGGAAACCGTCGGTGGCGGGGACACGAGGCAGCGTTGTCGTCCAGGTGACGTCGTCCGCCGTCGTCATCGGCTCCATCGTCCACGCGGCGGCGCCTGTGCCATCCGCCGCGGGCAGCCGCGCGGTCCTGTCGTTGGTGTACCAGATCGAGGGGGTGGGCGCGGGCACGCTGGTGCACGACTCAAAACCCGCCTGGAGCGCGACCGAGACCGGGTACCCCAGGGTCTCGGACGCCTGCGGCCCGACCGGAATGTGGCTTGCGGCATAGACCCCCATCGCGTCGGCCGCCAGGCCGTGCGCCGCCAGCAGGTCGATGAGCTCGCAGTCGTGCGGCGTGCCGTTGGACCAGTCGCCGTCGTCGTCGTCGGCGACGAGCACCGCTTCGAGCAGGTCGGTGAGGCCGGGTCCCTGCGCCAGCGCGCCGAGCAGGATCGCGTCGCTCATCGCGATGCCGAGGTCCTCGCCATAGGTGATTCGCCAGGCCTCGCGCAGGTCCCAGAGGAAGCTGGCCCAGATCAGACCGTCGTTGTGCGGCTCGTTGATGACGTCGGTGGGGTACACGCGGTCGGTGTCGAGCTCACGAACGCCGGAGCCGTCGGTGTAGAAGCCCTCGCCGATCGTGGCATTATCCAGGATTGTCGCGGAGATGTAGTCGGCGCTTCCCTCTGAGACATCGCTGGCGTAGGTGCCGCCCCCGAGGATGTACTCGTGGATGCCATGGCCGACCTCGTGGTAGATCACGCTTGCGATGCGACCGGTCGCGTTGCATACGTCGTATGCGGCGTAGAAGGTGAGTGTTCCGCCGGTGTAATAGGCGTTGCACGAACCCGAGCTCGCGTCGACGTTCGCGCGGACCCGCTCGTCCAACCAGCGGTGGGTGGGCCAGCGGTCCGCCAGCCAGTCCCACACCTGGTAGAAGTGGTGCAGGGTGTCCGCTGCCGAATACGACAGGTCCTCCCCCGCGTCCAGGTCGATGTCGTCGCTGCCGGTGTGCGAGATGCTCGCGCCGTTCTGCAGCACCATCAACGTGGTCCCGTCCAACTCGACGGTGAGCTGGCCCGTCAGCGTGTGGCTGCCATCGGCCGCGGTCACCTCGCTGGTTCCGGCCGCGTCGGTGACGGTGACCTCGCGCGCCGGGTTGGTGACCAGCGCGTCGTCGACCGTGTATTCCTCGTGGGTCACGGTGACCGAGTCGAAGGCGCGCGGGTCGTAGGCGTAGACCTCGTGGCCGGCGCGGTCGACGGCCCGGACCGCCGTGGGGGTCCGGCTCAACCGGACGAGCCGTCCGTAGCCGCGGTCGGGGTCGGCGGCGACCACCTCGCCGGGGTGCGGCGTCGGGAGCCCCCGCGTCGGCGTGATGCGGATCCACGCGGCGCCGATGCGCCCATCGGTCACGACGAGCTGCACCTCGTCGTCGATGACCGCTACGCCACCGAACCGGCGCGTGTAGCGCAACGTGGTGCGCTCTCCCTGGCCGAACGCGTGGCTCCGGGTGTCGGTCAGGCGCAGCTCGCTCGGGTCGATGCCCGCCAGGGTCGCGACGTCGGCGACCAACTCGTCGGCGAGCCCCTCGGGGAGGGCGCTCAGGCCCAGGAACCGCGGCGCGCCGGTGCGTTCGTCCCAGCGGATCCACGGGTCCCCCCAGGTGGCGGCAAAATTCTGGGCCGCTTGAGACGAGGCGAGGCGCCACTGTTTCGCCGGCGTCCGCGCGAGGTGAAGCACCGGTGCGCCTTGGGGGAGGGACGTCGGGGCCGGTGCGAAACCGAACGCGAGCCAGAGCAACATCCGCGCGGTTATCCTGCCGGGGATGCCACGGCGTCGGCTGTTTCGCTTGACACCCCGGGCCAATCGGGGAACGATGGGAACCTCGCAGCACCTTTGGAGTTCCCCATGAATTGGCGCCCTTCCCCCCGTCCCAAGCCCGGCCCCAAGAGCTGGCGCCCTTCCCCCCGTCCCAAGCCCGGCCCCAAGAGCTGGCGTCCCTCCCCGCGCCCCAAGCCGGGCCCGAAGGCCTAGTCGTGGGCGGACCCGTCGCGTGAAGGACGGGTCGCCAGCAACGACAAATCTGGTCGGAGCCGCCGCGGCGTGGGTGACCACGCCCGAGTGGATGGACTTTCTCAGCCCCGGCAGCCCCGCCCATCGGCACAAGCTGCTCGAGCGGGAGCTCTACCTGCGCCTCTGGGCGCCCCACGTGCGTCCGGGGTGCCGGGTGCTCGACGTCGGGGGCGGCATCGGTCGCTTCGCGATGTGGTGCCTCGACCGCGGGTGTGATGTGCACCTGGTCGATGCCGATCCGATCTCGCTGGAGGTCGCTCGTGGCCACGCCCGCGGGCGTCCCGGAACGCTGACGACCCACCACACGACGGCCGAAGCGCTGCCGGACGTGGAGGCCGACGTCGTCATCGCGGCGGAGCTGTTGTGCTACGTCCACGACGCTGCCGCCACGCTCGCGGCGATGAGGCCGCGCCTGGTGCCCGGCGGGGCGCTGTTGTTCTCGGTCGAGGCGCGGTGGGGCTGGGGAATGGCGCTGGATGCACCGGCCGGGCACCTGGGCGCGCTTCTGGACGACGGCATCCTGCACGTTCCGGGCGACCGGTACGTAAGGACCTTCGACGAGACCGATGTCCGTGAGCTCTTGGACGGGTGGGCGCTGCCAGTCCTGGAGCGCACCCACTACGTCCTGAGCGGTCCCTTCCAGCAGTTGGCCGGGGATGTGGATGCCGACGCCCTCTTCGCCTGGGAGGAGCGCCTGCGCGGTCATCCGGTGCTGGGGCAGCTCAATCGGGCATGGATCGGAGTGGCGCGCCACGCGGCCCCGCCCACCGAATCCAGAAGTGGCCGCGCCGCCCGTGAGCGGGGCGGCTAAAGTCGGCGCAATGCGCGTCCTCCTCGTCCAGCCCCCCCGAAAGTATTGGCCCTACACCAGCGAGGGCGACAATTTCCTGTTGCAACAGGCGCTTCCCGCGCTCGCGGCGCCCCTCCGCGACGCCGGCATGGACGTGCACGTCCTGGACTGCATGCCGCTGCACATCGGCTGGCGCTCGCTCGCCGACCGGATCAAGGAGCTCGATCCGGACGTCATCGCCAGCGGGGAGAACCACGCGCTCTACGCCAGCGAGGCGCTCCGCTTCTTCAAGATGTGCAAGGAGGTCGCGCCGCGCGCCAAGACGCTCGCGGGAGGTGGGCACTTCACCAACCTCGCCCACCGGTACGCCAACCCGGCCAGCAACATCGACGCCATCTGCATCGGCGAGGGCGAAGAGACCATCGTCGACACCTGCAAGACCTGGGCGCACGAGGGCCGGGATCTCGCCAAGGTGGACGGCCTGATGTACTGGGACGGCGCCGCGCAGGTGCGGACCAACACCCGAAAGCTGGTGAAGGACCTCGATACCCTGCCGATGCCCGCCTACGACATGCTTCCCATGCACCTCTACGGGAAGAGTCGTTACCTCTTTTCCCCTGGCGGCACGACGATCCACCACAGCCGTGGCTGCGTGTCGAGCTGCAGCTTCTGCGCGTGGTGGACGGTCATGGCCGACCGCAAGTACGACTCTGACGGCAACGTGCAGCTCACCCCCCGCTGGCGTTCGAAGTCGGTGGACCGGGTGATGGAGGAGATCGAGGAGCTGTACTACCGGTACGGCAAACGCTCCTACGTGTGGGTCGACGAGAGCTGGAACATCGATCCGCGCTTCAACGACGAGTTCGCCGGGCGGATGATCAAGAGTGGGATGAAGACACAGTGGTTCGCGTTCATGCGCGCCGACTGCATCGTCCGCGACGAGAAGAAAGGTATCTTGGAGAGGCTGGTCAAGGCGGGCATGGCGCACATCCTCATCGGGGTCGAGCGCGCGGAAGACGACTCGCTCTCCTCGCTCGACAAGCGCTTCTACGCTGGTGGTATCGCGCGGCAGGCGATCGAGATCTTCAAGACCAAGTACCCACACGTATTCGTGCAGGCCACGTTCATCGTCGGCGTGAAGGAAGAGAACAATGAGTCGCTGAAGAAGCAGGTGGCGATGGCGAAGGAGCTCGACGTCGACTTCCCCGCCTTCCACCCGATCACCCCGGTGCCCGGAACCCCGATCTACGACGAAGCGCTGCGCGAAGGCTGGATCACCGAGGCCGACTTCGACAATTTCGACTGGCTCAGCCCGGTGCTCGACAGCCAGTACATGACCAAGGACGAGATCGGCCAGGCGCTCTACGACATGAACAAGCAGTTCGTGAACAACAAGTGGCTCCTGCGCGGGCTCACCAGCCGGGTGCCCTACAAGCGTGACATGTACATCTGGTTCACCAAGGTCTCGGCGCTGATGGCGCTGGATGCGGTGAAGAAGCGCGTGAACCCGTTCGATGTCGAGCACTACCAGCAGCTGGTCCAGCCTGAGTGGTATGCGACGTAGCGCCGGCCTGCTCATGGCATCCTGTGCCATGGTGCCGCCCACGATCACGCTCGATGACGACGTCGCGACCCTGGCGGTGGCGACCTGGAGCGGCGGCGAAGGCGAGCGGACCCGCGTCGAGGTGGACGGCGAGGATGGCCCCTTTCTCCGAACCGATTGGCAGGAGGCGGAGCTGGCGCACGCCGTGCCGCTCCTCGGCCTGTGGGCGGGAGGCAAGTGGAGCGCGAGGGTGGTGTCGGAGTCGGGCGACGGCAGCGTCTATGTCGACTTCGAGACCGGCCCGGTGCCGGTGAGCATGCCCGGCTGGACCACCAGCGGGACCCCTGGCTGGGAGGGGTACCTGCTCACCGGGGTCATCGCCGAGCCAAGTTGGGCGTTGATCCTAGATGAGTGGGGGCGCGTGGTCTGGTACCGGAAGGCACAGGGCCGGCATCGGGTGCTGAGGGTGCGGCTGGGCGCCGACGGCGAAGGGGTGCGCTACGCCGAGATCGAGCCGGCCCCGACTCCCGAGACCTCGGCCCTCGTCACCGTGAACTGGGACGGGACCGAAGTGTCCCGCCACTACGTAGACCAGTTCAACCACGATTTCGTCGACACGCCGGAGGGGGACAGCATCTGCGTGGTGACCGACGTTCGGCCGGGACGCTCCGGCGCGGACGTCGTCGGGGACGCGCTGGTGCGGGTCGACGAAGGCGGCGTCGCCACCCCGTTCTGGTCGTCCTGGGACACGTGGGAGGTACCCGAGGACAGCGAACTGGAGGGCAACACCTGGACCCACGTCAACGCGCTCGCCGTGCGGGAGGGCGGGGGCTGGTGGGTGGGGATGCGCAACCTGAGCGCGCTCCTGGAGGTCTTCGAGGATGGCTCGGTTGGTCGTATGCTCGGTGGCCCGAACAGCGCGTGGAGCTTCGCCGCGGCGGCGGACCGGCCGAAATTTCAGCATCAGTTTCAGTTCCTGGACGGCGGTGTGGTGATGATGGACGACCGCGATCCGGCCACCGGGGAAGACTCCCGGGTGCTGGAGCTCCTCTTGGACGACGACGCGATGACCGCGACGGCGACGTGGTCCTGGCACCATGACCCCCCACTCTCGACCGTGACGCTGGGCGATGTGGACCGCGCCATCGATGGCAGCACGCTCGCGGTGTTCTCCTACGCCGGCGTGATCGACGACATCGGTCCCGACGGCGAGCTGCGGTGGGAGCTCCAGACGTCGCTGGCGGCGGCGATTCCCTACGCGGTTCGCGTGGCTGACCTTCCTGGCGTGATGCGGGTGCGCTAAGGGGGCACGTGCCCCTCGAACTTCGTGACCTCGCGATCAGCGTCGCGGCCATGGGGCTGTGTCTGCTGGTCGGGGCCCTGGTGGTCAATCTGGCGGCCCCGGGGCGGCGTGCCCGGCTCCGCTCGCCGGTGTTGCTGTACATCCTATACATCGGACTCGCTGGCATCCTGACCATCGCCCGCTTGCTCGAGTACACGCCGGCCATGGCCTGGATCGACTTTCTGGCCAGGGCGGCGGCTGGCTTCGGCGCGACGACCCTCGTGGTGCTGATCGGCGTCGACGTTCTGCTTCCGCGCGTTGGTGTCCGGCTTCCGGCCATCGCCGGCGATCTGCTGTCGGCCCTCGGCTTCCTGGTGGTGGTGGCGGCGGTGGCGGCGAGCACCGGCGTGAACGCCACCTCGGTGCTGGCGGGCGGCACGGTCGTCGCGGCCGCGCTCACGCTCTCGCTCCAGAGCACGCTGGGCAACGTCATCGGCGGCGTGGCGCTGCAGTTGGACGGCACCGTACAGGTGGGGGATTGGGTGCAGCTCGAGGGAGGGAGGCAGGGAAGAGTGGCGGCAATTCGTTGGCGGCACCTCGTCGTCGAGACCCGTGATGGCGATGCGATCGTGGTGCCGAACTCGGCGTTGCTCGCGACGTCCATCACCATTCTCGGGCGCAAAGGGGGGGTTGACCACCCCCATCGACGCACGGTGTATTTCCGCCTTGATCGCAGGCACAACCCCGGCCTCGTCTTGACGGTGGTGCAGGATGCGCTGGTGGCCAGCCCCATCCGCGGCACGGCAACCACTCATGTCCCCGATTGTTTTCTCGCCGAGCTGGGCAAAGAGGTCCTGGACAGCAACGTGCTCTACGCGGTGCGGGTGTGGACCAGCGACTTCGAGCGCGACCTGGTCGTCGAGTCCGAGGTCCGGGTGCGCGTCCACGCGGCGCTCTGCCGGGCGGGGATTGAGTTGGCCACGCCGGCGACCACCTACGTCACCGCGGACGTGGAGTCGCGGCCCGTGCTGGCGGTGCTGGACCGAGATCGGGCGTATCAGGTCATCCGTGGCGTCGATCTCTTCGACCCGCTGACCGAGGCAGAGTGCCGGCAGGTTGCCGCCACGCTGCACTTCGTCCCCTTTGCCGGCGGGGAATATGTCACCCGGCAGGGCCGCGGTGCCCGGCACCTGTACATTCTCGCTGCCGGCACCGTCGAGGTCCGCCTCGAGGTCGACGGCCGGGAGGAGCGGGTGGCAACGCTCAAGGCGCCCGACCTCTTCGGGGAGATGGGACTGTTGACCGGCGCGCCGAGGTCCGCAGGGGTGGTCGCCCTCGGCCCGGTGGAGTGCTACGAGCTCGACCACGCCGCGTTCGAAGCGGTGCTCCTCTCCCGGCCCGAGGTCGCGGGCGAGCTCGCGGTGATTACGGCCCGACGGCAGGCGCAGTTGTCAGCGGCGTGCGAAGGGCGCGACGTACGCCACGGCGCGGATCGGAGCGGGGAGACCGCGCGGATCCTGGCCCGAATGCGAGAGTTCTTCGGTTTGGCGGGGTAGTTCCCGGGGCCATGATAGCTTCCGCGATGTGGCGCTGGTCTTCTTCGATCTCGACCGAACGGTCCTCTCGGTCAACTCCGGCCGACTCTGGGTGGATCACGAAGTCAAACACGGCTTCCTGACGCGTTGGCAGGCGCTGCGGGCCATCTGGTGGATCGGCACCTACCACGTCGGCTTCACCCGAATGGAGTCGTTGTTGGAGGAAGCGATCGAGACGCTGGGCGGGACGCGGGAGCTCGACCTCGTCGGCCGCACCGAGGCCTTCTACGCCGCCCAGATCGATCGTACCTACCGCCCTGGAGCCCTCGCCGCGGTGGAGCGCCACCGGGAAGCGGGCGACACGATCAGTCTGCTCACGACCGCCTCGGTGTACCTCTGCGCACCGGTACTGCGCCGGTTGGACATCGAGCACGCGCTGTGCAACCGATTCGAGGTTGCCGAGGGCCGCTTCACGGGGCGCCCGTCGGGCCCCTTGTGTTATGGCGTCGGCAAGGTGGAGCATGCCCGCGCCCTCTGTGATCGCGTCGGGAGCGAGCTTACAGCGGCGACGTTCTACACCGACTCCATGAGCGATCTGCCGATGCTGGAGGCGGTCGGTCATCCCGTCGCGGTCAACCCCGACCCCCGGCTGCGTCGGGTCGCTGTCAAACGAAGCTGGCCGATCCTCGACTGGGGCCGCTAGATCGCCATCCCATAGATGCCGTAGAGCATCATCTTGGGGTTGATGGTCTTGAGTTCGACAAGTTGGCGTTTTACCTGATCGAAGCGCATATAGAACCGCCGGAGTCCGTACGCCTGCATCTTGATGAGCAGCTCCGGGTCGTACCCTGCCGGGTGGTACACCAGGCGGTCGGCGTCGGGGTTGAACGTGGTGTAGTTCTCCCAGTCGTCGCGGAAGAGCGTCTTCTGCCACTGGTCTTCGAACAGCTTGCTACCCGGGAACGGCACGGTGATGGCGAACTTGGCGAAGTCCAGGTCCAGGTCGACCGCGAATTCGATCGTCTCGCGGGTCATCTCCGGCGTCTCGCCCGGCATGCCGATCATGAACAGCCCGACCGTCTGGATGCCGGCCTTCTTGGCGTTGTTCACCCCCCAGCGGACCTTTTCGGTGGTGAGGTTCTTGTTCACGTTGCCGAGGAGCATGTCCACCCCGCTCTCGATGCCCATGAGCACGCGGCGGCAACCCCCTGCATACATCGTCCGGCAGGTTTCTTCGTCCAACCGGTCGGCGCGGGTCTCGCTGAGCCAGACCGCCTTCTGGTCGAGCTTCCGTGCGACCAGTTCCTCGCAGAAGGGTTTGAGGTCCTTGAGCACCAGGGGAAAGATGGGGTCGACCAGCCCCACCTGCTTGACCCCAAAGCGCTCCACGAGGTGCTGGTACTCATCGACGAGCTTGATCGGGTCGCGACGGCGATAGACCTTACCGCTGTGCAGGAGCGAGCAGTAGTCGCAGCGATAGGGGCAACCGCGCGAGCCGGTCATGGTGAGGACCGGCTTGTCCACATCGGCGAAGGGCAACAGCCCGTAGCGGTGGTAGGGGAACAGGTCCCACGCCGGGTAGGCCAGCGAGTCGAGGTCCCGCAGCAGCGCGCGTTCTTTGTTGGTGCGCGGCGAGCCGTCGTCCATCCACGACAGGCCGTCAATGCCGCTGAGGTCCTTGGTGCCGCCGTCCAGGGCCTCCACGAGCTCGCAGATGGTGGTCTCGCCGTCGTGGTGGACGACGAAGTCGACCGCGCCGTCGCGGATGATGTCCTTGGCGAAGACGTCGGCGTGAACGCCGCCCCAGACGATCCTGGTCTTGGGCGAGACCTCCTTGATCATCCGCGAAAGCAGCTCGCACGTGGGCGCGCTCGGCGTCAGCACGGTCATGCCCACCAGGTCCGGCTGGAAGCGGACCACCTTCTCGAGCACGCCCTTGGCGGTCAACTTCTCGGCGAACATATCGACGAACCGGGTGTGCCACCCTTTCGCGACCAACGCACCGGCGATGTAGGCGATGCCGGTGGGCGGCATGGGCTCGAGCAGGTCGGCAAAACGACCGAGCTTCTGCATGTTCATCGACGGGTTGACGAGCAGGATGCGCAAGGACGCCTCGGCGGAGTGGCAGAGCGTAGCCGCCCGCGGGGGCCACCCTCAACACCGGGTTGGGGAATTCACCGTGGGCGTAAGCACGCCCGCGCAGACTCAATCGAGCGTGCTGACGTCGTAGGTCGCCGAGACGTTTCCGGAGCCGTCCTGCACTTCCAGGCCGATCGAGCCGGTCTGGGTCTCGTCAAGGTCTTGGAACGCAAACTGCAGGGCACCGCCGACCGCGGCGCACACCTCTGCGTCGCCGCCCGGATCGTCGACGACCTCGTACAAGAAGTCTCCGACGTATTCGGATCCGTTGAACAGGTCGATGAAGCAGGTACCACCCAGGATGTCATCACCCTCGTCGGTGTAGTCCGCGGTGAACTCGAGCACGGTGCCGATGTTCGGATACTCCGTCCACGCCAGCAGCAGGTTGGTGAGCTCTGGCGCACCCGCCTCCCCGCCGCCGTCGGCGGTGTCTTCGGTGTCGGTTTCGGCCGTGTCGTCCGTCGCCCAGTTGGGCTGGTCGTACCGACCGCTGTTGCTGTTGAACGGGTCGTCGAGACCCAGAACCGAGCAGCCACCGAGGAATAGGAACACCATCAACGCCTCCCGCGCCGCGCACGATACCACAGTCACCGCCGGATGGCCGCCCGGCCGGCGTAGGTGCCCGCGGTGTCCAGCTCCTGGGCGATGCGGAGCAGTTGGTTGTATTTCGCGGTGCGGTCGGTGCGGGACAAGGATCCCGTCTTGATCTGGCCGCAGTTGGTGGCGACGGCCAGATCCGCGATCGTGGTGTCCTCCGTCTCGCCGGAGCGGTGCGACATCACCGCGCGGAAGCCCGCCGCATGGGCCATGTGCACCGCGTCCAGCGTTTCGGTGAGCGTCCCGATCTGATTCACCTTGACCAGGATCGCGTTG
This sequence comes from Myxococcales bacterium, assembly GCA_009692585.1. Next base: position 110,344 of record SHYX01000001.1, read on the forward strand.
GCGACGCCTTCGCGGATGCCCCGTTCCAAGCGACGGGTGTTGGTCACGAACAGGTCGTCGCCGACGAGTTGGACGGTGGTGCCCAGGCGTTCGGTCACCGTCTTCCAGCTGGCCCAGTCGTCCTGGTCGAAGCCATCCTCGATGCTGGCGATTGGGTACTTACCGGCGAGCACGGCGTAGATTTCCACCATGTCGGCACCGGAGCGCGCGGCGCCGTCAAAGTGGTAGACCCCGTCCTTGTAGAACTCGCTGGCGGCGACGTCGAGCGCGAAGAAGACCTGCTCACCAAGGCGATAGCCGGCCTTTTCGACGGAGATGCTCAGCAATTGCAGGGCCTCCTCGTTGTTGCCCAGGTTCGGCGCGAACCCGCCTTCGTCGCCCACCGCGGTGTGGAGGCCCCGGTCCGACAACACCCGCTTGAGGTGGTGGAAGACCTCGGTGCCGGCGCGGAGGGCCTCGGAGAAGCTGTCGAAGCCCGCCGGAACGATCATGAACTCCTGGCAGTCGAGGTTGTTGTCGGCGTGGGCGCCGCCGTTGATCACGTTCATGAGCGGCACGGGCAGGGTATGGGCGTTGGACCCACCGATATAGCGGTAGAGCGGCAGCCCCACGCTCATCGAGGCCGCGCGCGCCACCGCCATCGACACCCCCAGGATGGCGTTCGCCCCGAGACGAGCCTTGTTGGGCGTGCCATCGAGCTGGATCATCTGGTTGTCGACGGCGCGTTGGTCGCGGGCGTCGAGGCCGATGAGTTGAGGTGCGATCACGTCGTCCACATGTTGGATCGCCTTGTCGACGCCCTTGCCCATCCAGCGCGCCTTGTCGGCGTCCCGCAACTCCACCGCTTCGTGTTCCCCGGTGCTGGCCCCGCTGGGAACCGCGGCGCGACCGACCGTACCGTCGTCGAGTACCACGTCGACCTCGACGGTGGGATTTCCACGGGAGTCCAGAATCATCCTACCGAAAACTTCCTGGATGCGCGACATCGGGGCCCCTGCCTGGGCCATGGCGCTATCCCGTCCGGGCGCTGCGGACCGCGGCCCGGGTGACAAAGCCGAACGAGACAAAGGGCGGTCAGGGCCGAACGGACCCGTGGATGGTCGCGGGTCTCCGGGATACCGTCGTGGGCTTCCGAGCCCGGGGTCCTCATGTTTCCCATCGTTCTGCTCGCCGCTTTCGCGAACGCCGCCGACTACAAACCGGCGGGCACGGCCACCCTCACCGTTGCGTCCGAGCTGACGTTGTACGCCCCGCCGCGATCCCGCGCCGAGGGCTGGTTCGTCGAGGCGAAGCTTGGGGACAAGGCGGTCCTTGTGCAGTTGGGTACGAGCGCGGCGGATCCGAAGGGACACCGGTTGTGTTTCACGGAGGGTGGCGCCGACCAACTCGGCCTGAAGCCGACGGGTGCAAAGGGGAAGCAGACGGTCAAGATCGCGGGGCTCACGCTCGGGTCGCTCCGCATCGACGGCGCCGGTGCCATTTGCGACCGGCCCCCCACCGCGCCCGACGTCGCCGGGATCGTGAACATGACCGCGTTTCCAGAACTCGCCTGGGTGGTCGACGGGGCCGCGGGCAAGGCCCGGGTGGGTCCGACCGGTGGCGCGGCCGCGCCGGGTTTCGGCGCGGCGGCGACGTATGAGCAGGTTCTCCGTGCCAAACACAGAATCGGCGCTGAGGTTCTGGAATTTCGGCCCTCCACACTGGTGCTTCTGGTGACGGTGTCCGGGATGGCGATGCCCGCCCAGTGGTCGGTCGAGGGCGACACCCGCGTCTCGACCGAGGCTGAGGGCGTCAGCTGGTTCAAGGTGGGCAAGGCGGAGAATATTGCGTACCCCTTGCCGGCGGTCGACGGCCTGATCTCCGGGGAGACCGAGGTGGAGTGGCGGGAGGTCTCCGCGCTCGGCGTCAGCGCCTGGGTGCCGGTCCGGCGGGTCGGAACGGGGCTCGGATACCCCTTCACCACGCCCGCTGAGATCGGCTGGTCAGCCCTCCGCTCCTTCGACATGGCGCTCGACGCCGGCGCCCGCACCGTGGCCTTCCGGCCGGGCGCGGGCCTCCTCCGCGCGTCGTACGTCGAAATCGCCGAGGCCGTCCTCCGCAAGGCCGTCGACACGCCGGCGGCAGCCGGAACCGACGCCGAGGCGGCGCGGCGGCTGCTCGCCGGCGCCCTGGCGCCGCTGGCCGACTTCCTCGTCGCCACCGGACAGGCAACGGACGCGTTGGACGTCGCAAGGCGCCTCACCGAAGCGGCGCCGGAGCGTTGCTCCAGTTGGCTTGGCCAGGGCCGGGCCCTCCTGGCGGCGGGGGAGGCGACGGCGGCCCGCGGGCCGTTGCGGAAGGCCGGCGAGCTGTACCAACCGTGGGCGGCGCGGCCGCTTGCCGAGCGCACGAGCCTCGCGGCAGACGAGTCCGCTCGCAGCAAGCGCGCCGACTTCGATGGGGTCTGGTCGCAGCCACACGCGTGCCACGGGGCGTGGTCTCTGCTCGCCGAAGCGCACCTCGCTTCGGGGGATGCCGCCGGAGTGGCCGAGCTCTATCCGAAGTACGTCGACCTTGACCCCACCCTTCCACTCGTCGCCGGCAACGCGTTGCTCGTCCAGGGGAATCTCGCCGGCGCCGAGGCCGCGTTCCGGCAGGCGGTGCACCTCAGCTACTCCCAGGAAAAGCGCGCACGTGCGGGGATGCTGCTCGCGACACGTGAACGCTCTATGGAGCTCGCCGGCGCGCAGATGGATCAGCGCATCGACACCGAACCCGACGCGTTGGGGACGCTGCTCGTGTTGGGCGAGACCCTGCGCCGGCAAAGCGCTGACCTCGCGATCGGCCGCTTCGATGGCATCGTGAAGCGCGAGCCCTGGTCGGTGCCGGCCTGGCTGGCGCTGGCCACGGAACAGGCCGCGGCAGGCCGCCCCAACGCGGCGGCGTTGGCTTCCGCCGGAACTCTGCTCGCATCGAGCCTGCCGTACCTGGCGGAGGACGCCAGGACGCACGCATGGAGCGCCGAGCACCTTCGGCTGTCCGGCACGCTCGCCGAGGCCGCCATCGCCGGCGAGCGGGCGACGACGCTCGACCCCAGCGACGCGTTGGGGTGGGCGGTGCGGGCGCGCGTCGCCGAAAGCGCCGGAGATGCCCGCCGGGCCGCGGAGCTGCGCACCCGCGCCGGCCAGGTGGGCGCCGCTGATCCGGTCTACGCACGGTACCTGTCGGACCGCTGATCCGGAGCTATCGTAGTCGCGGATGCTGCTGTTGCTCGCCACCTTCGCCGCCGCCGCCCCGAGCTTCGGGGTTTTTGTCGGCGGCGGGGTCATCGGCGGGGAAACCGGTCGCGGGGAGTACCTTTCCGGCTCGCCGATGCTCGGCGGCACGATGGACTGGCGCTTCGCCTACGTGGAGACGTGGCTCGGCCTCAGCGCCAGCGGGTTCGTCGCACCCTACCGGGGCGGTGACGTTCCGGCAGCGCTCCTGCAAGGCGAGGTCGGGCTCGGCTTCGGCAATCCCAACGCCAGCGGCGGCGTCTACGTGGGCGCGGGCGTCTCGGGCGGCGAGGGTGGCTTGTACGCCCGTGCGCTCTTTCCAGGTCCGCGGTGGGCGCCGCGGCTCGGCGGCGAGGTGCGTGCCTTCCACCTGGGAACCACCGACTCGTCCGGGGCCGTGTTCCTTTTGCGTGCTGAGTTCGGGGGCAAACGCGGCGTGGGCCGCCCGGCGCCGCCTCCGCGTGAGCCGCCGCCGCCACCACCACCGGTGCATCACGACGATCCGTACGGCTGAACCCGCCTGATCGGTATGAGCCGGCGGCCTACTCGCCTGAATCCGGCTCCCGGTCGCGCGCCGCTGGTGGCGCGACGCCCGCCGGTTTCGGCGCGGGCTTGGGGGGCGGCGGTCGACGGTCCACGCCGAGCCGCGCCAACTCTTCGGGGCTGGTCACGACGGGGCGCCGCGGGCGGGGGGGCTCGCCTTCCCCGGCGGGTGCGGGCTTGGGGAGGCGGATGCGGGTGTTGTCGGCGCCCATGCCGAAGAGATCATCGAGCCCGGCGGACGGGCCCCGCGGCTTTCGGTTGACCGCCGGCGCCGGCTTCGGTGGCTCCGCCGCGGGGGCGACCGCGGGCGGCGGCGCCGCGGGGGTTGCTGCCGGGGGAGCAGGAGGCGCCGCGCGTTCCGCGGCGGGGGCCGTGACCGGACCGGGGCCGGCGCCGACGCCGGGAGCGAAGACGCCTGGGCGCATCGGCAACTTCACCACCGGGTGGTTGGTCGGACCGGGTCCGAAGGTGCCCGTCGTCGTGGGCGGGCGCGGCTTCGGGGGCGGCGGTGCGTTGGCCTTCGGCGCTTCTTTCGGACGGAGCTCCGCCGGGTCGAATCGGCGCACGTCGCCGAGCTTCGGGGCCAGCTTGCCGCTGGGGGCGTTCGCTTCGGATGGCTCCCGCCGGGTGGGCGCGCTGGGGATGTTGGGCAGCGCCGGCCCCTTGGGCGGTGCCTTCTGGGCGGGCGGTTGCAGATGGGGCGCCGGCTGGCGTGTCTGCGGCATGGCGACGTCCCCGAGGCCGACGCCCTGCTCTTTGGTGTCGGGGTCCCAGGGATTGGCGATACCGATCCGCGCGAACAGCTTGGCGCCTGGCGCAAAGCGTGGTGGCTTCCACGCTCGGGCACCGACGCGCGCGGTGAGTCCATGTCCGACGACGCGCCTAGCCGTGAGCGTGTGGAGGGCATCCCTGGCCAGCGCGTCGGCGGGGAGGTCGCGCGTCGTGGTCATCGCGGGGACAGCCGTCCGACCACCAGCGGCCGTGCGAAGAGCTCGGCGGCGAGCGCGGCGACATCGGGATGCGAGACGCCCTCCGCGCGGCGCAGTTGTTGGCGGTAACGCGCGCCGTCGAGGCCGTAGAGCTCCGCGTAGGCAGCCTCGCTGGCGCGCGCGCCCGCGGTCTGGAGTTGGGCCTCGGCGGCACCCAACACCGACGCCTGGGCGCGCCGGACCTCTTCCGGGGAAAAGTCGCCGGCCGCCACACGCGCGATGCTTGCCATCAGGCCCCGTTCCGCGGCGTCCAGGCGCGCCGGATCCGTCGCCATCGAGCAGTTCACCAGCCCGCCCGGGAGCCCCTCCACGGACTCGGCGCCGACGGCGTAGGCGAGACCCTCGGCCTCCCGCAGCTCCATGAAGAGTCGCCCCGACTGGCCGCCGAGGAGCTCGATGAGCACGTCCAGGACCCCGGTGCGGGGGTCCGAGATGCCGATGCCGGCCCAGGCGACGCTCAAGTGGGCCTGGTCGCGCCCACTCCGGAGGGAGAGTCGACGCGGGGCTGTCGCGTGGACCAGCCGGCCGGGCGTGGCCGCCGCAGGCCCGGCGCGCAAGGCGCCCGCCGCCGCCGTGAGCCTGCCGAGGGCGTATTCCACGTCGAGGTCTCCGGTGAGGCCGACCACGAGGTTCCCGGGCCGGGCCCAGGCTCGATGGAAGGCCCGCAAGGACCCGGGCCCGATCGCGGCGAGCGTGGCGGGGGTGCCCGAGGGGTCCAGTCCCCAGGGGTGTCCGGGACAGGCGGCTGCCCAGACGGCCAGGCTCAGGCGCTCGCCCGGCTCGTCGTCGCGCGACGCCAGCTCGTCGAGCACGGCCGCCCGCGCCCGCTCGACCTCCACGGCGTCGAAGGTGGGATCGAGCAGGGTGAGCAGAATCAACTCCAGGCCCGCGGCGAAACCCTCGGCGGGGAACTCGGCCCGCAGGCCCTGGCTGGAGCGCCCGGCGGCCGCGCCGAGCCCGCCGCCCAGGCCGCTCGCGGCTCGACCCAGCGGCTCGGCGGCGAGTCCACCGGCGCCGCGCGAAATGGTCCTCGCCCACAGATTGGTCCGTCCGCGGGTGCCCGGGCGCTCGGCAAGCTGGCCGCCGAGGCCGACGATGCGGATCGCCCCGATCGATCCGGAGTCGCGTTCGACGAGCACGCGGACGCCGCCGGGCAGCACGTGCCGCACCACCCCGCTCGGCGTCGCGGGCGGATGAAGCGGCGCCCACCGCGGCCGCGGGCTGCCGGCTCGCCGGCTCAGCGCGACGACGAGCGCGGTCTCGGGGCGAAGGACCTCGGCGGCAAGTTCTTGGATCTGAACCGCTGAGACGGCGGCCACGCGGGCATCGTAGGCCCGCCAGGCCTCGGGATCCCCGTAGGTCTCGGCCCCGTAGCAGGCTTCGTGTGCGCGCCCGTCGACGGTCTGGTGGCGGAAGCGCCGTTCGGCCGCGAGACCGACCCGGGCCCGTGCGAGGTCGCCTCGGTCGATCGCACCGGCCGCGGCGGCGGCGAGGATTCCGGTGGCGACGTCGAGGACGGCGTCCTCTTTCCCGGGCGCCACGTGGGCTTCGATCACCAACAGGCCTCCCCGCGACTCGGCCTCGAAGTCGACGTTGGCGTCGAAGCAACCCGGATGCGCCCGCAGGGCGGCGATGAGCGGCGTGGCCGAGTTGCCGCCGAGCGCCGACGTGAGCAGGTCGAAGGCCGGGGCGCGCTCGTCGGCCTGGGAAACGGCGGGGAACGCCACCCGAAGCAGATGGGTGTCGAAGCGACGGCGGAGGCGGATCGCAACGCCCCCGCGCGGGGCCGCGCGTCGTGTCCGGCCCCGTGGCGGCGCGGCGGGGCCGCCGGCGAAGCGAGCCCTGATGCACGCCCGCACGCTGGCCTCGTCAAAGCGTCCCGCCACCGCGATGCACGCGTTGGCGGGTACATAACGCTGGGTATAGAAGTCGAGGAGCGCGGCCCGGGGCAGGGCGCGAACGCTGGCGGTGGTGCCGATGATCGACCGCCCGTAGGGATCGCCGGGCCAGGCGGCGGCGTACAGGGCCTCGCTGAGGACCAAGCCGACGTCGTCGTCACCGCCGCGGATCTCTTCGATGACCACTCCGCGCTCCCGTTCGAGTTCTTCGGCGTCGAACCGCGCGGTGCGCATCATGTCGGCCAGCACCTCCACGGCGCCCGCGGCGGCTGCGCCTCGCACCGTCGCGTGAAAAACGGTCTCGTCGAATCCGGTCCAGGCGTTGAGATCACCGCCCATCGCCTCGATGGCCGCCGCGCATTCGCCCACTCCGTAGCGCTCCGTGCCCTTGAACACGAGGTGTTCGATGAAGTGGGCTGCCCCCTCCATTCCGGGGGCTTCGTCGGTGCTTCCGACGTTGATCCACAGATAGGCGGCTGCGACGTCGGGCCCTTCGTCCGGGAGCAGCACCACGCGCATCCCGTTGGGCAGGGTCTCGAAGGTCATCGGCGGCAGTTATCCCATCGACCATGTACGGCGTCTATGTCCACGTCCCGTGGTGTCGCAGCCGCTGCCCCTACTGCGCGTTCGTGGTCGACACCCGACGACACCGGCCGGACGAGGCCTGGCGTGACCGGGTGCTCGCGGACTGGGAGCGCGAGCGCGGGCACTTCGTCGGGAGTCCCACGACGCTCAGCTTCGGCGGCGGCACCCCCTCCCGGGCCGATCCGGCCGTGCTCGCGGCGGTGGCGCGCGCCGTGGCGCCGGCGGGCGAAGTCAGCCTGGAGGCCAATCCGGAGGACGTGACGCCGGAGTCCGTGCGCGCGTGGCGCGATCTCGGGGTCACCCGCCTGTCTCTCGGCGTGCAGACGTTCCAAGGCCGTCTGGCGCCACGGCTGGGTCGGGCCCACAGCTCGCGCCAGTCGCTCGCGGCGCTGGCGTTCAGTCAGGCCGCCGGCTTCGCATCGACAAGCGTGGATCTGATGTTCGGACTGACGGGACAGCGGCCGGAGGAACTCGCCGCCGACCTCCAGGTGGTGTTTGACCACGGCGTGCCCCACGTGTCGCTCTACGGGCTCACCATCGAGCCTGGGACTCGCTACGAGGCCGACGGGCACGAGGTCGTCGACGACGACCACTGGCGCGCGCTTCACGACGCCGCGGTCGAGACCCTGGAGGCGAGCGGGCGCCGGCGCTATGAAGTCAGCAATTTCGCTCGCGTCGGTCATCGTTCGGTGCACAACGAGCACTATTGGCGTGGCCGGCGCTGGGCCGGACTGGGGCCGGGGGCGCACGGGTGGAGGCCGTCCGGAATCCGGGTAGCCAACACCCCCGACGTCGAGGCGTGGCTGGCCGGCCGGCAGGCGGAGGAGGAGCAGCCGAGCCCCGAGGCGCTTTTTTTCGAATTGGTGTGGTCGACGCTCCGCCACATCGACGGCGTCGACGTCGAACGTGTACGCGCGGTCACCGGCATATCAGTGTCGGTACCCGGCGAATACGAACGCGCTGGGCTGGTGCGCCGGTGCGGTGGATTTCTGCTTCTCGAACCGGCAGGATTCGTGCTCGTCGACGGGATTTCCACCGGCATCGCCTCGGCCTCTACCAAAAACCGACATGGCCGCGGCGCCAACTGAGGCATAGTTTGCGCGCGCGGAGTGATGTGTATGGATCCCGAGCCAGATGATGACGCCGCTGAAGGTTTTGCTATCGACATTGATCCCGAGTTGATCGCGGCCGCGATGTCGGCTGTCGAGTCGCGACAGAGACCAAAGAAACGCAAAGGATTTGCCCCGTCGCGCTTTCAGGAGGAGACCGGCGACCCGGTCACGGTCGATCTGGAGTCCGAGGCGCACCGTTCGGGCCCGCCAGATCGGGACGTGTACGACGGCGGCTCCGCCGACTCGCCTACGCTGACGGATCCCGGTCGCGCGACGGGCACTCCAGATGGCTCGGACCTGTCCAGTCGGCAGATCCTGAGCTTGCGTCTCACCGACGCCTCGGAGCGGATCCGGAAGCTCGAATTCGAGTTGCAAGGGGCGCAGCAGCGCTCGGATCTGTTCGACCGCATGAATCGTGAGCTGCGGGAGGCGGCGCAGCGCTCGGTGACGGACGCTGATGCGTCGCGCGCGCGCGTCCGCCGCGATCGCGAGGAGGCCGAACGTGCGGCGGAGGAGCGCGTGCTGCGCGGGCTTGTGGACGTCATCGACAACGTCGAACGCGGGCTGACCCATGCCAGCCAAGACCCGGCTCGCGTGCAGATGGGCCTCACGATGATCTCGGATCAGTTCAACGGGCTCCTTCGTCGGCTCGGTGTAGAGCGGATCGATGCCGGCACGGGGGTGCTCTTCGACCCGGCGCTCCATGAAGCCCTGCTTCGCATGCCCACCTCTGATGTCCTGCCTGGGTGCATCGTGAACGAGGTCAGCGCGGGGTTCGTGGCGCGCGGTCGGCTGATTCGTCCGGCTCGCGTCGTCGTCGCCGCCGATGAGGACGCTGGGTAGGCTCCGCCATGAGGTCGCCGAAGGGGATGGCGCCGCAGGGGGAGGCCGCTTCGGTCGCGCATCCGATCCGAGTCTGCGTCAGTCGGCATCACTGCGCGGGGCGCTCGTTCTGGGCCCGCCGCAGGCAGGAAACCGAAGGTTGGAGGCCGGAGGTCGGATACCCGAGTTGGTGGCGCGGTAGGGGAAGGGGCGCCGCCCCTTCCCCCCAAAGCAGGGAAGAGTGATAGGATCCGCCACCGGTTGAGGGACTCGCGCATGGGCAAGGTGATTGGTATTGATCTTGGCACGACAAATTCGTGTGTATCCGTTATTGAAGGCGGAGAACCGCTGGTGATTCCCAACGACGAGGGCACCCGCACGACCCCCTCGGTCGTTGCGTTTCCGCGGGAGGGGGATCGGATTGTCGGGGCGATCGCGCGAAGGCAGGCGGTGACGAACGCCACTCGGACCGTGCATTCTGCGAAGCGGCTGATCGGGCGCCGTTACCAGGACGAGGAGGTTCAGCGTGTGCGGAGCATGGTGGCCTACTCGATTTGCGAGGCGCCGGGCGGGGATGCGTGGATCGACATCGGCGGCGTCGAGTATTCGCCGCAACAGATCGCGGCGATGGTGCTCGACCGGATGAAGCAAACGGCCGAGGCTTACCTGGGCGAGACGGTCACCGAGGCGGTGATCACCGTCCCTGCCTACTTCAACGACGCCCAACGCGCCGCGACGCGCGACGCGGGCCGAATTGCCGGGCTCGATGTGCTCCGCATCATCAACGAGCCGACAGCAGCGGCGCTCGCCTATGGGCTCGGGAAGAAGAACCATGAGCGCGTCGCCGTCTTCGATCTCGGCGGCGGCACGTTCGACATCTCCGTTCTGGAAATCGACAACGGCGTCTTCGAGGTTCGTTCCACGAACGGTGACACCTTCCTCGGCGGCGACGACTTCGACGCTCGCGTCGTCACCCGGCTCATGGAGCAGTTCAAGACCGAAACGGGCGTCGATCTGTCTGGCGATGCGGTGGGGTTGCAGCGGGTGCGCGAGGCGGCAGAAAGGGCGAAACACGAGCTGTCCAGCGTCACCGAGACCGAAATCCACCTCCCCTTCCTCGCAGTCACCGCGGACGGTCCGCAGCACTTGATGGCGAGCTTGTCCCGCGCGCAGTTCGAGGCGCTCGTGGTCGACCTCATCGACCGGCTCGATGGGCCATGTCGTGCCGCACTCAAGGACGCCCGGATCAAGGCAAAGGATCTCGACGCGGTGCTCCTGGTCGGGGGCATGACGCGGATGCCGCGTGTCCAGGAAAAGGTTGCGGAGATCTTCGGGATGCAGCCCGACCGCGGGATCAATCCCGACGAGGTCGTGGCGGTGGGGGCGGCCATCCAGGGGAGCGTGCTCAAGGGCGAGGTCAAGGACGTCCTCCTGCTGGACGTCACCCCGCTCTCGCTCGGGATCGAGACCGCCGGCGGGATGTTCGAGCCGATCATCGTCCGGAACACCACCATTCCCTGTCGTAAGAGTAAAATCTTCACGACCGCGCAGGACAACCAGGACATGGTGCGCGTGCACATCGTCCAGGGCGAGCGCGAGATGGTGGAGGACAACCGCTCACTCGGCATCTTGGAGATGCGCGGGCTCCCCCCGGTGGCCCGCGGCGTGCCCGAGATCGAGGTCATCTTCGAGCTGGACAGCAACGGCCTGCTCAACGTCCACGCCAAGGACAAGGGCACCGGGCGCCAGCAGAGCGCGCGCATCGTCAGCAGCAGCGGGCTCAGCTCCGACGACATCGAGCAGATGATCGTCGAGGCGGAGGAGCACCGCGCCCGTGACCGTGACCGCCGTGCGCTGGCGGAGGAGCGCAATCAGCTCGACGGGCTGATCTACGCGACGCGGCGTGGGCTTGAGGAGTACGCGGCCAGCGTCTCTTCCGATGATGCCCTTCACATTCGCGAGGCCGTGCACGGCGCCGAGTCGGTGCTGGACTCCGCGAATGGCGCCGCGCTGGGCCGCGCCCGTGAACGCCTCGCCCTGGCCGCGCAGCGCCTGTCGGAGAGCATCTACGCCTCCGCCCGCGCGGACCAGGCGATGCTGGGGGGTGCTGGCTACGTGCCGCCGGAGATGTCCATCGACGAGGGCAACGTCGACGACGAGGCCTGATTCCGCCCGCCCCGCGATAGCTTCCCCTTCGGAGCACCGGATTGGCCCGTCGAGACTACTACGCCACCCTCGGTGTGCCGCGCACCGCCGCACCCGACGAGGTCAAGAAGGCCTTTCGTGCCCTGGCCCTGCGGTGGCACCCCGATCGCAACCCGGGGGATGTTGAGGCTGAACGCCGCTTTCGTGATGTGGCCGAGGCGTGGGATGTGCTGGGCGATCCAGAGCAGCGCGCCCGCTTCGATCGTCTTGGCGCGCTCTACACCCACGACGGCAAGCCGCCGCGGCCCGAGGACGTCAACGAGATGTTCCTCGATGCGCTCGGCGGCCTGTTCGGGCGCAAGCGGCCCGGCGATCGAGGTGAGGACCTCCGATACACCGTGCAACTGAAGCTGGAAGAGGCCGCGGCCGGCGTCGAGCGCAGCGTCCTCGTCCGCCGGACCGTGACCTGTCGCGACTGCGCGGGTGCGGGGGCGGCGATGGAGGGCCGGACGCCTTGCGACCAGTGCAAGGGCACCGGCAAGTCCGCGACGCGGCGGTTTCTCCGCAATGACTGCGCGTTCTGTGCGGGGCGCGGGTATCGCTCGCAACGTCCGTGTGCGCGATGTGCCGGCGAAGGGCGCGCTCTCTCCGAAGAGACGTTGAAGGTCAAGGTGCCGGCCGGCGTCGCCACCGGTCAGAAATTGAAGCTGCGGGGGAAGGGGAACGACGGACCCGGGGTGTCGGGAAGCACCGGTCCGGCCGGGGATCTGCTCGTGCTCATCGATGTCGAAGACCACCCGCTGTTTCGCCGCCGCGGCAACGACCTGCTCTGCGAGGTGCCGATCACCTTTGCGGAGGCGGCGCTGGGCGCCGAGGTGGTGGTTCCCACGCTGGACGGCTCCACCAACATCAGGGTGCCGGCGGGGACCGCCTCTGGCAAGGCGTTCCGGCTGCCGGGGCGCGGGCTGCCCGGCCCGGACGGCGCCGGTCGTGGAGATCTGCACGCCCGGCTCGTGGTGGAGGTCCCGGCGCGACTTGACGCCGACGCCCGCGCCGCCCTGGAGGAGTTCGCCCGGCGCGCGGGGGCCGGCGCTCACCCCAAGAAGCGCGCATGGACCGATGCGCTCCGCGAGCGTCAACCATGATCGCACTCGTCTTCGCCGCGACCCTGGCCTTCGGTGCGTCCGGTCCGCCCGCCATCGTCAAGAAGGCCGCCGACGCACCCGATGCGCGCTCCGCCGCCACGCTCCTGGAGGAGGCCCAGCTGGCGGCCCCCCCGGAGGAATTGCCCTGGCTGCTGTTGTACAGCGCCGAGTACCGGCGGCTTGCGGGCGATCAGGGGCCGGCTCGCGATGCGTTCACCAGGATCGCCGCAGACTTCGCGACGCATCCCGCCCGCGAGCCCGCCAAGGTGGGCTTGGCGGTGCTCAATGCGCAGGGAGCCGCCAGCGGCAACACGCTCGCCACCCTCGAGCTCATCACCGAGGCGGGCGTTCCCGGCACGCTCAACGCCGACCGCTGGCTGCTCGTGGCGCAGGCCCGCGCCGGCGCGGATGGCGCCGTCAAGGCCAGGGACGCCTTGCGACGGGCCGATGCTTCCGCGCGCGGCACCCGCGAAGCCCGTCGCATTCAGGCGGCGGTGGACGCCCTTCGAACGCAGCTCGGCCCCGTCGTTTCGGCGGCGAAGCCGACCGCGGACGGTCGGCCGGCCGACCTGGCCGCCATCGAGCTTGTCCGGGGGGACATCGTCGCGGCCAGGTTTGCGGAGCTCAAGGCACATGCCGAGCGCTTCGTCGTGGAGTTCCCGGACTCCCCGTTTGTGCGTGAAGCCGCCTATGGGCTCGACCGCGCCAGCCGCGGCACACCGGTCCGTCGCAACGTGATCGCGGTCGTGTTGCCGCTGACGGGGGAATACGCGCTCCCCGGGGGGCAGCTCCGCGACGCGATCCAGCTCGCGTCGCGGGTCGTGGGCGGCGTCGAGCTGGTCGTCCAGGACTCGGGCGGCACCGCTGACGGCTGCCAGAAGGCGGTCGAAAAGGCGGTCTTGGAGTCGGGCGCCGCGCTGGTCCTGGGGCCGCTGACGCGGGAGGAGACCCTCGGTTGCGCGCCGACCGCCCAGGCGCTCCACACCCCGATGCTGCCATTTTCCAGCGCGGACGAGGCGCTGGCCGTGGGCGACCAGATTTTTCGGCCCTACCCCTCGGTGTCCGAGCAGATATCGGTCCTGCTCGACGACCTGATGGGGGCCCGTGGGTGGGGCCGCTTCGCGATCATCCACCCCAAGACCCCCTTCGGGGAGGCCGCGGCGCGCGCGTTCCAGGCCCTCGTCGAGGCGCGGGGAGGGACGGTCGCCGCCAAGGTCGACTACGAACCCTCGGCCACCGACTTCCGGTCGGTTGCCAAGGTGCTCGGCAAGAAGGACTACAAGGCGCGCTCCGGCGAGTACTACGCCGTGCAGCAGGCGGTCAGGCGGAACGGCGGCGACCCCAAGAAGGCGACGTTGCCCCCGACGATCGACTACGACGCCATCTTCGTTCCGGATGGGTACCAACGCGCCGCGCTCCTGGCGTCGGCGCTGGCGTTCGAGGAGTTTCCGATCGGCGGGTTTCGACCGCGGCGCGACGACGTCCCGTTGGGGTTGGTCGGGCTCAACGCCTGGAACAACCCCGAGTGGCCGCGGCGCGGTGGCGACTACGTGCACGACTCGCTCTTCGTCGACGCGTTCTGGTCCGGCGACGGCCGGTCAGAAGTGCGCGACTTCGTGGGGCGCTGGAAGGAGGAGGGCAAGGGCGAGGCGAGTGTCGTCGAGGCCGTGGGGTACGACTCCCTCCGGGTGGCCGCGGCGGCGCTCAAGGCCGAGGGCGACGACGTCGCCGTCAACCTGCTCGCGGTGGACCTACTGGACCCGGTCAGCGGCCTGCACGGCTTCTCTCCAGAGCGAACAGCGCGTCGCGACTGGACGCTACTGACCGTCCGTGGCGGCGGGGTGGCGCCCCTGTACTCGGCGGCTGGCGATGGCCAGTAGGCAGGCCACCGAAGAGGACCCGGACGAGGCCTTCGTCGTGCAGTCGGTCCGCGCGCTCGGTGGGGCGACCGAGGGCGGCTTCGGCGTCGGTGACGACGCGGCAGTGGTGGGCGCGGGCGACGTCGTGACCACCGACACCATGGTGGAAGGGGTGCACTGGGATCACCGTCTGGCGCCGTCGGATGTGGGCTGGAAGTTGGTCGCGGTCAACGTCTCCGACCTCGCGGCGATGGGCGCGCGCCCGCGCTGGGCCACCCTCGCCGCGACGCTCCCTGCACCCTTGGATCGGGGGTGGTGGCAGGCGTTCCTCACCGGGTTGGACGCGGCGCTGCGGCATTGGCGGTTGCCGCTTGTCGGCGGCGACACCACGCGCGCCGTGTATTCTCGCGTACTGACGCTCACCGTCGTCGGCCGGGCGGTGTCGCCGGTGATGCGCTCAACCGCCCGGGTGGGCGACGAGGTCTGGGTCACGGGGGAGCTGGGACGAAGCGCGGAGGCGTGGTTGCGGCAGGCCCCCGGCGCGGGGGCGATGGCGTGGCTCCGCCGCCCCGAGCCGCCCGTCGAATTCGGCGCCGCTTTGGCGGAGTCCGGGCTTGCCACCGCGATGATCGACCTGTCCGACGGACTGGCCCGGGACCTCGCCCGGTTGTGCCGCGCGTCGGGAGCGGGGGCCCGTATCGACCCGGATCTGCTGCCAGGTGGACGGCCGCTGGCGGAATCGGTCGCGTTCGGCGAGGACTATGAGCTTTGCTTCACCGCCGACCCTGCCTCGGCGGTTGCGATATGCTCCGGTGCGGCGCAGCACGGGGTCACCGTCACCCGGGTCGGTGCCATCACCCACGACGCAGGTCCTCTGCTGGTCGGCCACGCGCGGTGGCCGGCGTCGCACTTCGATCATTTCTCTGGAGTCCCCGTCTGAGTCCCGCACTCGCCACCGTCATCTTCCTGCTGTTGCTCCTCGGGGTGTCGGCCTTCTTCTCGATGAGCGAGGCGGCGTTGTTCTCGCTGCAACACGTCGATCGCGAGGCCCTCAAGGAGGATCGGTCGCTGGGCGAGACCGTGCGGCATCTGCTCGCGAGTCCGCGGCGAGTGCTCGCCGCGATCCTGATGGGCAACGAGCTCGCCAACATCGCGCTTTCAGCGGTGGCCGCGCAGATGGTGGTGGAGCTGTACCCCCAGTGGCCGTGGCTCAGCATCGTGGTGGTGGCGCCCTGCCTGGTGCTCTTCGGCGACGTCGTCCCCAAGACCCTCGGCATCCGCTTCGCGCGCCGCGTGGCGCGGGTGGTCGCCCGCCCGCTGTCGTTCTGGAATGAGATGGTGAGCCCGCTCCGCTATCTGCTCACCCGCTTCGCCGACTTCGTGCTCCGCATCTTCGGGGTGCAGCCAGTGCTGGAAGGGGACCGGCTCCAAGAGGTGCAGCTCCGCACGCTCATCGATCAGGGGCTGCGGACGGGAGTCATCCAGCCCATGGAGCAGGAGATCATCCACCGGGTGTTCGAGTTCGGCGACCTCCCCGTGTCCCGGGTGATGACGCCGCGCCCCGACATCTACGCGGTGTCGGTCGCCCTGCCCTGGCCGGAGTTGCTGGCCGGACTCAAGGACGCGCGGTACAGCCGCGTCCCGGTATGGCACGGCCAACCCGAAAACATCGTCGGCGTCCTGTTGGTCAAGGATCTCCTGCGCGTTCGGGGTGGCCCACCGCCCAATGCCCGACAGCTCCAGAAGCTCCTGCACGCCGCCATGTACGTGCCGCCCTCCAAACGCGCCCAGGACCTGCTGCGCGAGTTTCGCCAGACGAACATCCACATGGCGTTGGTGGTCGACGAACACGGCTCCTGCGTCGGTCTGGTCACCCTCGACGATCTGCTCCGTGAGCTGGTGGGAGAGGTGCTGGACGAAACCGACTCCGAAGAGCGCGACGTGACCGTGCTGAGCCCCGGTACCTACCTCGTCCGGGCGGCGATGGACGTCGATGACTTCTGGACCCGCTTCGACCGCGAGCTCCCGGAGGGCGAGTACACCACCGTGGCGGGCTTCGTCTTCCACCTGCTGGCCCGCGCGCCGGAAGAAGGGGACGAGGTCGAGTGGAATGGGCTGCACTTCGTGGTGTCCGGCCTCGACGGTCGTCGGATCACTGAGGTGCGCGTGACGGTGGCGGCCGAGCAGCCGGGCGCGGTGTCACCGTGACGGTCGAATCCGGCCTGCTGTTGATGGCACTGTGCCTCGCGGGGCAGGCGTTCTTCTCTGGCAGCGAGATCGCGCTGATGGGCGCGGATCGGCTCCTGCTCCAGGCGCGCGCCGACGGTGGCGATGCGGCTGCGGCGCGGGTCCTCGCGATGCTGAAGAACCCTACCCGGCTGGTGGGAACCTGCCTGGCGGGGGTCGCCGTCTCCAGCGTCGCCGGGACGACCATCGCCCGCGATCTGGTCGGGCGCGCCACCGATCGGCCGTCGCTGGTGGTCGCCGCCCTCCTCCCCGTCGTGACGGTGATTGCCTGCGAGTTGATCCCGAAGTCGGTCTTCCACCAGTTCTCCACGGCCTGGGCGCCCCGCCTCGTGGTGCCGCTGTTCCTGTTGTCCCGACTCCTGGCGCCCGCGTTGTGGCTCCTCGACCGCTTCACGGCGCTCTTGTACCGGGTCCTGGGCGTCAAGGGGGAGGCCGACGCGGTGCGTCGCGAAGACATCCAACTCCTCCTCGACAACTCGCCCACGGGCGACATCCGGGCCGAGGAGCGCGAGATGATCCTGCGCGTCTTCAACTTCAGTGAGACCAGCGTTCGGGACGCGATGGTCCCCCTCATCGAGGTGGTGGGCGTGCCTGAGACGGCCACCGTCGGTGAGGCGGTCGCGACCGCGATCGAGAGCGGATTCTCGCGTCTCGTGGTCTATCGCAAGCGCGTTGACCGCATCGTAGGGGTGGTCATGCACGCCGACCTGATGTTCGCGCCCGACAACCTGGCGCCGGTCAGCACCATCATGCACACCGACCTGATGTACGCGCCGGAGACCAAGCGGGTCGACCAACTCTTCGTCGACCTGCGCCGACGTCGGCAGCGGATCGCATTGGTTGTGGATGAATATGGTGGTGGTGTAGGGCTCATCTCGATCGAGGACATCCTCGAAGAGCTGGTCGGTGACATCGAAGACGAGTTCGATCGGCGCCGGCCGCTGGTGCGGCGGTCGGGAGAAGGCGTCTGGATCGCGAGCGCGCGTGTCGAGGGCGAAGCCCTGTTGGCGGTCACGGGCTTCGCGCTGCCCGAAGGCGACTACGAGACGCTCGCCGGCTATATTCTATCGCGACTTGGACATGTTCCGGCCGTGGGTGAGAAGGTGCTGTACGGCGGTTGGTCGCTCGAAGTGACCAAGGCCAACGAGCGCGCGATCCTCGAGGTCTGCCTCACCGGGCCTCCCGCATGAGAGCCGTCGTGATGCGCGGGGAGTGGGAGCCCCGTATGGGATTTCTGCCGTCGGCGCAGCAGGCGGCCGAGCGGAAGGCCCCGGCCCACCTCGTCTGGCGGCGCCCGACCTTCGCCTGGGAGACGGTCGCGGACCCCACGCCCGGCCACGGGGAAGTCGTGATCAAGGTGCGTCGGTGCGGTGTCTGCGGCAGTGATACGCACTGCTACGAGGTCGATGCCGACGGCTACCCGCTCTTCTCGGGTCCGGCGCGGCTTCCCTGTGTCATCGGCCACGAGTACAGCGGCGAGGTCGTGGCGCTCGGGGCTGGCGTCCTCGATCTGCGGGTGGGCGACCTGGTCGTGGCCGAGGGGATGGTCGGCTGTGGCGTGTGTGAGGCGTGCCGCGTGGGGAGCCCGAACCAATGCGGTCGCCTGGAGATGGTCGGCTTCTCGGCGCCCGGCGCGTTCGCCGAGTACATCGTGGCGAAGGAGCGCTTCTTGTGGAAGTTGGACGACCTCGCCGACCGCGTGGGGAGCGCGGGGGCTGCGTTGGAGATCGCCGCGCTCGTGGAGCCGGTGGGATGCGCGTACAACGGGATGTTCGTTGCCGCGGGCGGATTGCGGCCGGGCGCGTGGGTCGGCGTCTTCGGGTGTGGACCGATCGGGCTGGGGGCCGTGGCGTTGGCTCGCGCGGCGGGTGCCGCGGGCATCGCCGCCTTCGACCCCGTGGGCGAACGACGTAATCTCGCCCTGCAGCTCGGGGCGGACCTCGCGTACGATCCGCTCGGCATCGACCCCGCGGAGGTGCTCCGCACCATGAGCGCGGGCTGGGGCGCGGACATGGTCGTCGAGGCGGCGGGCGCCGCCCACCTCACCATGCCGGCGATCGAGAGGTGTTTCGCCCCGGGCGGCCGCATGGTGTACCTGGGCCGGACCGGCGGACGCGCTCCGGTGTTGCTGGACGCGCTCGTGACCCACGCGGCGGGCATCGTCGGCGCGCGCGGGCACGTGGGTGGCGGGTGCTTTCCGCGCATCCTGAGGCTCCTGGCGCGGGGGCGCCTCCCCATCCGCCCGATGGTCACCAGTCGGCTTCCCTTCACGGGCGCACTCGACGCGCTCGTCAAGAGCACGGACCGACGTGAGGGCAAAGTAATGGTCGATCTCGACGGAGTTTGACCATGTCGGGGTGACCGTGGTACATGCCGATCAAGATCACGCTGGACGACGAGAGCATGGGCAAGGCGATCGGGATTGACCTAGGCACGACCAACTCGTGTGCCGCCATTGTCGAGGGTGGCAAACCGAGGGTAATCACGTACAAGGGTGGGCAGTCGACCATCCCCTCGGTGTTCGCGATCGACGAAAAGGGCGACCG
This sequence comes from Myxococcales bacterium, assembly GCA_009692585.1. The sequence goes on from SHYX01000001.1 coordinate 129,489, forward strand.
CCTGGTCGGCCACGACGCGAAGAATCAGGCGCAGCTCAATCCCACCAATACCGTGGCGGCGGCCAAGCGGCTCATCGGCCGTAACTACCACTCCAAGACCATCGAAAAGGTCAAGCAGGTCTTCACGTACGAACTGGTCGAAGGCGAGTCGTCCGAAGTCTTGATCAAGGTCCGCGACCAGATCTTCACGCTGGAACAGATCAGCTCGGCGATCCTCCGCAAAATTCGCGAGGTTGCTGAAGAGGCGTTGGGCGCCGACGTCGACCAGGCGGTCATCACCGTGCCGGCGTACTTCAACGATCGGCAGCGGCAGGCGGTTCGCGCGGCGGGAAAGCTCGCGGGCCTCAAGGTGCTCCGCGTGCTCAACGAGCCCACTGCGGCGGCCCTGGCCTACGGCCTCGGCAAGAACCTCAACCAGCGAATTGCGGTGTACGACCTTGGCGGCGGCACCTTCGACATCTCGGTCATCGACATCAAGGAGCGGATCTTCGAGGTCATCGCCACCGGCGGCGACACCTTCCTCGGGGGTGTGGACTTCGACGACCGGGTCATGCAGTGGGTCCTGGAGTCGTTCCAGCGGCAGCACGGCATCGACCTCTCGTACGACCGCGTGGCGATCCAGCGCATCCGCGACGCCGCCGAGACCGCGAAGATCGAGCTCTCAAGCGTCATGCGGACGCGGTTGCACATCCCCTTCATCACCAAGCGGGAGGAGGGGTCGGGCCTCGACATCGACATGGAGCTCACCCGCGACAAGCTCGAGGAGCTGTGCGGGGATCTGGTCGAGCGCACCATCCAGACGGTGGAGCGGATCTACCGGGAGGCCGGGGCCTCCCGCGGCCAGATCGACGAGGTGCTCCTGGTCGGCGGCCAAAGCCGGATGCCCATGGTCCAACGCCGCATCACCGAGTTCATGGGAAAACCGCCCAGCAAGGGCGTCCATCCTGACGAAGCCGTCGGCATCGGCGCCAGCATCATGGCGCACTCGCTGGCCGGGGTTGCCAACAACGACGATGTCACGCTGCTCGACGTCCTGCCGATGCCCATCGGGATCAACAAGGTCGACGGGTCCATGCACGTGCTGTTCCAAAAGAACCAGCCCCTGCCCGACTACAAGTCCCGCACGCTCACGACGTCCAAGGACAATCAGCGCAGCATCATGCTCCGCATCTACCAGGGCGAATCGTCGCTGTGCGCCGAGAACGAAATCCTCGGCACCTTCGTGTTCAACAACATCCGCCCCGCGCCCAAGGGCAAGGTGCAGATCGAGGTCACCTTCCACATCGACAGCGAAGGCATCCTGAATCTGACCGCCCGCGACAAGCAGACCGGCCAGACGGTCGAGAGCACGCTGAAGCTGGGCAAGGCCAAGGACGACAAGGACAAGGGGGCGCAAGAGCCCGAGAAGGCCGCCGTCCCGGGCCCCCCGCCGGTCGCCTTCACCATGCCGCAGTCGTCGATGGCCGCCGCCATCGGGGGCGACGCCGTCGCGCGCCCCGACTTGACGGAGCCGACGGCGGCAAAGAGTGACGCGCCGCCCGCTCGGCCGCCGGCGCCGCCCAGTTTCGCCCCCCCGCCGCCGGACGACTCGCTGTGGGGCAAGGTCACCACCTGGTTCCGCGGGCTCTTCGCCGGTGACTGAGCCGGCGCCGCAGGGTGTCGGCGATGGTGGGGTGGACGAAGCGACGCGGGTGCTTCGCGAAGGTGTCGTCGTCGTGCTCGTGCGGCCCCTGCAATCCGGGAACGTGGGGGCGACGGCCCGCTCGATGAAGAACATGGGCTTGCGGCGATTGGTCGTCGTCGCTCCGCCCGCGCTCGATGTTGATCGCGCGCGCTGGATGGCACCCGGGGCCGAGGACATCGTCGACCACGCTCGCTACGTAGGCGATGTAGGGGCCGCGGTGGTGGACTGCCGTTTTGTGGTCGCGACGACGGCGCGTGGGCGCCACAGTCCCTGGCCCGCGTTCGACCCCGAGGCCTGTGCGGTGCGCGTCTTCGAGGGCGAGGGGCCGGTCGCGATCCTCTTCGGCCCGGAGGATCACGGGCTCGCCAACGAGGAGCTGGCGCACGCGCACGCCCTGGTGCACATCGCGACCGACGCCCACGCCAGCCTCAACCTCGGGCAGGCGGTGCTCCTGGTCGGGCAGGCGCTGCACGCAGAAGCGCGGCGCCGCGGGTATGTGCCCCGCATCGAGGGCGCCGGCCGTCGCGGGGGCCCCAAACGCGGCGCCGCTCCGGCGGCCCCCGGCCTTCGCAGCACCACCCAGCTCGGGGTGATGGAGCCGCTGGTCCAGGAGTGGTTGAGCACCCTGGAGCTGTCCACCTACCTTGTGGGGCACGAGCCGCTGCTGGTGGTTTCCACCTTGCGGCGCATTCTGCAGCGCGCCCAGTTGGACGAGGGCGAGGTCGCGATCCTGCGCGGTCAGCTCCGCAAGATCAGGTGGAAGATGAACGACGCGGGCCAGTAGCGTCCGCGGTGGGTGACTCGTACTAGTCCTTGTACTGGATGACCATGCCGCGGTTGCCCGACGCCCAGACGTTGGTGGAGGTGGCGCCGTGGACGGAGTACAGGATGTTGTCGATTCCGGAGTACAGGCGCTTCCATTCGCCGTCCATCTTGCGGATCGCGACCCCGTTGCTGCCCACAGCGTACACCACGCCCTCTTCGGGCACGAAGACCGCCCACAGCGTCTCGGTCGTGGGAATGTCGTCCACCCGCTTCCAGCCATCGCCGCCGTTGTGGAGTACGGTTCCCGCTTCACCCACCGCCCAGACGTCGGTTGGGCCCGAGCCGTCGACCGCGTTGAGCGCAACGTCAACCCCGGTCTCCTCCTTCGCCCACGCACCACCCTGCCGGACAAGGCTGGTGCCGCCGTCGCCGACGGCAAAGGCCTTTTCGCCGCCGCCGTACACGTCGTTGAGCTTGTCGCCGGTCTCCGGGATGGCCTCGTACACCCAGGCGGCGCCGTCGTAACTCCAGGCGCGCCCCCAACCGACCGCGAACAGCGAGCTGACGTCGGACCCGCCGACACCCTTGAGCGCGCTGGTGTCGCCCATGGTGCCGGTCGTCCAGCTGCCGCCGCCGTACTGTGCGACGGTGCCGCCTTCGGTCGAGGCTGCGAGCACTGCGTCTTCGTTCTTGCCTTGACCCCAGAGGTCGGTGATGTCGGCGCCGTCGACGTCGATGTCCATGAAGGTCCAGTCTCCACCGCTGCCGCTCCATGCAAAACCGCCAGTGCCGACGGCGAACACGCCGCTGCCGGAGGCGTAGATGCCGTTGATGGTGGACGAGCTCTCGATCCGAAACTGCGACCAGACCGGGGTAGTGTCCTCAGCCGTGTCGGCGGTGTCGCCGGTATCGGCGGTGTCGACCGGGGCGGTGTCGGTGGTGCAGGCCGACAGGTCGAGGAGGAGGGAAAGCATGGACGGCTCCGGGCCGCCGCTATGCTATCGCATGGGGCCCCTGGTCGCCGCCGAGGACGTCGTCGAGGCCATAGCGGCCGGCGGGACGCCCGACCAGCCAGCGGGCGGCGTGCACCGCCCCCGCGGCGAAGACGGCGCGGTCCGTGGCGACGTGGGCAAGCTCCACGCGCTCGCCCGGGCCGCACAGGTACACCCGATGCTCCCCCACGATGTCACCACCCCGGACGGCGTGGACGCCCACCGATCCCGGCACGCGGAGGGCGGTGTGGCCGAGGGTCAGCGGTCCCAGCCCCTCGACGAGCCGCAGCGCGGTTCCGCTTGGCGCATCGCGCTTCTGGTGGTGGTGGAGCTCGACCAGCTCCAGGTCCCACTCGGGAAGCGCCTGCCGCGCCGCGCGCACCAGCCTCGCGAGCAGGGCCACGCCGACACTGAAGTTGGCGGCATGCAAGAGCGCCACGGCGGGCGTCGCGGGGAGGTCGAATCCGGTCGTGCCCGAGACGATCGGCCATCTGGCCACGGCCAGAAGCCGGGCGAAGGCCTCAGGGGTCGAGAAGTCGATCACCACGTCCGCATCGAGTTCGCGGGGCAGATCGCGCCCTGCCGTCCACGCCACGTCGAGGTCCGGGGTGGCGCGCAGCTCGGCCAGCACCAGGGACCCCATCCGCCCGGTGGCACCATGGACGCCAATCCGCAGCGGCGCGGCCATCAGGCGAGGTCGACCAGGAGGCAGTCGTCAGGCCGGACGCCGGCCAGGAGGGGCAGCCGCAGTTCGGCGGTGCACAGGCCCATCTCCGCCATGATCATCTTGGCCGGGATGGGGTTGGTCTCGGCGAACAGGTAGCGGACCAGGGGCTGGAGGGCCAGATGCTCGCGCCGCGCCGTCGTGGTGTCGCCGCGCTTCCAGGCCTCCCACACCGCGACCGTCCGGCGCGGGGCGACGTTGGACAGGACCGAGATCACCCCCGCGCCCCCCACCGACAAGAGCGGCAGCCACGTGGCATCGTCCCCGCTCAGGACGGGGCAGCGCGAGCGCCCAAGGAAGTCCACACCATATCCGACATCACCGGTGGCCTCCTTGACGGCCACGACCCCATCGATCTCACAGAGGATGGCCAACTCGGTCGGGTTGAGACGCTGCGCGGTGCGGCCGGGCACGTGGTACACCACGATGGGGAGCCCGGGCGCGCAGGCCGCCCGCACGTGCTCGCGGAGGCCAGAGAGCGTGGGCTTGTTGTAATATGGGAGCACCAGTAGCCCGGCGTGGGCCCCCAACTCCTGGGCGCGGGCTGCGTTCCGGACCGTGCTGCGTGTGTTGTTGGTGCCGACGCCCATGGTGACGATGGCGCGGTCGGCGGCGAGGGCGAGGGCGTCGGTCAGCAGCGTGTCCCGCTCGTCCGCGTCGAGCGTCGGCGACTCGCCCGTGGTGCCGGCGACGACGAGCCCCTGGACGCCCGCGCGGAGTTGCCTCGCGAGGTTGCCTTCCCACGCGACCAGATCCAGCCCCCCGTCCACGAAGGGGGTGACCAGCGCCGTGTGGACGCCTTCCCAGACCATCAGAACTCCACGGCTCCGACGATGCGGCCACCGAAGGCGGTGGTGTCGAAGCCGCCGCCGAGATCGGGGTCGGTGTACTGCGTGTAGAGCGGGCCGGGCAGAAACACGGCGAGCGTGAGTTGGAACCACACGTGCGGGTGCGGATCCCACTTCGCGGCGACGTCGAACTCGTTGCCGTAGCCCTGGTCGGGCTCGGTCTCCCCGGTGCTGTCGGCGCGCGCCGCGATCACCCACGCCCCCTCTACTTCCACGGTGGGGAGCAGCTTGTAGCGAACCGCCGGGCGGAAGTAGATGGCGTTGGCGACGGCGTCGCCTGAGCGGGCGGCGTCGGTGGTGCGACCGCCGGTTTCCTCGCTGACGCTGGCGGATTCCAGCGTCGGCATCGCCTCTTCGAAGAGCAGCAGTCCGACGTTGTGGTCGCGATCGAAGGAGAAGGTGGTGATCGCCTTGTCCGAGGGGTCGTCGTCGCCGGACGCCACGCCGAACTCAGCGCCGAAGCTGAGCTTGTCGGCCTGGTAGTCGCCCTTGACCATGACCCCCACCGCGCTGACCGTCACGTCGTCCTGGCCCCCGTCGAGGTTGCCGCCACCGAAGACGCCCACCGCCTCAAGCTCGGCGCGCACCTGCCCCAGCTCGGCAAAGCCCCAGAGCGAACCGGTATAGGCCTGATAGGGGTCCGGCTTCTCGGGCCGGTACCGGTAGTTGCTCAACAGGCCCACACCCAGCGTTTCTGAGCGGTACCCGGCCGCAAACGAGATCGCCTGCATGTCGTCAGCGGCGCCGACCAGCCCCTCGGACTGCACATCGAACGCGGCCATCACGAACACCGGACCAATGCGCCCGCTGGCCTGCACCCGATCTGCGGTGTCGCCGTACTCGGCGTCGATGCCGTTGCCGCTGTTCCACAGGATGCCCGAGCCCCACTGCATCGGCATCCGCCCGATCGCGATGCGCCCCCAGTCGGTATACGCCTCGCCCCAGCCGCGAATGCCGGTTCCCGCGGCAACGTTGCTGACACCGTCGGCCTGCGCCACCGACAGCGTTTCGCCGGTGACCGGATCGATGTACTGGTCGGGTGTGTCTCCCCACAGCGTCAGCTTCATCACGTCGACCTCGGCGTGGATCGCCGCGTGGTCGCTGATCATCCACGAGGGACGAAGCAGAAGCCGGTGGTCGATGCTGTTGGCGGTCCCCTCCTCGTTGGCGTTGGAGTCGCTGAGCGACAACGAGTCGTAGAGCAGCGCGCGGCCACGGTAATAGCCCTGCCAGACCAGTTCGGTGGAGAAGGCGGGGGAGGCGATCAAGAGCAGGGCGAACAAAGCGGCTCCGTGCCGAAGCGCGCCTCGGTAGCATCCCCGGACCTTCCGGGCAATCATCCCTTCCGGCCGGCCGGTGCGATACTCCCCCGCGTGCTCGAACGCTTCAAGCGGATGTGGTTGGGGTGGCAGGGGGTGGCCGCGGGCATCCTCTGGCTCCAGAACGCGTTGGTGATGACCGTCGCCTACGTGGTTGGCGTCGGCCCGGTCGCGCTTGGCGTCAAGCTCCTGCGTCGTTCGCTCTTGGATCGTGCGCCCCCAGTGCCCGGCGCCGCGTCCTATTGGGTGGCCCGGTCGGGGAAGCCGATGACCATGGACGAGGCGGCGCGACAATTCTGACGGCGGCCGCCGCTCCGCGGCGCCTCACGCTCTGGATCGCGACCAGAAATGATGGATATATATTCGTGTCGCGACCTGACACGAGCGGAGAACTTCTGGTACGCTGGCGCCACCCTCGGAGTATCCGAGGCGCCCCTCCCCTGTTCTCCAGTTTCTCGTTGTCGTAGCGGCACTTCTGGCCACTTCCCGACCTGCACTCGCGGCGTGCCTGCCCATATACGACCTCGACGGTGACGGCTACGGCCCGGCCTCCCCGCCGCCCTTCATCACCGGCTGTGCTCGACACCGTGTACGACGACAACTGCAACGCCCACAACGCGATGCTCACGGTGTTCAGCTCCACCAATTTCGGCACGTTCAGCGGCTGGTCCGCCTCCGGATGGACGCTCATCAACGGGGATAGCGTCAAGATCGGGAATCTGCCTGCCTCGACGGGTACAGTGGCACGAACGCTGTCCATCGCCGTCAACCACAGCTACGTCGCCGCCCTCGACGTAGCGGCGCTCAGCGGCAGCGGCTGCGAGTTCCGGGTCACGACGGGCACCACCGATCCGGCGGCCCCTTGGGTGACCGTGACGGAGCCGGTCACGGCGACCGGCGTTCAGTTCTACGACTATTCCGGGGTGATCCGCCCCCGGTCGTGTCCTGAAGAAGTTGTGGTTGTCCTGCGCCGCCGGCAGCACCATGACCGTGGACGGGCTGCAACTCCAGGACGCCGAGCTGGAGTTCGGCCCCCCCAACGAGCTCGCCATCGACTGGCAGGACACCCGTCTTCCGGGCGGCGGCCACACCGTCGGCATGGTGCGGGAAGACACCACCGGCTACCTCTACATGGGGAGCGACGTGGGCGGCCTCGCAGGCAACGACGGCAGCGGCTGGCAGGTCGCCAACGGGGAAGGCGCCACCAGCATCCTGATGGGAGGCTCCTCCGGGGTCACCGAGATCCTGCCGATGACGGACGGGAGTGGAGAGGTCTACGTGCTCATGGGCGACAGCAACGGCACCGACAACGTCGGCGGGCTGTGGCGCACCTCCGATTCCGGAGACACCTGGGAGCAGCTCGCCTCGGCCAGCGGCGAATTTCCACTCGGCAGCACCAGCGACAACAGCGACGATGTCTGCGGCAACCCTCGGGAGAGCAACTGCGACGCGTGGGTGCAGGCCGGCGGGTGGCTGATGCAGGCCGACTCGCTCCCGGGCGTCTCGGGCGACGTGATCTACTTGGCCAACGCCGACAACGAAGCGCGGGGTGTCAGCATCTACGACGGGGCCGACGCCTGCGCCCTGCCCAACTCCGGCGACGCCTTGCCTGCCGATTGGGTCGGTGCGCTGTTGCGGGTGGACGTTTTGCCCAACGAGACGCCCGTGCTGGTCGTCGGCTACAAAGCCCGCCTCGACCTCGGCGCGAGCGTGTTCGTGTGCACGCTGCCCGCCGGCGGGCTCACCTGCGGCGGTGCGACCTCGAAAAGAACACCTGGCTCAGCGACGTGGCCGAGGTGACCGACGAGACTGGGGTACTCATCGCCGTGGCCACGGTCGAGTCGGTCAACCCTGAGGCGGCAGGGCGTCGTGCGGTGCGTCCCGCCCCTGACAGTCGATCCCGGCGAAGTCAGGCTCAAACGAGGCGAGTTGGCCCTGCATCAGCCGGAGCGCCTGGATGGACCGGTAGCCCGACAGGCCGGCGTTGATCACCTCCACCTCCAGACCTTCGTCGCGGAGCAGGCGCTCGGTGACCGAGGCGTAGGCATCGTCCGCGTCGAGGCCCGCGGAGCATCACCCGAGCGCCGCTCCGGCGCGAAAGCACAGGCGGGGTATCCGTCCGCGGGGATGCCGCGGGACGGCCCGGGGGTTCCCCGCTTCGTTCTCACGCTCCTTTGGCAGCGCCGCTTTGGCGGCCGGGGTCGCGCGGGCTAACCGACGCACTCGGAGTCTTCTGCATGACCCTGCCCCGCACCACTTTTCTCGCGCTCACCGCGGCGTCCGGCCTGCTCCTGGTCAGCACCCCGGCGCGGGGGGCAGGCGGGGTCACCGCCTCGTCGACCCTGCAGGACGCCGATGGCAAACACCCGGCGGACCTCGCGTTCGACGGACTGCTCGGCACCGGTTGGGCCGAAGCGGAGATGGGTGTGGGCGGCGGAGCGTGGGTGGAACTGGACCTCGGCACCTCCACCAGGATCGACACCGTCTCGTTGTGGGGCGGCAATCTCGCCAAGGGCGAACGGACCTTCAAGGAGTACGGTCGCCCGAAGCTGGTTCAGGTGCTCGTCGACGGCCAGAAGGTGGGTGAGGCGGCACGCCTGCAGAGCGAGATGACCCGCGTCGATCTTCCTGTCGACGCCACCGGCCGCAAGCTCCGGCTCGAGTTCGTCGAGGCCTTCGAGGGTGGGGTGTACACCGACATGTTCGTGGCCGAGGTGGCGGTGAACTTCACCGAAGGCGAGCGCGCCCGGGCCGTAGAAAAGGTCGACGCCTGGCGCGCCTCCAAGGACGGCCAGGCCCAGCAGAAGAAGTACGAAGAGCAGGCGCTGGCCGCCTACGACAAACACAAGGCCGACCCCTACGACAAGGAGAGCCTCGAGTTCCTGATGGAAGCCGCCGGGGAAGGTCCGGAGTACCTTCGCAAGCGCGTCACGTCCCTGGTCCCGTTGGGCTACCGCGCCGCGGCGCTGGTTCCCGACGAGATGGCGATGGCCGCGATCCGGAAGCTGAAGGACCCGACCGGAATTCCCGGGCTGGAGTACGCCGCGATGCGCGCTCTGGGCAAGCAACGCCGCGACATCATCGACACCATCGAGTACTTCCGCGCGTGGCGTGACCTGCAGGGCGGCGGTCGGCGCAACATCCGTGCCTTCGGCGAGACCGGGTGGGAGGTCGGCGCGTTCCAGAGCTTCGGGGAGCCCATGCCGATCGAGGTGGACGGCTACGGCAACGGGCTGGTCGTCGACACCGGCAACAACCGCGTCCAGCGCTTCACGCCGCAGGGGATCACCGACAAACAGTGGGGGGCGCCGAAGGACGTCAGTGAGTACTGGTACGGCAGCCGGCGGCCCTGGTACGCGGCCGGCGCGATGGCCTCGGAGGATAGCGGGGCGTTCAAGAACCCCATCGACATCGAGACCATCCCCGGCAAGGACGCCGAAGGGTTCGTCGTCTTCGACGCGGCGGGTCGGCTCCAGATCTTCGACGAAGAGGGGAACGGCCAGCTGGGGTGGACGGTGGCGGTCGACGATCAGGTCCAGGCCAAGGTCGGGGGCGAGGGCTATCTGGCCTACCTTCCCAAGAAGGAGTTGATCATCGCCATCATCGGCAATGACGCGGTCGTCCACGACATGAAGTCCGAGAAGGTCGGCGCCTTCGTGATCAAGGACGGTACGCCCAACGCCGTCGAGGTCGGAGCGGACGAACGGTTGTACATGGCCTTCGGCGACCAGATCATCAGCTACAACTCGGATGGCTTTCGCTACGGGACGGTCATCGACTCCACGATCCTGGGCGCCGGCTTCGAGGACATGGACATCACGCTCGACGAACGGGACGAGATGTGGGTCGTGATCGACACCGGTTGGGTCTTCAAGTTCAAAAAGCCGGGGAAGTTGGAGTGGAAGCTCAAGATCGTCGACCACGAGCTCATCCACCCGAGGCTCGCCGTCTTCCAGGGTAACGTGCTCATCACCGATCGCGACACGATCGTCGCGGTGGACGCGATGCAGATGCACCTGGACGAGCTACAGGCCGCCGAGGATGCCGCCGCGGAGAAGAAGGCGCTTGCCGCCGAGCAGAAGGCGAAAGGGAAGAAGTGACGCGCGTTCAGGCGCTCTCGCTCGGGCTGCTGGTGGTGGCGGTCACCGTGCCGTTGGCGCACCTGCTCACCGAAGCTCCGGCCCCCGGGCCGGTCGTGGCGTCGTCGTCGCCGGCACCCGCGCCCGAAGAGTCGCCCCCCTGGACGATCGAGACCATCCGCGAGTTGCAGCCGGTCGCCCCCACCCGCAACGACGCCGTCAGTCGGCCGCTGCCGGCGATGAAGGAGTACGACGAGGCCCTCTTGACCCTGGGCCGGGTCGTGGAAGCCGGCGACGGCGATCCGGACAACGCCTGGGCCATCGCGCACGGGCTGCTCGCGCGGGGGCCGGAGTTCCGCCTCACCACCGGGCTGGCCGCGCTCCCCCACCTGTTCGCGGTCTTTGCCGAACCCCGTCAGATAGGCGCCATCACGCTGGTCGGCTTCCCGAAGGAGCGGGCTGGGGTGCCCGCGGAGTCCCACACCGACCTCATCCTCAAGAATCTCACCGAGATCGGCGTCCAGCCCGGCGCCGCCTTCCCGATGGGCGATGGCACCGTCACCGCCGCCGACCTCTACCGCTACACGGTACTCAAGACCTTTCTACACATGGCGGAGAACCGATCGAGCTTCAGAGACCCGAATGACATGCCGTGGGGCCTTCAGGCACTGGCGGCGTGGGCTCCCCAGGACGGATTGCGTTGGGTCGCGACGGACGGCACGCCGATGGACCTGGACGAGCTGACCCACTTCGTGGTGGCGGTCGTGGCCAAGGAGTCCAAGTTCATGTTCGATGCGGCGCGGGCGGGGCAGGGCTTCGAGCGCAAGGGGCAGCCGCTCTTTTCGTACACCTGCGGCGGGGCGCACCTCGTACAAGGCGCCGCCTACGCCGTCGCTCGCGGCTTCGGGGAGAAGGACGACCGAACCCACATCACCAAGCAGGGGCTGTTGTTGTTGTACCGGTTGCCGATCGAGCTTGCGATCTATGACGACGCGATGAAGACGAGTCGCCACCATCGTGAGCGGCTGCTCGTGCAGCGGATGAAGTTCCTGGGCCACTGGCTGGAGACCATGTCCAAGCTCCAGATCCTGGGGCTCTTCACGCCCGACGAGCAGCAGGCCCGCTCGGTGGAGGGGGCCGCGCAGAATCTGGTGCTCACGGTGAGCGCGCTGGCGGAGTACGGCACCTTCGATCGCCTCGCCGCCATCCGGGTCGACGCGCCCCAGCTCTACCTCGACGTGGTGGGCGACGCGGCGCACGCCATCCGCGGTCTGGAGTTGGCCCTGGGCCGCCAGACCCTGCCGTGGTGAGGCGGTGAGCCTGCGGGTCGAGGTGTGTCGGGGCGGTCTGTTGGAGACCGTGCATCCGGTCAGCGCGGTGCTGGTCGAGGCGGGTCGGGTGCGCTGGTCCGTGGGCGAGGACTTGGCGAGCTTCTGGCGCAGCGCCTCGAAGCCCTTTCAGCTGTGGACCTCGCTCGAGCAGCTTTCTCCGGGCGCGGTTGCGGCCCTGGACGAACGACAGGTGGCGGTGGGGGCCGCCTCCCACAATGGCGAGCCCGGTCACGTGGCGTTGGTCGCGGGGTTGTTGGCGCGGTTCGGGCTGGACGAATCGGGGTTGCAATGCGGCGCGCAGCTCCCCAGCCATGAGCCAAGCGCCCGCGCGGTCCCGGCGGCCCTGTCGGTTCACAACAACTGCTCGGGAAAGCACACCTTCATGCTTGCCGCCTGCATGGCTCGGGGGTGGGACCTCGACTACCGGCCGCGGTCACACCCGCTACAACTTGCCAATCACGCCCGCCTCGACGAGCTCGGCGGCGTGCATCATGGCGTCGCTGTCGATGGATGTTCGGTTCCCACCTTCCACGCGCCGCTCTCGGCGTTTGCCCGAGCATGGTCGACGCTGGCGGGTGCCATGGCGGACGAAGACGGCACCCTGGGCCGCATCGGCCTGGCGATGTCACGCGAGCCGTGGTGCATGAGCGGCACCAACCGCCTCGATCTGGCCGTGGTGCAGCAGCTCGCCGAGCCGGTGGCGGTAAAGATCGGGGCGGAGGGCGTGTTCTGCGTCGCGTTGCCGCGTCGGCGAGCCGGGGTCGCGGTGAAGGTTCACTCGGGGAACAGCGATGTCCTGGCCGTGGCGGTTCGGGCCGTGCTCGAACGGGTGGGCGTGCCGCCGGTCGGCGCCTGGCATTGGGACGCCGTGAAGAACGTGCGGGGCGCGGTCGTCGGGGAGCGTCGCCCGGTGTGGGGGGCGGCGCCCGGCTGAGCCGGCGCCCGGCTTCCGGTATCAAAAGACGGAGTACGTCAAGCTGCGCACCGGCGCGCTGTCCAACAGGGCCAGCACCACGCCGATCAGCAGGATCAGGACGATCGGCACGAGCCACCACGGCCGGGCGGCGCGCCGCGAAGGAGCGGACTCGGGCCCCATCAGCCCTCGAGCCCTTTCAGGTAGGCGCCGACGTCGTCGTAGACGCCCGCCTGATTGGCGTAGCTGACGTACCGGCGCGCGGTTTCGATCCACTCGGTGGTGGTCGGCTTGACCCGGTCGAGCGACGCCATGAGGTCGGACTGGGTGATGGGGCGCAGGTTCCCGGTACGGAGCGCCTCGCCCAGGGCGCGCTCGCTGGCCACCTCGACGAGGTGGTGGAGGTCGGCGCCCGAGAAACGCAGGCAACGCTGCGCGATCGAGGCGAGGTCCAGGGTCTCGGTGGGTCGTTCGCGTAGGGCGAGGCGCAGCACGCTCTCGCGGGCGGTGGTGTCGGGCGGCGGCACGAAGACCACCCGGTCGAAACGGCCGGGCCGCCGCAGGGCGGAGTCCACGTCCCAGGGCGCGTTGGTCGCCCCGATCACCAGGATGCCGTCGTTGGTGGCGCCGGCGCCGTCCAACTCGGCCAGGAGCTGGTTGACGAGCCGCCGTCCTGGCCCGTGTTTGAGCTGGTGCCGGGCGCCGCCGATGGCTTCGATCTCGTCGAAGAACACGATGCTCGGGGCGCTCGCTCGCGCCGCTTCGAAGATGTTGTGGAGCCGTTTCTCGGACTCGCCGAGCCACATGTCCAGCACCGCTTGGATCTCGACCACGAAGAACTTCGCGCCGCACTCGCCGGCTGCCGCGCGGGCCAGGTGGGTCTTGCCACACCCCGGAGGGCCGTACAGCAGCACGCCCCCGCCCATGCGTTTGCCGTAGGCCTTGAACAGGTCGGGCCGCTGCAGCGGGTAGACGATGTCCATCCGCAGGCGCTCCTTGAGCGCCTCCAGGCCGCCCACGTCGGCAAAATTGATGCTGGGTCGGGTGCCGCGGACGGGCGCCTCGGACGCGGTGTCGACGGGCCGTGCGGGCGGGAGCGCGGCGGCGGGGCCCGTCGGCGGCCGGGGCGGCGCGGTGGGCGTCGCGCGCATCGCCCGGTCCAATTCCAGGTCGTGCACGCCCGGATCGACGGCGTGCAGCACCGCATAGGCCTGGCGCGCTTCCTCCAGGCGTCCCGTCCTCGCGGCCGCGAGCGCCAGCACCCGCACCTCGTCCGCACCGAGCTGCGTGAGGATGGGGAACCATGCGTCCACCAGCGTCGCGTCGTCACCCAAGGCGCCTGCGGCGGCGCCGAGCACCTCGCGTGCGTCCATCCGACCGGGGTCGTGCGCCGCTGCGGCGCGCGCTTCGACCAGCGCCTCGTCAGCGCGGCCGGCTTCCAGGAGCGTGCGGGCCAGGTGCACGCGGAGCGGGACGTTCTCCGGGGAGTGGGCAAGGGCCTCGCGGAGCGCGGTGAGGGTGCTGCTCATTTTTCCTTCCAGTCGAGCCAGGCTCGCGTTGCGGGGCCAGAGAGCGCCAGGAGCCAGGCGAGCAGGGCCATCGGGGGCAGGGCGAGCAGCAGGAAGCTGCCTCCGACGCCGAGCGCCACGCTCAACCAGTGCGGCATCGACGCAACCGCGTGGCGCCAGTCACCCGGCGCGACGGGGTCGAGCGCGCGTTGGAGGCGCAGATCGATGAGCGTCGGGTCGAGGGACAGGGCATCGGCCCAGGCCTGGCGCGCTCCCTCAAGCTGCTTCTGCTCGGCCAGCGCCCGCGCCAGACCATGGTGCGCTTCGGAGCGCTGTGGGTCGGCGCGGAGGGCGTCGCGGAAGACCGACTCGGCTTCGGCGGTGCGCCCCTGCCGCAGCGCGTGGAACCCGTAGACCACGTGAGATTCCGCGTCCCCGGGCGACAGCGCGCGTGCGGCGGCAAGTTCGCGCCCCGCCTCCTCGTCCAGGCCCAACGCCTCGGCGAGCACGCCCACCAGGGCGTGGAAGGCGGCCACCTCGGGTCGGACGGACATGGCCTCGCGGGCAAAGGCCAGGGCCTCGCGGTGGCGCTTCTGACCCAGGAGCGTCGTCGCGAGGTCGGCGAGCAGCCCCGCCTCCCCCGGGGACAGCGCCAGCGCCTCGCGAAAGCTGCCCTCGGCGTCGAACAGGCGCCCGGCGGCGCGCAACGCACGGCCGCGCAGCCGCAGGAACTCCGGGGTCGGCGCCTCGCGCTCGGGGAGGGTCTCCGCCAACGAGGCGGCCTCGTCGGCGCGACCCATCGACAACAGCGCTTCGACTCTCCGGGCTTCTGGGGTCACGGCGGGTACGACACCTGGCGGGGACGGGGGTTCCGGTTCAGTGTAGCCTTGACGGTGGCCTGACGCGCTGGGCACCGCGAAGCCGCGGAGGGCGGCCACCCTGGCGGGCGCCGGGCTTTCCCTTCGGGCGGAGCCCTTCGCTCAATCCCTGCCGCGCGAGGCCCGCCGGCTCTTGACGTGCCCGCGACAATCGGTCGCGACCTGCAGTTGGAATTCTGGGCCCGCCCGGCTGAGGCCTGACCGGGCGGCACGCTGGGAGGTGCGCGGGCAGCATTGGTGAACTTCGATGGCGACGGCGCCCAGGACATGCTCCACATCATCACCGAATGAATCGCGCCCCGCCCCCCTACCTCACCCGCGTCCCATCGATGAAGACCATCTCGGCGCGGTGGCCGCCCAGGTACTGCACCAGCACGCGGGGGTCGGCGACCTCGCCGGGCGGAGGCCGGTACAGGGCCACATCCGCCGCCGCGCCGACCTGGAGCCGGCCGAGGTCTCGCCGACCCAGCGCCAAGGCCGCGTTGAGCGTGATCCCGGCCAGGGCCTCCTCCGGGCTCAGGCCCATCGTCAGACACGCGAGCGTCGCGCATGTCCAGAGATCCCGCACCGGCGAGCTGCCCGGGTTGAAGTCGGTCGCGACCGCGAGCGGCACACCCGCGGCGCGCAGCCTGGCGATCGGCGGGGCGCTATCGTGCAGATAGAGCATGGCACCGGGGAGCAGGACGGCCACCGTGCCCGCGGCGGCCATCGCCTCGATGCCCGCGTCGTCCACGCGCTCCAGGTGATCGCACGAGAGCGCGCCGAGGCAGGCCGCGACCGCCGCGACCCCGCTGGCCTCGACCTGTTCGGCGTGTGCGTGGACGGCGAGCCCGGCGGCTTTCCCCGCCCGGAGGATCCGTTCCGCCTCCGGCAACGTGAAGGCGCCGCGATCGCAGTACACGTCGATGCCATCGGCGTACGGGAGGCAGGCCGCCAGCATCGGCCCACAGACCTCGTCCACGTACTCGGCGCGATTGCGGTCGGCGGGGATGGCGTGGGCACCCAGGAACGTCGTGACCACGCGCTGCGGCCCGGCTGACTCCCGCGCCACCCGCAGTAACCGGGCCTCATCGCCGACGGTCAGTCCGTACCCGCTCTTGATCTCGACCGTCGTCACGCCCCCGGCCAGCATGGCGTCGAGGCGTGCACGGCACAGCTCCCGCAGGAGGGTGTCGCTCGCGGCCCGCGTGGCCGCGACCGTGGTGTGGATGCCGCCGCCGCCTTCGAGGATCGCCGCGTAGCTCTCGCCCGACTGTCTGCGGACGAAGTCCCCCAGTCGAGTGCCGGACCACACCGCGTGGGTGTGGCAGTCCACGAGGCCTGGCATGGCGATAAGCCCGCTGGCATCGATGTCAGAGGCCCCGATCGGCCCCGGAGACGAGCGCTCCATCGTGACGATGCGACCCGACGCCAGGCCGATGTCCACGCCGGTGGCCACTTCGGTGCCGGTCCATAGCGCGGCCACGTTTCGCAAGCAGGTGGGCGGCTTTTGGGTTGCGGAACCCTGCCCCGTCATGCTACCACCGGGGGTCGTTCGAGGGTCTTCATGTCCGTTCTCCGCTATATCGGCGTCCTGTTCTTCGCGACCGCCTGCACCGGTCAGTCCTACTCCAACAAGCCGCCCGGTTTCGCGGACGACTCCGCCGGCGATGCCGACACCGATTCCGACAGTGACAGTGACAGTGACAGCGACAGCGACAGCGACAGTGACAGCGACAGCGACAGCGACAGCGACAGTGACAGCGACAGCGACAGCGACAGTGACAGCGACACCGACGCCGATCCCGCGTTGTGCGAGAACAGTTGGTACGGCATCCACTACGCGCCCTACCACCGCGACTACGACGTCGAGCTGAACCTGCTCAGCCTCGGCGGCGGGTCCGGCACCGCCTACCAGGAAGACTACGGCACGGGCTTCGACAGCGCCGGCAACAAGGTGTGGGTGATGATCGACCAGGCCGAAGCGGGCGGGACCGGCTGGGACGGCGAGGAGTACATCGCGTGCGAGAACAGCCGCGGCGACGAGGGCCTGTACATGGTCCAGTGGGACATGTCGATCCTGCAGAACGGCAGCGCCGTCGGCGCACCGATCGCCGAGATCAGCCCGCCGCGCAAGATCTTCCCCGCCGAGTACGAAGTCGGCGGCGCCGGCTCGTGGAACTACAGCGACTCGTCCACCATCACCGACGCGTCCCTCGGCGCGATGGACGCGACGTCCGACGGCACCTACTCCGAAGACGGGTTCGAGGACATCAGGATCGACGGCACCACCTACAGCGCCTACAAGCTGACCCACACCTTCACCCACGTGATCACCATCCCGATGTCGGGCGAACAGACGGTCAACGGTCAGCAGGAGCTCTGGTACGTCAACGGGCTCGGCCTGGTCAAGGAGCGCAACGTCAACATCGACGACGGCTCGACGATCCTCAATCGCGACCTCACCAACTTCACCGGCCTCACCCCCCTATAGGGAGCCCCGATGCTGCTGGCGCTTCTGTTTGCCGCCCAGGCCGACACCCACATTCCGGTCTTCGCCAAGGACCCTCAGTTCACCAAAGCCCCTTTCGAGGGGTTGGAGCGACTGTATGTCGATCCCGCCACCACCGTGGCGCAGGTGAAGCCGCTCGCGGCGGCCCCCGCGGGTGAGCGTTCTCCCGACCCCGCCGGTGTCGGAATGGTCGTCTACACCAACCCGATGGGGCAGTGGGCCGAGCTCAGCGTCAACGGCGTCAAGGTCGGCACCATCGGCGCCCTCGCCACATGCCACCTGGCTGGGTTCGGGGCCGGCTGGTACCAGGTCGACGCGTGGGTCAGCACCGGCCTCACCCGCCACTGGGCCGTCGAGGTCAAGTAGCGCTCAGACGACGGTCCCGTCCGGTACCGTGGCGTCCTTGGGCACGATCACGATGCCATCGCGGATGCACCACCCGTCCCCGTCGCAGTCCGGGCGGCCCACCGCGCCCCGGAGCACGCAGTTGGCACCGATCCGCGCGTTCTTGTCGAGGATGGCGCGCTCGATGACCGTGTTCGGCCCGACCCCGATGGGCATCAGGCCGCGGCGGATGTTCTCGGCGCGAGTCTGGTCGTCTTCGTAGTAGTCGGCGCCCATCATCACCACCTCGCGAAGGGTGGCCCCGCGCTGAACTCGGCTACGAATGCCGATGACCGCCCGGTCCAGCGTCGCCCCGAACAGCAGGCATCCATCGCTGATGATGCTGGCGCTCACGCGCGCGTCGACGAACTTGGTGGCCGGCAGGAAACGCTGCCGGGTGTAGATCGGCGCGTCCGGCATGTGGAAGCGAAACTGAGGGTCCTCGGCGGTCAGCGCCAGGTTCGCCTCGAAGAAACTCTCGATGGTGCCGATGTCTCGCCAGTAGCCACGGAAGTGGTGGGCCATGACCCTCCGCTCGGCGACCATCCTTGGCAGGATGTCCTTGCCGAAATCGAGGTTGTTGGGGTCCGCCAGCGCGTCGCGGAGCGCATCGAGGCGGAACAGGTACACCCCCATGTTCACCAGGTAGTCGTCGTCACCCAGCTCCCATCGTGTCTTGAGCGCCGGCGGCGGAAGGACGTCGGTGATGTCTTCGGTCGCGCTGGGCTTTTCACGGAAGGTGCGGATCCGGCCGTCGCCGTCGGCGTACAGCACGCCGAGCCCGGTGACGTCGGCGCGCGGAACCTGGATCACCGACACGGTCGCGTCCGCGCCGCTTTCGAGGTGTCGTTGATAGATCTCGCGGTAGTCCATGCGGTACAGATGGTCGCCGCTCAGGATGAGCACGTGCTCGGTCTTCGCCGCCTCGAGCCGGCGGAACTGTTTGCGCACGGCGTCGGCGGTGCCCTGGAACCAGTCGCTGTGGTCGTCGGTCTGCTCGGCCGCCAGCACGTCCACGCCGCCCTGGCCGAAGATGTCGAAGCGGTAGGTCTGCGCGATGTGGGCGTTGAGCGAGGCACTGTTGAACTGGGTGAGCACGGCGATGTGACGGAATCCGGAATTGATAGCGTTGCTCAGGGTTATATCGATGAGACGGTACTTCGCGCCGAGCGGCACGGCGGGTTTGGCACGATGGCGGGTCAGCGGCAGGAGTCGGGTGCCGCGCCCGCCTCCCAGGATCATCGTGTACACGCGCGCCATGCGGAACCTCAGCCCGTGTAGCGTAGCGCGCCGGCTCCTTGCCGCCACGGCGGCACTCGACGTAGACTGGCCGCGATGACGACACTTCTGTTGATGGTGGCGTGCGAGACCGAAACCGCCCCGGTGGACTTCGGACCCGACCTTGCGGGAACGGTGACCGCCGAAAGCGGCGAGTCCGGCGTGGTGCGGCCTGCCAGCGCGTTCGGCGTCAGCAAGGGGGGCGCGGCCCGCGTGCTCATCTCGCCCAATCCTGACGCCACGTGCGACGATGCGGCGGCCTTCTACGGCATCGATCCCGACTACAATGCAGAGGTGGTCAGCGCCGCTGGCCACTGCGTGGTCGATGTCCGGCTCGACATCTACGAGGACGTCGCGACCAACTACGATGCCAGCACGGACGCCCTGGTGAGCTTCAACTGCGCGATGGACACCGGCGCCTGGGTGTTCGAGAAGCGCTCCAATCGCAGCGCCTGGTATTACAGCGGGCCGTTTTGGACCGGCAGTCCGGCGGGACTCACCGAGTACACCTTGGACGTGGGGGCGGCAACCGCGGGCTCGGCGCTCGACGTCACCCTGGGGGTGTCGGTCTACGACGGGCGCTTTCCCTACGACAACGACGAGGCCGGAGCCGATCCCGCCACCGGCCAGGTGTCCGGGCATGTTGGCGCCACCTGGTGTGAGGCGATGGAGTCGGTGCTGTAGATGGGGATGCTCCTCGTGCTGGCGTGTGGGGACGAGAGCTCGGGCGCCACGTTTCCCGCAGCGGACCTCGTTCGCTTCGATGGCGCCACGCTCGCGGAGGGGGTCTACGATCCTCGCGATGGGGACCTCGTCATTGAGGGGGCGACGGCCGACGGGCACGACTGGGCGCTGGCGATGGTCGACGGGGTGGTGCTCGTCGGGGTGCCGGAGGCCAGCGAGCTGCGGCGCTATCGACTCGATGGCAACGATGCCCCGGCGGGCGAGGTCATGGGGGCCGCAGGGGTGGGCGAGGGCTACGGGGCGGCCGTGTCCGGCTTCGGCGCCGCGGTCGTCGTGGGGGCGCCGGGGAGCGATGGCGGCCCGGATGGCGCCCAGGCGGGCGCGGTAACGGTCCTCGGGGAGCCGCCGGCCACCTACGTCGGCGGGACGGCGCAGGGGCGGCTGGGAGGGGTGGTGGCGGCGTGTGGGGACATCGACGGAGACGGCGTGGCCGAGGTGGCGGCAGCCGCCCTGTGGGAGGCCGACCTGGCCGGGCGCGTCTACGTCGGCTCGGCGGACGGCCGCCGGGAGCTGACCGCGCTGGAGGGTGCCGGCCCCAATGACCGCTTCGGCGCGGCGATCGACTGCGGCCCGGACCGCTTCTCGGACGCCGGTAGCGACCTGTTTGTCGGGGCACCCTTCGGTGCGGGTGCCGATGGCACCACCCGCGGGGGCACCGTTGCCGCGTTCGATGCCGCGGCGTTGGCCGCCGGGACGCCCAGCTTCACGCTCGACCTGCGCACCGGGACGCAGGATGCGTTCGGGGCTTCGCTTGCCTCGTGCCGGCTGCGGACGAGCGCGTATCGCGACCTCGTGGTCGGCGCGCCGCTGGCCAACGACGGTTCCGGGGGGGTGTACATCTACTTCGGCGGCGACGGTGTCGACGCCGAGTCGCGTCCTTCGGTCACCCTGGCTGGGAAGGGAACGGACGCCAGGTTCGGCGCCCATCTGGGGTGCGGCGATCTCGACGGTGACGGGCTGGACGAGCTCCTGGTCGGCGCACCCGGGCTCGACTCCGACGCTGGCAACCACGACGTCGGCGCCATCTACGTCTACCGCGCCATGGGATCGTCCGCGGGCACGTTCACCACCACCGCGGCCCATCAGGTATTCACCGCCGACCGGGCATTCCTGCGCACCGGCGAGACCTTCGTGGTCGGAGACCTGGACGCCGATGGGCGGGCGGAGTTGGTCCTCGTCGCTCGCCAGCGCGCACGCTCGGGAGAATGATGGTCGAGTTAGGCCCCGGCGCCAGGGATGGGTGTCCATGCAGGAGCTGCTCGATGTCGCCGTCGCCGCTGCGCGTGCGGCCGGGGCGGCCGTGCGCGGCTTCTTCAAGGACCAGTACACGGTCACCGAAAAGAGCGAGGGCAACCCGCTGACGGATGCCGATCTGGCATCGAACCGGATCCTGGAGCTGCGCCTGCGCGATCGGTACCCCTCCTTCGGGTGGCTGTCCGAGGAGTCCGTGGACGATCCGGTGCGGCTGGGACGGGAGTGGGCGTGGATCGTCGATCCGCTCGACGGCACCAAGGAGTTCACGCTGGGGATTCCCGAGTTCGTGGTGTCCATCGGCCTTTGTCAGCAGGGCGAGGCGAGGCTGGGCGTGCTCTACAACCCGATCAAGGACGAGCTTTTCGCCGGCGCGCGCGGACTCGGCGCGACCCTCAACGGGGCGCCGTGCCGGGTGTCGTCCCACGCGGCGCTCGTCGGCTCACGGATCGTCTGCTCGCGCACCGAGATGAAGAAGGGCATGTTCGACCGGTGGACAGGCCAGCTCACACCCCTGCCCGTGGGCTCGGTCGCGTACAAATTCGGGCTGGTCGCCGCTGGCCGTGCCGAGGCAACTTTCACGCCGCAGCCGCGCAACGAGTGGGACATCTGTGGCGGCGTGGCCGTCGTGACCGCGGCGGGCGGCCGATGTACCGATGGCGCGGGGCAGCCCTACCAGTTTAACCGTCGCGACCCGCTCCACCACGGGGTCTGTGCGACCAACGGACTGGTCCACGAGGCCATCCAGACCCTGATGCGGGCGTAGACCGTGTCGCGACCGATGCTGGTGATCTTCCTGACCGTGGTCCTGGACCTGGTCGGGTTTGGCCTGGTGATTCCCCTGCTCACTTTCTACGCCGAGCAGTTCTCGGCCACGCCCCAGCAGGTGACCGGCCTGATGACGGTGTACTCCCTGGCCCAATTCGTGGCCGCACCGCTGTGGGGCCAGGCTTCGGACCGGTACGGGCGGCGGCCGCTCTTGCTGGCCTCCATCCTGATGACGGCGGTCATGCTGGCGGCGTTCGCGTCGGCGTCGTCGTTGTGGATGTTGTTCATTTTCCGCACGCTCCACGGGGTGATGACCGCGAACATCGCGATCGCGCAGGCGTGCATGGCCGACCTCACCACGCCGGCCACCCGCGCGAAGGGCATGGGGCTGATCGGGGCGGCCTTCGGCATCGGCTTCACGATCGGGCCCTTCCTCGGCGGTGAACTCGCCCGGTTCGGTCTGGCGGTCCCGATCTGGGTCGCCGCGGGCTTGTCGCTCGTGAACTTCTGCCTCGGCGTGGCCTTCCTTCCGGAGACGCGCCGGCCCGATTCGGAGGAACAACGCCGGGCCATCAACCCCCTCGCGCTTTGGCGGGCGCTGCGCCACCCCGCGGTCGGCCTCTCGATCGTGCTGACCTTCCTCTACATCTTCGCCTTTGCCGCGATGGAAAGCACCTTCACGCTGTTCGCCGAGCACGAACACCAACTCCGCCCCGCCGACGTGGGGCGGCTATTCGGACTCATCGGCGTGGTGAGTGCCGTGGTTCAGGGGGGGCTGATCCACCGGCTCGTCCAACGGTACGGCGAGGCGCGGCTTCTGCCGCCGGCGCTCCTGGCGATCGCGCTCGGGCTGTGGCTGATTCCGACCGCCACGCTCGGGGCCCCGCTCGTGGCCGCCTTCGTGCTCATCGCCGCGGGACAGGGCGTGGTGTCTCCGGCACTGCAGAGCCTCATCAGCCGAGGTGTCGGGGCCGGGCAACAGGGCGAGATGATGGGGAGCAATCAGTCGATGGGCGCGCTCGCCAGGGCCGGTGGTCCGCTCATGGGCGGCTGGCTCTTCCAGTCCGTGAGCCACGGCGCCGCGTTCTATGCGTCGGCGGCACTATTGGTCGGGGCCGCAGCCCTCAGCGTCCTGGCCGGCCGGCGCGCGGTCGCGGACCGCGTGGTGTGACTGACGCCGACCCTTCCCCGGACCAAGGCGACGGCGAGCGCGACGAGTCCGGTGGGGACGAGGGACGACGCGGCGTGGTGCTCACCGTGAACGACGGGCAACTGAGTCCCGTTGTGCAGGTAGGGCCACAGGTCGGGGTCGGCAAGGAGGTCTCGGAGTTCGCCCGCCGGACGGCAATCAAGGGCACGCTCGCTGATGGTCATGTGTGAGGTCAGCCTGTTGGCGAGTGCACGCCGCCTGAGCCCGTAGGATGTGCGAACGGCCTGGACCTCGATGGCGACCGGGTGTGCGACCACGACGACGCCGACTGGTCCGTGGAGGCATCCATCGGTGACGGCGCCGATCGGCACAACATCTTCGAGCTGTCCTGTGGCCGGAGTCGGTCTCCGGCGTCCTGCTTCCGTCGGTGGTGTCGGGGAGCGGCCGCGCGGACCTGATTGAGTACCTGAAGACCTTGTGACCCGCCGCCGCCCTGTCGCGTTGCGGTAGCAACCGCCGGGAGGAGTGCCCTGTGCCTCTCGCGCCAGTATGGTAACGATGCTAACATGGGGCCGTGGACACCCTCCCCCCCTCTCCCGCCAGCCTCGCCCTCTCTCCCGTCACCTGCCCCCCCGCGGACCGCTGGTACCGCAAACGCCGGTACCACCACGGCGATCTGCGGGCCTCGGCCCTCGCGCGCGGCCGGCAGATCGTCACGCTCAACGGACCGCGCGAGCTCTCGCTCCGGGGCCTCGCCCGCGACCTCGGCGTCACCGCAACCTCGCTGGTCCGACAGTTCGGAAACCTCGCGGGCATGCGCGCTGCGGTGGCGGAATCCGTGCTCGAGAAACTATGGAACGAAACGGCGATGGCGCCAACGCACCGGGTTCCCGTGGCTGACGTCGCGGGCCGCTGGGTAACATTCGCAGCCGCAAACGCCAACCTATACCGCCTGCTGTCCGGCGAGGGATGGCACGCATCGGGCACCGGGCTCCGGGGCTTCCACGGCATGCTCGCCGTGGCGTCCCCGCGGCGAGCCCTGGAGGGCGCCGTCCGGGTGCGCACCCGCCGCCTCGGACGGCCGCGCGGAGACCCCGAGCGCGCCTGCTACCTCGCCTCGATGATCCACGGCCTCGCACTCGCCCGGATCGACGGCGCCGATGGCGCCTCGGTCAACGAGGCGCTGGCTCGCGCCCTCCGCAGCTAGCCCAGGGTCGGCAGCGTCCGGCAGCTCTCCACGATGGTCGGCATCAGGGGCTCCATCTCCGCGGTGGTCCAGTCCTGGGCGCGCACGACATCGTCGTAGCCGGGCACGAGGTTGAGCGGACTGAGGGTGCGCTCCAGGGGGAAGTAGAGGTTCGCGAAGGCGATATTTCGCTGCACGTTGGGGCGGACGAGCTGCTGGATGGGGAAGAAGATGGCGCTGCGGGCGCGGGACTTGAAGCAGTCGAGCGCCAGATAGTAGGCGTTCCGCCTCTGGATCCGGCCCGACCACACGGCCTCGTAGGCTGGCTTGACCGGCACGTTGTTCACCAGGCCACCTTCGACCAGCCGGGTGATGCCGTTCCGGGCGTAGAGCCCGTCCAACAGCGTCTTCATGCGCTTGTCGTCGCGCAGCACGTCGTAGTGGATGAGGCCGGGAATCGACGACGAGAAGCCCGCCGCGTCGAGGATGTCCGCGTCCATGGTCGCGTCGTCGGCGCCGAAGACCACCTCCTGGAGGGCGTCGGGAGTGGACACGAGCTCGCGCAGGATGGTCCCGAGCTGGGCGAGCTTCTGCGCGCCGCGCGCCCTGAGCTGCGTTCCCTGACCGATGGCATCGTCGAGGAAGTGCTCGTAGAAGTCGAGGTCATGCTTCAGCGCGTCGACACCGAGGCCGGTGGCGACGACGAGCAAGGGAATCTCGAGGTCGCGGAAGGTCAGCGGCGCGCCCGCCGGCGTGTGGAACAGTGAGCCGATGGCCGCCCGCAGGTACAGGCGCAGCGTGGCGGGCACGCCGTAGCGGCTGTCGGTCTGCAGGGTCCGAAAGACCGAGGGGAAGGTCAGGCGCTGCGCCGCCAGGTACATCGGGGCGGTGTCGAAGACCTTCCGGCGCGCCCGGAACAGCGCGATCAGCGCACCCATCGACGTGCCCGAAATGAGCGCCGGTTGCAGCCCCGCGCGTTGCAACGACTGCCACGCCCCCGCATACCCGTACCCAGCGCCCCCTCCGCCCCCGCAGGTCACCACCAGCGGGCGCTCGCACACCTCGGCGTCCAAGCTGGTGTCGTCGAGCGGGAAGTGCTCCAGCAGGCGCCGTCGCCACTCGCGGGTGGTCTGGATCAGCGGGGCGAGGTGCTGGGTCGTGCGCGCGAGCGTCGCGTCCTCGTCCAACAGCGGCGCCAGCTCCTGACGCACCTGCCAGGCGTGGGCGGCGAGCGCGTCGGCGACGTCGACGTCGGCGCCATCACGGTTCTGGACGAGCTGCAGGCGCGCGAAGGACAGCACGTACCGCAGGGCGTCGACCCGGCTGCGGTGGACCTCGTGGGGGCGGGCCAGGGCCAGCTTGACCACGGCGGCTTCCATGTCCTCGAAGGGGGCACGGAAGCTGCGGAGGCGGTCGACGTCCATTGGGGACCGGGTGTATCCCCGGCGCTAGCGGGGCAAGGTCAGGGAGTGGTCAGACGCAGACGTACTCGCCCCACCAGCCCTCGTTGTTGTCCTCGTGGCACTCGTCGATGAGCCCCGCGGTGGAGTTGTTCCCCCCATCGATGGTGACGACGAGGTCTTCGATCGGGGTCGCGAGCCCGGTCAGCCGGATCTCCAACGCGTCGGTGAGCACGCCAGACGCGACGGTGCCGGTCCACATCTCCTCGTGGACGAGCGTCAGGCCCGCCGAAGTGAACGACCAGAGGTTCACGTAGAAGTCATCTTCGACGTCGTTGTAGCCCTGGTTCCCGACTGCCACCCACACCGTCAGGTTGCCGGCGTCGCACTCGTCCGTGCACACATCCACGATCTTCGCGACGAGGTCCGGCCCCGAGTAGCCCGCACCCGCGGTGAGGTCCCCCGAGCGGTAGTTGTTGTAGCTCAGCCAGTTGGTCTCTTCGTTCCTGGGGATCGATCCGTCGTCCTCGACATTGGTGATGCTGTATCCGTGTTGATTCCAAATACGACGACCCTTACGCCAACTGGAATCGGCGTCGCCAAAGACGGTGACGCCGGTGAGGCTCCCCCAGGACCCCGGGGTGTTGCAGACGGCGATGTCGGCGGAGTCGTCGCCGGTGATGTCGGCGATGGTCGGGTATTCGAGCCAGGTGTTGTTGGTGTGGTTGGCGTCCTGCATCTTGATCGAGCCGTCGGCGCCGTCGAAGACCCAGACCCAGCGCTCGTCGGCGTAGACCACGTCCGCGATCCCGTCACCTTCGAAGTCGAAGACCGCGCTACCGGTGTTGCCAGACGACGGGTCAGTGGTGCCCGTGCTCTGCCACAGCACCGAGCAATCGGTCTCGAACACGGTGTAGGTGGAGTTGGCGGCGACGCCGACCTCGGCCGCCCCGTCACCGTCGAAGTCCGCGACCGTCGGCGGGCCGCCATAGCTGCCCGAGGCGCCGGGAATGGCGGCAGAGCATACCAGACTCCCGTCGTCATCGAGGATGCGCATCTCCGCGTCTCCGGTGACGACGACTTCTCCGTAGTTATCAGCGTCGAAGTTGCCGACCGCCGGGTAGCCATCGGGTTCGCTGTTGGTCCATTCGGTGTTGCCGTCGATGTCGTAGGCGGCGTTGCCGGCGACCACCTCAAGGTCTCCATCCTGGTCCAAATCGGCGGTGACCCCGGCGCTCCCGACGTTGCTGGAGCTGCCCCAACCGCTGCTGCCCTTGCCCAGGAAGCTGCCGTCCTTGTCCATGATGCAGGAGCCGATGATCACCTCGGGCTCGCCGTCGGCGTCCATGTCGTGGATGGCGGGCGCGTCGGAGGTGCCGTCCATGGCGCCGCCGCACCCGGAGTAGCTCCACTGCTCGTTGCCTTCGTAGTCGTAGACGACCACGCCGCTGGTGGTGGCGGCGATGACCTCGACGTAGCCGTCGTCGTCCAGGTCCCCGCAGGCCGCGCCGCCGGTGATCTGGATGCCGCTGTTGGTGCCCGCCCACAGCTCGTCCCCGTTGGCGCCGTCGAGCGCACGGAGCACCCCTGGCGAGTAGGTGATGATGAGCACGTCGGCGATGTCGTTTTGGTCCACGTCCCCATCGCCGTCGTCGTCGGTCAACGGGCACACGATCGGCTGCATCATGCAGCTTGACGACGCCGAGGTGCCCAGGCTGAAGGTCATCCGCTCCCACTCCACCACCGGCGTGAAGGTCCCGACCTCGGGGCTGGCGCTGTAGCACTCCTCGTCCAGAGTCAACGCGCTGCCGGGGTGGTCGTCGCCGCTCGGGCACTGCGGATCGACGTTGGTGTCCCCTCCAGAATCGGTGTCGTCCCCGGTGTCGTCGGTGTCGTCGGGTGGCTGCCAGTCGCTCGAGTTGTCGAAGTCGGCGTCGCCGTCGTTCTTGCCGCTGACGCCGTTGTCGATGACGCAGGCGGTGGCACAGACCGTGAGCACGAACAAGCGCGGCGTCGAGAGCATCCGTGGGAACCTGGAACGCAGCCATGGTACTCCGCTACCGGCAGATCCGCGCCCTCCATTGACATCCTCGGCACAGGGGGGCACCTTGCGCGGCGGCGGAAATCCCATGCATGTGCTCGATGTCCTCAAGTCTCGCGGCTACTTCCAGGCCTGCACCGACGAAGTCGGGCTGCGTGCGCACCTCGACACCCCACGCACCTTCTACATCGGCTTCGATCCGACGGCGGATTCGTTGCACGTCGGCAACCTCGTGCAGCTGATGGTGATGGCCCACCTGGGTCGGGCCGGTCACCATCCCATCGCGGTGGTGGGCGGCGGAACCGCCAAGGTTGGCGACCCATCCGGTCGCGACAGTACGCGCGACTTCATGGACGAACAGCGGCTGCAGGCGAACACGCGGGGCATCGCCGCCCAGATCGCCACGTTCTGCACCGGGCGGATGATCGACAACGCCGAATGGCTCGACAAGCTCGGCTACATCGAGGTCCTGCGCGAGATCGGCCGGTACTTCTCGGTCAACGACATGCTGCGTGCCGACAGCGTCCGGATGCGTCTGGAGCGCCAGCAGGGGCTCTCCTTCATCGAGTTCAACTATGTGCTCCTGCAAAGTTACGACTTCCTGGAGCTCTTCCGTCGGCACCGGTGCACGCTCCAGGTGGGCGGGGCCGACCAGTGGGGCAACATCGTCAGCGGGATGGACCTCATCCGGCGCATCGAGCACGGTCACGCCTTTGGCCTGACCACCCCGCTCTTGACCACGGCGGACGGCGCGAAGATGGGCAAGTCGGCCAACGGGGCCGTGTGGCTGGATCCGGCGCGCGTCACGCCCTACGCCTACTTCCAGTACTGGGTCAACGTCGATGACCGCGACGTGGAGCGCTTCCTGAAGCTCTTCACCTTCTTGGAGCTCGACGCGATCGACGTTTCGGACATTCGCGCCGCCAAGCGGACGCTCGCGATCGAGGCGACGGCGGTGGTCCACGGGCGTGAGGCGGCGATGGCGGCGGACGAAGCCGCGCGCGTCGCGTTTTCCGGCGGCGTGAGCGAGGACATGCCGACGGTGGCGGTCAACTTTCCGATCGGCGTGCTGGCCGCGTTGGTGGCGGCCGGGGCGGCGAAGTCCAATTCCGAGGCGCGGCGCCTGGTCGAGGGGGGGGCGATCTCGTTCGGAACGGAGCGGATCACCGATCTCAAGGCCACGATCGCGGGCCCGGGGGTGCTGTGGGCCGGAAAGAAACGGGCGACGCGCCTCGAGTCGGCCTGATGTCGACGCTGGTGCGGGAGGACGCGCTCTTCTCGTGGTTCGAGGGCCTCCATGGCGCACACTGGGGGTCGGTGCTCGACGCGGGGTCGGGCGATCATTCATTGCGCTGGCTCCAGTCCCTGGGACCCGGGTCGCTCACCGGGGTCACCGCCGAGAGTTGGCGGATGGAGGGCCTTCGCCAGGTGGCGCCGTCCGCCCGGGTGCTCCTCGGAGAGTGGAGCGACCCGGCGCTTTTGGCCGGCGAGCGCTTCGACGTGGTCGTGGCCGACTACGTGATCGGCTCGATCGACGGGCACGCGCCGTACTTCCAATACGAGTTCCTCCAGCGGCTCCGGCCCCACGTCGCCGACCGACTCTACCTCGTGGGCCTGGAGCCCCAGCCGCGCGATGGCAGTGTGCTGGACGAGGTCTGCCGGGTCCGCGATGCCGCCATTCTCCTGGCCGGTCACCGCTGTTACCGTGAGTACCCGCGGGACGTCGTGCTCGCGTGGCTCGGGCGGGCGGGGTTCAAGGTGATCGACAGTCGGAGTTTTCCGAACCGGCTGGGCGCCCGCTTCGTGAACGGGCAGCTGGACGTCGCGGCGCGAAAGCTCCCGGCCTTCCAGGACCGTGGGGTGGCGTCGGCGATGGAGGCGCACATCGTCGAACTGCGGGCGCGCGCGTTGGCGGCGGTGCCGCAGGTGTGGGGCGTGGACTGGGTGATTGCGGCCGAGCGGGGCTGAGCCGTCGCGGCGGTCGAGATAGGCCTCGTTGTGCTCCTCGTCGTCGCGTTCGCCTTCGCCCGCCCGGTCGACCCGGCGCTGCCCGACGCGCGGATGTCCAGTGTCCTCGCCCGGGCGTGGCGCGCCAAGGACGATCCGGAGGCGCCGATCGGGGCGATGGTGCAGGTCGTCGCGTCGCTGCGCCCGGGCACGGATGCCCGCGCCTTCGCCGCCCGCCTGAAGCTCCCGGTCGAAGCGACGATCGGGGAGTTGGTCCAGCTGTCGGTGCCACGGGCCCGGCTCGGCGAGGTGGCGTCGCAACCGGAGGTCCTTCAACTCCGCGAGCCCCACCGGGCCTACCCCAAAGAGGTGGTCAGCGAGGGGTACGCCGCGACGATGTTGACCGACTGGCACCTCGACGACCGGGTGACGGGTGCGGGCGTCACCGTGGGGGTGCTCGATGTCGGCTTCGACGGGGTCGAGGTCCTGCTGGGCGGCGAGCTCCCGAGCGAGGTCACCACCGACTTTTCGCGCGGGGCGCCGGACAGCAGCAGCCACGGCGCCGGCGTCGCCGAGATCATCCACGACTTCGCGCCCGACGCGGAGTTGACGCTGACCACCTTCGGGACCGAGGTCGAGTTTGGGGAGGCGCTGCAGTCCCTCCTGGACGCGCAGGTCGATGTCCTCAACTGCAGCGTCGGCTTCGACAACACGGGCCACGCCGACGGGACCTCCGCCGTCACCCGATACGCGGATGGCATGGTCGACGGCGGCGTGCTGATGGTGACCGCGGCTGGCAACGAGGCCAGGCGTTACCGGATCGGCCCGCTATCTGCCGAGGCGGCTAGTCAATACATCAACATCGGCGACCACTACTCCACCAAGGTCAACGCGCCCAACGGCCGGGTCCACGTGAGTTTTCGGTGGAGCGAGCCCTTCGGGGAGGCGGCCACCGACCTCGATCTCGTCGTGTTCGAGGCGGAGACGCAGCGCGAATGCGGCCGCTCGGAGAACCCCCAGGACGGCGACGACGACCCCTTCGAGGAGGTGCAGGTCGCCGACTGCGGCGAGAGCGCCTATGCGGCGGTCTTCACCGAGCCTGGCACCGACGTCTCGGGCCTCACCGGGTACCTCCACGCGCGGTCCGGTGTCGCGGACGAGGAAGCCACCCTTGTCCAATCCTTGTCGTTGCCGGCGGACTGTTTCGCGTGCATCGCGACGGGCGCCTACACAATGGAGGACGACAGCATTCCGGACTACTCCAGCCGCGGCCCGACCAACGATGGGCGCACCAAGCCCGACTTCGTCGGTCCGTCGGGCGTGCACACCGCCACCACCGGGGAGGAGGGCTTCACCGGGTCGAGCGCGGCGGCGGCTCACGCCTCGGGCCTCGCCGCGCTGTGGGTGCAGGCGACGGGCGTCCATGACGATCCGGGAGCGTTCCTGGCGTGGGCTGAGGAGGGGGCGCGGGACCTCGGCGGCGAGGGCTTCGACAATGTCGCGGGGCGGGGGGCGCTGGCGGCGGACGAGGTGCCGCCGCTGGCGTGCGGGTGCCAGGGGGCCGGGCGGCTCGCGTCGTGGGGCGGGCTCCTGGCCGGGCTGCTGCTGGCCGCACGGCGGCGGGCGTGACGTGGCTGCTGCCGCTGGCGGGGTGCGTGCCCGCTGGCGGCGACGGTTTCGTCGTCGAGCTGGTCGGCAGCGTCGCCGACGGCGAGGGCGTGGCCCTGCCAGGCGCCGAGCTCGACTTCGTCGGGGACACCGGAGCGGTGATCGGGACCACCTCGACTGATGCACAGGGCGCCTGGAGGTGGCCGGTGCTCGCGACCGAGCGCGACGGCAACGTGCTGTCGGTGGTGGCCCGGACCCCGAGCCATGCGGAGGGGGTGGCCAGCTTCATGGTCAACTTCGCGAGCGTCGAGACCGCGACCCTCCGTGGCGGTCCCAACCAGACCTGGGACGCGTATCGTCGTGATGTCGCATGCATTCGCCTCGACGCCAATGGTGACGCCGTCAGTGTTTCAGGGAGGATCGTAGACCCTGGGGGCGACGCGGTCGAAGGGCTGAGCGGCGTGGTCCAGCGGGGGTGGGACGCCGGCGTCGGCGCCGCTCCGGACGCGAGCTTCGTCACGGCGGCCGATGGCGGATTCTCGGCGGCCGTGCCCAGCCCCGGGCTGTACACGGTGTACGTGGCGCCGACGGGCGGCTGGGCCGGTACTCGGTTTCCGGTGATGACCACCCCGTTCGCGGAAACGGTGACCGCGACGATCGCGCCCCTGCAGGAGCCGGGACGTCTGCTCGCCTCCGTGTGGTGGGCCAGCGCCCTGGACCTCGACCTGCACTTCAGCGCCCCCGAGCGCGACGCGGACGCGACCGGACCGAACCAGCGTATGCACGTCTGGGCGGACCAGCCGCATCACCCGGTTCGCGGCGAGTCCGCGTTTTCGGCCGAGCTGATCCGAAGCGCGCCGACGGGACCGGGCCCCGAGGTCGTCGTGCTCAACACCCCGGCGGGTGCTGGCCAGATCCGGCTTTCGGTGGTCGACCGGTCCAACCTCGACGCCGCCGACAGCACCTCGCTTGCCGCATCGCGAGCGCTCTTGCAGTGGTGGCTGGGCGAGGACATCCCCCGCTACGCCTGGGTCAACCCGCTCGCGGTCGCGACCGCCTGGCGCGCCACCGAGCTCGACGCCCGCGCCGCCACCGTGTACGCCGTGGAGACCTACAGCTCTGGGTTGGATCCGGCGGACGACCATGCTTTTTAGTTGCCGTTCGCGTCCTGGTCGATTAGCTGCCGCCGGCGCCTTGGGTAGACCCCCGCATGGCCCTTTGGTCCGAGCGAATCGTCTCTGAAATCCGCCGCCTTCCAGGAGCTGATCACAGCTATCTAAAACATCTGTGCGCCAACGATGGCGCGCCGGTGAGGGACGGTCTGCGCGAGATGGTGGGGCGCATAGGCGGGCCGTTCATGGCTCGCGCCGAGGACCTGCTCAGCTCCGTAGACAATAGGAAGTTCTTTCAGGGCTTTGCCGAGGCCGTCAGTCTGACGATTCTGGCCCGGCAGGGATGGATACTCCGCGCCGTCC
Organism: Myxococcales bacterium; assembly: GCA_009692585.1. The sequence continues at coordinate 162,253 of SHYX01000001.1, forward strand.
AGCCCGTCGGCGCGCGGTTGACCGTCGTTCGTCCCGACGGCGTCGAGTTCGCGTTGGCGGTGGTGGCGTTTTTGCACCAGACTCGCCCCGGCGGGGACAGCCAGACGCTCAACCGCATGATCGAAGCGCTCTCCCGCGTCACCGCGCGTCACCGTTTTGTGGTGCTCATCCGGCGTTGGCCTCCCCACGATTTCGATCCGGAGCCGGTGCGTCGTGCGCTCGAGGCGTGGTTGGCGCAGGTTGGCACGGGCCAGTGGGGGGGGCGGTACGCGGCCTACGAGGACGACCGCATCTCCCTCGAATTCTGCCTCACCGGCGAAAAGACTCGCGGCCGGCAGCGGCCCCTGGCGTTTTCGCTTGGACCCTTTGTCGCCCACCGCGCGATGGAGGTCCTGGAACCCCGCGTGGTCCGCGAGCTCGATCGGCACGTGTCGTCTCCTGAGTCTTCGCTTCCGCTGTTGGTGGCTGCGGTCTCGGACCAGCCCTGGTCGATCAACCCCGGCTACCTGCGCGACTTCCTGTACGGTCGGCCGAGCCTCACGCAGAGCGACGGCGCCGGCACCACCTGGGAATTCGGCGGGCTCCCAGGCCCCAGCGCCTTCCGCGATCCGCTCTACGAGCGCTTTTCAGGGCTGCTGGTCGTCGACCGCGAGCCGACGCGACCGCTCGAGTTCAGCGCGCAGGCGCTCCTCAACCCGTGGTCCCGCGTCGCGGTCGCGCCCGCCGAGGTCGGAATTCGTGCGTTTGGTGCGCTTCCGGGCGCGGCGCCGGCGAGCATGCGTTGGTATGTGGGGGACGGCGAGGCGCTGCCGCTCGGATGACTCCTTCACTGCAGCCCGCCGGCGTCGGATGGATCGAGGTCATCACCGGCTGCATGTTCTCTGGCAAGACCGAAGAGCTCATCCGGCGTCTGCGTCGGGCCCAGTACGCGCGGCAGCGGGTGGTGGTGTTCAAGCCGGGGATCGACGCGCGTTATGCCGACGATAGCGTGGGATCTCACTCCGGCATGCGGATGCGGAGCTTCCAGATCGAGCGCGCGGCACAGATCGCCGGACTCGTGGGTGAGGCCCAGGTGGTCGGCATCGATGAAGCCCAGTTTCTCGGCCCGGACCTGGTGGAGGTCGCCGAGACCCTGGCCAACGGCGGCGTTCGCGTGGTCGTCGCCGGGCTGGACATGGACTACCTCGGCCGCCCCTTCGAGCCGCTCCCGCAGCTGCTGGCGGTGTCGGAGTACATCACCAAGTACCTGGCCATCTGCGTGGTGTGCGGCAATCCGGCCGACCGCAGTCAGCGCATCGTGAACCGGGACGCACGATTCCTGGTCGGGGAGACCGACGCCTACGAAGCGCGCTGCCGCCGCTGCTGGGACCCCCACAACTTCACCCCCCGGCAAGAACGCCTGGGCCTTGGCGAAAACCTCTCGGAGTCATGAGCATGGAAGGCATCTACGAGCGCATTCCGTCGGGAGCGATGGGTCGCGACGTGCATGTGTGGCGATACGGCTGGTGGGGTGCGCCGGTCGTGGCCTTCCCCAGCGCGGCGGGCTTCGCGCACGAATGGCAGAAGGAGGGCATGATCGACACGCTGGCGCCGCTGTTGCGGGCGGGTCGCATCAAGTTGTACTGCCCGGAGTCCAACGTCGCCGAGGCGTTCACCCGGGATGGTGATGGTGCCGAGAAGATTGCGCGGCACCTCCGCTACGAACGCTTCATCCTCGAGACGATGGTTCCGTTCATCCGTCGCGACTGCAAGCTCCCTGACGCGCGCATCGGCACCGTCGGTTGCTCACTCGGCGGGCTCTACGCGGCGCTCTTCGCGCTGCGGCACCCGGATGTCTTCGGTCACGCGCTGTGCATGAGCGGTCGTTACGAGATCACCCAGTTCCTCAAGGGCTACACCGCGCCGGACGTGTACTTCAACAACCCGCTGGCCTTCGTGGCCAACCTCGACGGCGAGGCGCTGCACCGAACGCGGCGGACGCACCTGACCATGGTGTGTGGCACCGGCCAGTGGGAAGAAGGCTGCATCGAAGAGACGATCGCGCTCTGTGACCTGTTCCGGCAGAAGGGCATCCCCCACGACCGCGACATCTGGGGTCGCGACAGCGCCCATCACTGGAGCTGGTGGAAGAAGCAGACCTTGCATCACCTGGGGCGCGTTTACGGGGGGTAGGGGCTCCGGTCGGCTCGTCGTCGGCCGCCGCTCACGCGTCGCCGCGCCCGGGTCGCGACGTGGATGTAGTCTTGAGCGCGTGACGGTGGCTTCGCCGGCCGCCGGCTCGCTGGGTGTCGTTGCCGCGACGCGATCATATTCATGAGGTTATACCATGATTTACAGCCACCCGGCTGCCACCCTTGAAACACTGAGCTTCGCCCTGGGGAAGCTCCGAGCCGGCTGGGTCAGCGTCGGCCGCAGGGCGCTCGTGGCCGCCACGGTGGCGGGCATGGCCACCTCGGCGGGCGCGGCCACCGGTCCCGACCGGGTCGATTCCGGAGCTGGCGCTGACGGCCGACCCGCGGGTGGCCGACGGCTGGCTCGGGCCGAACTGGAGCCTGGCGGGCTTCTCGCGCATCGAGCGCCAGAGCGCGCGCGGCGGCGTCCCGAGCTTCGATGGCGACCCTGAGGCCACTGATCACTTCGTCATCGACGGCATGCGGCTGTGGGACACGGACTCGAACCCGCTCGAGCAGGCGACCGAGCGCGCCACCGAGCGGGCGGTGGGCGACGCTCGCCTGGACGGCGCGGCGACCAGCGCGTGGTTGCTCGGCACCGTGACCGATCCGTGGGGGAACACGATCACCTGCGATTACAGCCCACTCCCGACCGGCACTGGCGAGCCCCCCTTCGAGGTCGGGGACGGCGCCGGAGCCATCTTGAGGTCGTGGAGTCGACAGTACTCGGTCGCGTCGCCCTCCTCGCTGCACGTGGGCGACGAAGCCTGGTTGTGCCGAACGGACACGGACTCGGCGCTCGCCTGTGCCGTTCACGACGGCGATCATCCGATCCGAATCTGCGTCAGTCGGTATGAGTCCCCGCCTCGCCCGTTCCGGGTGGACTTCGCTGGCTGCGTCAAGTTCGACAACACGCTGGAGTTGTACCCGGGCGACCGCGTGCTGGGGGGGGCGTCGACGCCCTCGGGAGGACCTACAAGTGACTGATGAGTGCCCGGTCAACAAACCCCGGAGGCCCGTCGCTGCGCCGCTCCTCGCCGCCACGCCCGTCGCCGCCCCCCCGCCGCTCGGGGGGGGTGGGGACAGCGCCACGTCCCGGCGCGTTAGGAACGCGCTGGGCGCCGCAGGCCGGAAACCGGAGGTTGCAGGCGGGAGGGAGTGGCGCGGTAGGGGAAGGGGCGCAGCCTCTTCCCCCTCAAACTCACAACGTGTAGATGAACGGCAGCACCGGCGCCGCTTCGGCAAACAGGATGAACGCCACCATCGCCAATAAAACCAGGATGATGGGCGTCATCCACCACGCCTTCTCGTGCACCAGGAAGTACCAGAACTCGCTGAGCAGGCCGCGGTTGCCTTCGGGAAGTTGGGGCTGGGGGTCGGCCATCGGGAAAGTCTACCGCATTCAGCCGAGGATGTCGCCGGACCAGCAGAAGTGGAGGAGCCCAACGACCCCTGCGGTCGCCAGGAGGTTTCCCGCCCACCGCCGCGCGAGCGCCGCTGCCGTACACCCGCACGCCATCGACGACAAGAGCACCAGCGGCACGAAGTAGTGGGTGGGAGAATGATCGATCGTGCACAGCAACAGCGAGTAGGTGAGGGCGGTGCCGAGGGCCACGCGGGTTCCCGGGGGCCAGGCCAGCGCCGCCAGCAGCGGGGTGAACCCGCCGTACCACAACCATCCCCAATAGAAGGGCGGGATTCGGCCGAGAAGCACCATCGGTTCGAAGTCGCCGTGCCAGTGTTCGGGGCCGGATTCCCACGCCACCGTGGCCATCCACCCACCGAGTGCACCCGTCGCGTAGCCGCCCAACCCGGACGCCAGGATCGCCAGGCCCACGACCTGTACGAGGCGGCGGGCGGCGCCCCTGTCGCGCTGCAGCAGCGTTCCCATCAGCACCACCGCGGCGCCCGGGTACCGCAGCAGCTGCGCCGCGAGCCCGAACAGCGGAGCCCGGCTGGTCAAGCCGGCGACGATGGTGACGCCGTAGAGGGTGTCCGGCATCCCGGCGCTGCCCGGTTCGAGCACGAGCTTGCCGACGACCACGACCGCGGCCCCCGGCAGCGCCCACGCCGCGATCGGCGCTTCGGCAGCGTACCGACGGAGGAAGAGCAGCCCCCCGAGCGCCCCCGCGCCGAGCACCACCAAAAGCAGCACGTTGGCGGTGGGTTGCCCGCCGTGGGTCAGCACGATCGCCGGAGCGAGCACCCACGTCCACAAGGGCGGCTGGACGTCGGTGACCCAGCGATCGTCGGCCCAGCGGAGCTGCTCGACCATGTTGAGGAGCTGGTAGTAGTGCCGGAAGCGGAGCTCGCCGGTGCCGTCGAGCGTCCAGAGGCCTGCCTGCGACGCGATGACGTAGAGGGTCGTGGTCTCCGGCTCGGTGGCATTGAGCAGCAGCGACTTGCCCTCGCCCAGCGCGTCGACCCAGGTCGCGGCCACGCCCGGCCCCCGGTACCGCCACACCGGCCCTTCGGCCGGGTTCTCCGTCGGCGACAGCTCCACGGTGAGCCGGCGCGTTCCGAGCCCTTTGAGTCGGGCACCCCCAAATGAGTGCATCGCCAGGATGAACGGACCGTCGGTCGGTCCGACGAGGCGGGTCTGTCCGGCGCCGGGACGCAGGCGCAGGACGCCGTCGGTGGGGTCGCCGATCGCCACGGCCTCACGCCACGCACCCTCGGCGACGGGTGCCCTCCCCACGAGCGGCAGACGCGTCTCGGCGTCGGCGATGTACCAGTAACGGTCGAGCGGGCGGGCGATGTCCCCGGCCGAGCGCACAAACCAGCCGGCGAGCAGCACCGTGGCAATCAGGGCACCGAACGCCTGTCGTCCGGGCGGCATCCACCCGCCTGAGACCGACCTGCGGGCCATCCACGCGCCAAAGAGCGCGGAGAGCAGGGACACGCCGAGCTGTGGCCAGCCGGCGACCTCGACCATGCGGGCCAGTCCCCACCCCATGATCGCGGCGGGAAGGCTCCACCAGAAGGTCTCGAAGAGCACGCGGACCAGGTCGGGCTCGGTGTCACCCGCGCGCCGGTTCCGGGCGATGGCCAGCGCGAAGCCGGGCGCAAAGTACAACGCTGGAAGCCCGAACAGCGCCTGCCACGTCTCCCGCAGCGGGCTGGCTTGGGTGATCGCGGCGAGCGCGATCGCCGCAAGCGGGAGGAGGAGGCTCACGTCCGCGACGTTATCATCTGCCGCGAGGTGTCCATGTGGTCGCTCCGAGACAAGGTGGTGCTCATCACCGGGGCGAGCCGCGGGGTCGGCGCGGCGTGCGCCGTGGCGCTGGCACGGGAGGGCTGCAAGCTGGTGTTGGCGGCCAAGACGATGGAGCCGGACCCCCGTCTGCCGGGAACGCTGTTGGACTGCGCGCGGGCGGTCGAGGCCGCCGGGGGGGATGCGCACGTCGTCGCCTTCGACGCGCGCGACTCTTCTGCCTGCGATCGGGTCGTCCAGGAGTCGGTCGAGCGCTTCGGCGGGCTCGACGTCCTGGTCAACAACGCGGGGGCGATCCACTGGGGGCCGGTCGGTGACTGGTCGGTCAAGCGCTTCGATCTGGTCTTCGGCGTGAACATGCGCGCGGCTTTTGCGGTGAGTCGCGCGGCGTTGCCTCACCTGCGCGTGCGGGGCGGCGGGCATGTCCTGATGATGTCGCCGCCCATCGTGATGGAGGCACTGCACGGCAAGGCGCCCTACCTGGTCTCGAAGTGGGGCATGACCGCCCTCGCGATGGCGATCGACGCCGAGGAGCAGAGCCGCGGCATCTCCGCGACGGCGCTGTGGCCGGTGACCGGCATCCGCACCGCCGCAACGGAGAATCTGGGGATGGGCCAGCCGCGCGAGTGGCGGACGCCGGACATCCTCGCGGATGCGACGGTGGCGCTGCTGGCTCGCGACCCGCGCACGTCCCGCTTCCGCGCATGGTTGGACGAAGAGGTGTTGGCGGAGGCGGGCGTGACCGACCTACGCAAGTACCGGTGTGATCCCGACCACGAGCCGATGCCGATGTCGATCGAGCTGGTCGATCCGGGCTGGGCCGCGCGGAACGGGCGCTGACGGCGCCCCCGTGTCGCGCTGGAGCCTCCGCCCCGAGGTCATGATCGAGACCCGCGACGATGGCGGCGTCGACCTGCTCGACCCGCTCTTCGAGCGGTTGTTGCACCTGGAACCAGCCACGGTGGCGGCGCTCGACGAGGGCGATGCCATCGCACTTTCAGCGCTGGACGCGCGCCATCTCCGGGCCTGTCCGGAGGCGGACAGGCTGCGGCGGGCCGCGTGGTACGCGCGCGTGCGGCCGGAGCCGGTGTCGCCGCGGCTGGAGGCGCTCGACGTTCGTCCGCTGGCCGCCGCGGTCGCCGCCCTGGGGTGGGCGCAGGCCTGGCAGGACGCCGAGCGCTGGCGGCGGCTGATCGAGAACGGTCGGGCCGGAGGCGGCGCGCTGTCGTTGTCGGGGCTGATCCCCCCCGCGCTGGCGAGCGCGGCCGCCGACCAGGCCGCGGCGATGCCGTTGTCCCCGATGGTGACGTCCGTCGTCATCGGGAATCGCACGGTGGTTGACGAACACGTCGGCGGCGCGCTGGAGCGGGTGGCGCAGCTCTTCGAGACGCCGGCGGCCCGGCTCGCGTTCGGTGCGGCGCTCGGACGCGCGTTGGCGCGGGGAGTGCTGCTCAACGCCTGGGCGCTGTCGCCGGGCCAGCGCATGGCCGTCCACCCGGACGGGGCGCGGTACGCGGCCACCCTGGTCGTCGGGCTCAACGCCGAGTGGACCGCGGCGGACGGCGGCGCGATCGCGTTCGGCGAGCCCGGCCCGGAGGGCCTGCGCGTCCGCTCGCGGTGGTTGCCCCATCGCGGTGACGTGCTCGTCTTCGCGCCGACAGCGGACACCTGGCACGCCGTTGAGCCGCCCGTTCGGACGCGCTGGACGCTGTCGGGTTGGTGGTTGGGATGATCGTGCTGTTGGGTCGTTGCGGCCTGGAGCGGTTGGCCGAGGCGCTTCGGCGGACCGGCGAGTCCGTGGCCGTCCTGCCGGTGACCGACCCTGGCGCCGTCGCTGCGCTCTCGCCAGAGCTGGTGTACGCCGATCTGTTCGACCGCGACTGGATGCGGGCGACGTGGAACGCCACCCGGCGCGGGGAGCCGCCCCCCCAGGACGGCCTGGCGTTCGCGCAGGCCGCGCTCACGACGCTTCAGGGTTTCCCCCTGGTGCTTCGGGGAGTGCGCGCTCCGCCCGCGGGTTCGGACGGGCTGGACGGACTGCCGGCGGCGGCGGCGGCCTGGCACCAGGCGGCCGGGCTGTTGGCGGGGCACCGGGTGGTCGACGTCGCCGGGCTCTGGGCACGACACGGCATCCTCCAGGACGCGGTGCGCTTCGGGGTCGGGCATGGCGAGCCCGAGCTGGGCGAGCTGGGCGAGAGCCGCCTCGGGGCGGGCGACGCGGCTGCGGTCGAGGCCGGAGCCGTGTTGGCCTGGCTGACGGCGCGCCGCGGGCGGATCATCAAGGCGATCGTGGTCGATCTGGATGACACGCTCGTTCACGGGGAGGTCGCGGCGGCCGATTTCGGCGACCGCAATCCGGCGTGGAGTGGGGATGTATCGGTGGATGCCGATACGGCGTTATGGATGGCGCCGCGCGGACTGCACGATGCCTTGCGGGTGTGCGCGGCGCGCGGGCTGGCGCTGGCCTTGTGCAGTCGCAACGACCCGGCGTTGGTGCGGGCGCGGTTCCGGCTCCGACCGGAGCTGGCGGCGGACCTCTGTGACCTCGACAGCTTCGATGTGGTCGAGGTGGGCTTCGGGCCTAAGTCGGCGGCATGCCGCCGGATCGCTCACCGCCTGGGCGTGGGTCTGGAGACCCTGGCCTTTTTGGACGACAGCGCGGTGGAGCGGGCGGAGGTCGCGGCAAATGCGCCGGGGGTGCGCATCCTCACCGGCGAGGTCGCCGGCTTCCGCGAGACGCTCCTCACCGGCGTGGGCTTCGTCGCGTGGTCGCGGACCGAGGCCGCCTCGGCCCGGGCCTCCTCGTGGACCAGCGGGGGCGCGGTGGCCGCCGCCGCCGCCGACGGCGAAGCGGCGCTCACCCGCTTTCTACACGGCCTGGAGCTCATCGTGGCGGTGCGGCCTGCGACCGACGCCGACGCGACCCGCGTGGACGAGCTGCTCTTGCGGACCAATCAGCTCCGCTTGACGGGGCGCTCGACGATTCCCGGCGGAGCGAGGGTCTACGTCGCCTTGGTGCGCGATCGCCTCGCCGATCACGGCGTGGTGGCGGCCGGCTGGTTTGTGGGGGAGGGCGCGGACCGGCGCCTCGGGGAGCTGGCGGTGTCCTGTCGGGTGCTGCCCCATCGGGTGGTGGGCAGCATCCTGGCGTTGATGCTCCGGCTCGAGCCGGGTGCACGGGTGGAGCGCGTCGACACCGGGCGGAACGCTGCGACGGCCGGACTGGTGGACGAAGCGCGCGAAGGGGTGGCGCCCTGGGTCTGTGGTAGCGCACAGGCGCCGCCGAGATAGCCCCCCCGCCATGCTCCTCCTCCTCTTCGCCTCCAGTCTCGCCGGTGACGGCGCTCTTGCCGCCAACAAAAAAGTGCCGGTCGCGTATGTCGACGACCTGCAGTTCAAGGCCGCCGTGCTCCTGGAGGAGGAGGTCCAGGCGGTGGTGCCCAGCACCTGGGTGGCCCAGTCGACGCCAAGGGGCAGCTACGAGCCTCCGGAGGGCAGCGTGCTGGGGCGCCAGTCGGAGTTCCGCATCGGGGTGATGTGTGGCCCGAGCTGCAAGCCGGTCGAGGACTGGACGCCGGTGCTGGAGGCCGAGCTGCTCAAGGAGATGATGGGTTGGACCTGGCGGAAGGAGCGCGACGAGAAGAGCCTGACCCAGCGGTTCATGACCGCCCGCGCGTCGAACGGCACGGTGCAGATCATCCGGATCCTCTCCGCGCCGGGCGGCAGCAAGGCGATCTATTGCCGGGCGCGACTGATCCCCCAGGGGGGCGGGGTCACCCGCGATCCGCTCATCGACAAGCTGGTGCCCGCGTTCGAGGAGGCTTGTCTGGGGATGAAGCTGTAGCGTTACGGAAAAAACCGCGCCGTCTCCGCCAGAGTCGGCACCCGGCAGGTGTCAAGCCTGCCCCAGACCCGGTACCGGACGCGCGCCACCACGCGGTAGCCCAGGTCGGTGAGCGCGCGCGGCAAGAGCCCAAAGGCGGCCAACCATGACCAGGGCGCGCGCAGGTGCGCCGCGATGGCGAATGCGGCGGCGCTGCGTTGAAAGAGGCGGCCGCCCTCCAGGTACAAGACGGTGTCGAGGTCGCGGGGCATCTCCGGGTAGCGCGCGCGAAGCGCCTGAGCGGTGGCGCCTTGCAGCGGGGCGAACCGGAAACGACCGACTGGGTCGTGCGCGAGCAGCCACTGCACCAGCCCGTCGCACATCCCGCATTCGCCGTCGAAGAGCACGAGTCGGTCGGGGAGCGCGGGCGTACTCACGCCCGTAAGGTAAGCGCTACCGCCGTGCGAGCAATGCCCGGTCCACGCGCAGCCGAGAGGCGGCGACGAGCCAGCGCCGCAGCGGGCTGGCCTCCGGGACGCCCACGAGCCCCCGGGCGAGCGCCCGCGTGGCCCGGGCGTCCAGGCGCTCGCCGTCGAAGATGCAGTGGTCGTCGGCATGGACGCGGACGCCGTCGCTGCGGACCTTGCCCCCCTCCCACCGGGGCGGCGGGCAGGCGGCGAACAGTCGCGTCGCCAGGGCGCGGAGGCCGCCCGTGGCGTCGGTGCGGCGCTCGGAGGCGACGCGGCGCGCGAGCCCATGACGTTCGTTCGCGAGGTGGGCCGCCATCGCCGTGATCAGCCAACGGGCCCGGTCGATCGGCGCGCCGTCGGCCAGCATTCCGGCGGCGCCGAGCGGGTCCGCGGCGTCCAGCGCGAGCAGGGACGCGGCCGCCACCGCTTCGCCGCCTTGGCCGCCCTCACGGCCGACCAGCGTCCAGGTGCCCGCGATCCAGACCGCGCGTCGCGCAAAGGCCTCGCCGGCGCCGAGCCGCCCCGCGGCCGCCGCACCGATCGCCGCCGCCGCGAGGCTGGCCTGCAACGGGACGTCCTCGCCCCCTGGCGCCTCCCCGGGCAGGGGCAGCAGGTCGTCGAGCGTCCACGCGAGCGGCGCCGACCAGGCCGCCTCTGCTTCGATGGGGTCGGCCTCCCAGCGCAGTCCGTCCTCCACCGCCGGACCGCGCCGCAGCACCCGGCGCGTGCCATCGGCCATGTCCAGGGCGTCCCACCAACTGGTCACCCCGTCCGTCGAGATGCGCTCTCGCACGCGGCCCCGACCGAGACCGGTCACCGGAGCTCGAGCGTCGCGTTGCTGATCACGAGGTTGCCGTCGCCATCGCGCGTCTGGAGCGAGTAGACCCCCGGAGCGATGCCCCAACCGGCCACGTGTAGGCTGGTGCCGTTCGGGACCGGGCGAGCGAATCGAACCGCCAGCCGCCGCAGCCGGCGGGCGTCTCCCTCACCGACCGCGCGCAGGGCCGCCGCTCCGGTCATCGCCATGGTGCACAGACCCTGGAGAATCAGGTCTTTGTGGCCGGCGGCGCGGGCGGTGGCGGGATCGATGTGGATGGGGTTGTCGTCGAGGGACGGCTCGGCGTACCGGATCGAGAGGTCGTCGCCAACCGGAGCCTGCGCCACGAACGCGGGCGGCCCGCGGTCCGGCTCGGGCGCCGGCGTCGCTTTGGGGGCGTCGCCCGGCCGCTTGGGCCCGCGGATGAAGTAGGTGGTCTTCGCCTCGACCGCGAGCTGGCCATCCACGAAGCCGAAGAGCCGGCTGACGACGACCGTCCCCCCGGTCTTCTCCTCCACCGACTCCAGCTCGGCGCGAAGCTGGACCAGGTCCCAGGGGCGCAACGGGCGATGGAAGGTGGCGTCGTGCTCACCGTGGACCAGGCGTAGCAGGTCGAGCTCCAACTCGGGGTCGGTGGCGATCTTGAACATCAGCCCGTGAAACAGCCGCACGTGGAACATCGGCGGCAGGATCGCGTCGGACCCGGCGTAGGCCGGCGAGCGGTCGTCGGTACAATCGGCGTACATCGCGGCGAAGCGGGGCTCGGCGAACTTCGCGCCGTCCTCCCAGCGCTTTTTGATCGGCCACACCTTGGCGCCCGTCGGCGGCGCGTCGGCGGCGACGGCGGCCGGGGTGACGCCGGGGTCCGGCCGCGCCGAAAAGTCGAAGTACATGGCGAACTTCATCAGCACGCCCATGTTGTCGGCGGTGATGCGGCCCTTCATGAACGCCTTGTCGGGCGCGATCGTCTGGTTGAAGATGCCGACGATGGTCTCGGTGTCGGACTTCAGGACACAGTCGGGCGAGCCGGTGAGCCCAGCTTCCACCCGACAGGTGCCGTTCAGCACGACGAGGGTGTGGCTGGAGCCGTCCTTGATGGCGAAGTGCAGCCGCGCGCGCCAATCGCCGGCCTTCTCCGGGCGAAAAGCGAGCGGAACGTGCGAGAAGGCCTCCGCGACCCGATCGGGTCCGGCCGCCGCGGACGGCGCGGCAACCGCGGTGTCGAAGGCGGTGATCGTGGGCCAGGCGGCCCCGATCTCGGCGAGCGTCCACGGCGCGTCACCCGGCTTCTCGACCCCTTCGTTCATGTGGACTTCGTAGAGATGCAGGCGTTGTCCCGCCACCCCGACGATGGTTCCGGTGACGTTCCGCGCCGCGTCGCTGGCCAGGAAGACCACGATGGGGCTGATGTGCGCGGCCGAGAGATCCGCTCCGACCCGGTCGATGTCCTCCGTCATCCGCGTTTTGGCGATTGGCGCGATGGCATTGACGTTGATGTTGGCCTTCTTCAGTTCCATGGCCAGCACGCGGGTGAGGCCGTAGATACCTGCCTTGGCCGCGGCGTAGTTGGACTGCCCGTAGTTGCCGATCATCCCCGAGACACTGGTGGTGTTGACGATCGAGCCGCCTTGTCGGGCCAGCGCCGGGATGGCCGCCTTGCATACGTGGTAACTACCCTTCAGGTGGATCTCGATGACCAGGTCCCACTCTGCCTCGGTCATCTTGACGAAGCTCTTGTCGCGCAAGATGCCGGCGTTGTTCACCACCACGTCCAGCCGCCCCCAGCGGTCGAGCGCGGCGTCCACCATGCGCTGACACCCCTCGGCGACGGTGACGCTGTCGAGGTTGGCGAGCGCCTGGCCGCCCAGGGCGACGATCTCGTCGACCACGCGCTGGGCGGGGCCACCGTCGGCGCCGCTGCCGTCGCGCCCGGCGCCGAGATCGTTGACCACCACATGGGCACCCTCGCGCGCGAAGGCCAGGGCGTGCTCGCGACCGATCCCGTTGCCCGCGCCCGTGACCAGCACCACTTTCCCGCGCAAGCCGGAGCTCATTTCAGGTGCACTCCCACCACGAGTCCGCCGGCCTCCCAGCGATCACGCGCCGCGCGCCGTTGCCAGCGCAAGTCGAGGTCGACCCAGGCCGACATGGCCCCGGTGTCGATGGCCATGCGCAGTTGTTCGGTCGGCTGGACCGCGATGGTGATCGCGCAACCGTCGGCCCCGAGGTTGAGCAGGAGCCCCTCGGCCTGTACCGGATCGATGATGCGGATGGGCCAATTGAGGCGCTCCCGCTTTGCGCCCCGCCGCTGGCCGAACGCGTCCGCAGGGGCGTCCTCGGCGGCCTTGAGCGCCTGGTCGCGCAAGAAGACACAGTCGAGGTACCGGTTCAGCGCCTGCTCGCCGAGCTTGCTGACCAGTGCCTGCCGGGCGCCGACGTACCGGTGCATGCTGCGGAGGTAACGGTCCAGGAACATGCCACGCTCGGCGTCCTGTCGGGCCTCGTCGGCCGTGGGCGAGGTCGCCAGCTTGCGCCGGAGGGTGTCGGCCGCGGTGGCCACCTCGAGCAGATCGTCGGCGCCGTGCCGGATCCACTCCAAGCGTTCGCCCACCCCGACCCCGCCCCCGGCCAGCGCGAAGATCGGCAGTGACCCCCCGGCGCGTCGGAACCGGCGGAAGATGGCCTGCGACTCCGGCCGGGCGTGGATGAGCACCCCATCGACCTCGGTGTCGGGCACTTCGCCTTCGCCGACGAGATCGATCACTCCGGCCAGCGCCTGCGCCAGGGAGTCGGGAACGGGTCCGCCGAGGACCATGTACCGGGTCATGAGGTCGCGCACGTCGGGAGGCTATCACGACCGTGGCGGCCCACGCCGAGCCCTGGATGGGTTGGTCGCCCATGCCGCGCGACGTCTGGCTCCCCGAGCCATGAAGCCTTCGGGCGGCATGGGGACTGCGGTGAGGGGGAGCGCGCTACGTCCCAGCGCGTTCCTCAACGCGCTGGGTGCCGAAGTCCGGAAAGAGTAGCTTGGAGGCCGGAGGTCGGATACCCGAGTTGCTGGCGCGGCAGGGGGAAGAGGGCGGCGAGCCCGTTCCCCCGTTCCATGATAGCCGCCGCCGGCCATGGAAGCGCTCGAGACTCTCGCGTACGAAGCTGGGCGCCGCCGGACCTTCGCGATCATCTCGCATCCCGACGCGGGCAAGACCACGCTGACGGAGAAGTTGCTCTTGTACAGCGGCGCCATCCACATCGCGGGGGCGGTCAAGTCGCGTAAGGCCAGTCGGCACGCGGTGAGCGACTGGATGAAGATGGAGCAGGAGCGTGGGATTTCGATCACCAGCTCGGTGCTTCAGTTCGACTATCGGGGGCGCCGGCTCAACCTCCTGGACACCCCCGGTCACGCGGATTTTTCGGAGGACACCTATCGCGTGCTCGCGGCGGTGGACTGCGCGGTGATGCTGATCGACAACAGCAAAGGTGTCGAGGATCGAACGCGGAAGTTGTTCGACGTCTGTCGGATGCGCGGCATCCCGGTGCTCACGCTCATCAACAAGTGCGACCGCGACGGGATCGAGCCGCTGACGCTCCTGGACGACGTCGGCAAGGCGCTGGGGATCGAATGCGCACCGGTGAACTGGCCGGTGGGCAGCGGCCGGGAGTTCGTCGGGGTCTACGACCGTACGACCGGGAAGGTCCTTCGTTTCGGGCCCGGGAAGGGCACCGAGCTGGTGGAGTTCGAGGCGATCGATCCTTCCGAGCTTCCCGAACGCCTTCGTGGCCAATTGGGCGAGGACAAAGAGCTTTTGGACGCGGCCGGGGACACCTTCGACCGGGAACGGTTCCTGGCGGGCCTGCAGACCCCGGTGTTCTTCGGGTCGGCGATGAACAATTTCGGGGTGCAGCCCTTCCTGGAGGCCATGGTCGAGATGGCGCCGGGACCGCGGCAGCGGCCGTGCGTCGGCGTCGATCGCCCGCCCGAGGACCCGCGGTTCTCGGGCTTCATCTTCAAGATCCAGGCGAACATGAACCCCCGCCACCGGGATCGTGTGGCCTTCCTGCGCATCCAGAGTGGCCGCTTCGAACGCGCGATGGAGGTCATCGTCCATCGCACTGGCCAGACGCTGAAGCTCAGCAAACCGCACACTTTTCTGGGCAGCGAGCGCGAATTGCTCGATGAGGCCTGGCCTGGCGATGTGGTCGGCCTCTTCGACCCGGGCGAGCTCCGCATCGGCGACACGCTATTTGTGGGACCACGGGTGGAGTACCAGGGAATCCCTAGGTTTGCGCCGGAGTATTTTGCCAGGGTCAAGCTGAAGGACCCCATGCGGCGCAAGCACCTTTCGGCCGGCCTGCAACAGCTCAGCGCCGAAGGGGCGATCCAGCTTTTCACTCGCCCGGAGCTGGGCGATCAGGACCCCTTTCTCGGCGCGGTGGGTCAACTCCAGTTCGAGGTCTTGCTGCATCGCCTGGAACACGAGTACGGCGTCAAGTCGGTCCTCGATCCGTCGCCTTTCCGGTTGGCGCGTTGGATTCGGGGAGATGCCGGGTTGGCGTGGATGAAGGCGCGTCGCGACTACACGATTGTCGAGGACCGGCACGGGCGGCCGGTGGTGCTGGGCGAGTCGCCGTGGCCCCTGCAGTACGCGCTACGCGAGAACCCGGGTCTGGAGTTGCTGGACGTCGAGCCATTGTGATCTTGCGGGGGGGAACTCGCTGCACCCCTTCCTTACCGTTGCATGATAGACTCGTACGACAAAAACGCAGGTAGCACCTTATTAAGGCCAAGAACGTCCGCATCGCCCAGATCGATGCGGACAAGCTCGCCGACCTGCAGGCGCAGCCGCTCTTTGGCGCGTTCTCGGCGCACCTGCGTGAGCGGTGCGAGAGAGCGCCGACCGTGTCGTGGCTCGCCGTCGTGGCGGTCGCCGCTTGACCGAACGGGCCCCGGGGCACACGGACGCGCCGCCGCGCTGCGCCGGTGGGGCGAGAACCCGACGCGCCTGTCTCAGCGGCTGGAACGCGATGGCCACGGACGCTTTGACCGCACCCGGCTCATAGAGATGGCCGAGCGGGTTGGCATGGCGACAGACGCGAAGGTCATCCGCCGCGTCGCCACCCGCCCTCCACCCTGCCCACCCGCCCCGCAGGCTATGCAGGGCCGTGCCGCGTCGCCTCGTCGCTTTCGTCGCCGTCGCCGCGTGCTTGCTGGCGCTGGCGCTGTGGGCGCGAGCGCGCGACGTGGGCTCGCCGTCCGGCGGGTGGTCGCCACCGTCGTTGGCCTTCGGTGAGCGCCGGGCCCAAGGCGCGCTCGCCGGGAACCCCGAGTTGGAGTGGGGCGTCGTCGCCTGCACCGTAGACGGGGCCCTGGGCGAGGACCCCGGGCGGCTGCTGGCGCGCAACGAAGAGGACGGCACCGCGGTTTCAGCGGCGTCGGGCCGCACGCTGACGCTGACCCTGGCCCCGGGCGAGTGGCAGGTGACCTGGCGCGGCGCCGGCACCGGCGGGCAGCCCCAGTCGCGACGGCTGGGGCTGGTGGAGCTGGATGCGGGGCAGGTGGAGCGCTGCGCCATCGGCGGGACCGGGTGGACGCTGAGTGGGAATGTCCTGGACGACCAGGGCGAACCGCAGGTGGGCGCGATTGTCGAGGGGTGCGGCGCGGAGGTCGAGTCCGGGGAGGCCGGTCGGTTCACCCTGACCGCCGCGCGTGGAGACTGCCTCGTGCGCGCGTGGGCGACCGACGGGCTGCTCCGTCGGCCCAGCGAACCCCTCTATTTCGACGCGTTCGACCCACCGGTGAGCCCGACCTTTCGCGTGCCGGGAGGCGACATCGGCGGCGTGGGACTCGGGCTCCGTGGCGCTGCCGACGGGCTCCACGTGGACCTCGTCACCCCGGACGGCCCCGGCGACCTCGCGGACGTGGCGCGCGGCGACATCATCGTCGCGGTCGACGGAGCGGAGACGGCAGGGTGGAGCGTGATTCACGGCGTGGAAGTCATCACCGGCACCCCGGGTACCCGCATCCGGCTGCGGATTCGGCGGGGCACCGAGGCGTTCGACCTCGACCTGGTCCGCGCGCGCATCGAGGAATCGACCACCGCGGTGGTGGACACCGGGAGGGCCGAGTGAGGCGAGCAGCGGAGGGCGGCTCGATCAGCGCGGCTCCAGCCCCCACTCGCCGCGCGCGCCCAGGAGAGGGATGAAGACCGGCCCCGTCACGTCGCCAACGTCGTCGTAGTCATAGTTCCAGGCCACGTACATCACGTTGCTCCCGGGCGGGACGAACCAGAGCTCGGCATACAGCGCCAGGCTCCAGGTCGAAAAGCGGAGGTCCTTCTGGATGTGCACGTCGATCTTGTGGAAGGGCGGGAGGCGCACCGAGTTGGTCTCGCCGTACACCGGGGCGTAGCTGTCGTCGTCGGCCTGGTAGGTCCCGTCGACGATGGGGGTGTAGGGCAGGCCCTCGCTGCCGCGGTAGCGCAGCCCGAGGTTCCAGGTGGGAGCGAAGCTCCAGCTCCCGATCAGGTTGAGCGCCCAGGGCTGGTCGTAGTCGTAGACGTGGCCGTCGCGCTCGCTGTGCCCCAGGGTGAGCGCCAGCGACGAGAAGAAGACGTTCCGGATGCGGTAGCGGCTCTCGATCTCCAGGCCGTAGGCCGTGCCGTCGATTCCGCCGCGGGGGGCCGCGCCGGGGTCGATCTCCACGAGGTCCTCGCTCAGTTTCCCCCACAGGTCGAGCGCGACTTCCCATCGGGAGGCGATGGCGTAGTCGAAGCCGAGGGCGGCCTGTCGCGACACGCTCGGAACCAACGACGGCGTGCCGAACGCGGGCGCCAGCCAGGGGGCCTGCGGGAACTGGGAGTACTGCCCGACGGCCAAACGAAGCTGCTCGTCACGGCCGATCTGCCAGCGGGCGTTGAGGCGCGGGTCGGCCGTCACCGCATCACTGAGGGTGTCCGCGTCGAGCCGAACGCCGGGAACGAATCGGAACTTCCCCGCGGTGAACCGTCCTTCGGCGTAGGCCCCGGCGATCAGGCGATCCACGTTCACCGCGCCGGAGACGCCTCGCTCCAACAGCGGCGATTCGCGCGCCACCTCGGGCCAGGCTCGATCGGTCTGTACGTCGAGCGCCAGCGACTCGAAGCGCCCCTCGACCCCGACCGCGAGCTGCAGCCAGGGCCGAGCCAGCAGCAGCGCGTCTTCACGAAGCTGCACGCGGACCAGGTCCTCCTCGTCGTGAGCGGTCGGCAGTTGGCTGGACAGGCTGTAGCCGGTGATGGCGAGAGCACCCTCGAAGCGGGCGCTGCCGACCAGGTGGCGGTGGGTGACCTGCCCGATGGTGTAGTGTTTGTCGTACCGCAACGAGGGGTTGACCGACTGCTCCCACGCGTCGAGGAGCGTCGGCTCGCCGGCATAGCGGGTGTAGGCGTCGGCTCCGCCAAAGCCGGTGATGGCCCAGCGGACCTCAGAGTTCGGGACGTACTCCAGGCGCGCGTACCAGTCGGAGAACACCGGGAACGCGGTGTACTGAGGGTCGTCCTTGGTGACCAGATCCAGAAAGCTACGGCGCGCGCTGGCGCGGACCGTCCAGGCGTCGCCGCTGGGCGCGGCCACTTCGGCGCCCGCCATCACGAAGTTCAGGTTCGCGCTGGCCCGGGGGCGGTCGGGCCGCGTCCAGGTGCTCTTGGTGTCGACGATCGCACCCGTTGCGTTGCCGTATGCGGCGCCGAAGGTCGAGGGGTACAACTGCAGCTCATCCAGGAGCCTCGCCGGCAGCACCGAGCTGTAGCCGTTGAAGTGGTACAGGTACGGGAGCTCGATGCTATCGAGCAGATAGCGGGTCTCGACCGGGTCGCTTCCACGCACGGCGAGGTCGCCGGCCGTCGGCGAGTACTCGGGCGTGAGCGCGACGCCGGGGAGGGACTGGACGAGGCGGACCGCATCCTCGAAGGTGCCGGGGGTCAGCAGCACGCGCTCGCGATCGAGGGTGTGCTCGGAGACCACCGGGGCGTCGCGCCGCGCTTCGACCACGACCTCTTCGCCGGGCGGCTCGGCCGGCTCTCCGTTGGTGGCCGCCGCCGAGGGGGGTTCTGGCGCCGGGTCGTCGGCGAGCGCGAGCGCCGTCCAGAGCGGGATCACGGCACCACCGAGCCGCTCAGCCGCACCCGCTTTCCGAGCACCTCGTCGCGACCACAACGCCGCTCGACGAGCGCGTCCGGGTCCCAGATGCCGCCTTCGTCGCCACAGACCGGGTCCAGTACGCTGCCGTCATCCAGGACGGCTCCCGTCAGCGCGAACCCCAGGAGCTCATCGCTTTCGCCCAACGTCGCCAGGACGGAGCCGATGACGGCCCCATCGATGGGGAGCAGCCGGGTGCCAGCCTCGAAGAGCGGGCCGACGTCGCCGACCGGCACGTCGATCGTGGCCCAGCCGTTGCCGCCGTGGCCGTCGAGCCACAGCGCGACGAGCGGCCAGAGCCCGGGGCCCGGTGGAGTGAAGGTCGTCGTGAGTGCGTCGATCTCCGCGATCTCGCCTGCGGGGGCCATCCACCGAACCCGCTCGGCACCGGGGACGTCCACTTGAACCGTCGCGACGGCGTCCTCTACGACGCGCGTGAACCCGGCCAGGGTGGGGCTCGCGGTCTCGGCGTCCGTCTCGAGCACGCCCGACTCCTCGCCGTCCTGGCCACGGATGGTGAGCGTCGCGTCGCGACCCCCGGCGAGGGTGCACTCCCCTTCCACGCAGACCGCATCGCCTCCCCAGACGCGCTCCGGCGCCACCGGACTCCAGGCTTCGCTGCCTTCCCACACATAGGCGTCGAGCCGGCCGGCCCCGTCCCGGCGCATGCCGACGATGCGCAGGTCGACGAGATCGTGCCGATCGGTCGGGAAGGGGTCCAGGCAGCCGAAAAGGACGAGCACGAGCACCGGCGCGCGCTAACCAACGCGGCGTCGTGTCCGGCGCGGCGTTGACCGAGCGGTGACGGCGCGTGGAGCGGCGGAGACTACGGCGGCGGGCCGTCCCGCCCCCATTGACAAAACTGTCACGCCCCGCTACCGGCCCGCCCCCATGAACAGCGCCCCCGTCCGCGACCTCCTCCCCGATCACGCCAGCCACGCCGACGAGCGCGGCATCCCCATCGATCGGGTCGGGATCAAGGGGCTGCGCTGGCCGATCACCGTCTGGGACCGGGCCAATCAGGCCCAGTCGGTGGTGGCCGAGATCGACGCCACGGTGAGCCTGCCGGCCGACGTCAAGGGCACGCACATGTCGCGCTTCGTGGAGGTGCTCAACTCCGTCCGCGGGGAGCTGTCGCTGCACACGCTTCCCGACCTGTGCGCGCAGATCCAGCGGCGTCTCCATGCCCACGCGGTGCAGCTCGACGTACGTTTCCCCTACTTCATGGAGCGGCGGGCGCCCGTCAGCGGGGTTTCTTCGCTCATGGACTACGGCGCCGCCTTCCACGCCAGGCGCGAAGGGGAGTCCTTCGACTTCGTGTTGGAGGTGCGGGTTCCGGTCACGACCTTGTGCCCGTGCAGTCGCGCCGTCAGCGAGCGGGGCGCGCACAACCAGCGCTCGTGGGTGGACGTGTGGTTGCGGAGCGACGAGTTCTTGTGGATCGAGGACGTCGTCGAGGCGGTGGAGGGGTGCGCCTCCTCGCCGCTGTACTCGTTGCTCAAGCGGGAGGACGAGAAGTTCGTGACCGAAGCCGCGTACGACCGGCCGCGGTTCGTGGAGGACCTGATTCGCGAGGTCACGGGCTCGCTGCGGGACCGGGCCACCTGGCTGCGCGTGAGCGTCGAGAACCTGGAGAGCATCCACAATCACAGCGCCTGGGCCACGCTGGAGTGGCCGGCGAGCACCCCAGTGGTCACGATGATGCGCCCCGCGGCTCCGGCCGAGGCCCTCGGGTTCGGTCCGTGGATCACCGAGCGTCGGGCCGCCTTCCATCTGTCGCAAGCGCAGCTCGCCCGTCGCGTGGGCATCAGCCCGTCGTTGCTCAGCAAGGTCGAGAGCGGCGAGCGGGTGTTGGCCGCCGAACGTTTTGGCGCCTTGGCGGAGGCGTTCGGCGAGACCGAGGCGCGGGTGGCGCTGCGCGCCGGGATGGTGCCTCAGGCGCTGCTCCGCCGCATCCAGGGCGACCCGGAAGGGTTTTTGAAGTGGGCGGGGGCCTGAACCCGTCGTTTCATGGCTCAATGAGCCTGCGTCGCGACGGCATGGATGACTATCATGGTGCGGGGGAAGACGCTCGCCGCGTCCTCCCCCTACCGCGCCACCAACTCGGGTCTGACCTCCGGCCTCCAAGCTGCGCTTTCTGGCCTCCGGCGCCCGCCGCGTTGATAACGCGGCGGGACGCGGCGCTCTCCCGCTCACCGCAGTCCCCCATGCCGCGCGGGCGCTTCATGCATCTGGGAGCCGACCCGCGGGCGCCATGGCGAACTAACCCGGCAGCGAACGCCGAATCGGCGTGGTGGTGAACGCCTCCCCGCCGAGGTCGACGTACACCTCGCCCTCGGTCACCGAGACCGCCATGGTGTTGCGACGGGCGAGCTTGGCGACCAGGGCATCGATGAAGCGGCGTTCGAAGGCGACGATCGACACCCGCTCGGGCGCGTGGACGCGCTGCCCGGCGAGGCCACGAAGGTAGATGTCCACGTCTTTGTGGCAGTAGACGACCACCCGCTCGCAGGCCTTGCTGGCCTTGTGGAGCCGCGCGGCGTCGGGCGTGCCGACCTCGATCCACGCGCGGAGCCGTCCGGTCAGGTCTCGGATCCACATGGCTGGCTCGTCGGTCGCAAAGAGCCCTTGGCTGAACGCCAGTCCCTCTTCGTATTGCAGCGCAAAGGCCAGCACCCGGGTGATCATGAACGCATCGCTCTCCGAGGGGTGGCGGGCGACCTTGAGCGGCAGCGCTTCGTACACCCCGCGATCGACGTCGGAGAGCGAGACGTCGAAGACGTGTTGGGTTGCGGTCTGCGCCATCCGAGCGGATAACAGCCTCGCGATGAGCTCTGCACTGGCGGACTGGCCGGAGGGGGGCGCCCACAAGGCGCTCCGCAACATCGTGATCGTCGGCGGGGGAACCGCGGGGTGGATGACGGCGCTGCTGGCGCGGCAGTTCCTTCCCGGCGCGCGCGTGACGGTGGTGGAGAGCCCGGAGATCGGCATCCTCGGGGTCGGCGAGGGCACCACGCCCCATTTCGTCACCCAGTTCCTCGACCTGGTAGACATACCCGTGTCGCGACTTGTCTGCGAGGTGGGCGCCACCATCAAGAACTGCTTCAAGCACACCAATTGGAATGGCGATGGCGCCGCGTATTACCACCCTTTCGGCGACAGCGTCACGCCGTCTCCCGACATCGCGCTGTTGCACCCCTCCGGCCCCTGGGACGAAGCCTCCATCGTGTTTCCCGGACGCGCGTGCGAGCGCAATCGGGTGGTCCTGGAGCGCCTTCCCGCGGCGACGATCGACCCGTTCGCCGACCCCATGACCCAACTGCATGCGCACGGGAGCTACGCCCTGCACTTCGACGCCGCGAAGCTGGCGGTGCTGCTCGCGACGATCGGCGTGGACCGGGGAATCATCCGCATCGGCGCGGCCGTCACTGGCTTTGCCCAGGACGACGTCGGGCGGGTGGTGTCGATCCGCTTGGCCGACGGCCGCGCCGTGCCCAGCGACCTCGTCTTCGACTGCACGGGGTTCGCACGCCTCATCATCGGCAAGCTCCACCAGACGCCCTGGCACGACATCTCGGCGAGCCTCCCGTGTAACCGCGCGCTCCCCTTCTTCGTCGACAACCCCGGCCCCACCCCCGCGTACAGCGAGAGCATCGCGATGCGCCACGGTTGGCTCTGGGTGATCCCGGTTCGGGGTCGGCTCGGCTGCGGCTACGTCTATGACACCCACTTCGTGGACGACGACACCGCGCGGGCCGAGCTCCGTGAGCGTTTCGGAGCATCGTTGTCCCTGCCGCGGACGATCGACTTCTCGGCCGGATGGACCACCCGGCCGTGGGTACACAATTGCGTGGCCATCGGTGTCTCAGCCGGATTCCTGGAGCCACTGGAGGCCACCTCGATCTGGACCAGCGTCCTGGCGCTCAACGAGTTCTTTCGGGCCGCATTGCCGATCGGCGACGAGGCGGCGCGCGAGCGCTTCAACAACTGGTTCACCGTCCTTCACCAGCGCGCCGCGGACTTCGTCTACCTGCACTACCTCGGCCGCCGTCACGACACCCCCTTCTGGAAGACGTTCCGCGCGCGCACAATCATGCCGGAGGGCGTTCGGCTGGCGCTCGGCGGCAATGGGGTGCGCGGCTGGTTCGGTGACGAACACGCCCGCGCCGGCAACCCGCTTCCCTTCCCCTGGACGTCTTGGATCCACATCGCGCGCGGGACCGAGAACCTCGATCGCGGCGCGCTCGCCCGGTGCTGGGACTACTACCGGTTGTGGGAAGAGCACCCCGAGCGCATCGAAGCCCATCGCGCCCATATCGACGCGGTGGTGGACCGCTGTCTCGATCACGACGAGTGCCTGCGCCTGTTGTCCGGCGGGATGTAGGCCCCCGGCGAGCTACCTCCGCCGCCCCAGCCGCTCCGCGATCAGAAACGCCATCTCCAACGCCTGCGCGTAGTTCAGGCGAGGGTCGACGTCGCTTTCGTAGTTGCGTCGCAGGTCGCTTTCGGTGAGGCCGCAGCTGCCTCCGAGCACTTCGGTGACGTCACGGCCGGTCAGCTCGAAGTGCACACCGGCAAGGACGCTGCCGGCGGCCGCGTGCACGGCGAAGCTGCCGTCGACCTCGGCGAGGATGTCGTCGAACTGCCGAGTCTTGATGCCGCTGGCCGTCTGAAAAGTGTTGCCGTGCATCGGATCGCAGATCCACACGGCCGGGCGCTCGGCACGCCGAAGGGCATCGATCAAAAGCGGTAGTCGTGCGGCGACGTGGCCCGCACCGAGCCGCACGATCAGGGTCAGCCGCCCCGGCTCCCCGGCAGGATCGAGCACCGCCGCCAGCGTGACCAGCTCGTCCGGCGTCATCGTCGGCCCCACCTTCACCCCGATGGGGTTCCGGATGCCCCGGAAGAACTCCACGTGCGCGCCGTCGAGTTGACGGGTGCGCTCGCCGATCCACGGCATGTGCGTGCTCAGGTCGTACCAACCATCGCGAAGCGGCGGACGTTCGGTCGCGGCCGCCTCGTACTCCAGATTCAGTCCTTCGTGGCTGCAGAAGAAGTCCACCGCCGCCAGCTCGTGCAGCGGGCGGCCCACGGTGGCGTCCAGGAAGCGCACCGAGGCCCGCATCTGGTTGAGCAACGCACGATACTCGGCCGCACGGGTCGATTGTGACGCCCAGGAGAGGTCCCAGACCTCAGGGTGGTGGACATCGCCGAAGCCGCCGGCCAAGAGGCCGCGGATGAAGTTGAGGGTGAGCGCCGCCCGGGTGTAGCCCTCGACGAGGCGGGCGGGATCGGGGCGCCGGGATTCGGCGGTGAATCCGATCCCATTGACGAGATCCCCGCGGTAGGCGGGCAGGGTCACCCCGTCCCGCGTCTCGGTGTCGTTCGATCGCGGCTTGGCGTACTGCCCGGCGATGCGGCCGACCCGAACCACCGGCCGACCGCCCCCGTAGGTCAACACCGCGCTCATCATCAGCAGGATCTTCAGCTTGGCGTCGATGACCGGCGACTCGCAATCGACGAACCGCTCGTTGCAATCCCCACCCTGCAGGACGAAGCGCTCGCCGCGCGCCGCCTCGGCCAGCTGCCCCTTGAGCCGCTCGGTCTCCCAACTCGTGACGATGGGTGGCATCTTCCGCAAGGTGGCCAGCGCCGCTGCGAGGCCGATGGCGTCGTCGTACCGGACGGGTTGCTGCAACGGGCAGGCGCGCCAACTGTCAGGGGTCCACGGGTGCACGGGGGTCCGGTCTCCGACGTGGTCTAACCCCAATGCCGGTCACCTCGCGCGCCGTCGCGAGGCCGACCTCACCCCGCACCGGTCACCGACCGTTCATGGGCGTTCGCCGCTTGCGTGCCGCCGCGCCGGGGCCGCGGCCGAAAAACCCGACCGCCCCCGCTGGCACCGCGGTCGGCTCGGGCCACTGCGACGTCCATTCCCGGACGCGCCCCCACCCGGAGTCCCCATGATCGCCATCGTCATCGTCTTCGACGGCAAGGCGTACGTGATGTACTTCGAGACGCCGCGGACCACCGCGATCGGCCGGGGCACCTCGAGTTATGGGCGCACCTGGGTGCACCTTGCACCTGGGCTTCACGACGCAGGTCGCGCGAGTCACGACTGCGACGATCGCGGGGTGGGTGGGGGTTGTGGAGTACAGCCGGCTACGCCCTGCTCCATCCCGCCGGACGCAACCGCGACACGGACGCGACCAGCACCGACGACAGGGCCACGACCGCGACCACGAGGAGCCCCCACAGCCACCGGGGCTGGTAGACCAACCGAACGATGTGCTCCCCAGGCGGCAAGGTCACGGCTCGATAGATCAGGTCCGCCCTCTCGATCGGCACCCGCACCCCATCGACGGTGGCGGTCCAACCCGGGTACCAGGTGTCGCCCAGGACCAGGGTGCCAGGGCCGGCCGCCGCGATGGTGACGTCGGTGTCGGTGTAGGCGGTGATCTCCGCCTCGGCGAACGCGCCCCCCCCACACCCGGTGCCCGCGCCCTCGACGACGACGGTGCGACGGGGGTCCTCCGCCAAGGTCGCCGCGAGGGCCGCCTCGGGGGTGGCCACCCCGAGCACACAGGGCACCACACGCGCCCGGGGAAGCGCGTCCGGATCCTCGAACAGGTTGTACCGACCCCGGACGCGCGGCACGAGTCCAGGCACGTCGTGTACCGACACGATCCACCGCAAAGACAGCCGCCGCCCGAGCGCCGCGTGCTCCAGCCACCGCTCCACCTTCCGGATTCCCCGGTCCCCGACATCGAGGCCCGCGGCCGCGAGCAGCGCATCATTCCTCATCAACAGGAGAGGCGAAGGCAGGATCACGTCGTTGGTGCCGAGCGGCAGACCCAGGCTGGCACTCAACAGCTCGTCGTCGAGCGCGGCGTGGACGCGCCGATCGAGAACCGAGAGCCGCCACCCTCCTGGCTCGGTCATCGCGGGAGCCAGCCAGGGCGGCGCCCGGCCGACGTCGGCAGCGGGCACGGTCGGGTGATAATCGCGCCCGAAGGCCAGTAGATCGAGCGCCACCAACGCGACGAGCACGCGAGGTCGCCGGAGTGCTGCGGCTGTGACCACCAAGAGCAGCACCGGCACCCAGAGCCGCGGCGAGCCCGGCGCGGTCGAGCGGCCGAGATCGGCGAGAATGTGCTCGACCTTCGCGGGGATTCGGGCGGGATCCTCCGGATCGGGCGCCGGGAGTGCCGCCGCAGCAAGCCCGGTGAGCGGGGGCGGCGGCGGCTTCGCGGCCTGCGCGGCGAAATACCCGACCAGGAGCGCCCGCAGCTCACCCGCCCGCGTCGTGAGTCCAAGATGTCCTACTCCCGTCGTGAGCGTAAAGAGAACCACCACCCAGAGGATGCGGCGCTGGATGACGCCCGGCCGCGCCGCCCCGCGCAGGGTGTCCAGCCCCTGCGCAGCGAGGACCGCCAGCGCCATCACCGCGCCGATCGCGAACCGGGCCGGGAATCGGAACCCCCCGAAGCCGGGAAGGTGGCGCACCAGGGCCCAGAGGGGCCCGCCCAACATCAAGAGCAACGACAACAGGAGCACTCCGGTCCAGAACCGGCTGCGGCGCAGGCCCAGCGCGGCCAGGACGAGGACCGGGCCTCCGACGTAGACGCACATCTCCCAACTGCTGACGCCCGCCCCCCAATAGCTGGCGCCGCGATGGCTGTAGGTGTCGATGACGTCGGCCGGCCGATCGAATCCGAATGCGTACGGAAGCGCGAAGCCCACCCACTCCTGCAGCGGCATGGCGCCGATGGTGGCGAAGGCCGCGGTGGCGCCGCCATCCCGCGTCGAGTGCCGGACCAACTCCCAGGTCGCGGCAAGCTGCGGCGCGGCGATGACCACGCCAAGGCAAGCGCTGCCCACCCACCGGCGGCGCCCGGTGCGCTCCACCGTCGCGACCGCGTGCGCGAGGATGAGCAGTCCTGAAAACGCGGCCGCCTGTGGATGCCCCGCCAGACCGAGCATGCCCACGCTCAGCGCCAGCAGCCAACCGCGGCGGGTCGCGGTGGCCAGTAGCGCCCACCCCACCCACGCGATTCCGTTCTGCATGCCGAGGTACAGAGCATGCGACACGAAAAAGCCGCTGTAGCCCCAGACCAGGCCGCCGAGTACCGGCGCGGCACCCCGCAGCCCACTGGCGCGCAAGAACGCCCACAGGCCCATGGCCGCCAGCACGTGGTGACCGAGCACACTCCAGTTGAGCGCCAGCCCGTCCGGCAGAAGCACGAACAGGAGCATGGTCGGCGGGTACAGGAAGCCGCCTTCGCCCTCGGCCAGCAGCGGAAAGCCGTTTCCAGCCCCGCTGGCCCACAGCGGCAGTTCGCCAAGCGCCCACCTGGCGGCAGCCCACGACCGCCACGGGAGGTGATGGTGGCGGAAGTCGTGGTACCCGAAGACCCCTTCGCCCACCGCGGCGCTGGGCGCCAACACCACCGCGAGGACCAGGTACAGGGCCAGCACCCCCAACCACTCACGACGATTCATGGTCTGACCGTCGGGTCCTGGTAGCCGAGCGCGTCGAGCAGGAGGCTGGTGTCGTCCGTCGGGAGCCCCGCCTCACGATCGATGTGGCGCCGGAGCAGCTCGACGCCGGCGCGACCGTTGGCGACGGCGGATGGCTGGGACGCGACGAGGTTGTCGGCCTCGAACGGATCCGTGCTCAGGTCGTACAGCTCCTCCGTTCCGCCGTCGGTCTGGATGTACTTGACCCCCGCCGGAGCGCGCACCCCGTAGAGCCAGGCCGTGTCCGAACGACCAAAGAGCAAGAGCGGCTCGGGTCTCAACTCGCTCCCGCGCAGCCGATGCTGCAACGCCACCGACCCGGTGCCCGATAACTTCGGCACACCAGCGGCATCGCAGAGGGTGTTGGCGACGTCCAGGACGCTGACCTGCTCGGCGACCCGCACGCCGGGCTCCCCCACCGGCGTGCTGTGCCACAGCAGGAGCGGAACGCGCAAGACCTCGTCATACAGTCCGTGGTGGTTGAAGTGGATGCCGTGCTCCCCGAGGCTCTCCCCGTGGTCCGCCACCGCGAGCACCGCGGCCTCGTCGAGGCGTCCCGCCGCGCGCAGACCGTCGAGGAGCGCGCCCACCTGCGCGTCGGCGTAACGCACATCGTTCGCGTATTGGCCACGCAGGGCCTCGATTTCAGCGGGGGTGTAGGCGTACCCCGGCTCCTGTGCGAGGATGGCGGCGTGGTTCAGGCCAGCGCTCCCCGGCGCTTCGTAGGGTGCGTGAGGATCGAAGAGGTGCACCCACAGAAAAATCGGCACGTCCGCCGGAACGGTCGCCACCCAGTCCAACGCACGCGCGACCGTCCGATCCCCGCGCCGTTCCAACAGCCGCGGCCAGTCGGCCGGATTCCCGTAGCGCAACAGGAGCCGCAGCCCGAGCCACCCAACGCGAAACTCTGCCACGCCCCGCAACACCGGCGCGAAGTCGTCATCGTAGACCTCGAAGCCCTGGTCCAGCCCGCCGCTGGAGTCGACGGCGAAACTCGACACGAAGGCTGCGGTGCGCCATCCCGACAGCCGAATCTGCTCCGTCGCCGTCAGCTCCGACGCGGCGAGGACGCGGCCGTTCTGGATGACCTTGGTCTCGCTGGGGTGGCGGCCGGTGAACATACTCGCATGCGACGGAGCCGTCTCCGGCACCGGCGTGACCGCGAGGTCGAAGATCGCCCCCTCCCGGCCCAGGCGATCGAGGTTGGGCGTCGCGACCGTATCGGCTGCGGTGAGGGGAGAGGGCGGCGAGCCCTCTCCCCCCGTTACGTGATACACGCTCAGGTGATCGCGCCGAAGGGTGTCGAGGGTCACCAGGATGACGTTGGTCGAGTGGGGCGGCGCGACCAACGCCAGCGGCTCCCGCCGCTGGGGGACCACGGCGCTCGCCGCGCCGAGCGCAAACACGACGATCACCCCCGGAAGGCGGAAGCCGACCCGCGGCACCAGACCGATCATCTCGCGGCGATAGGCGTAGCCGGCCACCAGGAAGCCGAAGAGCCCCACGCTGACGGACACCACCGACAGGCCGAAGACGAACTTCCACTCCTCCCGTCGCGCGAGTTCGCCGATCATCGGCAACAGGAAGAACGCGCCCAACGCCGACCAGCCGACCCCGAAGCCTCGTCGGTAACGACGCCATAGCGGCTGCCACGAAGGGGTGAGCCAGGCGGCCGCACCCCCCACCAACCCGGCGGCAAACGCGACCGTGGCGTCGGCCAGTGCGGCCGTCAGTGTCAACTGGGCCCGCTCCCAGGCGGTGAGCCACAGCGCGGACCGCGTCGCCACGACCAGTCCCTCGAATCCGCCGAGCATCGCGCCCGCCACGGCGACCTGCGTGGCAATCCGCAGGGGCATGCGCCCCTCCGAGACGGGCGCCAGCTCGGGCCGATCGTCGTCCGTCACGGCTCCTCCTCCGCGTCGAGGTAGCCCAGCTCGATAAGCGCAGCCCGCGTTGCGGCGTCCATCGCCGCGGGCTCGGTGGGGCCGCCGTGCCGGAGGATCTGCGCCAACACCGCGGCGCGGACGTTCGCGTCGGGGGAGGGGGCCAGATTCTGCAGTTCGCCCGGGTCGCTGAGCAGGTCGTAGAGCTCGACCGGCCCGGTCTGTTTCAGCAGCACCTTGTGCCCGCCGCCCCGAAGCGAGTGGTCAACCGGCGGCTCGTCCACGAATCGCCCCGCGGTGGTCGAAGACACAACCGGCGTCGCGACACAATCTCCGCCAAGCAGCGTGCTTGCCAGCGACCGACCATCCGGCGTCACCGCGTCCGGCAGGCCCGCCAGCTCCAAGAATGTGGGCGCGAGATCCACACCTCCCACCTGACAGTCGAGGCGTCGCCCCGCCGCGACGTGCCCCGGCCAACGCACGGCGAGCGGCACGCGCAGCGACGGTTCGTAGAGGTCGTCGCCGTGGTCGAAGAGCACGCCGTGTTCGGTGAGGCTCTCCCCGTGGTCGGCGGTGACCACGACGATCGTGTGGTCCAGCCGATCGCCGAGCGCGGCCAGCAGCGCGCCGACTGCATCATCGACGGTGGTTACCTCGGCGTCGTACGCGGCCCGGAGCCAGTCGACGCTGGTTATGGCGCGCGCCGACGGCGGCCAGAACGGAGGGAGCGCGAGCGGCGGACCGTCCGTGGGCGGCGCGCCCAGCGTGGCGTGCGCCGAAACGTAGGGCCCGTGGGCATCGTAGAGGTGGACGAACGCAAAGAAAGTCTCATCACGATGCGCCGCCAACCACGGCCCCGCGCGGGACAGCAGGCGGGCGGCGTTGCGTTCCCGCAAGGCGTGCTCCCGCAGCGCGACCTGGTTCCACGCCTTGACCAAGGTGAGCGACTCGAGCCCCGGCCAACGCCCGAAGTCGTCGTCCCACACGTCCATGCCCTGCGACCAGCCGTAGCGTCCGTGCAGCGGGAAACCCGAGACGAAGCCCGCGGTGAGGTAACCCGCCGCCCGGAAGCGTTTCCAGACCAGCGGTCGCTCGCCGAGCCGGGTTCCGTTGCTCAGAATGCCCGAACGAAAGGGCGCCACGCCGGTGAACATCGCCAGGTGCGACGGCTCGGTGATCGGCGCGGCGGCAACGGCCTGATCGAAGACCGTTCCCTCAGAAGCCAATCGCTCCCAGGTGGGCTTCCCGCCGACCGCGTCAGCCCGGGTGGTGTCCATGCTGATCACCAGCACGCTCGGGCGTGGCGACGGCGCGCCGCGCCGAGGCAGGTCGCGCACCACGGCCAGGAGCAGGCAGGCGGCACCCATCACCACCAGCGGACGTAGGGGGAGGCGCGGCAGTAGCATCGCCCCCGCGGCGCCGCCGAGCAGCGCGGCGGCAGGGACGCCCAGGAAGACCCTGGGATCGCGCACCAACTCGTTGAGGACGAGCTCGTAGCGAACCGTCACCGCGGCCACGAGCGTGCCGCCGACGGCCGAGGCGACGTGGCGAGCGAGCGCCGGCCGGGCCAGGCGCGCCGCCAGCGTGGCCAGGAGCGTGAAGGTCGCGGCGATCACCACCGTACCGGCAACCAACGCGGCGCTCGCCCCGAGTTCCAGTCCGCGTGACGACGACGAGCGGATCGCGGCTTCCAACGCCCCCGCGGCCCCGCCCACCGCGAGCGCCCACCGGAAGTCAGCCATCGCAGGTCGAAGCGGGTCCACGCCCCAAGGGGCTAACCAGAAACGGGGGAAGACGCTCGCCGCGTCCTCCCCCTACCATCGCCTACCCTCCGGCCTCCAAGCTACGCTTTCCGGCCTACGGCGGCGGTCGGGTTGGGTAACCCGCCCGCCGGGCGACTCTCCCCCACCTGGGCGTCACCCATGCCGCAGCAGTTTCATGGCCCTGGGAGCCGGCGCGTCCCGAAGGGCGGCATGGAGGACTATCATGCGACAGGGGGAGAGGGCTCGCCGCCCTCTCCCCCTACGGCACGCGATCCACATCGGGCAACAGCACGCCTACAAGGGCAACATGTTGGCGATTTTCGCCCGCATCTGGGCTGAGAGCCCCCGGACACCGCCGAGCGACTGAGCATCCAGGCGTCCAGCCCCGCTACGAGCGGCCGGGCGTCGAGGTGGCGGACCTGTGGCGATGGTCGAGTGGCGCCTCCACCAGGCCCGCTTCGATGGCGAAGAGGTCACGCCGCGTGCCCCGCCCGAGCCGCGCCGCTCGGGGGTGGAGTCGGCCATCGCGCCGCTTGCCGTCAGGTCGCCGCCTCCCGGGCCGCCGTTGGCCACCTCCCGCGCGAGAGCGGCAGCCACACGTCAACCCGCTGCAATAGACCGCGCGCCTGCACGCCCGCAAGGAACGCGGCTCCGAGCTTGAGGTCGACGGGGATGACGGCACCATCTAACCTAAGTGCGTAGCGATGTAACCCATCTTCTATAGTAGTTACCTACTGTTTCTCCCGATCCGCATCGCGTGGTGTGCGTGGCGCTCTCCTCCTCTCCGCAGTCCCCCATGTCGCATCGTCGGTTCATGCCCCTGGGAGCCGACGTCGCGGCGGCATGGGGGCTATCCGGCGACGCCCTTCCCACCCGGCCGTCGCTGCGCTATTCTGCGTGTCGTGGTGCTGACCTTTCTGCTTCCGGCGTGTGGCTTTACGGCGCCAGCTCCCAACGATGATCCCGTCGTTTCGATCACCTCGCCCGAACAGGGTGCCGATTTCCACGAGTACGAGCCCCTGACCGTCCTCGCCAGTCTTGCTGACGACCAGGGGGCGTCTGATCTGGCCCTCAGTTGGTCGATCGAGCCGGATCCGGGAACCATCGGCAACGAATTCCGGTCCGAGGACGAAGCGTCGCTGTACCTGGGTGACGGCCTCCCGCAGGGCAGCTGGAGAGTGGCCATCCTGGTGGTGGACGAGTTCCAGGCGGCGGCCGAGAGCACACTCACCCTCCAGATGGACGAGAATGCTCCGCCCGTGGTGCGCTTCGACGAACCGCAGCCCGACGCCGAGTACGGGGCGGGAGACTCCGTGGGCGTGTCGGTCACGGTCAAGCAGCGTGACGACGACATGAGCAACATCACCTTGACCTGGGGAGGCTCGGCCGCGGGCGCCGCCGAGGCGCCCGATCGGCCCAACGCGGACGGCGCGGCGATCTTCTACATCGACGGGTTGGCGCGCGGCCGCCACGAAATCACGGTCACGGCCTCTGACGGCGTCAACGACGATACCGATGCGGTCGCCTTCAGAATCGCGGCGGGGTGATCGGGGCGGCGCCGCCGACCGCAGCCGAAACTACACTACGGCCCCCGGGCCGACGCCTCCTGCGGCAACCGCGGCGCGAACCGGACGCCGAGCTCTTCGATGCTTCCAAGGCGCCCGCCTCCATCAGGATGACGCGCATGCGAGCCCACTCGACGATGCCGCCGCAGAGGATCGGGTCTTATGCGACGATTCCACCGAGACGCTTGGGTATCGTTACTCCCTTGAAGTCCGGACGCGCGGGGCAAGGTCGCGCAGCTCGGCGAGCGCGAACGACGTGGCGGGTCGCTCGCCGTCCAAGAACGACAGGCCCGAGACATCGCGCACCGCATCCTGTCCGGTGACGTGGAACAGGCCCTGCCCGAGCGAGGCGGGCCGATGGTCCCGCAGGAACACGAAGACGCGCTCGCCGAGCACGACCGACGGCGCGCCCGAAATGGTCAGGCAGAGCTCGTCGACGCAGCCGCCGGGGATCCACACCTCTGCGAACTCGTTGGTATCGACCAGATCGAGGGTGGCCACCGTCCAGATGAATGTGCCGGTGTACACGCTGCGAACGTCCACGACGTCGCCGAACGCGGTCGCGTCGCTCAGCACGGCGAGGTCGGCCGGGTCGAGCGACTCGGCGGCCAACGTGGCGTAGGCCTGGAAGGCGAAGGCGAGGATCACGAGATCTCCTTGCGGCGACGAACGGCCAGAAGCGCCGCGGGGATGAACGCGAACAGGCTCGCCGCGGGGGCACTGCTGCACGACTGGAGCGCACGAGTCTCAGGGGTGTCGACCTCCTCCGCATCGAGCGCAGGGTACAACCACCTCGCCACCGCGATGTCGCTTGCACCGAGGTCGCGCTTGTGGGTCTCACCCGACGTGGCGCTCGGGAACATCGTGGCCTCTTCATCCTGTTCGTCATGCCCGAAACCGAGCGCGTGGCCGAACTCGTGCGCCAGCGCGTTCTGTAGGTCGCCGCCCACCGCACCATCGAGGCTCCATTGGTGATCGCGGGTGTTGATCACCAGGTCGAAGTCCAGGATCGTCCCGTCGGCATCCGACCAGGTGCTCGTCAGGGCGAGCAGATCTTCGGTCGCGACCCATTTGTCGGTGAAGAACACCACGTTCTCGCCGTCGTAGCCCCCCTCCAGTCCGCTGTTCACGCCGCGGAAGCGGTACTCCACCTCGGAGTCCTCCACCCACATCCAGGCGCCGGCGCCGGCAACGATGGCCGCGACGGTACCGTCCTCGTCCAACCCGGCGCTGTTCGCCGGGTCCGCCACGAACGGAATCGGCATCGAGGCCCAACGCAACCGCGCGCCCTTCGCGTTGGTCAGGACCTGATCCTCGGGGGTCGCGAGGGCCAGGGTGGTGAGCACGAGGAGCAGCATCACGACCTCTCCCGGGGGGATCGGCACGCGGCTGACCGCAGATGAGGGCCAACCGACACTGGAAGCTGGCGGTCCAGCCCTCCGTCGGGTAGCCTCATCTGGAGGAATCATGCTCCAGCACTCCAGCCGACCACCTGCCCGGCAACGCAAAGCCCCAGCGAACGAGCAGGATGGCCCCGCTCCGAGGGCCGATCGGCAGTCGCGGCTTGGAAATTCGGCGATCGCCGGGCAGACGGCCGGCAGCGACCAGGGCGGTGCCCTCGGCAACGACGAGCTCTCGTCGTGGCTGGACGCGGATGTCGAACGCGAAGCGCCGCACGGCGCGTCGACCGACAGCCTCGGTCCGTTGCGCAGCGCGAAGGTCAACACCGGTACTTTCGGTGCCCTGGTGGGCAAGACCGACAAGGTCACCCTGTTCATGACCGCTGACATGAAGGCCGAAGCGTTCAAGGTTGTCGACGGCACGCCATGCAAGGTGCTCGAGTTCGACGGCAAGAACGGGTCGATGCTGGTCGAAGTCCGCGTCGGCAAGGACGCCAAGAAGGCCTGGGCGCCACGCGCTCTGTGGTCCGACCAGCCCGGACTGAACAAGGACGATGACGCCCCCGCGCTCCGAGACGACCTGGTCTACGCCTACCAGAAGGGCGACCACACCCCCGTCGACCCCAAGGGAACCGACACCGCCCAGGGCGCGATGGGCGACTGCTACTTCATCGCGTCGATGGCGGCGGTGGCCAACGCCAACCCCCAGACCATCAAGGAGGCGATCAAGTACAACGCGGCGAAGGAGACGTACACCGTGCGCTTCTACGAAGAGTCGCACGGGGGCGCCGCCAAGCCCGTCTACATCGAGGTGGACGCCTACCTGCCCACCTCCCAGGGCGACCGTGCCGACCCCGCCTATGCGGGCGACGCCGGCGGCAAGTTGTGGCCGGCGATCATGGAAAAGGCCTACGCCAAGTGGAAGGGCGGGTACCAGGCCATCGGCCAGGGCGGCTACGGCGCCCAGGCCATGGCCGAGTTGACCGGCTCGCGCAGCAAGGAGCGGCGCCCGTCCTCGATGAAGGAAGAGGAGGTCGTTCCATACTTCGAAGACGCAGAAAAGGACGGAATGGCGATCTACGCCGCCGTCGAGGACTCCCGCGCCTCGGACGTACAGGCGCCCTTCTCGGGCGTGGGTGACAAGCTCACCGGCTCCATCTCGCACTCCCACCGGTGGAACCACGTGGTCCCCGGAACCATGCAGATCGCCGACAAGGCTGGGAAGATGAAGGGCACGATCCGGGACAACGGCAGCGAACACCAGCCGGCCGCCGGGCTCGTCGGCAGCGCCGTCTCGGCGGGCACTGTCGACTACAAGAAGAACACGATGTCGCTCGCGATGAAGCCCGGGCAAGGCCCCAGCAAGGGCGAGGACCTCGAGTTGCGCTTCAGCTACCAGGGCGTAGTCAACGTGGCCAAGCTGCTCGTCGCCAACCATGCCTACGCGTTCGAGGGCGTGGTCAACGGAAAGGAGCTTCAGTTCTACAACCCCTGGGGCACCTGGCAGCCCAAGCCGGTCACCGCCGCCGAGTTCCTCAAGCACTTCACCAACATCTCCACGAACAAGGCCCCCGCGGGCTCCACGCAGAGCTGACCGATGGCCGAATCGTTCGTCCGCATCGAGCCGGGCTCACCGATTGCCGCTCACCTCGTCCATGGGGCCGTGGTGTGCCTGGGCGCGGGTGTGCACATCGAATCGCTGGTGATCGCGGCCAGCGTCACGCTGCGGGGCGAACCGGGCGCGGTGCTCGACGGCGCCCGCGCCGGTCCGGTCGTGCAACTCGACGAGGATGAGTTGACCGTCGTCATCGAAGATCTGGTGCTCCGCGGTGGCGCCGGGGAAGCCGGTGGCGGCGTGCGGCTGTCCGGACGGAGCGAACTGACGCTCTCCCGCTGCACCGTGGAGGGCAACGAGGCGATGCTCGCCGGCGGCGGCATTGGCGGCGGCATCTACCAGAGTCGCGGCATGCTCCACCTTCGCGACTGCCGGCTGCGAGGCAATCGTGCGCGCACCGCCAGCGACTACGCCATCGTCGGCGCCGCCCGCGCCGAGGTGCGCGGCGGCAGCTTCGCCGGCGACATCGAGGTGCTCGAAGGCGCCGAGCTCACCCTGGTCGGGTGCACGGTCGCCGGACACGTGGGCGCGCGGGGAACGACCACCCGAGCGCCGGTTCTGCTGCTTCGGGGGGCCCACATCGCCGGCGGCGTCGACAACGATGCGAATCTTCCCGCCGCCGTCACCGTAGAAGACGGGTGATGCCGCGCGCCCTGCTGCTGCTCCTGACGACCGGGTGTCTGATCGACAGCTCCCAGTCGGGCGTCGTCTGCGACGGCGAGGTCGTCAGCGAGACGCTCGCGCTGACCAGCGATGCCGACGGCGTCCTCGAAATCCCCGTCGCGGTCGATGACAACGACGACGCCTTCATGGTCACCACCGCCCGGCGCTCCGGTACCCTGAGCACCGACGGCGTCGTCGACCCAGCCGCGGCTTCGCGGCTGGACTGGGAGGATTGGATCGACACGCGCGACTCGCTGACCAACGCGTTCTTCGCCACGACCGAGGTGTCGGTCCTGAACTGGCCGGTGCGGGCCGAGGACGGCCCCCTCAGCCCGGGGGAGTGGACCGTTCTGGCTTCCACGCTCGACGGAGAGGGCTACCCCAGGGGCGAGGCCGACGCCGAGGTCACGGTGGTCCGCCGCTCCTGTCTGCCAGGACGCGCCACGCTGATCGCGACCATCGCCTACGCCGACAGCCTGGATGCGGACCGCGTGGTTTCCGGGGCGGTTACGACCGCGGCCGAGCGCTGGGCCGAGCTCTTTGGGGCCTACGGCATCGACCTGGATCTCCGCTACGTCCGCGCCGACATCGACGGCAGCATCGCCGAGCCGTTGATGGGCGACGAGGAGTACGCCGCGATCTACGAGGAGATCGGCGAGGGCGTCGTGGTGGTGATCGGCGAGGATGTCGCCGGCTTCGCCGACCTGTACGGAGAGGCGGGGGGAATTCCCGGTCCTCTCGTCCCCTCGTCCCACTCTGGCGTCGCGGTGAGTTGGCTCGTCCATGCCGGCACCGACGCGGTGTTTTCCGGCGACGAAATCGAGGTGCTCGCCGAGACCATGGCCCACGAGGTCGGGCATTACCTCGGGCTTTTCCACCCGGTCGAGAGCAACTGGAAGGGCTGGGACGCGCTCTCCGACACCAAACGCTGCACTGCCACTGGCGCCTG
This sequence comes from Myxococcales bacterium, assembly GCA_009692585.1. The sequence continues at coordinate 199,278 of SHYX01000001.1, forward strand.
CGAGGCCGCGCTCGCCGACAACCTGATGTTCCCCTACCCGGTCTGCGGAAACAACTCATGCACGGCGCAGACGGCGCTTTCCGACGACCAGGTTGGCGTCCTCCAACTCAACGTGGGGTTGCGATGATTCTGTTCGCCGTGTCGCTGGCCCTGGCGGGCCCCGTCTATGATCTGCTCAAGCTGCGCGACGGGGTGGGCTGCGACGCGCTCGGTGAGGCCACTCCGGCGCTTCGAGACGAGCTGCTGGCGGCAGCCGCGCCCGACGTGTTGCCGGCGTCGGTGCCGCAGCGGGCCGCGCTGTGCCTCGCGCAGCGGTTTCCGGCCGACGCCTCCGTCCGGACCACGCTGGTCGGCTGGACCGACGACCCGGCCCGCGTGGGCCAGGTGCTCTTGCTGCTCGCGAACACCGAGGGGCTCCGCGATCCGCTGGCGACCGAGCTGGTGACCGCCGCCCTGCTGGCGCCGGACGAACGGGTGCGGGCGCGCGCGCATCGGGCGACCGTGCACCCCTACGGCGTGGTGCCGACCACGGGCGCATCGCCGCCGTAGGTGATCTTGAACTCGGCGCGCCGATTCTCGTCGTAGGCCGTCTCGACGGCGCGACCATCGACCGGGCGTTCTTCGCCGTAGGAGACCGACTTGACGCGGCTCGTGCCGATGCCGCGCCCCAGCAGGTAGCGGACGACAGCATCGGCTCGCTTCTGACCGAGCGCGAGGTTGTACTCGGTGGTACCCCGCTCGTCCGCGTGGCCCTGGATCTCCAGGCGGATATCAGAGTACAACGCCATGATCGCGGCATTGCTGTCCAGCGCGGACTTGCCGGTGGCGCTGAGTTCGGTGCTGTCGAAGTCGAAGAACACCTTGTTGAAATTCCGCGCCATCTCGGCGACGTGTTCGGGGACGATGGCTTTCGGAGGCGGAGGCGCCTCCACCACGTCACCGCCAACCGAGGGAGGTTCTACCGGGGGTTGGGCCTTGGGGCACGCCGCGAGAAGGGTGAGAAGCGTGACACAGACGGGCAGGCGGAGCATGCGGGGTCTCCAGTGGGGACGCACCGGTAACCCGTGCGAGAATGTGGGGCTTCCCGCTGGACCGTCGCCGAACCCCGCCGGGCTTTTTCGTGACGAGAGCTTGCACTGTGCCCGCTGCGGCATAGCTGTCCGCCGAGTCGGAGTGTCGCCATGAAGATCGCTGCTGGTTGTTTCGGTTGCCTCACGGTGGTGTGCTTGATCGTCGCGGTGGGGCTCACGTTGGGCACGGGGGCCATCTCCAGCATGCTGATCGCCGCCGATCCCGCCATGGCCGGGGACGTGATTCCCCTGCTCGGCTACGCGAACTACGTGGTCAACGGCTGCTGCTGTCTCAGCGCGGTCCTCACCATCGCGCTGCTCGCCATGGGCATGTCCCGCGGCAACAACGAAGCCGTCGAGTAAGGTCCGATGCTGGCGCCGGCGTTTCCGGTCGCCGACACCTGGAGGGACCTTCGTGACGCGCGGGTAGAGGACTGCGCGGATGCGGGGCTCATCAACCACACCTGGTTGATCGGCAACCCGACGCGCTTCGTGCTGCAGCGCGTGAACACGCTCTTCCGGCCCAGCGTGCACGAGGACATCGAGGCCGTGACCGCGCATGTCGAGGCGGCGGGGATGCTCACACCTCGACTGGTGCGCACCGACAACGGGGCGCTCTGTGCGGTCGCAGAGGATGGCGCTGCGTGGCGGGTGCAGACCTTCGTTCCGGGGCTCACCGTCCACAAGATGGACAGCGTCGCCCGTGCCCGGGAAGCCGGAGCGTTGGTCGGACGCTTCCACCGCGCGGTGGACAGTCTGGAGTGGGAGTATCGCCACGTCCGGCCCGGCGCACACGACACGGCGTTGCACATGCAGCGGCTGGAAGCCGCCGTCCGCGGCGGTCCGGCGCTCGCAGTGGCCGAGGGCATCCTGGAGGGGTGGCGCGCGTGGCCCGGCCGGCTGGACCTGCCCTTGCGCCACGCGCACGGGGACCTCAAGCTGTCGAACCTTCGCTTCGATTCGGCGGGCAACGGCCGCTGTCTGCTCGACCTGGACACGCTCTCCCTGCTGTCTCTCGATGTCGAACTGGGCGACGCGTGGCGTTCCTGGTGCAATCCGGTGGGAGAAGACGGGACCGACACCCGACTCGACGTAGAGCTGCTCGCCGGCGCGATCGCCGGGTACCGCGCGGTGCGGACGCTGACCGTCGAGGAGGCGGAAGGCCTGATGTGCGCGGTAGAGCGGATTGCCCTGGAGCTGGCCTCGCGCTTCTGCCGCGACGTGGTCGAAGATGCCTACTTCGGGTGGAACGCCGATCGTTTCCCCGATCGTCCCGCGCACAACCTCCACCGTGCCCTGGGGCAGCTCAACCTCGCTCGGAGCGCGCGGGCGCAACGGTCACAGGTTGCTGCGCTGCTGCACCTTTGACGGCGTGCGAGGTAGTCTGAGCGCGCATGTCCTGGCTCGTGCTCGCCGCCGCCCTGGCCGCCGAACCGGGGGCGCCCTTCATCCTCGGCGACGATGACGTCGACGAGGAGGTGTTGGTCACCGGCGAGGCGGACGTGCAGAAGGCACGGGACGCGCTGACCCTGAAGCTGCGCAGCGAGGGCTACCGCCGCCACGAGCGCAACGGCGAGTACACGGTTTTCAAGGCCGAGACCCCCTGGCATCCGCAGGTCTGGGTCCACGACGACGGCTGGGTCTCGCTGCGCCGGCAACCCCCGCGCCTCCACTCGCCGGGCCATGCTTTCGCTGACCAGGGTTCGCCGCTCAACTACCTGTGGTGTGTGCCGACGCTGATGACCGCGTGCGTCTCCGTCGGCGGGTGGACGATCAGCAAGGTGAAGTACCACGCGATCAAGAGCGACCTGCTGGAAAGCGTGCGCGGGGACGTTCGTACGCTCAACGATGCGGTGGTGCGCTCTCACCTTGGGCAACGGGTCTACCGAGACATCCCGCGTGATCTCGACCAGCTCTGGCGGGACGTCACCCAGCCACCCGAGGTGCGCCGGCGGCTGATCTACCTGTACTGGGACAGCCGCCTTGAGAACGAGGCCGGTCTTGTCGCCAAGCGCGCCATCCGATCGTTCATCCTCGGCGTCGTCCAGCCGGGCCCGGACCCGTTCGTCGCCGCGGAGCTCGCCACGCTCAACGCGGCGCGGCAGACGCTCGACCCCCTGCTGCTTCCTGGTGTCGAGGTGCTCCCGGCGGTGGAACCAGCGGGCTCCGGCGACTGACGACGACCCCCGCGTTCAGCCTTCCCACTCCACCACCGCGCTGGCGAGGGTGAATCCCGCTGCCGCGGAGCCAAGCAGGAGCTTCATCCCCGGACGCAATCGACCCTGGTCGTACAGCGTTCGCAAGGCGAGCGGCACCGCGCTGGCCTCGGTGTTCGCGTGGAGTCCGTGCAGTTGGGGGATCCGCTCGGCTGCGACCCCCAGGGCCCGGGCCACACCCCGGAGCACCCGGTCCGAGGGCTGGTGCAGGACGTACAGGTCGATCTCATCGAGGGCGACACCGGCGCGCGCCGTCACGCGGCGCACGTGGTCTGGGACCATCGCCGCAAGGCCCATGAGCGTGGCCCGCGCCGAGCGAAACGGCCCGGACGTCGGCACGCTGCAAAGCTCGTAGTTCCGGGCGGCTCCCTGCGAGTAGGTGGCCAACAGCCGGCCGCCGTGCGCGAAGGGCTCCCGGCTCAGCAACATGGCCGTCGATGCGTTCCCGATCGTCAACCCGGCTGCCAGGCTCTCCAACGCCGACAGCGATCCGATGTCGTAGCTGAGATGGCCCTCGGACAACGACGCCGAGGTGATGGCCCCCAACCTCCAATCGCGGTCGATCGCGGCCTTCCCGACGACGGCCTCGATGGCGAGGATGGGCCCCGCACACGCCGCGACGATGTCGTACGCCAGCGCCCGGTTCGCCCCCACGCGCCCGGCAACCTCGCAGGCCATCGCCGGCTCAAAAACCGTGCGCGCGATCGAGCCGTAGATCACGGTGTCCAGGTCCTCGGCGCTCCGGCCGTTTTCGCCGAGCACCTCCGCCAACCTCCTGGCCGCGTGCAGCGCGGGGGCCATCGGCTCATCGGTCTCCATGTGGCGCACGGAGGTGCCACAGCTCTGGAAGACCAGCCGGAGCCCCCGCTCCAGCCCCTTCCACTCCAGCGCGGAACCCACAAAACGCGCCCGCACCCGGGCGGCGACCTCCGCGTTGTCCACACGAGTTCCCGGCAGGCACGCGACGGGCAGCGACAGGTAGACGGGCACCGCGGCTCGTCATTAGCACGGCTGGTGACGTGTCCATGACCGGAGCGTGCGAAGCTCGCGCCATGCGCCTCCTTTCTTCCCTGGTTCGCCAAGGCTTCGGCCTGTTGGGGATGGCGATCGTCGCGCCGCTGTTCGCGGTTGGATGTCTATTTGTACCGCCGCGAGCCTGGCGTATCCGGTTCTGCAACTTCTTCGGCCACGGGATGGGGCGCTTCGTGGTGTGGATCACCGGGTGCACGGTGGTCGGGAACCCCGTTCCGGCCATGAACGCGGCGATGCCCGCGATCTACATCTCCAACCACACCTCGCCGCTCGACGTCTTCCTCGGCATCTGGCTCTCGCCCTACGGGACGTGCGGCGTGGCCAAAAAGGAAGTGATCTACTACCCCTTCTTCGGGCAGCTCTACCTGTTGTCCGGGCATCTCCGCATCGATCGCGGCAACCGCGATCGCGCGGTCGAAGCCATGCGCGGGATCGCCGAGATCGTGCGCGCCAAGCGCCTCGGGATCTGGATCTGGCCGGAGGGAACGCGCAGTCGCGATGGGCGCCTCCGCGCGTTCAAGAAGGGCTTCGCGCATCTGGCGCTCGCGACCGGCCTGCCGGTGGTGCCGGTCGTGGTCGGGGGCGCCCACCGCATCTGGCTCAAGGGCTCCCTGATCCTCAACCCGGGACCGGTGACGGTGACCGTGCTGCCGGCCCTCGACACCACGAGTTGGACGCTGGAGACCATTGACGAGCACATCGCCCACGTCCATCGTCTCGTCGATGCCGCGCTTCCGGAAGATCAGCGTACAGATACGCTCGCGGCGGTCGCGACGTAGCTCAGCCCGCGAAGAAGGCGTGCGTCGTCAACCACGCCGCCAACGTGGTGACGAGCGTCACTCCCACCGCGGTGAGGCTCTCCCCGGCGATGATGCCGCTCGACACCGGCACGAGCGTCTCGTCCGCCTTGGCGTTCCGTCGCGAGTACCAGAGCGCGATCGCCGCCCCGAGGAACATCGAGATGGTGTTGGACGCCGGCGTGGTGAACCCCAGTCCCACCCCCGCGGCCGACGGAACCCACTTCCGAAACCGGGGCCAGCTGCGATCGACCAGGGCGAGCGCGATCCCCAGGGAGGCGCCCAGCACGATCGACAGTTGCGCGCTGGGGTGCAGTTTGTCGATCCCCTGGGAGAGCATCTGCGCCACGCCCTTCCACGCCATCGCGCCCGGTGCCGGCCACTTGTCGCCGAAATCCTCGGGGCCGTCGATGAACAGGTTCCACACCGGCACCACGAAGAGCCCCCCGGCGAAGACGCCGATGAGCTGCGCCCAGAACTGCTGGCGCGGGTCGGCCTTGAGCAGGTACCCGCTCTTCAGATCGGTCAGGAGGTCGGCGGCGTGGAGCCCGACCCCGCCGGTGACGTTGGCGGTCATGAGGTTCGTCGTGGTGTTGCCCGGGTCGAGCAGCCCGTAGGTGATCTGGGTGATCTTTCCCAGCGCGCCACTGGGGGTGGTGTCGGTCTCGCCGGTGACGCGGCATGCGACGATGGAGATGAAGAAGGATAGGAAGACACTGATGATACCGAGCCAGAGCTTGATGTGGAAGATGTAGTATTCGGCAGCGACGACCAGCGGGGCGAACAGGCACAGTCCGAGCACGAACCACGCCATGGGGACCTCGCGGGCTTCCTCCTCGGTCTGCTCTTTCTTGCCGAAGGCCGCGCCCACGCTCTTGATCGCGGCGAGGACGCTGCGCCATTGGAAAAAGAATGCGGTCAGCCCGCTGGTGAGCAGCAGTGAGCTGCCGAACCACACGCTCCAGGTGACGAGGTTCTTGTAGCCGAGGTCCCAGAGCACGATCCCACGCGAAAAGACGATGGGCCCCAGGATCAGGTAATTGACACAGGCGCCGAGCATCATTCCCCACGCCGCGCGCCAGCCCATGATCGCGCCCGCAGCGGCCAGGATGATGCTGGTGTCGAAGGTGAACGTGTATTTCGAGAGCGGACGGCCACGCAGCATCGGCTCGGCATCGATGAACGCTTGGGTGCCGACCGACAACTTCGACCTGACCCAGTCCTGGACCGCCGCCGGCAACAGCAGGAGCGGCGCGCCCAACCGGAAGGGGAGCTGCTGGGGGAGGTTCCAGGGAATCCAGACCGCGTGGGCCTCGCGAAAGAACCCGACCAGGGTGCCGGCGATGGCACCCTTGCCCAGAAGTCGCGACTGAATCATGCCCGAGGCGCCACCGTGGAGCGCCTTGAGCGTCTCGGCCGCAGCAATCCCACTGGGGAAGCGCAGGCCCTCCACGTTGATCATCTGCTGCTTCATCGGAATGGCCATGACCACGCCGAGCAGCGCGATGGAGGTGAGCCACGCGAAGAGCTGCCAGGAGTCCAGACGCGTCTCGACGCCGGCTTCGGCGTTGATCATCATCATCGCGGGAATCGCTGCCGTCGCGCCGCCGCCGACCATGTAGCCGGCGCAACTCGCGACGGACTGCATCGCGTTGTTCTCCAGCAAGCCAAAGCCGGTGCGCACGATCTTCAGGCGAAGCAGGGCCATGAAGATGGCCCAGGCCAGCACGCCGGAGGTGATCGCCACCCCGAAGCTCCAGCCGATCTTCAGCGCGGTGTAGAGGTTGGAGAGACACATGGCGCCGCCGAGCAGGGAGCCGGCGAGCGCCGCGCGCAGCGTGAGCTGCCGGGTCGGGTCGAGGGTCATGCGGGCATCCTACATGACCGATAGAGCCGGCACCGGCCACCGCGCAGCGGTTTCGTCCGAACGACGCTGATGGTCCTCGCGATGTCCGGCGGAGGGGATGGCGCGGTAAGGGACAGGGCGGAGCCCACTCCCCCATGAGTTTCATGATGTGATATCGGCCGGCGCGAGCACGGAGCGGTTTTGTCCTTCTCGACCGTCGGCGTCATCGGCGCCGGAACCATGGGCCACGGCATCGCGCACGTGTGCGCCCTGGCCGGCCAACGCGTCATCCTCTTCGACATCGACCAATCGCGGGTCGACGCTGGCTTGCGCAGAATCACCGCCAATCTGGACAAAGGCGTGGAGAAGGGCAAGATTACCCAAGAAGACCGCGATGCCGCGCTCGCCCGGATCGGGCTGAGCACCGCGCTGCGGGACCTCGGCGGTTGCGACCTCGTCGTCGAGGCGGTCCCAGAAAAGCTGACGCTGAAGCAGGAACTTTTTGTTGAGCTGGAGTCGACGCTGGCCCCCGATGCCGTGCTCGCCACCAACACCTCCTCGCTGAGCGTGGCCACCATCGCCTCCGCTGTGGCCGACCCCTCCCGCGTCGTCGGCGCCCACTTCTTCAACCCCGTCCACATCATGGCGCTGCTGGAGATCGTGGTGCACAGCGGCACGCGGGCGGATGTCCTCGAGCGCACCCAGGCCTGGGGTCGCCACCTCGGGAAGGAGTGCATCACCGTCCGCGACGTCCCCGGTTTCGCGACCTCGCGCCTGGGCGTGTGCCTGGGGATGGAGGCCATCCGCATGGTCGAAGGGGGCGTGGCCAGCGCCGAGGACATCGACAAGGCGATGGTGCTCGGGTACCGCCACCCGGTAGGACCGCTGCGCCTCACCGACATGGTCGGGCTCGACGTGCGACTCGCGATCGGCGACTACCTCGCCCGAGAGCTTGGTAATCCCGCGTTTTTACCGCCTGCGTTGATGCGGCGGATGGTGGCGGAGGGGAAGCTGGGGCAGAAGGCGGGACAGGGGTTCTACGGGTGGTAGCCTAATTGCACAGTCCCTTCTCGATCTTCTCGCTGTTGTTGTCTTCGTTGCACTCACCGAGCATGGAACCCGCGGCGTCGTTGTCGGCCTTCACGGTGAGGCTGGAGCCGATCAGCTCGGGGTCGAGGTCGAAGACCATCCCCTCGCTCCCTTCGCCCGGCGACAGCACCTCGTCGGTGTACTGGGTCGCGACGATCTCCCCGAACGAGTAGATGGACAGGGCAACGCCCGCCGGCATGTCCGCGAGTCCCTGGTTCCCGACGCCGACCGTTACGTAGAGGTGGCCGTCCCCGCATTCGTCGTTGCAGACGTCGTGGATGATCGGGACCGCGTCGGTCAAGAGGCCGCCCTCGTTCAGGGTGGAATCGCCCGAGCGGAAGTTGTTGAAGCTGTCCCAGTTGACGTCCGGGCTGCCGGGGATGCCGCCGAGGTCGTCGACGTTGGTGATCGAATAGGCGTGCTGGTTCCAGACCGGTCGGCCCGGCATCCACGAGTCGTCGGCGTCCTTGATGGCCGTGACCCCCGTCTCGCTGCCGCTGTACGCGCTGGAGGTGTAGACGATCTCGGCGTGGCCGTCGTTGTCGATGTCCGCGACCGACGGGTACTCGCTACAGGTGGCCGAACTGTGATTGGGCTCGCGCATCTTGATGGCGCCCGTGGCGCCATCAAAGACGAAGACGTCGTTCTCGTCGGCGTAGACCACCTCCGCGGCCCCGTCCCCCTCGAAGTCGAAGACGGAGCTGCCGGTGAAGCCGGAACTGTAGTCGTTGGTGGTGCGCGTCCATTTGACCACGCCATCGGCTTCGAGGACCACGTACTGACCCATGCCGGCAACGCCGATCTCGGGCTCGCCGTCGCCGTCGAAGTCGGCGACCGTCGGGGGTCCGGCCGTGCTGCCGGTGAGGCCGTTGCGCGACCACAGCACGGTGCCGTCGTCGTCTTGTAGACGAACGTTGCCTTCGCCTGCCACCACAATCTCGCCCCTGTCGTCGCCGTCGAAGTTCGCGACCGCCACGAAGCCGTCGGAGCGGCCGTTGTTCCACTCGACAGTGCCGTTGGGCGACATGATCGCGTTGCCCACCACCACCTCGAGTTTTCCATCCCGGTCGATGTCGGCGGCCACGCCCATCGGGGCGGCCCAGGGGTGCCCCGCCCCGTCGCCGACCCCAGTACCGCCGTTGGCGCTGACCGCGCCGGTGGCGCCCTCGTAGACGATGTGCCCGATGACGACCTCCGCCGTGCCGTCCCCCTTAAGGTCGTAGATGCCGACCGCGCCGCATTGGGGTGTGTGGCCGCCGCCGTACGGGCCGATGCTCCACAACACGGCGCCGGTACGCCCGTCGTAGGCCTGCGTGCCGGTGGCGCCGGCCCCGACGACCTCGTTCCAGCCATCCCCGTCGAGGTCGCCGATCGCCGGCGTGGCCGGCTCGGCCCCGAGGCTGCCCGCGGACCAGATGATGCTGCCATCCGCGCCGTTGAGCGCAAAGGTGACGCCCACGCCGTTGGATGCGACCACGTCCGGCGTGTCACCGACGTCGAGCACGCCGTTGCCGTTGTCGTCGGTGAGTTGGCCCACCACCGGGGTGACGTAGGTGTCCCCGACCGCTCGCTGCTGCCACTTGATGACCGGGGTGAACGTGCCGGTGATCGGCTCCGCGATGCAGGACTCGTCGATGGCGACTTCGCGCGCATCGGTGTCAGCCGCGCCACAGAGGCCGAGGTCGATCTCGTCGTCGTCCGGGTCGAAGTCGTCGTCGTCGCCAGAGTCCGAGTTGGGGTCGCCCTTGCCGTTGAGGTTGTAGTCCGAGCAGGCGGCCAGGAACAGAATCGCGGGGAGGAGTCGCATCACTGACATTATCGGCTCGGGGGCACACCTGATACACCAATTCTCGCCCGTTGCAAATCCGGCATCCATGCCCCACCCTGGGGCATGGATGCCCCACTTCAGGCTACGTCGCGATGTTGTCCCGGCTACGCCCCCACCTCGCATCGGCGAGCGCGCTCCTAGGCGTGGCGATGTTCCTTGTTTGGCCGGCACTCTGGTCGGTGGGTGCCGCGGTCCCGGGCCACCCGCAGTCCGACACGTACGAACATCTGCAGGGGTACCGTTGGGTGGCTGACTCCGTGGTAGCGGGGCGGCTGCCATGGCGGGTCGACGACTTCGGGGTGCCCGTCGAGGGGGTGCTCTGGTTCCCGGACACGTTGGGCGCGGTGCTGGCGCTGCCGGCGACCGTGCTGGCCGGGGCGCCCGTCGCGTATACGCTCACGCTCACCGCACAGGTGCTCGCGGCGCTGCTGGCCGCCTACGCGCTGGGCTTCCACACCTCGCGGAATCGCAGCGCCGCTTGCTTTTCAGCGGTGGTGTTCGGCGCGAGTCCCTACGTGCTCGGGATCCTGCACAGCGGCGTGACCGAGTGCCTCCACCTCGCCGCGTTCCCCCTCCTCTGGCTCGCCGGTGAAGCCGGTCTCCGGGGTGAGCGCCGCGCCTTGGTCGCCGCGGCCCTGGCGTGGGCGTGGCTCGGCTGGGCCAACGCGTACTACGCCATCTTCGCGGCCTTCGTGCTCCCGATGGTGTGGCTGACCCTCGAGGACCGACCACGGCTCGGGCTGGCGCTCCCGCGCGCGGCGGCCATCGCGGCCGGCGCCTTCCTGCTGGTGCTCCCGGTTGCCCTGGTGATCCAGGCCAGCGTCAGCGCCGACGGGGCGCTCGTTCGCCAGGAGAGCGCCCCGGGCTGGAACTGGGTGACCCTCCCGGCCAACGACATCGCCGGCTTCTTTCTGCCGGGCGATCGGCTCTTTCCCGATCTCGCCTCCCGAGGGAATCTGGGCATCCGGCACGTCTACTACCTGGGTTGGGTCGCCGTCGTCGTCGCGGCCGCCGCCTGGCGGCGGTGGGGCGCGGCGCTGGCGCTGGCCGCCGTGCTCGCCGCGGGGCCCTCGTTGCACTGGAGGGGGCAGCCGGTTTCCGTCGCCGGCGAGCCCGTGCCGCTGCCCGCCGCACTGCTCTACGTCCCGGGGTCCCCCTTCCGGGCGGTGCACCACCCCTATCGACTGGTGGTGCTGCCGATGCTGGTGCTGGCCGCCGCCGGCGCGCACGCACTTCGTCACCGGCCGCGAGTGGCGGTCGCGGCCGCCGCCCTGGTTGTCGGCGAGGCAGTCGTCGCCCTTCCCGAGGGGTGGCCCGTGGCGACCGCGGGGCTGGAGGGTGTCGCGACGTTACCCGAGGCAGGGGGGGTCTGGGACCTGCCTGCGGACTTCGGCGCGCTCAACCGGCGGTGGATGGGGCTGCAGGCGGTTCATCGCCGTCCGATCCCCTACACCGTCAACGTCTTTCTGCCCGAGCCCTGGCGGAACAACGGCCTGTATCAGGCCTCGATGGCCTGCATGCGCCACCCCGAGCGCCACACCCGGAGCCGAGACGGGTGGCCACCGCTCGCGGCGTGGCTGCAGGTCGACTCCCCGCAGACTGGCGAAGCGTCGGCCGCGGAGATCCGCGCATGGGGAATCCGCTATGTGGTCGTGCACCACGATGTGACCGAGGCATTAGAGCGAATGTGCCTAACGACGATGCTGCGCGTGGCAGGCGCGACGGAGCTGGTTGACGGCGGGGCTGACCTGAGCGTCTTCGACCTGGGGAGCTAGCCTACGCTGGGTTTGGGCTCACTCCGCAGGTTCCCGCCACGCCCCGGCGCGCTTCAGGAGCGCCGCTGCCGCGCCGGGATCGAGCTGATCCGGCGCTGGCGGGTAGTCGTCGAACAGCGGATGCACGTCGGTGGCGCGCACCCGGCGTCGCAACGTGAGGAAGTGGAGGTAGTGCTCGGGCCACCGCCAGACCCAGGACTCGAACCGCCGAACGAAGGCCTGGAGGCTGGCCTGGCTGTCTCCCTGCCAGGAAAGCGGCTCGGTGAGGACGACACGGTGACGCGCCTGCCCGGGGGAGCGGATCACGTAGGCCGGGAGGAGCGCCGCGCCCGAACGCTTCCATATCTGGGCCGGCTGCTCGGAAAGGCGCGCGCGGCGACCGAGGAACTCCACCGGCGACCACTTCGTGCCGCCACCGCCGTCAAACGCGAGTCCGAGGACCCCGTTGTCCGCCAGCGCGCCAAACGCGGGGCGCAAGAACCGGAACACGTTGATGTGCCGGACCGGGAGCCGCTTTTCGAGCTGCCACCGGCGGGAGAGCACCCGCTCCCACAGGGGGGTGGTGCGGGTGTCATGGAGGATCTCTGCCCACACCGGTGGCGGGGCGCTGAGCTGGGCCATGCGGTAGCCGAGGTGGCCGAGCGCCGGCATGATCATCTGGTTGGCGCCGAAGTGCCCGATCAGCACGATCGCGCCTTTGCCCTTGGCGAGCGCGTCATCGAGGTGCACGCGACCCTCGACCTCGCACACCCCGCCGATGGTGGCGGGTGTCAGCATCGGGTACCGGAGCACCTCCAGTTCGTTGTAGAGCGTCAGCCGGTAGGCGTCGGCCACGATCTGCCCTGCCGGACGCGGCATGGCGCGGTCGGCGTAGATGGCGTCGAGCTCGGCGCGCATGTCCCCGTCGCCGAGGCGCCGGATCACCGCCGCGCCCAGCCGGGCGGCGCGCTCCAGCGTCGGCTGCGAAAGTTGTTCGACCAGCGGCGCCGCCAGGGTGTAGAGACCCAGCCCGCCCAGGTCCTTGACGAGCATGTCCGGGCGGAGGCCTCGCCGGCGCTCCGCCGGCCGGTCACGCTCGGACACGGTCGTCGCGTGCGGGGTCGGGCTCGGTGTCGACCACCGCCTTCTTGTCGATCTTCCCGTTGGGGAGTCTCGGGATCTCGGCCCAGAACTCAACGATGCGCGGCACCTTGTAGTTGGCCATCCGGTCGCGACAATAGGCCTGCAGCCTCCGGACGTCGAGGGACGAACCGGGCCGGAGCTGGACGATCGCGCGCGCCACTTCCCCGCGAAGGCGCTCTTCTGCCCGCACCACCACCACCAAGGCGACGTCGGGATGGAGGCTGAGCACCGCCTCGATCTCCAAGGGAAAGACCCGGATGCCCCCGATCTTGAGCATCTCGGAGCGCCGCCCTGCGAAGAACACGAAGCCGCTGGCGTCGACCCGAACGAGGTCGCGTGTCTGGTACCAGCCCTGCACGAACTGCCCCGCGGTCTCTTCGGGCTGGTTCACGTACCCTTCGACCACGGCCGGGCCGCGCATCCACAGTTCACCCACCTCCCCCGGAAGCGCGTCGGCGCCGTCGTCGCCGACGATCCGGATGTGGTAGCCGGGCATCGGCTTGCCGGTGCTCCCGGGGCGCGCGGGCTCGCCCGCAAGCATGCCCAGGCCGACGCCGCTGGTCTCGGTGCTCCCCCACACCGGCAGGAACCGAACGGCGAACGCGGCCTCCATCCGGGTGAGGGTGTCGGTGGAGACGTAGGCCCCGCCCGCCTCGAGCACCCGGAGCGAACGGTAATCCCCACCATGGGCGTCCCGAAACGCCGACAGCATCTCGTAGAAGCTCGGGACGCCCATCGTCCAGGTGATGCGATACCGTGCGATCAGCTCGGCGGCGACGCGGGGATTGAGGGTCTCGGCCACCACGAAGGCCCCCCCCACCAGCAGGCTGCGATGGAAGAGCTCGTGGGGGTGGGCGAACACCGAGAACATCCCGAGGTAGATGTCCTCCTCGCCAAATCCGAGCCCCTCGATCGTCGCGACGGCATTTTCGCTGATCTGTCGATGCGTCGTGAGGGCGCCCTTAGGGCGCCCGGTGGAGCCGGAGGTGTAGTTGTAGTACACGACGTCGGCGGCGCTGGCCTCGTGGGTGCTGGTCCACGGTGGGCGGGGCGTCTCCCATACGCCGTCGCCGTGGCGTCCGCGGCCGCCCACGTAGACGACGCGCCGGGGGTCCGGCAAGAGCGACAGCAAGTGCTTGAGGAGGCCGTCGTAGGCGGGCTCCACCACGACGCTGGCAATCCGCGCGGTGCGGAATTGGTCGGCGACCTGCTCGGGGTGGAGCTTTACGTTGATGGGGACGTAGATCGCCCCCAGGCGCGCGCAGGCGAAGAAGGCGACGACGACCTCGGGTCGTTTGGTGAGGAGCATGCCGACCGGGTCGCCGTGGCCGATGCCCGCGTCGGAAAGCACCCCCGCGGCCCGATCGGCGTCGGCGTCCAGCTCGGCCCAGGACCACGTCCGCTCCAACCCGAGTAGGGCCGGCCGGTCAGGCCAGCGGTGGGCGGCGCGGCGCAGCAGCGCTCCGAGCGGCAGGTGGACGAGGTCGTGAAGCAGCGTGCCTCCCGCCCAGGGGCTATCCTGCAACGGGGGGAAAGGGCGCGTCGACACCCTCCGGCGCGGGAGACGCGGCGCCGGCCCGGGCGGCCGGACGTCGGCGTCAGGGGTACAGTTTGTCGAGCACCCCCGCCGTCGGCGCATGGTCGGCGGTTCTGATGCGCATGGTGACCGACCGCCGCTTGGGGTTGGTCGCCGAGGTCAGCTCGGCGGCGGCCGACAGGTGCTCGACGTCGAGGCCGCGCCGTCCCAGGATGCGAATCGTCGCGATCGAGCGGGCGCTCGCGAGCCCCCAGTTGTCCACGAAGGGCGGCCCGGCTATCGGGGTGCCATCGGCGTGCCCGACGACCGACAGGGTGACGGGCTCGCCTCGAATGGCGTCCGCGATGGTCGACAGCCTCTCGTATGCGCTCGGATGTACGTCGGCTGAGCCCGACTCGAACAGGAGCTGCTCGCCGAGCTCGATGGACAGCGTGTTGTCGAGGAGGCCGATCTCCACAAGGTTGTCGCTCAAGGATCCGTGCAGACGAGACCGGATGGACTGGAGGGTGGGGTTGCTGGCCGACGCCATCGAGATCGGGTCCTCCAGCGGGGATCGGGGCGGGACGCCGGCGTTGTCATCCAGCTCCACCAGCATCGGGATCCCCCCGATGAAGGCCGCCTGCACCCCGTGGATGACGGCGTCCATCTTCTGCTTGTCCGCCCTCGAACTCGACCACAGCACCACGAAGAACGCGAACATGAGCGTCATGAAGTCGGCGTATGAGACCAACCAGCGCTCGTGATTCTCGTGTTCTTCATGTTTCTTCTTGGCCATTACGCAGCGGCCTGCTTGTCGCGGTCAGCGTGACGTCCGGCGAAGGGACCGAGCATCTCTTCGATCTGGCGGGCGTTGATCCCCGCGGCGATCCCGGCGACGCCGAGCAGCACCATGTTTCGGGTCTCCGCGTCGTGGCCGACGATCTTCTTGAGCCGGTTGCCGAGGGGCAGGAAGAGCAGGTTGGCGAACCCGACCCCGTATATCGTGCCGATGAAGGCGATGGCGATACCGGCGCCGAGCATTTCCGGCTTGTCGAGGTTGCTCATGACGTGGATGAGGCCCAGGACCGCGCCGAGGATGCCGATGGTGGGACAGTAGCCGCCGGCTGTCTCCCACACCTTGGCCGCCGCGATCCCGTGGTGTTCTTCGAGTTCGGTCTCGGGCTCCAGCACCCGGCGTACGTCGTCGCCCGAGCAGCCGTCGACGAGCATCCGCAGCCCGCGCTTCAGGAACTCGTCCTGGACGTCACCGAGCAAGTTCTCCACCGCCAGCATGCCCTCGCGCCGGGCGGTGTTCGACACCCTGACCATGTCCTCGAGCAGCCGGCTTCGGTTGCTGTGGCCCACGAAAACGGCGCGTTTGGTGAGCTTGGCGCAGGCCTTCAGCTCGGTGTTGGTGGAGGAGAGCCAAGTGGCCCCGACCGTTCCGCCGACGACGATCATGAAGGCCGTGGGCACCACCAGCGAGCTGATGTGCCCGCCCTCAAGCGCGTTTCCGCCGAGGATGGCCGCCATGGCAAAGACGATAGCCAGAATCGGGGACAGATCCATCGGCGCAGAGACTCCCATCCCCGATTCGGCGGAGGCGCCCCCGACTTGAGGCAGACCGGACCGAGGTGTCGTCGACAGGGTACATCGCGCCCATGCTCTCGGACAAGGGGGGTGGCCACTTTCCGGAGCTGAACCACGGCAAGGACAGGAAAGAGCAGGCCGGCGTCCTGCTACGGCTCCTGGCCATGGCGGAGCCGGGGCGGGAACGAGGAGCGACCCGCGCAGCTCAACCCCCCCTGCGAGGCGCCGCTCGACCGCGCGCGCCCACCACCTGCTCGGTGGGTACGACTCGAATCTGGTGGGGCGCTTGTGCGTGAACGATTAGGCGCGTACCTATGGTCACCTGCACCCGGCGCCTGGAGTGGGACGCGATGCATCGCATCCCCCGGCATGAATCCAAGTGCGCCGCGTTTCACGGTCATCGGTATGCCGCCGAGATCACCGCCTGCGCCCCCGAGCTCGACGACCGGGGTCGGGTGGTCGACTTTGGGGTGATCAAGGAGCGGGTCGGCGGGTGGATCGACCAGAACTGGGACCACACCGCGATCCTGATGCGCGGCGACCCGGATCCGGCCATCGGCGTCCTTGCCGCCAGCAACGCGGCGCATGGCCGGCCCGTCTACTGGATGGACGACCCGCCCACTGCGGAAAACATCGTCGCGGCGCTGGCGGGGGTCGCGCAGCGCCTGTTGGCCGACACCGGTGTCGAGGTGGTTCGTGTCCGGCTCTGGGAGACGCCCAACGGGAGCGCGGAGTGGGATGGCCTGGTCCGGTAAGCTCGTGGGGGGGCTGATCGGCGGCATGCTGGGCGGCCCGCTCGGCGCGGGCCTCGGCGTTACCGTCGGGCACGTATTGGGCGATGGCGGGCGTGCGCTGGAGCTGCATCGCCTGGACTGGCAACAACACGGGTTCGGTGAGTCGGGGCCCGGGCTCGTGCTCACCGCCGTATGGACGGCGCGGGGTCTCGTCGGGGTCGATGTCAGAGTCAGAGTCCGGACCGGCGAGTTCGCGCATCGGAGCACGGTGACCCCCGAGGAGCCCGTGGAGGACTGCGCGCTGCCGCGTGTCTTCGTTCCCTACGCCCGGCTGCCGGAGTCCGAGCACGTGGAGGTGATGCTCACCCTGGCGACGTCCGCGGGCCATCAGGACGAAGCTCGGTTTCGCCTGCGCACCCCCAATGCGGTCCGTCGCCTGGGGGGCAGCGGCCCGGCCCGCGCGGTCATGGCGCTCGTCGGTTGCGCACGAGCGGGAGGCCGTCGCTTGACCCGAAACGACCGGGCGTTCATCCGTGACACCTTCGTCGAAGGGCTCGCGCTGGACGAGGATGGGCTCCTCTGGCTCCAGGAGTGGCTGCAGGAGTTGGCGTCCGCCGGGGTGCAGCGGCTCAGCGCCGACAAGGTCGCGCGACGTCTGGGTCCCCACCTCGATGCGGAGGGGAGCGCCCGATTGATGGGGTGGTTGTGGCGTGGTGTCGGCGAGGCCTGGCCCGGAGAGGCGCAATCCGCCTGGGTCGTAGCGCTCGCCGCCGCGCTGGGCACGCAGGTGGGCGCGGCGGTGCCGACGTCCGACGCGCGCTTGGAGGCGTGGGCGACACTGGCGGTCGCGCCCGGCACGACCGGCGAACCGCTGCGCGCCGCGTGGCTTCAGCTCATCCAACGCTGGCATCCCGACCGGGCCCGCACGCCGGAGGACGTCATCGTTTGCAACCGGCGAATGGCCGAACTCAACGCCGCGTACCGCTTGTTGAACCCCTGACCCCGCAGCGCTGATGTTCTTATTCCTCGCCCACCTCGCGGTCGCCGCCGAGCTCACCATCTTCACCCAGACGCCGGCGGCGGTCAGCGTCGACGGTCAGCTCATCGAGTACGAGGACGCCAGCCTGCTGCTGGTCGCGCGCAACCTCAAGGGCGGCAAACACACGGTGACGATCGAGTCGATCGGGCGCAAGCCCATCACCCAGTTGGACGTGCAGCTGAGGCAGACCGAGCGCCTGGACCTGTACTACAGCGGACGCACGCTCACGCGGGTGGGGAGCGGGCTCTCGGGCGAGGCGGCCAGGGTAAAGGGGTTGTCGGTGGCCGGTGCGTTGGCCGGCGGGAACTTCGGCGGCGACATCGATGGCTGGATCCTGGTGGGGGCCGGTACCGGTCCGGGCGAGGTCGCGGTGGTGATCGTGGATGCCACCGGCAACGGACGCGACCGTCGTTCTCAGCCGCCGGTGCCTCCTCGGCCCCCCGAGCCGCCGAAGCCCGAGCCGGTGCCGGTGGTGTTCTTGCTGACGGATGGGTTCGACATGAGCAATGTCTACGTGGACGGGAGCCGTGTCGCCGAGTTTCGAACCAACGACCGGGAGAAGCCCGTAACCCTGATGAGCGGGATGCACACCGTCGAGATCAAGAGCTTCACCGAGTTCGACACATGGTTCAAGGGGACGCTCCACGTCAGCCCGGGAGAACCGATGCGGATCGGCTACACCGAAGACGACGGCGTCGAGCTCTACAACCGTCCCGGCAGCGCCTGGGTCCCCAAGTAGGGGGATTTCGAATTAGGCAGCCACGGCTCCCGGGGGAAGCGTGCACGGCGGGCTGTCCCCGATCGCATTGTTGTTGGCGCAGGTGGCGGTCGTGCTGCTCGCGTCGCGGGTGCTGGCGCGCGCCGTTCGGTACCTCGGCCAGCCCACGGTAATCGGTGAGGTGCTGGCGGGGATCGTGCTCGGGCCGTCGCTGCTCGGCCACTTCTGGCCCGACGCGATGGGCATGCTGTTCCCGCAGGCGTCGCTTGGGGGATTGGCGCTCTTGGCTCAGCTGGGGTTGGTCTTCTTCATGTTCCTGGTCGGCCTGGAGTTCGATCCGAAGCTACTGCAGGGCCGCGGCGCGCACTCCGTGGTCATCAGTCAGGCCAGCATCGCGGTGCCGTTCGCCATGGGCTGTGCCCTCGCTCTCCCGCTCCACCCCGAGTTTGCGCCCGAGGGCGTCAGCTTCCTGCCCTTCGCGCTGTTCCTGGGCGCGGCAATGAGCATCACGGCGTTCCCCGTGCTTGCTCGCATTCTCGCCGAACGCGGGGTGCTCAAGACGCGCATCGGGGCCATCTCGCTGTCATGCGCCGCCCTTGCCGACGTCAGCGCGTGGTGCATCCTCGCCTTCGTGGTCAGCCTGGCGCGCGCCGAGGGCATCCTGAGCGGCGCGGTCACCACCATGCTGACGGCAGTGTTTGCTGCCGTCATCTGGTTCTGGGCCCGCCCGCTGCTGCGCCGACTGGGTCCGCGTGGGGGCCAGGCGATCGCCCCGGAGACCGTCGCGATCGCCTTCTTCCTGGTCCTCGTCGCTGCGTGCACGACCGAAGTCATCGGCATCCACGCCCTCTTCGGCGCTTTCCTGCTCGGGGCTGTCATGCCCCGGGGCTCAGGGCTGACCGAGGCGATCACCCACAAGGTCGAGGACTTCGTCCTCATCGTGCTCCTGCCGCTGTTCTTCGCCTACAACGGCCTGCGCACCGACATCGCCTCGCTGGCGACGACGCAGGACTGGGTGGTGTGCGCGACGATCATCGCGGTGGCCTGCCTCGGGAAGTTCGGCGGAAGCATGCTCGCCGCGCGAATCGTGGGCCTGAGCTGGCGTGAGTCCAGCGCCATCGGCGTGCTGATGAACACCCGCGGGCTCATGGAGCTCATCGTCCTCAACGTCGGGTTGGACCTGGGAATACTCTCGCCGCGCCTGTTCACCATGATGGTCATCATGGCCCTGGTGACCACCTGGATCACGTCGCCGCTGTTGGAGCGGATCTACCCGAGGCGGCTGATGCTCGCCGACCTGGATCGGCCCGCCCCGTCGTCCGTGCTGATCTGCGTCTCGGACCCGGCGCTGGTCCCGACGCTTGTGCGCCTCGGCGCGCGGCTCGGCGGAGGCATGCCGCTGACCGCGCTGCACGTGCTGCGGTCGGACCGCCCGTCCACCTATCTCCGTGAGGGGGATGAATCGGGTCCGGTGGTCGTCCTTCGGGAAGCCGCGGCGAAGCAGGGCGTGAGGGTCGACCCGGTCACCTGCGTCGCCTCCGACCCGGCCCGCGACATCGTGCGGGTCGCGACGGAGCGAGGGGTCCGACTGATCCTGCTGGGTACGCACCGGCCGTTGTGGGCGGAGGGCGAACTCGGCGGGGTCGTCGGCCGGGTGTTGCGAGACGCGCCCATGGACGTCGGGGTGCTGGTGGATCGTGGGCTCCACCGGGTCGACAACATCGAGCTGGCAGCGGGGGCCGACGACCCCGCGTTGACCGCGGCGGTGGCGGCGCTCAGCGCGCCGGTCGCGACCGAGCGCGGCCCAGGGACGCTTTACCTGGGACTGGTGGGCGGAGAGGTGCCCGACGGGATCACCGCCCTCCTGCTCAGGCCGCGTCGGTAGCGGCGATCAGTCCTCCTCGCACTCCAGGTCGCCGATTCCGGTGAGTTGGAGCATGGGCGTCCCCTGCACGCCGGCGCCGAGCAGCTCGATCTCGCCGCAGGTCGAGGTGTTGCGGAAGCAGACGGTGCCGCCCTGCGGGATGGCCTGCACCGCCTTGCCGTCAGCGATCGACTCGACCGTCACGAAGCTGAAGCTCTCGCTGGTGCAGTCGCAGTGTTCGCTGTCGGTGGTCAGTGAGCCGCCGGAGTAGGTCACCCGCCACTCTTCGGTGATCACGACGACCTCGTCCAGGATGCGGCCTTCGCCCTCGTTGGGCAGCAGCACGCCCGTCACCTCGGCGGTTTCGACCTCGGGGGCCTGGGAGTCCACGCAGCCTTCGGCCTCGAACGTCGGCTCGGGCTCCTCCGCACATCCGATCAGCAGCAGCAGGGCCAGCAAGAGCATCTCCACGGAACACGCCACCTTGCCACGGCGTGACGCCGGTCGCCAGTGCCCGGCGCTACATCGCGAGTCGCCGCGTCGGGAACCGGTCGGCGACGTCGCTGCGGCCCTCCAGGACCAGCTCGACGAGCGCCTTGCCGCACTGCCAGGCGAAGCCGAAGCCGTGTCCGGTGAAGCCAACCGCGGCGAGGGCACCCGGGAGGCCGGGAACCGGGCCGACCAGGGGCAGGCCGTCCCGGGAAAAGCCCATCGTGCCGCTCCACCGGTGGGTGACCGGCACACCGCGCATGCCCTCGAAGCGCGCAAGGAACTCCTCCATGCGGGTCTGGATGCCGGCGTGCAACACCTCGGCGGTGCCCTTTTCGCCTTGGACATCGAGATTGCGCCAACCGCCCAGAACCACGCGCCCTGCGGGGTCCTGGCGCCAGTAGTCGAATCCGTGATCGGCGTACACCGGGCACGAAAACAAGGGCGGCGCCGGCGC
Organism: Myxococcales bacterium; assembly: GCA_009692585.1. The sequence continues at coordinate 220,460 of SHYX01000001.1, forward strand.
CGTGGCCAACATCTGCCCGCGAACCGGGTCCACTTTATCGGCAAACCACGGCACCAACTCGCCAATGTAGGCGTTGGTGCACAGGAGCACGAGCTGTCCTCGCACCTCGCCACCATCCGTGCGCACCCACACATCTCCCGGGGCGCCGGCCGCCAACTCCCGCACGGGGGAGCCCTCGAAGAGGCGCACACCCCGCTGGACGGCCTCCCGCGCCACCCCACGCACAAATGCCGCGGGATCGAGTTCGCCGTCGTCGGCGATGTGGACGCCCACGTTGAAGCCGGCGCCACGGTAGACGGCGTCGAGTTGGGGGCCCTCGCGCACCATGGCCGAGAAGCCGTCCTCACGCAGCAGCGCCGCAGACTCCAGCAGTTCGGCCTCTTCGGGCGCGCTGCCCGCGAGCTGAAGTGACCCGCGACACTGGTACCCGCACTGAATCTGGAGGTCACGAATCGCCGCCGCCATCGCGCGATGGTTGTCGCGACTTACCTGATGAACGGCTCTCGCCCGCTCACGACCCATGATCGCGACGGCGCGGCTGTAACGTTCGGCGGTGCCCTGTAGGACGAAGCCGGCGTTTCGGCCGCTGGCGCCGTGGCTCACCGCGCGGCCCTCGATCCACACGGTGCGTACGCCCGCCTCGGCCAGGGCCAACGCCGCCGCCGCGCCGCAGACGCCGGCACCGATGACCACGACCTCGGCGTTCGTGCACTCCCGCAGGGGGGGTGCCAACCGGTCCGTTCCGTCGAGCCAGTACGGCTCGGTCGCCGAAGTCACCTTTTTCTCCGACCCTTCTTCGCCCCGCCGTCCACCATCGCCGGCGCCTCACCTGGACGGACGCCGAGGAAAGCGCCGTGTTTTTCGGCGAGACCCAGCACGTTCGCAGACCGGCCGCCGCGCTGGAGGGTCCGGAGCGCTTCGGCGCGGACATCCCGATCGAGCGTCATGTCGGCGACGGCCTGCTCGAGGAGATCGTCCCGTTCGAGTGCGTTGGCGGCCCGGACCGCGTTGATGCCGATGCGCACCGACTCGGGGGCGCGGAGCGTCGCGCTGACCAGCTCGGTGGCGACGCCTCTGTCGAGCTGTACCAGCCTGGAGAAGGCCTGGAGACGCACGGGCTGCTGGGGGCACTCCCGGTAGAGCGTCTTGGCCTGTTCGAGGGTCGCCGACCGGGCGGACGGCGCGCGGGCGATGCACGCCGGCTGGGCCGCGTCGAGCGCCAGATCCGTGGCGCGCATGCGGACGCGGACGTCCTTGTGCTCTTTGAGCCTGGCCACCGTGGGGGCCTCGGTGCTTCCAGGGCGCCACGCGCTCATCGCCAGGAGGAGGGAGTCGGCGGTGGCGCCTGGATCGGCGAGCACCGAGAGGCGGGCCGTCGCGTCGATTCCGGCTGCCCACCCGCGCGCGGTCGGCGAGGTACTCCTGGCGGCGAGGGCAACGGCCGCCGCCTCGTCGCGGTCGGCAAGGGCGAGCAGGAGACGCTCCTGCTGCGAGCCCGGTGCGATCGCGTCGATCGCGGCGGCGAGCTGGGTGTCGTCGCCGCGCCGGAGGATGTCCACCGCCGCCGCCGCCCCCTCGTCGGACTGGGCGCGCTCGGTGGTCAGGTATTTTGTCGCGGACGCAAACAGGGTGGCGTCGTCGAGCTCCTTGACCGTCTTGCCGCCGATGGTCAGGTTGTCGGACTTCGCGTCGCGTCGCGCCACGAACCACCCGGTGGCGTCGCACGCACCGAAGTGGTCGACGACCACCGCCCAGCCGCTCGGCTCCTTCAGCAGCGCCCTCTCCCATCCCGGGCCGGCGGTCTCCCCGTCGAGCATCGCGGTGCGAATGGGTGCGAGGCACCGCACCACCGCGACCGGAACCGTGCGGGGAAGGTCGGGCCTGGCGGGGAGTGGTGCCCCGGTCATCGACTCGACGAGCACCCCGTCCTTGAGCGCCCAGGTGTACCCGACGTCGCCGAACGTCGCGCTGCCCGCGCGCACGGAACCGTCGTCGAGTTTGTCCTGGGTGAGCGTTTCGTTGACGCGGGCCACCGACGGGAGCGGCTCCAGCCGTTCGGACCAACGGTCGCCGTCCGGAGCCAGAAGGCGAAGGGAGGCACCATCCCCGTCCTCGACCGTGAACCCCCATCGTTCCAACTCGGCGCGCACGCTGGCGAAGTCACCGCCCGCGAAGTCGACCCTCAGTTCCAGGTGGCGGGGCGGGACACGGTCCACGCGTTGGGTGGCGCGCAGAAGTTCGGGCGGGGTGCGGACCTCGCCGACGCCGACCGCCAGGTCAGCCGGGAGCGGGGCTTCTACCGGGGCCGTCGGCGCGGCCACCTGGACCTCGGCGTCTACCGGTGCTTGGGAGCTGTTGCAGGCGGTGAAGAAGGCGAGCATGGCAGCGTGGGGCTCTAACGCGGCGGGCCGCCCGGGTAGTGCGCGGGAGGGGGTCGTGGCAAAGCGGGACGAATGTGGCTCAGTGGAAATCGCGACTTGGCGCCCTGAGCTCGGTCCCGATGTCGAGTGGACAGACCTGTCTGGCGACGATGCTGACCGCCCCATCCATCCGCTGCAGAACCCCCCGGATGCGCACGAGGCGTTCGGTCCGGATCACCCGCCGCTGCCGCTGGTAGAGCTTCGGCCACACCACGACGTTGGCCGTGCCGGTTTCGTCCTCGATCATCAAGAAGATGACCCCCGAGGCGGTGTCGGGTCGTTGACGCACCCCTACCAGCCCCGCGATCAGGACCGGAGTGTCGTTGGGCAGCTCTACCAGTCGGGACAACGGCACCACCCCTTCCCGGGTCAACCGGTGGCGGACCAGGCCGATCGGGTGGGCGCCGGGTGTCAGGCCCACGGTGGCGTAGTCGGCTTGCATCTCCTCGGCCGCGGACGCTGCGGGGAGCACCACGGCTTCGTCGCCCCGGGTGAGCGCGGCAAACATCCCTGGCCACAGCCCGTCGACCGCGAACGACGCCTGACGCCGGGGTGTGGGTGCGGTCGCGGCCGCCGCGGGGAGCGCGCCGGCAGCGGGCAGATCACGCATCGCGTCGGCGTGTGCAAGCGCGCGGAGGGTGCCGCGATCGACGCCGCTCCGCCTGGCCAGATCGGGCAGGTCCTGGAAGGGGAGCCGCCGCCGCGCCGCTTCGATTCGACGCCCCTCTTCTTCCCCGATGCCCTTGATGAGTCGCAGCCCCAGACGCAGCGCGGGGCCGTCACGCCCCGCTTCGAGGGTGCAGTCCCAATCCGAGCACATCACCCCCACCGGCCGCACGTCGACCCCATGACGTTCGATGTCGGCAACCAGTGTTCGCGGTGCGTAAAACCCCATGGGCTGGCTGTTGATGAGGGCGGCGGTGAAGGCGGCCGGGTAGAAGCAGCGCTGCCAGGCCGAAACGTACACCAGGTGGGCGAAGCTGGCGGCGTGTGACTCGGGGAAGCCGTACTCGGCAAAACCCTGGATCTGCTTGCACACGCGGTCGGCGTACTCGGATGAGAGGCCGTTCTGGAGCAGCCCCTTCATCAGCCGTTCGGTGATCTGCGACAGGCCACCCCGTTTGCGCCACGCCCCCATCGCCCGCCGGAGCCCATCCGCCTCACCCGGCGTGAAGCCGCCCACGGCCACGGCCATGGCCATGACCTGCTCCTGGAAGATGGGGATACCCAGGGTGCGCTGGAGGATGGGGACCAGCCGGGGATCGGCGTACTCCACCGGCTCCAGCCCCTGGCGTCGTCGTAAGTAGGGGTGCACCATCCCCCCCTGGATGGGGCCGGGGCGCACCAGCGACACCTCGATGACCAGATCGTAGAAGCAGGTGGGCTTCAACCGCGGGAGCATGCCCTGCTGCGCGCGGCTCTCGACCTGGAAGACGCCGATGCTGTCGGCCTCGCCGAGCATTTCGTACACCGCGGGGTCCTCACGCGGCACGGTGGAGAGGTCGTGGTGGACACCGTGCCAGGAACGCATGAGATCGAAGCAGCGGCGGATGGCGGTGAGCATCCCCAAGGCGAGGCAGTCGACCTTCACAAACCCCAGCTCGTCGATGTCATCTTTGTCCCACTGGATGACGGTACGACCCGGCATCGTCGCGGGTTCGATCGGAGCGCGGTCGACGAGCGGAGCGTCACTGATCACGAAGCCGCCGACGTGGATCGAGGTGTGTCGAGGGAAACCCTGGATCTCACGCCCCAATCTCATCGCGAGCCCCACTCGTTCGTCCGCCGGGTCGAGGCCCGCTTCCACGAGGACCTCGTCGCCTTCTTTGAGCTGCCCCCATGAGTCCAGCAGGCCGCACAGGCGGTCGACCTGATCGAGGCCCAAGCCTACCGCCTTGCCCACGTCGCGCACCGCCGAGCGTCCGCGATAGCTGATGATCTCGTTGACCAATGCCGCGCGTTCTCGGCCGTACTTTTCGTAGCAATACTGGAGCACCTCCTCCCGTCGCTCGTGTTCGAAATCCACGTCGATGTCGGGCGGCTCGCCCCGCTCTTCGGAGATGAAGCGCTCGAAAAGCAAGGAAAAATGGGCTGGATCTACGCTGGTGATGGTGAGCGCGAAGCACACCGCGGAATTGGCGGCGCTGCCCCGCCCCTGACAGAGGATCCCGCGGCGGCGCGCGAAGCGGACGAGATCATGAACCGTGAGGAAGTAGGCTGGAAAATTCAGCCGTTCGATCACGCCGAGTTCGTACTCCACCTGCCGCGCCACACCCTCGGGCACATGGTCGCCGTAACGTTGGATGAGTCCACGCCGCACCAGTTCGCGCAGCCAGGCCATCGGCCCGTAGCCGTCGGGGACGACTTCGCGCGGGTAGGTGTAGGTGAGCTCGCGCAGGGAGAAGTGGCATTGACCGGCGATCTGCATGGTGCGATCGAGCAGATCGGGCCATCGGCCGAAGCGCCGTGCCATCTCGGCCGGGCTGTGCAGCGCCCGCTCGGCGTTGGGCTGCAAGCGACGCCCGGCCTGATCCAGGGTGAGCCCCAGGCGGATGCAGGTGAGCGCATCCTGCAGCGGCTTGCGCGCCGGGTCGTGCATGAGCACGTCGCCGAGGGCCACGCAGGGGAGCGGACCGCTCACCAGCGCGTCGATCCGCGCCTCTTCGCCCGGATCGAAACGACGAGAGACGCCGCGGTAGAGGCGGTCGCCGACCGCATCGCGCAGGGCATCGAGCGCGCCGGGCGACCACCCCTCGCGCGCGATCAAGACCAGCCCGTTGTGGTCGGCCAGAAGCGCGTCGAGCGGGAGCGCCGGCCAGCCCTTGCCCAGGTGGCGGCGGGCGGCGATGGCGGCGGGATCGGGCTCGAGGAGGTCGGCGTGGCGCGGATCGCGGGGCACCCCGATCGAGAACTGGTCGAGGTCCGCGCCACCGGTGCTGGCGGCCCTCGACGGAATGCGTTCGGCGCTGAGCAGCCGACACAGGCTGCCCCACCCTCGCAGGTCCTGGACCAGGGCGACCAGGCTGGCCCCCGGCGCCCCCCGCCCCCCGCTTACGGTGAGCAACGCACCATGTAGCAAGGGCATGACGCGTGACTTCGCGTGCCGATGGGCACGCACCGCTCCGTACACCCCGTCCCGATCGGTGAGCCCCAAGGCCCCCAGGCCCAGGGCCTCGGCGCGATCGTAGAGATCCTCCGGTGAAGAAGCGCCCTCCGAGAAGGAGTAGTTTGATCGTGCGCACAGCTCCGCGTACTGCGGAAGGCCGCCGGAGCGCTGCCGGTGGATCGGAGTCGGAGCCGAAACCGGAGGCGGTGCGCCAGGAAAGGGCAGAACGACGCCGGTCGGTCGTGAGAGGAACGGCGTGGGCGCCGGTTCGCTCGGTTCCAGCGCCACGTCCGACTCGGCCTCCCCGCCCGCGTCGAGCCAGCCGTGCAGGAACCACCGTTGGATCTCGATGTCGCCCGAGGTGGTGCGCTCGGAATACAACCACGCCCGCCGCCCATCGGCCAACGACGCCGACCAGTAGTCACGGGTGTAGCCGCTCCGGGGCTTCCACCATTCGCCCGAAAGCCGCTCGGGGCCGACGAGATCACCGATGGCCACGGTGTCCCGGTCCAGGAGCAGGGCTCGTGGCCGACCCGAGGGGCCGACGGCCACCCGGACCGGGCGGGGAGCGGGCAACAACAGGGCCGGCCGGGCACGATTCGCGGGCACCGGCACGTCCCTGGGCAGCTTGCCTCCCGGATAGTGCCCCGACCATCGGGTGGCGTCGGGTTCGTGCGTCAGCGCGATGTCCGCTTTCCTGGCGGCGATCGGCGTGGGGGCGACGGCGCCGGGGGCGACAGGGACCCAGCCGACCTCCGGCCGCCACGTATCGGCGAGGGCGGGACGGAAAACCGCGTGCACGCCCAACGCATCCTGGAAGCGAGCCAGAAGTTCGGGCAGCGGCTCGGGTGCGTTGGCCTTGTCGAAGAGGCCGGATTGCGGGGCGCGCCACGGGGCGGTCTCCAAGAACGATAGGCTGAGCGCCGTGACCGGCGCCGTGAGCTGCAGCCGGTCCAGTCGGGCACGAAGTTGGTGGAACAGGCGGTCGGCCCCCCGGACGAGCTGACCCGTGCGCACCGACAGCACCATCTCGCCCTCGTCCAGCCGCAAACGAATCTGCAGCCGTGCCGCCGCCTGACCCGTCCGCGCCAGATCGGCAGCGGCATCGCGACAGAGACCATGTAGCACGAAGAGCACGGCCTCGAGGTCGACGACGCCCTCGTCCAACTCGGTCGTCCACACCGGGTCTTCGCGGGGGCTGGCCGGGATGGCTGCCTGTCCTTTGTCCACCGCCCTCGACCGAGCCGACGCGCTGGTGGCCATGGCGGCAGCCGCTCGACTCCCAAGGCCGACGGCGGTGTCGCTGATGCTGTCCTGCCCCCGTGCGATCTGCCAGAGTCGGAGGGACTCCGGACCGTAGCGACCCGCCAGCGCCGCCGCGGGGAGGTTGGCGTACTGACCGACCGTGCGTACGCCCGCACCGGCCAGGGACTCCAGGACCTCGGCATCGAGCCCGAGTGTGCCGACCGACAACGGGGCCAGCGCCGCTGCCACGGCGAGGGCATCGGGCAGTACGAGGTCCTGGGGGGTGTGGCGCGCCAGGACCAACGCCGCCCAGGGCTCCGGCCCCCACACCAGCCGTACCGCGTGCCCCAGGCTTTCCAACCAGCGCCGCACCTCGCCCACGAGTGCCGCCGACACGTCCAGGAACAGGCCATCCGGGAGGATCACGGCGACCGCGGGCGAATAGCGCAGGAGCGCATCACGCAGCGATTCCAGATCGCTGCGTTCGCCCTGGGGCGCTCGTCGTTCCACCCGGAGTTCGGGGCAGAGCGCGCGGGCTTCGGACAGGGTCATGCCCGGGCGTACGCCGGCCCGCGCGACCGGAGCGGTGCATGCCTGGATCCGGTCGGTGCTCTTCTTGAACTCGACGAGCGCTACGACATCAAGCGGATCGTAGCCGCAGCGCTCGAGACGGAAGGCGGGGAGGTGGATGGCGAGCACCCTACCCCCCCCCCAGGGCCAGCCGCCGCTCACCCACCTGGCGCCCGTCACGACTGCGGGTGCAGATCACCTTGAGCCGGCCGCGCTCGAGGCCGTGCACCACCAGCCGCAGCGCCGCGGGCAGTTCGGCCTCGGATTCCTCGGCGACCACGAAGAGCGAGCAACCACCGCGCTCACAGGCGCGTCCGAGCCGCACCGCCGAGCGCCCCAGCCGCGGCGCATCAAGCAGCACCACTGCGTCCACCGAGCCCGCCGACGCCGCCTGTTCGGCCACCCATGCCGCACGGTCCAGGCCCGGCCGCACCATCCAGAGCTGCGCCAGATCGACGCCGCCCCCCGGCCCGGCCCAGCCGGGTGGGTACACCTCCTCCATCGCGTCGACCACCAGCACCGGGCGCCCCCGACGCGTGAGCGCGGCCAGGGCGGGCAGCAGCAGCCCCAGCCGACCGCTACCCGGCGCCCCCACGATCTCGCTGATGCCCGGTGCCGGCCACCCCCCCAGCCACGTGTCTACCGCGGCGACCCCGGCTGGAAGCCGCCCGGAGAGCACCCTGGGCGCCGCGATACGCGCCCGCAGCTCGGCGAGCACGGCAGGGCGCTGGGCAGCAGACAGGGGCATGACCTGTGTATATGTTCAGGTAGATGAACATGCAAGTAGGTTGTGGGCTCACGCTGGCCGACCGTTCCCGGCACTCGGCGCTGGCGGGCGCGGCCGGGATCGAACGATCCCATGGTTATGGGTGTTGGGACATTGGTGATTTGAGTTTGTAACTTTGGGTGCTCGGACACTGGGAAAGGTGATTCCCATTCGATTGTCGA
>SHYX01000045.1 GCA_009692585.1 Myxococcales bacterium
CCACGAGGCTGTGGCGCAGGCCCCGGTGCTCGGAGGCGTCGGCCATGGTCTACCTCGCGGCGGACGGGACGACGCCGCGGCCAGTAGATCAGAATTCACGGCGTTGGTCGATCCCCAGGGGAGCCACCGATGACTTTGCGATCGCCCTGCGGTTCGGTACACGATGGTCAAAGAGCAGGTTAGCCCCGGCGCCCAATGCCGCCTGCCATCGCCGCCACCGAAGTCGGACGTCGATTCGCCGGCCGGTGGGCGCTCAGGGGCGCCAGCTTCGACGTGGGCGAAGGCCAGACGGTGCTCGTCCAGGGCGCCAACGGCGCCGGCAAGACGACGCTCCTGCGGGTGCTCGCCTCGGCGCTCGAGCCGACCTCGGGCAGCGTGCGCCTCTTCGGCGAGTCGGCGCGCTCGCAGCGGGCCCGCGTCGGCCTGCTCTCTCACGCCGACGGTCATTACGACGACCTCTCCGGCGCCGAGAACCTGCGCGTCGCGGCCCGCCTGGGGCGGCTGCCCGGGGATGCCGCGGCCCTCCTCGGGCGCGTTGGCCTCGCCGCACGGGCCGACGACCTGGTCCGCACCTACTCCGCCGGGATGCGCAAGCGCCTCGCCTTCGCGCGGCTGTTGCTGAAGTCCCCTGATCTGGTCCTCTTGGACGAGCCCTATGCCGCCCTGGACGCCGAAGGACAGGGCCTCGTGGACGAGCTGCTGGCCGAGCTGCGCGCGCGCGGCGCCACCGTGGTGGTGTCGACCCACCAGGTGGACCGCGTGGCCCCACGGTGTGATGCGGCGCTGGTTGTCGAAAACGGTCGCGTCACCGCCGCGGTGCCGCGCGCGCCGGCCCTCGCCCCGACCGGGCGGGTTAGCGGGTCGCCGGCGTCAGGCGCCGATCCATGAAGGGGGCGCTCCGGGAATGTGCGGCGATGATCGGCAAGGAGCTGTCGCACCTCTGGCGGGCGCGGGCGCGTGTGGCCGGGACGGCGGCGTTTGCCCTCGCCACGCTGCTGCTCTTTTCGTTCGCTGGCGGAATGAACGCCGACCTGCTCCGCCACAACGCCGCCGGCTACCTGTGGGTCGGTCTGCTCCTCGCCAGCACGCTCTCGCTGGGGGAAAGCTTCCGCGTCGAGACCGAGCACAACGCGATGGAGATGCTCCTGCTGCTCCCGGTGCGCCCGGCCGCGATCTTCGTGGGCAAGGCCGTCGGCAACCTCGCGGTGCTGCTGCTGGTGGGCTTGTTGATGATCCCGCTCTGCGTGGTGCTCTTCGACGCCGCTCCGCGCGAGGGCGTGGGGAAGCTCGCGCTGACCGTGCTGTTGGGGACGGCCTCGATCAGCGCGCCGGGAACGATGCACGCGGCGCTCGCTTCACGCGCACGCGGTCGCGACCTGCTCTTGCCCCTGTTGCTCTTCCCGCTCGTGGTCCCCTGCGTGATCGCGGCGGTGCAGGCCAGCCGCGCCTGCTTCACCGGGGACGCGATGGGCGAGCTCAGCTCGTGGTTGGCGGTGCTCGTCGGCTTCTGCATCGTGCACTGGTCGCTCGGGGCGCTGCTCTTCGAGCGCGTCGTGGAGGATTGAGCTGATGCGCCGATGGGAAAGCTGGGTCGGCCTACTCGGTCTCGGACTGCTGTGCGTCGGCTCCTACCACGGCCTGGTGCTGGCCCCGCGCGAGGTCTACATGGGCGACGTGCAGCGCATCATGTACGTGCACGTCCCGACGGCCTGGAATACCCTATTGTGCTTCACCGCCAGCTTTGTGGGTGCGGTGGGGTGGTTGTCGACGCGGTCGTGGAAATGGGATCACCTCATCGAATCGACCATCGTGACCGGCCTGGTCACCGGCTCGCTCCTGGCCGTCCAGGGCGCGATCTGGGCCAAGCCGACGTGGGGGGTGTGGTGGACCTGGGACCCACGGCTCACCTCGGTCGCGGTGATGGTCCTGTCCTTTCTCGGCATCCTCGCCCTCCGGAGTTTTGTCGACGATCCCGTCAAACGCGCCACGTGGAGCGCCACCGCCACGGTCCTGGCCTGGGTGAACATCCCGTTCGTCTACCTCTGCGTGCGGTGGATGGCGTCGTTGCATCAGACGCAGTCGACGCCGAAGACGGTCGACCCGGCCATGCTCTTCCCGCTCCGCGTCAACGCCTTCGCGGTGCTGTTCCTCGTCACCTTTTTCGTTGCCACCGGTTGGCGCATCGCACGCGCGCACCGCAAGCGTGAGTTGGCCGAGTGAGCGGCGTCATCCAGGATGGGTGGGACTACGTGGGCGCGGCCTACACGATCTCGGGCCTGACATTTCTGGTCTTCGCGGTCTACCTTCTGGTACGGGCGCGGCAGGAGGGCGTGCGATGAAGTCGAAGCTGCCAGCCATCCTCGTCGGCGCTGCCGTCATCGGGGTGCTCGGTTTCCTGACCTTCGGGAGCCTGGGGGACAACCTCGTCTATTATTGGACGCCCGCGAAGCTCCAGGCGGCGGCGGCCAAAGCTACCGGCGCCACCGTCCGGCTGGGCGGGCTGGTCAAGCCCGGCAGCGTCGCCACCGCCGGAACGGTCACCACCTTCATCGTGACCGACGAGACCGGGGCCAGCGTGCCCGTGCGCACGGAATCCATCCCCCCGGCCATGTTCCGCGAGGGCATCGGCGTGGTGGTCGAGGGGACGCTCGGCCCCGACGGCACCTTCGTGAGCCAGCGACTGATGGTCAAACACGACGAGACGTACACCGCGCCCGCGAACGGGCAGGCTCCGTCGGGCAGCTTCGAGCCGGGCGAGGAGTAGCGGATGCTCGGTCGCCTCGGCGAAGTCATCACCCTTCTGGGCCTCGCCGCCGCGGTCGCCGGGGGGGTCACCGGCTATGCCGCGGGGCGCACGGGCAGCCACGCGCTGCTGCGCGTCACCCAGCGCCTCTCCACGGTGTTCACCGCCGCAATGCTGGCGATCTTCACGGTGATGGAGGTGGCGCTCGTCCGCCACGACTTCACGGTGTCCTACGTCGCCAAGGTCGGAAGCACCAAGACCCCGCTCCACGTCACCATCGTGAGCCTGTGGTCCTCGTTGGAAGGGTCGATCATCCTCTGGGGGGCGGTGCTCGGGCTCTTCCTGGCCGTGTTCACGCACTGGAGTCGCGACCGCCACCCGGAGACCACGCCCTGGGCGCTGGGAACGATGTTGTGGATCTGCGCGTTCTTCGCCTTCCTCATCGCCGGACCGGCCAATCCGTTCTCGCCGACGCCGCTGCCGATCCCGGACGAGGGCCCGGGCCCCAACCCGCTGCTCCAGAACCACCCGCTGATGATCATCCACCCCCCGATGCTCTACCTGGGCTACGTCGGAATGACGGTTCCGTTTGGAATGGCGATCGGCGCGCTGCTGGCGGGCCAGTTGGGACCAGCGTGGACGCAGGCCCTACGCAAGGCCTTGCTGATTCCGTGGGGTTTTCTGACCATCGGCATCATCCTGGGCGGGTGGTGGGCGTACGCCGTCTTGGGCTGGGGGGGCTACTGGGCGTGGGACCCGGTCGAAAACGCATCCCTGCTGCCGTGGCTGACGGCGACCGCGGCCCTGCACGCGGCGATGTTGCCGAGCCGGCGCGACACGATGAAAGGCTGGACGGTGGTGCTGGTGCTGGTCACCTTCCTGTTGACGCTCCTGGGCACGTTCATGACGCGTTCGGGGGTCTTCAACAGCGTCCACAGCTTCACTCAGTCCGAGATCGGACCGATATTCCTTATTTTTCTTGCCTTCTGCCTCGTGGCCTGCGTGCTCCTGCTCGCCGCGCGTATCGACCGACTGCGCGGCGAGGACAACGCCCCGCACCCCATCTCGCGCGAGGCCGGCTTCCTCCTCAACAACCTGCTGCTGGTGGCGCTCACGTTCACCGTGCTGGTCGGCACGACGTACCCGCTCATCATCGAGGCGGTCAACGACACGCGACTGAGCGTGGGGGAACCCTACTTCAACCGCGTCGCGATGCCGATCGGGATCTCCCTGCTCTTCCTCATGGGGGTCGGCCCGGCGCTCCCGTGGGGCGAAGCGAGCCGACGAAAACTCATCGAGGCGCTGGGGCCACCGGGCGGCGCGGCGCTGTCCGGCGCGGCGGTGGCGTGGACGGTGCTCGACATCCGGACGCCGTGGCCGCTGGTGCTGGTCGCGACGGCGGCCTTTACCACGTACGTCACCCTGCGCGAGATGCTCATCCCGGTCCTCGTGCGCATGCGCGAAGAGGCCGAGAGCGCGCCGGTGGCGCTGGCGCGGGCGTTCGGCCGCGGCCGCCGCCGGTACGGTGGCTACGTCGTCCACCTGGGCATCATCGTGCTGATCGTCGCGATCGGAATCTCACACGCATACCGTCGCGATCGGGAGTTCTCCATCCAGAAGGGGGAATCGGCCACCTTCGGCGAGTACACGTTCCGGCTGGTCGGGGTCGAGCATCTGGACGAACCCCACCGCCAACGGGACGTGGTCGAAGTCGATGTCACCGGTCCGGGCGGGCCGTTCACCCTAGAGCCCGCGCTCAACAACTACTCGGGCGCCATGAACGCCATCGGCTCGCCCGCGGTGCGGTCGTTGCCCACCCTGGACGTGTACGTCTCGGTCCTCAGCATCGAATCCGATCGCGTGGGCCTGCATGTGTATCTCAACCCCGCCGTCGGTTGGCTGTGGATCGGCATGGGCATCGTCGTCATCGGAACGGTGCTTGCCGCGTGGCCTGCGCGTCGCTCTGCAGCCGTGGCCGCCCCGGTCACCGAGGCGGCGTCGTGAATTGGAAGGTGCTGATCGTCGGCCTGATGTTGGTGGTGCCGCTGGTGTGGGTGCTCGGTTCGGGTTTTGGCTCCGACCCCGCCTACATCCCCACCCCGCTCATCGGAAAATCGGCGCCGGACTTCGAGCTTCCGGTGCTGGACGGCGAGGGCCGGACCGTCCGACTCTCGACGTTGCGGGGCAAGCCGGTGCTGGTCAACTTCTGGGCCACGTGGTGCGCCACCTGCGAGACCGAGCACCCGATCCTCCTGAGCCTGGCGCGGACCTACGAAGGCCGCGTGCAGTTCCTCGGCATCGCCTACCTGGACACCGAACCCAAGCTGCGGGCCTGGCTGACCCGCAACGGTGGCGTCGCGTACCCGGCGCTCATCGACGTCGGCAGCGCCGCGGCGGTGGCGTACGGCGTCGGCCGTCTGCCCGAAAGCTACCTGATCGATGGTGCCGGCGTCATCCGCCAGAAATACTTCGGGGCCGTGGACGCCGGGCAGGTCATCGACGACCTGGAGGCCCTGCTGTGATCGCGCACTGCCTGCTGCTGACTCTCGCCGTCGCCCAGGAGCCCGCGGCGTCGGCGGACGCCATCGGACTCGATCCGACGCCGATCATCGGCGAGCCGGCGGACGCCGGGCTCACTGGCGAGGCGCTCGAGGTCGCGACGCGCGACACGGCGCAGAAGCTGCGCTGTCCCACCTGTCAGGGCAGCAGCGTCGCGGAGAGCCCGGCCGAGGGCGCCCGCGCCATGAAAGCCGAGGTCCGCAAGATGCGCGCGCGCGGCTATTCCGACCAGCAGGTGCTCGACTTCTTCGAGGCGGCCTACGGCGAGTTCATCCTCTTGGAGCCTCGTAAAGAGGGGGCCAACCTCGCCTTGTGGTACGCCCCCGCGGCGATCGTCGGCGTCGGTCTGCTGGCCGCGGCGGCGACGGTGCTCGGGCGGCGGAAACCACCGACGGCGCCCCGCCCAGAAACGGCGCGCGACCCCTACCTGGACCGCGTCGATCGGGAGTTGGACGGATGAGCCTCCTCGAAACGGTCGCCACCGCGCTGGCGGGTTGGCCCTTTGCGCTCGGCGCCATCGGTGTCGGCGCGCTCGGCGGGGCCGCTCTGGCCGTCGGCCTGGGGCGCCGGGGGCTCCCGCGCCTCCAGGATACCGGCCTCGCCGACCTGCACGCGCGCCGCGACTCCCTATTCGTGGAGCTGCGCGAACTGGACGACACCCGCGACAAGCTGGACGACGCGCTGTACGACCGTGAACGCACCCGCCTCCGTCAGAGCGCCGCCGACGTCCTCCGCGCCCTCGACGTCCTCGGCGCCCGCGACGTGGCCGGGGGCAGCGCCGTCGTCGACGCCAGACCCAGAGGCGCGCCGTCGTGGAGCGAGCGGAACCCCCGGTTGTCGTCCGTCGCCTGGGGCGTGGGGGCCGCGGTGCTGGTGCTGGCGCTCTACCAGGGACTCCGGGACGACACGCGCGCCCGCGGTGCCAACGACGGCCTCACCGGCGGCAAGGCCCCGGCTGATGGCGGCCAGGTGCCGGATGCCCTCGCCGCCAAGCTGGCGCGGCTCGAGGCGGCCGTGGCCGCCCTCCCCACCAACGTCAAGGCGAACAACGAGCTCGGCCACCTCTACATCGGCCTGGGCCGGGTGATGGATGCGTGGAAGCTTGCCAAGGAGGTGGTGAAGATCGATCCGGACGACGCCGAGGCGCGGGTGCACCAGGCGGTCACGCTCGAGACCATCGGCGACCGCGAGATGGCGAAGCAACTGCTCGATCGGGTCTTGGTCACCAACCCCGACTTCGCCGAGGCCCTCGGGTACCGAGGCGTCCATCACGCCCGGGACGGCGAACGCGAGCAGGCGATCGCGCTCTTCATGCGGGGGCGTGCTGCCGAGCCCGCCCAGGCCGAGGTCTTCAGCCAGCTGATCGCGCGGGTCGATCAGATGGCCGCACGCGGGGCGGCGGACGCCCCCCCGGTGCCGGGCGAGGCCGGTGCGACCGCGGCCGAACCCGCGCCGACGCCGACGCCGGCCACCGTCGAGTTCGCGGGGGAAGTGCGCCTGCCGGCGGGTGCCGCCGCCACCGGAACGGTCTTCGTCTACGTGCGTGCGGAGGGCGTGATGGCGGGGCCGCCCCTGCGGGCGAAGATGTTGCCCGCGGGCGGGCCGCTGGCCTTTTCCATCACCGCCGCCGACTCGCCGATGGGGGGGACGCTGCCCGCCGGCAAGGTGCAGGTCAGCGCCCGCCTCGACGCCGACGGCAACGCCATGACCAAAGACCCCGCCGACCCCGCCAGCATCAGCGCGCCGGTGACCGTAGGCGCCACGGGGCTGGTGCTGCAGCTGACGGTGCCGTGAGGGCAGGGTCCCGCGCCGTCGCCCGTCAGGGCTCGACCCTCTCCCCGCGACAGGCCCGCTCCACCATGTCCAGGCGGTCCTGTCCCCAGATCACCTCGCCGCCATCGACGACAAAGCTGGGCACGCCAAAGACGCCGGCTGCCACGGCATAGGCGGTGGCCTCGATGAGCGGCGCGCGCTGCTGTTCGGCGGTCGCCAGCTCCGTCGCGGACACGCCCAACCCCGCAAGCACCCCCGCCCGGCCGATGTCTTCACCCTGAGCCCACGCTGCCCGAAACAGGGTCAGCATCCGCGCGGGCGTCGGCTCCTGTAGGAAGACGCGCAGGGGGAGCACCGTTCGCAGCGGGAAGGCGGCGGGCCACACCAACGGCACTCCCCACCACCGGGCCCATCGTCCGAGGTCCCGCAGGGTGTACTTCCGTTTCACCTCCGACATCGCGGCGATGGGCACGTCGACCTGCCCCACCGCACGAAACAACCCACCGAGCAGGAGTGGTCGCAACACGAGTTGCACGCCAGTCCGTCGCGACAGAGCTACCACCTGGGTCGCAGCCAGGTAGGCGAAGGGACTGGCGAAGTCGAAAAAGAACTCAAGCTGGCGCGGCCCCGCGGCATCCGGGGGCGTCCGCATGCGCCTCACTCCTCGGCCTCCACCGGCGCGTAGCCCCCCGGCAGGCCGAGCGCGGCGGCGCGCAGGTCCAGCGCCCGCAACAACCGACCGAGGATGATGCGCAGGCTCGGGTGGACCAGCACCTCCAGGGCCTCGTCCAGCGCGAACCAGCGGGCGTCCTCGATGCCCTCCTCGCTCAGCGGTCGGAACGCCTCAAAGGGTTCGGCAAGTTCGATGAGGAAAAGATAGATCGTCTTGAGCCGCGGGGCGCCCTCGCGGGTGTAGAAGCCGTAGCGAACCGAACCCACCGAGACGGTCTCGCGCACCGGGACGTCCACCCCCATCTCCTCCCGCATCTCGCGCACCGCCGCGACCACGGGCGGCTCACCATACTCCAGTTTGCCCTTGGCGACTTCCCAGGTGAGGCCGTGTCGGCGGGCCACGCGGATCAGCCCGATGCGCGGCGCGCCGGTGGACCAGTCGACGACGAAACCGCCGGCGCTGGCCTGCTCGGTGTACCCCGGCCGAAGGTTGAGCACGTGGCGGAGCGGTACCGCCATCGCGAGGTACAGCCCTCCCCGGGTCCGCACGAACTCCACGCCGTCACGTCGCGCGCGTGCAGCATCCACGATGAGCACGACGGGATCGATGTAGGTGCGATGTGCAACCCTCCATGCCAATGATTCATGTCGCGACAGATGAACCCCGGCGTCGTTGGGCCCCCACATCCGCCCTTCGCGCTCGTACAGCGGCAGCCGGCCCCGGGGTACGGCGTGAAAGAGCAGGTCCGGCCCACCGTATCGCTCTGGTTCGATGCCCATCTGGATGCGGACCCGCCCGTCGACGACCTCCAGCCTGGCCCCGACGAAACAACGCGTGGCATCATCGACATCTTCAGTCGCGACCGGTCGACGGATGGTCCGGCTCACCACCCGCGCCACTTCCTCCACGCAGAACCAGCCATCCCCGTCCGCGACCAATCCGGTGGGGTCCGGGTGACGCAACAGGTAGTGAATCGTCTTGCCAAGTCGTATCAGATCGAGGCCCGCCAACGGGGGCTCCCTGTGCCAATGTCCTGATCGTGCCCGTGGAGCGGGGGCCTGTCAAGCTGGAGGCCGGCCGAGCGGCCAAGCCTGATCGACAGAATGCGTCGCCGACCCAGCGAGCAGCAAACACGTTGCCGCTGACGCCGACGCACCATAGGTGACGGGCACCCCCAGAGGTACCCATTGAACCCCGCCGATCTCGTTCAACTCCGCGGCTTCGGCGACATCGTCGGCTGGTTCATCCGCGTCATCATCTACGACATCATCGTGACGTCGATCGTGGACATCTTCGGGGTGTCACGGATGGTGGCCCTGTTCATCTTTCTCGGCATTCTCCTCGCGATCTCGGCGGGGGGTTACATCCTGAAGCAGCGGGCGGGCGCCAACGCCGACGACGACTGATGCGCCACACCGTCGCGAATGCGCCGGCGTACAGCACTCTCGACCTCGAGCTGGCCGCCGGCGAGGAGATCGTCGTCCAACCGGGGGCCATGGTCGCGATGGACACCGGTTTCGATCTGACCGCGGGCCTTGGCGGCGCGTTGACCCGCCGTGGGTCATCCTCGACCGTGCGCAACCTGCTGGTCGGCGAGAGCCTGATTCGGGTGTGCTACAAAGCGCGTCGCGACGACCAGCGCATCTCCCTCGCGCCGTCGCACCCCGGTGACATCGTCGCCATCGAGCTGACGGACGCGGAGTTCTTGATCGCCCGCGGCGCATGGTTGGCCAGCGAGCCGAAGGTCGAACTCACCGTGAAGTACGCGGGGGTGAAGGGCTGGATGACCAGCACCGGCCTGTTCCTGATGCGGGCGCGAGGCCCGGGGCTGGTGTTCTGCACCACCCACGGCGGCGCCGTCCGCCGGGACCTGGTGGCGGGCGAACGCTTCCTGGTTGACAACCGGTATATCGTGGCGTTCACCGCCGATATGACCTTCGAGCTGGTGACGGTGACCAAAGAACTCGGCGCGACCGCCCTCTCCGGCGAGGGCCTGGTCAACCGCTACACCGGGCCGGGCACGGTGATCTACCAGACACGGCCGCTGCAGCGTGCCGGCGGGTTCCTTGCCATCCTCACCCAGTCGATCTTCTGATGAACCTCCGTGGCACGCCCGAGCGTGCGCGGATCCACGCCGCCCTCGCCGCCCGAAATCGTCGACTACGCCCGCTCTTCGTGGTGTGGCCGGTGCTCACCGTCGTGGCGCTGTTGGCGACCAACTGGGGCGCACTCGCCCAACGCCTCCCCTACGCGGCCATCGCGGTCCTCGTCTCGGGATGGCCGCTCTACGTCGGCGGCTTCCAGGCGACGTTCCGCAAGGTACGGTGGCTGGAAGAGCTTTCGCCCGACCGGCGGATCGGCAGGTACAGCCGGGGAGATCTCCTCGCGCTCATCGAGGATGTCCACCGACGGCTCGGCGTCCGCACCGACACCCCGACGGCGATCACGGCCGACAAGGACCTCAACGCCAGCGTGATGTTCCTGGGCCTCGCCGGCGTGTTTCCGAAGCTCAACGCGGTGTATGTGCACCGCCCGATGCTCCATGTGCTGGCGCCGGGAGAGCTCGCGGCGGTCATCGGGCACGAACTCGGGCACTACCACCGCTACAAGGTTGAGTTCCGCTGGGCGACCCCGCGGCACCTCCTGCTCTTGGGCGCGGTCGCGGTGCTCGCGGTGAGCCACCTCGGGCCGTCGATGTTCGCGATCGGCGCCGCTGCCGCGTTCGCCTGGGCCCACAACACCTTCCTCGCCGCGATGGACGCGCCCCACCAGCGCGACATCGAGTTCCTCTGCGACGAGGCCGGTGCCGAGGCCGCGGGGATGCTCCCCGCGATCAACTGCGAGCTCAAACTGGGCCTCCAGGCCGAGACCGAGCTGCACCTGCAACAGGACCTGCTCAGGGCCGGCAAGGACATTCCGGTGGCACGGCTGTTGGCGCTGTACGAAGAGGCGCTTCCGTTCGCCCGGGTCGACGCGGACGAGGTGAAACGTCGTCTGGACATCGCGCTAAGGAACGAGAAGAAGGCCCGTCGCGGCCTGTCACTCGGCGGTTTCATCGACCACATCCGGGAAGGGGACGGCGACGGAGAGGCGCGGGCGCAACTCGGGAACCTGATCCCGGAGGGCGCGCTCCTGGAGTGGGACCGCGACACCCTCCGTCGAAACGGACAGCTCGACGAGGCCCAGATCGGCGCGCTGGTGGGCGCCCTGGAGCGAGATCCGAGCGGGCTGTTGTTCCGACACCCGCACGAAGCGCTCGACCCGCGCCTGTTCACCCACCCGTCCCATAGCCGCCGGGTGCTCTACCTGTGGCGCAATCGCGCCGCGATCGCGGCTACATCGGTGGATCGACCAGGTCTCTCCAGATCCGGTCCACCCGCGCCGCCGCCTCGCTGACCTGGGTGCAGAACCAACGCCAGCGGGCGAGGCGCTCGGTGGGGGGAGCGTCGGCCGGCAGGTCGACCACCCACTCGGACCGGGTGACAAAACCCCCGCCAAGGAAACGGTAGGTCTCCATCAGCGGGACCTGGGCCTGCCCCTCGCCGGCCGTGGCCGCCAACGCCCGTCCCAGGCCCACGGCGACCGCGTCCGTAGCCGGATCGAGCGGCGGCAGGATCCCACCGAGCGGCAAGAGTCCGAAGTGGGCCAGCAGTTCGTCCATGGCGAGCAGAAGCGCCGGCGAGCCCCCCGCTGACAGCGTTTTCGCGACCCGACGAAGGTCCGCCATCGGCGCGCGGACCCTCGGGTGCAGCCGCGCGAGCGTTGCGGCCGCGCTGGTCGCATCGTCTTCCCCGAGCGGCCCCACGAGCGCCGCGGTCATCGGCGCGCCGCGCTCACCGGTGAGGGTGCGCCCCGCCCGCAAGGCCACGGCGAGCCGGACCAGGGGGGCGGCCGGGGCGCCGAACAGCACGTCGAGCACCGAGGGCTCCAGCGCCACGCCGAGCGTCGCAAACCCGCTCCGCACGGCGCGGGCGAGGGGGAGCCGTTCCGGATCGGGATCGTGCAGGAGCGCCATCAACGCGCGGCTGGCGGGGTGCTCGCCATCGCCCTCGCGGGCCACCTCGAACCAGCCGCCTCGCCCGTCCGGGCTGAAGCTCACCGCCAACGGCGCGGTGGTCGGCCCCGGCACCACCACCAGGGCGCCACTTCCGAAGTCGCGACCGACCCCGCACGAAGCCAGCGGCGCCGAATAGAGCACCGCGGGGCCGGTGACCGCGCCCACGTCGGTCGGGTCCCCGACGATGTCCACCCGGATGCGCTGCCCGAAGGTGCGCGCCCGGCTCAACAGCAGGATGCCGGCCACCATGGTGGCGGGACTCGATCCTCGGAGGCAGACGTTCACGCTTCCCCTTTCGCTCCCGACCGTCGACGGACGGCCATGATCAACAGCAGCACCGGCGCACCGCTGAGCAAGGATACCAGAGCGGCGACCAGCGGACCGCCCAGGAGCACCAGCAGCACCCACACGACCGCCGCCACCGCCGCGAGCTTCAGCCCGCCGGTGCGGTACTCCGCGGGCGACACCCACGCCCGTGCCAGCTCGCCCAGGGATGCGTCGACTTCGCGCCCATCACGCCACCGCTCGAGGTCCAGCGGTGCCAGGACCAGCCGCCCGGCAACGACCGGGAGCGCCGCCGCGAGCAGGGCCAGGACCAACACCAGGGGCGTCCCGGCTTCGTCGGCATCGGCGTAGAGGATGCCGATCGCGATCATCACCCCCGAGGCCAAAAACCACCACTGGAAGGGCTCGATTGCAAGTTCGTTGACCAGACGCCACCACGACCGGGGCGCGCAGCCCGGCAGCGGGCCGGTGGCCCGCCGACGACCCTGAGGTGTCTCGACCTGATAGTCCAGGTGCTCCGCATAGAAGTGACCGGCCGTCCACCGAGCCGCCTCCCCCTCCGGCACCCAGTGGGCCAGCTCACTGCGGCGGGAGTCCGCCTGCGCGGTGCGCCCGTGGAGGAGTCGGCCACGCGCCGAGATGCTCCACGATGCGTCCGGCGCCTCCACCTGCACGGTCGCGACAACGGTATGCTCCATGGTCGCGCGAGCCGCTGACGTCGGCACGAACAGGATGTAGAGCGCCCCCCGAAGGGGCACGGCAATCGCCGGAATCAGCGCGTTGCTTCCCAGGAGTCCGACCTGGAGTGACACCCGCTCGCACCCCGCCAGCCGATCGAGGACCTCCGGGGGCAGCTCGGGTTCGGGCTTCGGCGGCATGGGGGGCTGCGTTATCACGGGCGCATCGGCGTCGAATCGGTGTCGATAGGAGAGCGCACATGCTGATGCTCCTCGTCTCCGCCGCCGCCGCGATGCCCATCGTCCCCGACGCCCGCTTCGCGCTGGCGTTGTACTGCAACCCGCGCTGCACCGACACCACCGTCGACGCCCTCGACGCGGCGCTCGCTGCCATCGCCGCCACCGACAGCTTCTCGGAGCACGTGGCGGCGCCGCAGCGGATCATGGGCATGGCCGGCGCCGAGTTCGCCATCCCAGCCGTCGAGGGCCAGGCCGCCCTGGCGTTGTCCGAACAGGTGCTCCTGGCCTGGTTTGCCGGCCCCCGGGAGGCGGCGCTGAACACGCTCTCGACCGCCCACGCCGCCTTCGGAGCCGCGGCGCGTCAGTCGGGCGGTTGGGTGGAAGATCTGGACGCCCAGGTGGTCTACGATGCCGGGCAGTGGATGGCGCTGGACCCGAGGGGGGACCTGGCCACCTGGTATGTGATCGACCAGACCGAGCTGGCAGACGGGTCCGAACGCCTACGCCTGGTGACGCGGGGCCTGCGGCGTTTCGGCGACTTCGAGCTGGTGGTGGAGGAGGTCAGCCGCCAACGGGTCGATGACGTGGCGTGGACCATCGCCGTGGTGGCCGAGGCCGTGCATCCGCTCGGCGACGTCGGCGAGGAGCTGCTCATCACCACTCCAGAGGCGCGGGGGACCGCGCGTTTCGCCGAGGTGACCGAGCCGCGACCCGACGACCCCGGCGGTCCGCTGCTTCGCCTGACCTTCTCGGGAGAGCTCATCCCGGCGGTCGCGTCTAGTCCCGAACCGGGCCCGCGCGCCCCCGAGCGCGTGGAGACCAGCCCCGAAGGTCCAGCGCTGGCGATTCCCGCAGCGGACACCTCAGCCGTGCCGACGACGCTGGAAGCGGCGCGCGAGGCGGTGCGGCGGGCGCTGGTCACGCTGGAGTCGAGGTGGCGGGCGGGACTCCCGCCCGGTGACGTCCTCGCGGTCTCCGCGCCCTTCCCCACCCGCGCCGGGCCGCAGGAATACCTGTGGATCGAGATCAGCGGGTGGCAGGAGGGTGGCATCTCGGGCCGCCTCGCGACCGAGCCCTACGACGTGCCGGGGCTCCACCGGGGCGACCGCGTCACCGTCCCAACGGCCCAGGTGTACGACTATGTGCTGCGACGCGCCGACGGCCAAAAGACCGGGAACCTGACCAGGCCGTTCCGGTAGACCGCCCCCCTACCGCGCCCGCTCACTCCGCTCCAGCGTGGTACTCTCGTCGACGACGACGGTCCCGTCCAGGATGCCGGTCACGGTCTTGTCGGTGGAGCCGAACATCTCTCTCGTCGCGAATGCGGAAACGTATGTCGCGGTGATCTCCAGGCCGCGTGTCTTGTCCAGATCGCAGGGCGTGGGGGTGGCGGTGAAGGACTCGTGGCAGGCGCCCTCCAGACTGACCCAGGTGACCGCACCGGCAGAGGCCCGCAGAAACTCGGCGGGATCGGTGGACGCGGACAGGAACAGGACCGGCCGGTCCATGTCCGCGAAGCCCGCGTCGGCGACGAGATCGGCGCCGACGGTGCCGTCCAGCGGCGCCACCGCGATGACGCGCTCGTCGACCGCGCGAACGTCGAAGGCGGCCCGCTCGGCGTCGGTGCAGCCCGCCGCGCTGGCGCAGCGGGTGTCGATCGCCGCGGCATCGAAGCTCGGACCGGCCAGCAACCACGAGGTCTGACCCCCGTAGCTGTGCCCGTAGACGAAGACGCGCGAGGTGTCGACCCGACCGTACAGCGGATCGTCCACGGGCAGCCCCTCGATCCAGTCGATGGTCGCGGCGACGTCCAGCGTGCGCAACAACGGAAAGCTCTCCGGCTTCTGCTCTTCGTCCTGGTTCAACAGGTTGTCGGTGTGGTCGGGCGCGGCCGCGATCCACCCGGCGGCGACAAGCTGACGGAGGATCGGCGTGCTGTTGCCCGCCCACGCCCGCGAACCGTGGGAGTACACCACCAGCGGGGCCTTGCACGCGTCCGGCAGCGGAGCGTAGGTGGCGTCCACCCAGGAATTGCTGTCCACCCAGGCGTCGAGCCAGCGCGCGGCCGTACCGGTGGAGTCCGAGGTGGGGTACCAGGCGTGCACCACCAGGTCGCGGGGCTCGCCGGTCCAGGGGACCGTGTACGACGTGGTCGCCTCGACGGTACCCGCGACCGCACCGTCGATGTCGATGTCCGGCATGCGCCCGTCGGGACAGCTGGCCGGAGCCGGGTCCGCGTCGGGAAGCGCGGCGCAAGACACACCGAGGAGCAGGGCGACCGGCACCGCGCGAAAACTCATGGACACGGTCTATCCAGCGGCGATCGAAATTCGGCGGCCTCGGCATGAACGCGAGATTCCCCCGAGATTCCCCATGCGCCTTTGGCCCGCCAGCCTGCTGCTTGTCCTTGCCGCCTGCGAAGACATGAAGGTCCCCCTTGACGAAGACACGGCGAACCATGGGAATGATTCGGAGGACACCGGTGGCGACACCGGTCAGGCGGACGGCGCGATTGCGGTCGCTCCCTCCAGCATCACGCTCGACACGATCTTCCTGGGCTCGTCCGCGGCGGCCGACCTCACCGTGACCAACATCGGGACTGGCGCGGTCCAGGTGACGATGAGTTTTGTCGGCGGGCACGCGACCGCCTGGACCATGGCTCCGTACACCTCCTCGCCGGCCGCCGGTGAGAGCGTCGTCCACGCGGCGCGCCTGACCCCCACCGATTGGGGTGACTTCTCGGTGAGCGTGCTGGTGGACGACAGCGTGTCGGGCGGCCACATCGAAGTGCCGATCACCGCGCACGTCCAGATCGACGAGGACAAGGACGGGTTCGGCAGCACGCTGACCGGGGGCGAAGACTGTGACGACACCGACGTCGACATCAATCCCGGCGCCACCGAGAGCTGGTACGACGGTGTCGATCAGGACTGCCAGGGCGGGGACGACTACGACCAGGACGCCGACGGTCACCTCTCGGCCGAGTACGGCGGCGACGACTGCCTCGACACCGACGCGACCGTCAACCCGTCGATGAGCGACACCTGGTACGACGGCGTCGACCAGGACTGCGGCGGCAACGACGACTTCGACCAGGACGGCGACGGGCACCAGTCCGCCGAGTTCGGGGGCAGCGACTGCGACGACCTCGACGCGACCATCAACCCAGACACCGTCGAGGTCTGGTACGACGGCGTCGACCAGGACTGCGACGGGAACGACGACGATCAGGACGGCGACGGGTCGATCTACGGCGTGGACTGCGATGACACCGACGCCACCTCGTACCCCGGCGCCACGGAGCTCTGGTACAACGGCGTCGACAACGCCTGCGACGAGGGGGACGACTACGACCAGGACGGCGACGGCACCCAGACCACCGCAATCGGCGGCCCCGACTGCGACGACACCGATGCCAGCGTCAACACCGACGCCACCGACGTCTGGTACGACGGCATCGACAGCGACTGCGGTGGCAACTCAGACTACGACCAGGACGGCGACGGCTACGATTCCGACGCCTGGGGCGGCACCGACTGCGACGACACCGACGACGCCGTCTACCTCGGGGCCACCGAGGTCTGGTACAACGGCTTCGACACCGACTGCGACGGCGGCAGCGACTACGACCAGGACGGCGACGGCTTCGACTCCGACGCCTGGGGCGGCACCGACTGCGACGACACCGACGACGCCGTCTACCTCGGGGCCACCGAGGTCTGGTACAACGGCATCGACGACGCCTGCGACGGCGGTAACGACTACGATCAGGACGGCGACGGCGTCGCGTACCCCACCGACTGCAACGACACCGACGCCTCGCTCACCGGTTCCGGCGTCGAGGTGATCGACGGCGTCGACAACGACTGCGACAGCATCGTCGACAACGTGTCCATCGACGACGCGGCCACCGGCCTGTTGTACGGCTCGGCGTCGAGCCTGGCCCTCGGCGAGCCGGGCGGCCTTGCGATGGGCGGCGACCTGGACACCGACGGCACGGTCGATCTCGTCATCGCGACCGATAACAGCACCTACGGCTATGCGTTCGTAGTGCACGGGGACGACGCCGCGGCGGCCAACGGCTCGGTCACCACCTACGACCAGGCCACCATCTGGGGCTACGCCTACTACGCGCCCATGGGCCACGTCATCGGGCCCTTCCTGGATCAGACCGGGGACGGCGACGTCGACTTCCTCGGCGCCGGCTACTCCACCACCTACGCCTACGGTGTCGCCTGGCTGCTCGAGGGGGGTACCGGCATTTCGGGCACCCTGTACGCCACCAGTGTCTACGATGCCTACTGGACGGGCGACTCCTCCTCCGACCGGCTCACA
This sequence comes from Myxococcales bacterium, assembly GCA_009692585.1. Next base: position 17,343 of record SHYX01000045.1, read on the forward strand.
TGGTCGGCGCAAGCGGATGTCGATGCCGACGGGCTGGCGGACACCGTCACCGCCTGCCCGCTCGACGCCACCAGCGGCAGCTCCGGCACCCAGTCCGGGAACATCTCGGTCTTCTCGGCGGCCAGCGGCTACTCGGGCTCCTACGATCTACAGGACGCCGACGACCAGATCAACGGCACCTCCTCGTACGACTACCTGGGCTCCAGCCTGGTCACGGCCGACCTCGACGGCGACGGGTACGACGACATCCTGGCGGGAGCCCCCGGCGACGACGACGTCACCACCGGAAGCGGCGCGGTGCACCTCTTCCTGGGGAACTCGTCGTTGAGCTGGTCCTCCACCGCTGACGACGCCGACACCGCGAAGTTCCGGGGCTCCAGCGCCATCGGGCTGGGCACCGACGCGCTCCCGACCCCGGGGGACCTCGATGGCGACGGCAACCTGGACGTGGTCATCGGCAGCGACACCGCGGACTCGGTCTTTGTCTTCCTGGATGGCTCCAGCCTGTCCGGAAACATCAGCACCAGCGCCGCCGACACCACGGCCTATCAGGCGTCGATCGGCTTCGCGGCGTCGGTGCTGGCGAACTCCGACCTAGACAACGACGGCATCGACGACCTCGTCATCGGCGCCACCGCCGACGACAGCGCCGCCAGCAACGCCGGCGCCGTCTACCTGTTCATGGGTGGCTCGTCGTGGGCCGCGAGCCTGACCATCGCCAACGCCGACGCGGTGCTGTACGGGGTCACCGCCAACGACGGGCTCGGCTCCGCGCTGGCGGGCGGCGCCGATCTGGACGCGGACGGCCAGGACGACCTGGCGGTTGGAGCCACCGGGTACGACTCGTCCTCGTCCAACGTCGGCGCGATCTACATCGTTCCCGGCTGGTAACGAAGCGCGGCGTAAATCGCAGGGAGGTCCAGCGCCTCGTGGACGGTCACCCCCGCCCCGCGGCGCAGCTCGACCAGCCCCACGCCCCCCCCGGGGAGCGACGCGCGCCGTGCCACATACGCCTGGCCCAGGCGAAGCGCGGCCAGGCGCTCGACCCGGGTCACGAGGCAGAGGCGCGGAGCCGCTGAAAGGCCGATGGCAACGAACTCATCGACGGTGCCGTGCAACATTGCGCGCGCCGATGCCGTCCGGCCATCGGAGGAGAGCGGCCCGGCCAGCGGGTCGAACCAGGGCGGATTGGTGACGACGAGGTCGACCGCGGCCCCACCGGGCGACCGCACGTCCCGGACCGAGAAGCGGACCCGGCCGCGCGCCGACGGCGAACGGCGCAGGCTCCGCCTCGCCAGCGCCACCCACTCGGCGTCACGCTCCCACCCCCGCACACGACAACCTTGCGACGCGAGCAGCAGACTCACGATGCCGCTGCCCGCGCCCAACTCCAGGACCCGCACCGGAAACGGGACGGGCGACGGCGCCCCGATGCCGAGCGCAAACCCCACCAGGGCATACACCTCCACTCCCCACCGATAGCCGCGCCGAGGTTGGTAGACGGCCACGCCGGGCGCCGGAGACTCCAGCGACAACGGGCCCATGGCCGCGCTCACCGGCCGATGTCCATCCGCCACGACGCACCCTTGAAACGGACCTCTCCGGCCGCATGGAGGGCCGACACGCGCGCCCGCGACGGGGTTGCCGCGACGCCTGTGACCGTGAGCACGCGGCCGCCGGTCGCCCACAGCCCGTCACTCCGCAGCGTGGTGCCGGCGTGGTCCACCAGCAGGTCCTCCCGTTCCTGGGGCAGCGCCTCGATCGGCGCGTCCTCTCGGGTCTCGGGGTAATCAGCCGCACAGACGACGACGCAGCAGGCGTGCGCATCGCGGAGGCGAAGTCGGTCCCCCGGAAGCCGCCCCTGGGCGGAACCCAGAAACCACGGCACCGGGTCTTCGTCCCACAGCGCCATCAACGGCTGACACTCGGGATCGCCGAAGCGCACGTTGAACTCGAGGAGCCGCGGGCCAGCCTCGGTGAGCATGAAGCCGCCGTAGAGCACGCCGCGGAAGGGGCACCCCTCCGCCGCCATGGCGGCCACGGCGCGGCGGAGCACGTCATGGCACTCCACCAGCACGCCCGGCGGGACGGCCACCGGCGCGATGGCGCCCATACCTCCGGTGTTGGGACCGAGGTCGCCGTCGAATCGGCGTTTGTGATCGCGCGCCGGCGGCAGCATGACCACGCGCTCACCGTCGGACAAGCCGAGCACGCTGAGCTCGGGCCCGACCAGACGCTCCTCCAAGAGCACGCTGCCATCGGGCCGCAAGGCGAAGGCCGCGTCGACGGCCGCGTGCATCTCCGCGACGGTGTCGGGGACCCACACGCCCTTGCCCGCGGCCAGCCCGTCCAACTTCACCACCCACGGCTCCAGGGGCAGCGCGCGGTCGGAGCCGGTCAGCACCCGCGACCGCGCGGTGGGCAGGCGATGCCGCACCGCGAGCGCCTTGGTGTAGATCTTGCTGCTTTCCAGGCGCGCCGCGGCCGCCGACGGACCAAAGGCCGGGATGCCTCTGGCAACGAGCCGGTCGACGAGGCCCGCCGCGAGCGGCGCCTCCGGACCGACCACGACCAGGCCGACGTCTCGCTCATGGGCGACCTCCTCCGGGTCGCCCGGGCTGTGCTCCCCGAACCGGGCAAGTCCCGGATTCGGCGTCGCGAAGAGGAGCTCGTGGCCGAACCGCACCATGGCCCGCCCCAGGGCGCACTCCCGCCCGCCGCCGCCGACCAGCAGAACGCGCATCAGTCCGCCGTGCGGAGGGCGCGCAACCGCCGGCGCGCCGCGATGTCGAAGGCATCCTTGGAAATACAGGTTTCCAACAAGCGAATCGCCCCGGATCGATCGCCCACCGCCGCTTGGACCTCGGCCAGGAGCGCGTAGCTCTGGGGGCTGGTGATGCGGGAGGAAGCGACGAGGTCGGCCACCCCAACGGCCGACATCGCCTGCCCTGCGGTGACCCGGGCGTGCAGCGAACCAAGCAGGTATTCCGCCTGCTTCGGACGTTGAGCCACCACCTTGTCCCAGTCGGAGACGGCGCCGGCGGTGTCACCGGCGGCGAGGCGCAGGCGCGCCCGCAGCGCCATGGCGTCGGGATCGGTCTCCAAAGCGGGATGACGGCTCAGCGTGCGCCGGGCGAGGTCGAGGTCGCCGCCGAGCCAGGCTGCGGCCGCCCTCGCCATGGGCAGGCTGGTGGCGAAGGTGGCGTTGTTGCCGAGGGCGGCGTCCACCTCGTCCACGAGCATCCGCGCCGGCGAGCCGGTCTCCAACGTGGCGAGGTCGGTGCGGCGACGCCCTGACTGCCCGTCGACCTCACGAATCGCGGTTCGCAGCGCGTCGATCGCCCGAGCGGGGCTGTGACCCCCGAGGTGCAGGTGCACCAGCCACACGTGGACGAAGGGGTCAGAGCGGTCCGCCACCCGAGCCGCCTCTGCGACCGGCAGGACCTCGCTGCCACCGATGTTGGCGCTCTCCATCAACGCGACCTGAGTGCGCAGCACCCGGGCGAGCTCAGGACCCGATCGCAAGGCGGGATCCATCGACAGCCAGGCGCGGGACTGCTCGGCCTTGTCTCCCGTGCCGTGCGCCACCAGCGCACGCACCTGCGCCACCGCGGGGTCGGTGCGCCCGGCCGTGACCAGCCGCCCCACCGCCTCCGACGCCGCGCCCTGGTTCGCCGGCACATCGCGAGCCTGGAGCCACCGCGCCTGCGCCAGCAGCAGGAGCGCGTCGGCGTACGCGCCCGATTTGCCTCCCGCGTCCACCACCGGTCGGATGAGGTCGATGACGCCGACCACATCGCCCGTGGCCAGGCTCACCCGAGCGACGGCCACGCGCAGGCCGTCCGGCGCCTCCGCACCCAACGCCTGCGCCACCGCGAGCGCCTGGGCGCCCTCACCATCCTGCACGTGCAACTGCGCACGGACGGCGATGCTCAGGGCGTCCTTGCGGTGCAGGGCATCGAGCCGCGGCCCCGCGTCCGGTGCGTCGGCGGCGGCGGACAGGAGCGCCGCCGCGCGCGGCACGCCCCGATGGGAAGGCCAGTCCGCGGCAAGCTGATCCAGCCCGGCAACCGCTGCGGCCCGATCCGGGTTCTGAGACGCGGCGACGTACCGGCACACGCGGTCCCCCGACTTCGCGCACGCCGCCACCGCCGCCACCGCGTCCGCGGGGGCGCCGTTGGCGATGGCGAGAGCGGCGCGTCCGAGTTCGGTGGCGCCGTTCCCCTGCCCCAGTGCGATAGCCTGCTGCGCTGCGAGCTGGGTGAGGCCAGGTTGATCGCCGGAGAGGGCGGCCAGAATCGCCAGCAGCGCGACGGCGTCGGCATCTTTGGTGGCCCGCGCGACGGCCCGCCGCGCGTGGGCGAGTCCCTCGCGGAGGTCGTCCGGCCCGCCCCGCGACCAGGCCTCGACAGCACGCGCTTCGAGCAGCGCGAGCGGCTCCTCGACGTGCCCTTCCTGATCCGGCAGCGAGCCGAGTGGGTCGAGCTGCGGTCGCGACGTATCTGGCGCGGGCTCGCGCAAGGAGAGGTTCGCCGCCGCTTCGGTCTCGTTGGCCGGCGCGACCAGCTCGCTGAGGTCCAAGGCGACCTCCCGCAGCTCCCGCTGATGGGTGAAGGCGAAGTACGCTCCGCCCCCGAGGGCACCCAGGGTGATCACGGTCCGGAACATCCGACCCCACGGCAGGGCGGGCCGAACCCGACCGAAACGCACCCGCGGGGCGGACTTGCTGGGCGCGTGCACCACGACCGCCTGCGGTGGCGGGATCTCTCCGCGGAGGTACAGCGACGCGAAGACCGGATGGGCCGCGATCATCAGCGGCTCGCGGTCGTCGGCGACGAGCCAGTCCTGCCCGCTGAGCTGGCCGGACCGGAGCCGGTCGAGGAGGGCCGTCCCGCCTATGGAGACCACCCCGAACGCGGTCCGCACCAGGAAGTTGTCGGCCAGCGTGCCGGGGGTCGCGCACACCTCGCACAGCAGCGCCATGCTGGAGGGCTCAGCCGGGAGCGGGAACGACCGGCCGCAACGAGCGCAGGGAAGGAGCTGGCGGTTGCTCACGGGGACGTCTAACAAGAAACGGGGGAAGACGCTCGCCGCGTCCTCCTCTTACCGTCGCCTACCCTCCGGCCTCCAAACGTCGCTTTCCGGCCTGCGGCGGCGGTCGGGTTGGATAACCCTGTGCGTCACCCATGCCGCAGCAGTTTCATGGCTCAATGAGTCGGCGTCGCGACGGCATGGATGACCAGGCTATCCGCTCAGTGCCGGAAATGGCGCCGTCCCGTGAACAGCATCGCCGCATCCTGCTCCCGGGCCACCGCGAGCACCTCCTCGTCGCGAATCGACCCGCCGGGCTGGACGAAGGCCCGGACCCCCGCCGCCAACGCGACCAGCACGCCGTCGGCAAAGGGGAAGAAGGCGTCCGACGCCAATGCCGAGCCCGCCACCGGCCGCGTCGCCTTGCCGACCGCGAGCCGCACGCTATCGACGCGGCTCATCTGCCCAGCCCCCACCCCATTCTGCACGAAGCCGCCTTCGGCAGCGCACGCCAGCACGATGGCGTTGGACTTCACGTTCCGACACACCGCCCAGGCGAAGCGCAGCGCCGCAAGCTCGCCCGGATCGGCCTCGCGGAGCCGGGACGACCACGCGGATGTAGCGTCGGCGTCCCAATCCTGTAGGAGCCAACCGCCGGCGACGCGACGCGCATCCCGGGCCGGCAACACACCCTCCTGCCAGTCTCCCGGCAACTCGATCACCCGCAGGTTCACCCGTCGCGCGAACGCTTCACGCGCCCCGGCCGAGAACCCCGGCGCGACGATCACCTCGAAGAACACCTTGCCCGCGATGACCAGCGCCGCCGTCTCGTCGTCGACCGGCTGGTTGAACGCCAGGATCCCGCCATAGGCGCTGACCGGATCGGCGCTGAGCGCCAGCGCGTACGCCCGAGCCAGACCGTCGGGGTGGATCGCGGAGCCGCACGGGTTCATGTGCTTGATGATCGCGCAACCCACACCGGGAAGATCGAAGGCGACCCGGAGGGCGGCGTCGAGGTCGGCGAGGTTGTTGAAGCTCAGCTCCTTTCCCTGGAGCTGCGACGCCCTGCCGAGGGCACGACCGCCCTCCAAGGGGGTGGTGTAAAAGCCCGCCGTCTGGTGAGGGTTCTCGCCGTAACGCAGGCCCTGCCGCCGTCGCAGCGGAATCGCGGTCTCACTCGGGTAGGGGTCGTCGCGCTCGGACCCGAACCAGGAGGCGATCATCGCGTCGTAGCACGCGGTGTGTCGGAAGGCCTTGCCCGCCAGCGCCCGCCGCAACCCCACATCGTCACCCGGGACCGCTGCGAGGACACGCCCGTAGTCGCCGGGATCGACGACGATGTGCACCCGGGCGTGGTTCTTGGCGGCGGCCCGGACCATCGCCGGCCCGCCGATGTCGATGTTCTCGACCACCTCGTCCGCAGGCGCGCCCCGCGCGACGGTGGCCTCGAACGGGTACAGGTTGACCGCGACGACGTCGATGAACGCGATGCCGTGCTCGGCGGCCACCGCCTCGTCCAGGCCACGCCGCGCCAGGATGCCGCCGTGGATCCTGGGGTGCAGCGTCTTGACCCGGCCACCCATGATCTCCGGTGCGCCGGTGTGCGCGGAGACCTTGGTGTACGGAAGGCCGGCGGCGCCCAGGGCGGCCGCGGTCCCGCCCGTGCTCAGCAGCACGAATCCCGCCTCCACGAGGCCGCGGGCGAAGTCGACCAGCCCGGACTTGTCCGAGACGGAGAGGAGGGCGTAGCGCGTCGACATGGGGCTCCCAGGCCGGTCGCGGCTATCCGATTCACCCCCCGTCCGTCAGCAACCTCCACGCCATGACCCGCACCTGCCCCGGACCCACCACCGTCCCGACGATGAGCACGGGCTTTCCCGCGTACACCCGGAGCTCGGGCACCTGCTGGTCGTCCAGCGTGAGCGTGGTCTGGGTGTTGCGATCCTCCAGCAACAGCCTGGCGCCGTAGGCGCGGAGGGTGCCAACGAATCCGCCGGAGCCGTCACCTGCGTCCTTGACGAGCCAGTCCTCGACCACGAGGCCCGCCGGGGTCTGCATCCCGCGCACCTCCACCACACAGCCGTCGAGGTACCTGATCGGCGCCGACGCCTCGGTCAGCACCAGGGCCACGCGCCCGCCCTGATACCCGTCGAGCCAGACGCCGCCCGGATGGGGGGTCACCATGCCCGCCCGTTCGACGTGCAGGGCACAGGCAATGAACAGCGTCAGAAGCATGGCGGAGAACCCAGAGGGAGCTTGACGAGTCCCCTCTCGCACACTACCCTCTCCGCTGTCCTGGAAGCTCGCTGGAGCGGGTATGATTCTTCTCCCCCACTCATTCGGTGGATACACGCTGCAGCGAAAGCTCGGCACCGGCGGCGTCGCCGAGAGCTACGTCGGCACTCACGATTCGGGCGGCGGACGTCGCGTCGTCGTGCGTCGCATCCTGCCCTTCATCCTTCGCGACGCGGCTCGGCTCGGCTCGATCGACGCGCGGGTGCGGGATCTGCTCGGCGTGCGCCACCCCTTCCTGGTGCAGGTGGTCGACCACCTCGTCGAGGACGACGAGCACTTCATCGTCGAAGAGTACGTTCCGGGCGTCACGCTCGAGCAGGTGCTGACCTGGTGTCGGCAGTCCGGGCATCACGTCCCGCACAACGTGTTCCTTAATATCGCAACCCAGATCTGCAACGGGCTGGAAGCGCTGCACGGCCGCAGTGGGAAGGGCTCAAGTTCGGAGCACGTCCTGCACCTTTCGCTGAAGCCAGGTGCGATCTTCCTGACGCCCGAAGGGAAGGTGCTGCTCGGCGGCTACGGGCTGACGCGAAGTCCGACGACCTACCCCCAGGGGGGCGTGGCGGGGCCCGTGCCCGCGCGGATGGAGTACCTGTCCCCGGAACAGACCCACCCGGATCAGAAGCTCGGCCCGGCCAGCGATATCTTCGCGCTCGGGAGCCTGCTGTACGAACTCCTCACCCTGGAGAGCATGTTCCGCGACGAGTCGAACCTCAAGACGATTCACCGGGTCCGTCGAGGCGAAGTGGCCACACCCCTGCTTCAGGTCAAAGAGCGGTTGCCGGGGTTGGACAAGATCCTCTTCCGCGCGCTGGCGCTCAACCCGCGGCACCGCTACCAGCGGGCGTTCGTGTTGCGTGAGGACCTGCGGGGGCTGATGGCGGGGTACAGCTTCGCCACGATTAGCGAGGATACCCGTACGTTTCTGACGCCGATCCTGGCGGGCGCCGCCGAGCCCGTGGGCGCGGGGTACGTCGTGGGACTCGATGATGCGCCCGCCGACGCCGACGCGTTCGCCGACTCCCCGGACACCAGCATCGATGCCGATCCGCTCAGCACTGCGGCCCACGCAGCGGCGGCGCTCGCCGAACGGGTGGCCCGAGAACGCGCGGCCGAAGCCGCCCCCGAGAACACTGAGCGCACCGAGGCGCAAGCGGATGGCGAACTCACGCCGCTCCCGACGATGTGGGTGCCGGCTCCCACCGACTCCCAGGCGGTGCCGACCGCGGTGCCACCAGATCCGGAGGGAATGGGGAGACTCCACGCCTTCCCCGGTGCCACGGCGCCGCCGACCTGGATTCCTGACCAGGTGCCAGACTCGCCGCCTTTCGGGGACGGGAACGCGCGGCCGCCTGATCCGGTACCCGACCCCGCCAGCGATTCCTTCGAGGATTTCCGCCTGCCCCTGGCCCCAGAAGCGCCAGACCGCTCCGACGCCTTCCCCCGCCCCGCGGGCCGTGGCAAGGGTCGGAAGCCTCCCCGGACACCCGCCCCGATCGAGATCATCGACCCGCCCGCCCCGTCGATGAGGCCTCCTGACCGGGACGCGGCGTTGCCGTCCAACTCGGGGCAGACGCTCGCGCCCGACGACGATCCAGAAGGCACCGTAGCGACCCCGGCACCCGAACCGGCGTACCCGCCGGAACCGGTGCCGCGCGATGTCTTCGATGAGCTGGCGCCCCCCCCGTCTGGCGGGACGTTCTTTACCTCGGCGCTGGTCGCGCTCGGGGCCATCCTTCTCTGCGCGGGCAGCGGCTACTGGGCCTACGGAACCTGGAACGCCGTCCGCGTCGACCGCCCTGACGTGGCGAGCGCCCCCGCGGCGAAGCCTCCGCCCTCGCCTCCCGCCGCTCCGACGGCCGCGATCCCAGCCCCTCCCGTGGTCGCCGACGCGGAAGACCCGGCAGCCGTGCTCGCCGCGATCACGTCGCGGCCTGCAGGGGCCGCAGCGGCGCCGGGACTCGAGACCGCTCCGCCGCCAGTGGCGGCACCGTCGGCGCCGCCGCCCAAGCCGAGCCCCGTGGCCACGCCGAAGCCCGCGCCGGCGCCAGTCGCGACCCCGAAGCCGGCGTCCAGGCCCAAGCCCGAGCCGGTGGTGGTGGCGCCACGCCCAACGCCCAAGCCCAAGCCCAAGCCCGAGCCCGTCGTGGTGGCGCCGAAGCCGCGGCCCGAACCGGTGGTCGTGGCGAAGAAGGCGCCGGCGCGCCCCACGGTGCCAACGCCCGCCGAGGTCCCGGCGCTCGCCCCGCCCCCGAGGCCCTCGCTCGACATCTACGTGGACGCCGCCAAGAAGGGCCGGCTCAGTTCGACCGACGTGGCGGTGCTGCGAGGCACCCCCTCGACCGATGCCGAGTACTCGCGCTCGCGCGCGTTGTTGATGCTCGACGCCCAGAAGCGGGGCGACGACAAGAAGGCGCACGCCTACCTCGACGACCTGATGGTCCTGCCCGAAAACCACTACAACCCGGTCTTCCTGGCCGATTACGCCCGCTGGTACGCCAATCGCGGTGAGTACGACCGGGCCCTCGAAAAGGCACAGAAGGCCGAGCGCTATTGGGCGCGCATCCCTTCGGAGCTCGTCTACACCAAGAAAGCGGAGATCTACGAGATCGAGGCGGCCTCGTGGCAGGGCAAGTTCTACAAGTCAGGCGAGGACCTGGACCTCCTGGAAAGCGCGGTCCGCGGCTGGGAACGCTACAAGGCCCACGTCGGCACACGCGAGCGCGCCGACCTCACCAAGAAGGCCGACACCGCCCTGGCCCAGTTGGCCGACATCCGCGCGAGGCTCCAATGAACGGGTCCTCCGTCCTCCTCATGCTCATCCTGGTGGGATGCGCGAAGCACCACGCCATCAGCGGGCTGGTGCTCGACCGCAACGGGAAGCCCCTCGGCCGGACGAACGTGACGCTGGCCCCCGGGAATGTCGAGATCATCACCGACGACAACGGGCGTTTCATGATCGACTACCTCCGCGATGCCGAAGGCACGCGCGTGAAGATGGGCAAACGCACCGACTACGCCATCGAATACTTCAAGGTCGGGTATCACCCACAGAAGAGCACGTTCTACTTCAAGAATGGTGAGCTAACCCTCGAACCGGCGAGTCTGGCTGAGGACACGGTGAGGGTCGAGGCTTCGGACACCGTCTTCGACCCCGGCGCCCATCCCAATCGCGGTCAGGAGGCCGGTGGAAGCTACGAGGGCGAGTAGCGGGGGCGGCGCCTGCCCTCCGGCACCACGTCTGCTTCGCCCGCTCCTTTGCAGTGCGCTCGTCAGCTGCACGCTCGTCTGCTGCATGGTGGACGGCCCCGAGCCGGCGCCTGGACCCACCGCAATCCATCAGAGTTGGATGGCTGAGATCGTAAAGAATCCAGATGTGTTCACCGTCCGTGTACAGAGTTCACGCGAGGGATGGATCGCGCTGCATGCGAACGACTGGCGGCGCGCCATCGCGGCGGGCGGAGATCCGGCGGCGCGCGCACAGTCGGAGGTCGGCCGCTTTCATCGCGTCCTCGCGGCGCTGGACGCCGAGGCGTGGCAGCGACTCGGCACGACGTGGCGCGAACGAGGCACGCTCCCCGCCGACTCGCCGTTGGCCTGGTTCGTCGGCGCCGCGCTGTCGGATGCCGGTCGCGAGGTCGAGGCAGCCGCATGGCCGACCGGCACCCCCGCCCCTGCGGGCGTCGCCCAGCGAAAGTCGCTCCACGACGCGATTCGGGCCGGTACCGCCGACCTGACGACCCTGCCCGCCGACGAACCGCTGCTCCGCGAGGTGGTGGCCGGCGGCGCCCGCGAGCTTCCCGACCCATGGCGCCTGCGCACGCACGCACGCGTCGACGCGCGCGCCGCGGCGGCTCCGCCCCTGGACGCGAGCCTGTTCTCGGGCGACGTGGGCGTGCCGCTCCTCCTCCCCGAGGCCGCGCCGGCCGGCGTCGCCGATGGGGACGCCTGCCGCGCCGCCGTCCGCTCCCTGGACGTGGAGCTAGACGCCTGGCGGCGGACGGCCAGCGCGGCCGCGAACGACGACGGGCGCGCCCTGCTGGACGACCTGCGGCTCCCCGAAGGCGCGCGGGCGCGCCTGCTGGTCGAGGGGGCCGTGGCGGCCCTGGAGGCGGCGCGCCCGCACTGCGCGCTCGCCCTGGGCCAACTCGCCCTCGACCACGAGGCGCCACGCCTCATCGGGCCGGTGAACTCGCCCACACTCTTCGCCGTCGTCGCCAGCGCCCAACTGCACGTCGGTCGCCCCCGTGAAGCCCTCGACGCCCTCGACGTCCTCGCGGCCGATTGGCCCGAGATCGCCGGCTTGGACGAAACCCTGAACACCCTGGTGGTGCTCCAGGGGATGGACCGTCGCGGCGACAGCCGCGAATGACCAGGATGCCCTCATGACCCGCCCGCCCCTGTTCGCGTTGCTCCTCCTGCCCCTGGTCGCCCACGCCGGCAACCTCCGCTACGCCGAAGACCAGGCCCCGGCCCTGCTGAACCCCATCTACGGGTCCAGCATGGCGGAAGCGCGAGCCAGCGAGTTGCTCTTCGAAGGGCTGTACACCGACGACCCGGAGCTCGTGACCCGGCCGGCGCTGGCCGAGTCCTCCGAGCTGATGCCCGACCGCCTCTCGATGATCGTGACGCTGCGTACCGACGTGTCCTGGCATGACGGCCAGCCGCTCAGCGCCGACGACGTGGTCTTCACCATCAGCGCCATGCTCGACAAGGGCACGGCGTCCACGGAGTACGGACGGGTGGCGTGGATCAAGACCGCGGAAGCGCTCGACGCGCATCGTGTCAAGCTCACCTTTGCCAGGCCCGAGCTGCACCCGGAGGACAAGCTCTTCTTCAAGATCGTGCCCGAGCACCTCTTCTCCGGGCTGCCGCTCAAGCGCAGCGACCCCTTCCGGAACAAACCCGTGGGCACGGGACCCTGGCGGCTCAGCCAGTTCAACGAAGACAATTCTATCAGCTTCAAGAAGCACGGCGACCACCGCAGCGCCGTCGGCATCGACGAAGTGACGCTCCGCGAGGTGGCGGACAAGAATTACCAGGCCAAGCTGGTGTTGTACGAGAGCCTCGAAGCGCTGGTCCGCGTGCTTCCACGCGACATCGCCATGCTGCAGAACAATCGCAAAGTGGAGCTGTACCCGTACCAGACCAACTCCTGGTGGTACGTCGGCTACAACCTCAACCGGCCCGGACTCGCCAATCCACAGGTCAGAAAGGGGCTTTCTTCGCTTGTAGATGTCGACGCGCTCCTGGCACCGGTCGGCACCGGAGCGCGGGTCAGCGGCCCGTTCGTGCCGTCCAGCCCGTTCTACAACCACGACGTTCCGCTGGCCCAGGCCGATTCTGACGCGGCCGAAGCCGCCTTCACGGCCGGTGGGCTGACGCGGGTGGGAGAGGCGTGGACGGTGTCCGGCAAACCGGTGACGCTGACCCTCGTCGCGCACCAGTCCCTGGAGAGCGTCCAGGAAGTTACGATCAACCTCCAGTCTCAGCTCCAGACCGCCGGCATCCGGCTCGAAGTGCAATTCCTCGACGACGCCGCATGGAAGGAGCGGGTGTGGCGCAACCACGACTTCGACCTCATCCTGAGCCAGTGGACCTTTGACCGGAACGAGGACATCCGCGAGCAGTTCCACAGCCAGGGCAGCCGCAACTTCGTCGGCTACAAGAGTCCCGCCGTCGACCTCCTCCTCGACAAGGCTCGCGACGCCGCCGATCCGTTCGTTCGCAAGGCCACGCTGCGCGAGCTGCATGCGAAGATCGCCCAGGACCAACCCATGTTGTTCCTGTGGACGCTCGACAGCTACGCCGCGGTGTCGGTCAAGGTCCAAAACGTGGTCATCCACCCCTTCAGTTTCTTCAGCTTCGCGCGGTTCTGGACGATGAAGTAGGCGTTGACGCGTTCGGGCGCAATTCTTCGTGCGTTGGCGCGCCGCGCGCTCGCGGTGGTGGGAACGGCCGCGCTGGCCGCGCTCCTCATCGTCGCGCTCTTCTGGATGGTCCCGGGCGACGCCATCGACGCGCTGCCCAACGGACCTGAGGTCCGCGCGCAGTTGGAGGCCGAGTGGGGCATCCATGGCGGCGACCTCGGCCATTCGCTCACCGTCCGGCCTGGAGCGCCCGTCGGCGCGTTGTGCACGGCCGCCTTTTCGACGTCGCTGGCGGTGCTCTTCCCGGCCCTCGCCCTGACGCTGGTGATGGGCTTCGCCACGGCGGGATTTTTCCCCGCGGGAGGCTCGGCGTGGCGGCGGGGCCTCCATCTGCTGGGCGACACCGTCTCCTCAGCGCCGACCGTCATCCTATCGCTCGCGACGGTCCTGGCGATAAACGCGGTCACGTGGGCGCTCATGGAGCGGAATCTCATCGATCGCCCCCCATGGTTCGCGCTCCCGGCCGAGCCGGGGGCGATGCGCAGCGCGGTCGCGATCGTGGTGTTGGCGGTGGGCTCGGCGCGTTGGTCGCAGGTGTCCGCGTGGGCGCGGCGGCTGCTCGAGGGTCTCGATCGCGCCTCGTTCATGGAGGCGGCGCGTTCCCGTGGGCAACGCACGATGGGCACGACGCTCCACCACCTGCTCGTCCCGACGGCCCGGCTGGCCTCCGAGCAGGTTCCCTCGTGTTTCGCGGGGCTCATCGTGGTCGAGCGCGCCTTGGGCCTCCCGGGAGCCGGCACCCTGTTCTGGCAGGCGTGTGCGGGCCGCGATTGGCCGGTGGCCGTCGGGGTCGCGCTCGGCGCCGCGCTGTTGACGGCGGCGGCCCGACTGGTCGCCGAGACGGTGGCGGTGGTGGTCGATCCGCGCGAGCGGGAGCTGGCCGCATGAATGCCCGCATCGCGCTCCTTTCCGCGGTGGTCATCGCCGCGCTCGTGCCCTACGACGCCCTGGCGGATGTGCGCCCCTCCCTGGCCGACCAGGCGCCCTGCGCTGCCCACTGGCTGGGGACGGACCACCTCGGTCGCGATGTGCTCCGACGCCTCGCCGCCGGCGGCGCCGCGTTCGTCGGCCCCGGCCTGGGCGCGGCCGCCCTCGCGGCGATCCTGGGCACCCTCGCCGGCGCCGCCGCCGGTTGGCGAGGCGGCGCGGTGGCGGGCGGCGCGCGCATGGTGTTCGGTGCGATCCAGTCGATCCCGTCGCTGGTCCTGGTGCTCCTGTGCCTGATGGCGCTCGGCCCCGGCCCGGTCCAGTTGGCGGTCGCGGGCGGGCTCGCCGGGATGCCCACCATGGCCTCGTCGGTGGATGCCCGGATCACCTCGCTCAGGACCGCGGAGTTCGTGCTCGCCGCGCGGGCCCACGGCATCCCCCCCCACCGCCTCCTGTGGTGGCACCTCGTGTGGGTCAACAGCCGCGACATCGTCGTGCGCGAGGCCCTCGCCATCGGCGGGAGCGTGCTGGTGCTCGAGGTCACGCTGTCCTATCTCGGCCACTTCGGGGTCGCGGAGCCTGCCGCCTCGTGGGGGAACATGCTGGCCCACGCGCTGTCGACCGGTTGCCTGAACCGGTGGAGTTGGCTGGCGCCCGGCGCCGCGGTCTTGGCCACCCTGTGGGCGACGAGCCCCGGGCCGGGTCGGCGATGAGCGAGCTGGCGGCGCACGCCCTGCGGGTCTCCGCCGGCCCGCACACCCTGCTCGACGACGTGTCGCTGCGGGTGACCAGCGGTGAAGTGGTGGCGCTGGTCGGTCCCAGCGGCTCCGGAAAGAGCCTGACCCTGCGGAGCCTCCTCGACCTGCTGCCGATGCGCCCCGGCCGCACGGGCGGTCGCGTGTGCGTGGATGGCGTCGAGCGTAGTGGGCGAAGCCTGCGCGGCGAGGTCAGCCTGCTCTTCCAGGACGCGCGGGCCTCGCTCGACCCCCTGCGGACCGTACGGCATCAGGTCGAAACCGCCGCGAGCCTCGCCGGTCTCGAGCAGGACGTGCTCGCCCTCCTGGGCCGGCTCGCCTTTGACAATCCGGAGTGGGTTGCGTCCCGGTACCCCCACGAGCTGTCGGGCGGCATGGCGCAGCGCGTCGCGATCGCCGTCGCGATCGCCCGCCGCAGCCGCTTCCTCCTCTGCGACGAGCCCACCACCGGGCTGGACGCGCCCGTCCAGCGCGACCTGGTGCGCCTGCTCCGGGGGCTGCCCGGGGTGGGAATCGTATTCGTGACGCACGACCTGCGGCTCCTGCCTGGTTTTGCCGATCGCATCTACGT
This sequence comes from Myxococcales bacterium, assembly GCA_009692585.1. The sequence continues at coordinate 32,852 of SHYX01000045.1, forward strand.
CATCGACGGCGGGAGAGTGGTAGAGGAGGCGACGACGCTCGCAAAGCTGCAAGGAGCCGGCGCCCGCCTGGTCGAGGCGACCTCCGCCATCGCCGCGCCGGGCTGGCTCGAGGGGGGCCCGTGACCCCACTCTGCTCGCTGACGGGGGTTTCGGTCGTCTACCGCCGCCCGTGGAGCGGCGAGGCGCCGAAACGAGCCTTGACCGACATCAACCTTACGATCCACGCGGGCGAGTCCGTCGGCCTGGTCGGCGAGAGCGGCTGCGGCAAGACCACGCTCGTCCGCGTCGCGTGTGGGCTCGTGCGGCGCGAGAGTGGGGATGTATGCACCCTCGGTGTCGATCCCGCGCACACGGGTGGCCCGCCAGCGCGCGCGCAGCTCCTCGTCCAGGACGCGGCCGCCGCGCTCAATCCCGGCCTGCGTGTCCGCGAGTGGCTGGCGGAGTCGGCCCGGGTCCACCGGCCGGGCGATCGCGACGCGGGAGCACGCGCCCTGGCTGCGTACGGCTTGGGGCATCGCGCCGACGCCTACCCGGACGCGCTCAGCGGCGGCGAAAAGCGACGGGTGGCGCTGGCCGCGTTGTCACTCGCCGACCCGTTGATCGTCTTTTACGACGAGCCGACCGCCGGACTCGACGCCGCGCGGACGGCCGAGCTGCTGGAGCTCCTGCAGTCCCGCCGAGGCGCCGATCGGGCGGTGGTGATGGTCACCCACGACCTGCTCCTGGCCAGACACCTGTGCACCCGGGTCGTCTTCCTGCACGCCGGGCGGGTGGTGGAGGACGTGCCGTCGGCCGAGCTGCCCTCGGTCACCGAGCCGTCCGCCCGGCGGCTCTGCATCGCAAGCGGATTACTGTCGTGATGCTCCTTCTACACGCTGTCGCCATCGCTTCGGAAACGCCCGACTGGCACGCGGCCCAGGCCCGCCAGTTCCTGAAGAAGGGATGGGCGCATGACGCGGACTCCGAGGTCCGCGCCGGCCTCGCGCTGGAGGACAGCCACGTCGAGCTCAACAGCTTGTGCGTGGAGTTGGCCCGCGCCCAGGGAGACATCGACCGCGCGCTGGCCTGCGCGTCCCGAGGCGCGGCCGCCTCCAGTGGCGACCTCGAAGGCCGGGCTGCGCTCTCGCAGCAGGAGGCCTGGCTGCGGGCGAACTTCGGCTGGGTCGAGCTGCGTGGACCGGAGGGCATGCCGCGTGTCCACGTGGAGCCCATCGCCACCGGGCTCGTGCTCGACGCCGAGTTGCAGAGCTTCCTCGCCGACGCCGCCACCAGGGGGCGCGCGGGGCTCGATCTTCCCGCGCGCGTCGCGCTTCCTCTCGGCGACTACACCGTGCTGGGGCATCCCCTCAACATCGTCGCCGCTCAGACGCGTACGTTGAACCTTCCCCCTTCGGATTTCATCGCCGCGGCCGGGCGCGGTCGTCGCCTGGACGCGGCCGCCGGCCTGCTGGCCCTCTCCGGCTTCGACCTCGCCAACCATCGACCGGGGCTCCAGGCGGAATTGAGCCTCTCGTTCCCGCTCCGGGTGGGACGGCTGGGCCTCGGCGTGAGCTGGGAGCTGCGCGCGTGGACGCAGGCCGGGCAGGGCGATGTCCTCTCGCCGAACACCGCCGGCGGCCTCGTCCGGTACGGGGTGCCCCTCGAGCTCGGCGGCGCCGTGCTGTTGACGCCCGCAGCGGTGGTCCGCGCGGTCATGCTTCCCGGCCTGGCGCTCGCCTGTGACGGCACCACCTTGCCCCTGTCGTGTGCGCCAGGGGTCGCGGCCGGTGACGAGCTACCGGTCTACGCCAACGGCTGGGGCGTGATCCCCGGCGCCGAGTTGGCCTTGGAGCTCGCCGTGGGTCGGGTCGTACTTGGCGTCCGGGGTGGCATCGGCCACGTGGTGGCCCTCGTGCCCCAGCCGAGCCAGCTTGCGCTCGGCGACCGGCTGGTCGCGTTCCGCACCGAGCCGCCCGATCTACACGGCACCGCCTGGTCCGGAGCCGCCACGATCGGCTTTGGCCTGTAGCGCCCCCGGGACGGTTGACGCTGAGTCCGCGGCCGGATAGCCGTCGACCCTCGCACGCATCGGAGTTCCCATGTCTGACACCCCAGTCGCCAAGAAGCCCGCCGACGACCCCGCGGACTACAAGGACGCAGCCCGTCTCAAGCGCTTCCTCACCGAGCGCGGAAAGATCCTGCCCCGCCGCATGACGGGGCTCAGCTCGCTCCAGCAGCGCCACGTCGGCCTCGCGATCAAGCGGGCCCGCCACCTCGCGCTCCTGCCCTACGTCAACCGCGAGTAGGGCGCGGCCGCCGCGCGTCAGCGGCCGATGATCGCCCGTTCGAGGGTGGCCACACACCTGCGCACCCCGTGATGCGTACTGAGCCAGGCGAAGATGTCGTCCGCCACCGGCAACGCGGGGATGTCGTCGTGGTCGGGGTCGTGCAGCACGACGCTCGCGGCTTCTGGAATGCCCCCTACGGCGGTGCCAATCGTTGGTAGGCCACGCGCCGCCGCTTCGAGGAGCACCAGGCCGAGGCCCTCGGCGCCGGTCCCGTCGGGGTACGGTCGCGACATCAGCGCCAGCGCCCAGGTGCCGTCCCACGGGATGTCTCGGGTGGCGCCGGTGAACCGCGCGTCGACGCCCAACCGGCCGGCGAGCGCCTCCAGCTTCGAACGCTCGGGCCCATCGCCGACGATCACCACCGGACGTCCGAGACGGGCCCCCAGTCGCACCACCCGATCGACGCCCTTCTGCGTTATAAGTCGCGACACAGATAGTATTGCATCGCCCCGCGACGCCGGCAGCATCGGCTCGATGGGGAAGGGCAGCACCGAATGGGTACCCCCGAGCAGGCCGCCGAGGAACCGAGAGACCGGGAGGTTGAGCGCCCTGGCGGCCACGCTGTCGCGACCGGGAAGGAGGGCCGGCCGGGTGAGGTCGGAGCCGTGCCACCCGACCAGGATCCGGCGATCATTCCTCAAGGCCAGCGCCAGGGGCCAGGTGCTGCAGAGCACGATGTCATCGCGACCCAACCGGGGCCGAAGCGCCGCCGCCGCCCAGAGGTGCCCCCATCGATTCCAGCTCGGCCCGTGCAGCCGGTGGAAGGGGATGTCCGCGTCGGGCTCACCGAAGCGTGCGAAGATGTCGACCTCGTGACCAGCTGCGGTCAGCGCCCCGGCGACTGCGCCCGTCCAGGTCCCCACGCCCCCGAGGAAGGGCGGATACTCGGTGGTGACGACCCTGATCCGCACTCGGACCGATATCCCCGGCACCGACACCTCCGACGGACCTTCGTCACCCGTCCTACCTCTGGGGGTGGCGCGATTCGCCGCGGCGC
>SHYX01000013.1 GCA_009692585.1 Myxococcales bacterium
GCCGCCGCCGCCACCGGAGGAGCCGCCACCGCCAGAACCACCGCCACCGCCGCCACCGGAGGAGCCACCACCGCCAGAACCACCGCCGCCACCGCCAGAACCACCGCCACCACCGCCACCGGAGGAGGAGCCACCACCGCCAGAACCGCCGCCAGACGAGCCGCCGCCACCGCCCGAGGAGCCGCCGCCACCACCGCCACCGGAGGAGCCGCCACCGCCAGAACCACCGCCGCCGCCACCGCCCGAGGAGCCGCCGCCACCGGAGGAGCCGCCACCGCCAGAACCACCGCCACCACCGCCGCCGGAGGAGCCACCACCGCCAGAACCACCGCCGCCACCGCCACCGGAGGAGCCACCACCGCCAGAACCACCGCCGCCACCGGAGCCACCACCGCCCGATGAGCCACCGCCGCCGGTCGAACCCCCACCCGTGGACCCGCCGCCACCGCTCGATCCACCGCCGCCACCGCTCGATCCTCCACCACCGGAGTTCCCGCCGCCAGTCTGACCGCCAGCATCTCCGCCGGACCCGCCGCCTTCTGGTTTGGTGGGCGGGTGCCGGTGCTTCGGCGTGGGCTTGACCGCCTTGGGTGCCCCGGGAGAGCCCTCGTTGTAGGTGATCATGCTGGCCTTGTGGGTCTGCGACCCACCGCCGTCCATGGTCATGGTCGCGCCCTTCCAAGCGATGGTCTGCCCCGCTTCCATCGCCACCGAGGCCGACGCCTCCAACTTGAAGTCCTTGCACTTCAGGCTGATGGTCTCCTTGGCTTCCACGATGAAGTGCTTGTCGACCTTGGTGGTGAGCACCTTCTTGGCCGCGTGGGCTTCCTGGTAGATGGCCTTGTTCTCGGAGGTCGAGACCAACTCGATGCGCTCGGCGCCCGCCGTGTCGTCGAAGTCGATCCAGTGGGAGTTTCTCGACCAGAAACGCCGGTGGTCGTCGTTGCCATCCTCGTTGGCGTAGGGCTTGGGCTTGTCCGCATCCCCATTGTAGACGGCGCCGAGCACGTAGGGCGTCATGGTCCGGTAGGCGAACCCGATCACCACCTCGGTGCCGACATCGGGGAGGATCACCCAGCCGCGCTCCTTGCCGCTCATCGGCCACATCATACGAATCCACGTGGACTCGGGCGGGGTCTCCGAGTCGACCGGGAACTTGACCTTGATGCGGGCCATCTTGTCGGGGTCTTTGTTGTCGACCACGAGGCCCACGACGATGCCGTTGATCATCGGAACCTCAGTTGATGTTGATGACGCCGGCCTTGACGGTCAGCGAGCTGCCCCCGTCAATGCCCATCGAAGCGGACGCCTTGGCGTCGAAGCTCGAACCCGCCTTCATGGAAATGGAGGCGCCGGCCTCGAGGATGAAGTCCTTGCACTTGAAGGAGATCGTCTCCTTCGCCTCCACGATGATGTCTTTGCCGCTGTACACGCTCAACGTCTTGTCCTTGGCGTCCCAGATGATGCGGATCTCCTCGTTGTGGGTGATGAGTTCGATGCGCTCGTCGCCGGACTTGTCGTCGAAGGTGAGTCGGTGCCCGGCGCGACTCTGAAACACACGGAGGTTGTTGTCGCCGTCTTCGTTCGCGTAGGGCGGCGTGTCGACGCCGTTGTAGAGTGACCCGAGCACAATGGCGTGGTTGAAGTCGCCATGGACGAAGCCGACGAGGACTTCGTCCTCAATCTCGGGGATGGTCATCCAGCCGCGCTCCCGCCCGGCCATCGGCATGGCGAGTCGCGCCCACCAGCTCTCCGGCATCTCGGGCAGCGTGGGAAACTTCACCTTCACCCTGCCGAGCTTCTCCGGGTCCTTGTTGTCGGTGCAGATTCCCTCCACCAGACCCGGCATCTGGCCGGAGGTAGGCCGACCGTGGCGATCCGTGACCTTTGGCATTGGCACTCCAGAGGGAATTACACCCTGCTATCCCGGCCGCCGTGCGACAAGCACCTGAACGCGGTGAACGTGACGCGTCCGGGGGCCGACCGGGAGCTCCCACTCCAGATCCTGGGGTTCTTCCATTAGCCTGCAGTCCAGAGCGTACCCACGAAACGGGCTGCCCCCGAGCAGGGCATCTCGCAACTCACCCTCTTCAAACCAACACTCCTCGGACGTAATATCGGCGGCGAATGCGTAGGCACACCCGACGATGAGCTGCCCACCCGGCGCGACGAGGGCATCGCCTTGCGCGAGCAGTAACGCTGGGTCGCGACAACTATCGAGCACGTTCAGCAGCAGGACGGTCGAGAAACTGCTGGCCAGGAACGGAGGGTCCGTCGCATCCGCAACGATGGCGGCGCCCGCGGTCAGCATGACGCCATCGGGGCCATCGACGAGGGGGGGCGGCGGAGCGCCCGCAAGAAGCAGGCTCAGATTGAGGTCCAGGCGGATCGTGCCGGGGTGGCCGATCCCGGCGCCGATCTCCACGACGGGGCCGGGTGCCGCCGCGAGCGCGTCGGCGACCCAGCGGTCCAATGGGCTCGGCGGGGCCTCCCGGTAGGCGCGAACCAGCCGCCGATCGCGTCGGGTGGCGGCGTCGGTGGCCACCAGGTCCACGAGTTCGGGGGCCAGGTCACGCCTCCGCAACGCCGACGCCCCCTCGCTCTCTGCCCACTGCCGAAGCTCCGACAGCACGACGGGAACACCGTCGATGACCGGGTATCGGCGACCACAGGCACACCGCAAGATGGCGCCATCGCGCGCCAGACCTCGGTACATGAGGCGTCCATCCTGAGCCCGCCGGCACGCTGGACAGACCAGCGCCACCGCGTCGTCGTCAGCCACCGACCATCACGTTGGTGCTGCCCTGGATCATCTGGCCGACGCCGCCGCAATGGGCGTCCATGTCGCCCAGTCGATGGGCGGGGAGCTTGTTGATGAAGACCGTACCCGAGCCCTTTTGTGCCACCCAGCTGTTGGGGCCGCAGCACGCGGCGTGCTTGCCGCTGTCGGTGACACGCACCGCGGGCATCTTGTTCACCATCACGTTCGGCGAGCCCTTGATCGCGGGCCCCACCGCGGGGTGCGGACAGGCAGGACAGCCGTGGGCGTCCGCCGGCACCATCGACTTGTCTCCGACGCGACATTGTGGCGGCATGGCGGACCCCTAAGCGGGCAGCTTAGCCTGATCGGGGACGGCCCGCCGGGGCTCCCAGCACATGCGCGCGGAGTCGGGCGACCATGGCGAAGAAATATAATAAGAAACAAGACAATCAAACCGAGGGTCCGGACTTCGGCGAATTCACCCTCGGCCACCCCGACGAGGAACAGCTCCTGGCGCGCCTGTGGGAAAATGCATCCAAAAATGTGCAGTTTCCGGGCACGGCGCACCTGCGGATGGTCGCGACACGGCCCGGCACCGAGATCGAGGCCGGCGCCAAGTACTTCCACCTGGACCTCAATCGCAGGGTGCTGGTGGTGTTGGAAAAGCATGACGGCAAGACCACCGCCCGGAGGACCCTCCCCCTGAAGGAGCCGCCGGCGCCGGAGGAGCTGGGGCCGCCGGTCGTCGCGCCAGGGCCGGAAGAGGCCAGCTTCCACCGGGAAGTCTCCGCGCGCTCCGGTGGCCACTCGCAGCCGCCCAGGCATTCGAGCTGGGCACCCCGACGGAACTCGAGCCCGACGAGGTCGAGGTCCTCCTCGGCACGCTGCCGCCGAGTCAGGTCATGCCGGCCACCGCGGAGGAGTACGCCGAGTTTGCGGCGACCTCTTTCGAACGGGACGTTCTCGCCAACAAGGGCACCCACGACCCACGCGTGATGGTCTTCCGCGGGCGGCACTGGGAGCGCTGGCATCTGGACGGGCACCTGCCGACCGACCTGGACGACCTCGTGCGCAACATCGTCCGACGGGGGCCGGAGCCCTGAACGGGCGCTCGCCGCCGGTGATCAGTTGTCCTGCGCCCCCAGCAGGATCCACTGTCGCACCAGCTCCACGTGCTCCTCGTCCAGCCCGGCGGGGGCCGGCATCAGGTCGCCGACGCGCTCACCCTCGCTGGCCGGGTCGATCTTCACGATCAGGTAGCTCCCGTCAGGGTCGGCGGGCACGACGCGGATGCTGTTGATCGGCGCCGGATACGGGTAGGCCCCTTCCGCCGGCACCGCCACGAGCTCGGCGTACGCGAGCCCGGTCAGGAGCGACAGCCCTGCGGCCCCGCCCCCTTCGCCATGGCAGGAGGAAAACGCACACGACGGCGTGAACACCTCGTTCTGTACGTTCGTCAGGGTCGGGGCCAGCGGCTCGGCGCCCTCCCCCGTGTCCGCGGTGTCCGCGGTGTCCGCAACGCCGCTGCAGGCGACCAGGAGCAGGGCCAGCACGATCAGCCCGCGTCGCAGATGACGGTCGTCTTCTGCGGATACACGATGTTGACGGCCACGCACATCTCGTGCGGGAAGACCAGCGCCTCGTCCTGGTCGTTGAACCACGAGCAGGTGGTGCGAAAAGTCGTGCCCTCGGGGACGCTCAGGCTACCGTCGGGGTAGTAGTCGATAGCGGGCGCGTCGCGAAAGACCGGGTCCCAGACGGGAACGTTGTAGAATGGCGCGTAGTCGGCGCCGTCCTGACGGTCGATCGAGAACGCCGTGCCCCACTCGTGCATGTGGCCGAGCACGTACAGGAAGTTCCACTGCTTCTCGGTGGTGCACTCGAAGCTGGTCGTCAGCTCACCCGCAGGAGGGATGCTGAAGTCGGAGTCATTGTAGATGAGCGGCGCCGCCCAGGTGACGACCTCTTCCTCCGGGATGGTGGTGAGCACGGCCAGATCCCGCACCTTGAATGCTTCCTGTCCGGTGTTGATGTAGTGCGACTGGAGGACATAGCGCTGCCCCTCCTCCAACCGGACGGCCATCCCCTCGGCGAGTGGCATCGAAACCCCGATCGCCTCGCCGTTGACGGAGCCGCCGTTGGTGACCCCGATCGGCTCGAGGTCGGCCATCTGGAACTGCCCGCCGTCGCCCGTGCAATCCATGACCTCGCCGTCGGGAACGTCGAGGAGCGGCGTGGTGGTCCCCATGATCTGGAGGTGGTGGCCGCCCGCGCCCTGATGGGTGTGCACATCGTGCAGGCCCACCGTGGGCCCCATGTAGGAGCCGAAAACGCAGGTCATCACGTCGGCGCCGGGCTCGACCGTGAACTCGGCGCCGGACCACACCGACTGGTTCGCGCCGAGCTCCCCGACTGCTTCGTCCGCCACACGGTGGTCGGCGAGATCGTCCAGCGATTCGTCCTTTTCGACGGGGGGCAGGCCCGTGCACGCCAGAAGTGCGCTCAGGAGGGTGGTCATCGTGGGTTCAAGAGCTCCATCGTGACGTCGATCGGGTTGGAACCGGCGACGATCGCGAACTTGTTGTCGTTGGGGTGGGTGATGGGGTCGTCTTTTTCGCAGTCGTTGTCGTCGGCGTCCAGGCAGCCGAGAATCCAGATGACCTGAGGCTCGAGTTCGCCGCCGGCAAAGGCCACGTCGGAGGGACCTCCCCCGGCCGAGAGATCGATGGGATCGGACTCGAAGTCAAGGAGCGGCACGGCGCCTTCGTTGGGCCCGAAGCCCGTTGCATCCGCTTCGGCGTAGATGCTGCCCAGGAAGGTGCCGATCGGGAGCTCAGCCATCTCGGCGATCAGGTCGGCATCCATGACGAAGCGGAGCTCGAGCGTGGCCGGGGCGGTGTCGCCGCTATCCCCGGCGTCACCCGTCTCGGCAACGTCCGCGGTGTCCACGTGGATGGGGAGGCAGGCCAGGACGGCGAGGAGAAGCATGGCGGCGGCGCTATCCTATCCGAACAAGGCCTGCTGTCGCAGGTTGTCGAGGGTACCCCAACGGCTGCGAACCCAGCTGGGGAGAGGATCGCCCGAGGCCAACAGCCTGGCCAGCATCGTCCGGGTCACGGGGTCGGAAGGGTAGCCGCTACCCACGTCGCCGAGCAGGGCGATCGCGGCGTCGCGCGCCAGCTTCGCAGCGATGCTCGCGGCCCCCACCACCGGGTAGGTGGCATCGGCCTTCGGCTCGATGATCCAGCGCTCCACCCCGCTCAGGCGCACGAGACGCTCCCGAAGTCGGGGAATGCCGCCCGGGTGCACGGGCGCGTCCAGATACACCTCGTCCGGCTTGAAGTGGGCGACGTGGTCGAGGAACAGGCGGTACTCGAGCTCGTTGAGGTTCCCGGCGTCGATCTCCGCCGCCTCAACACGCAGCGTTCGAAGTTCACCGAGGCTTTGCAGCCGCCCGAACGCCTCGGCCCGCTGCTTCGCAGACAGCACCTTGCTGTCGTCGGCACCGGCCCGGCGCAGCCCCATCTGATCGACGCCATCGAGCAGAAAGGCGCCCACCACCAGCGGCCCGAGCACACACCCCCGACCCGCTTCGTCCAACCCGAGGATGCGCATGACGGGCGCCGTATCCGGCCCGTGGCAGGGTCGCGCCCGGCTTGTGATGCCGGACCAGAACGGTTACCTGGGCCACCCCTCCGGAGTGCGCTTGGGCGACCCCTACGTGCCGGTGCTCGTGTCCATCGTCATCGCGGTGATCTTCTCCCTCGTCTTCGTGGCAGGGAGCCGTTACTTGGGCCCCTACCGCCCCAACGCCACCAAGACGTCGCTGTACGAATGTGGCATGCCCGCGAGGTTCGCCACCCAGCAGCGCTTCTCGGTGAAGTTCTACCTCGTGGCGGTGCTGTTCATCCTGTTCGACCTCGAAGCGGTCTTCCTGTTCCCCTGGTCCGTGGTCTTCCAGACCTTTATCGAGCAAGGACGCGCGGTCTTCGTCTTCACCGAGATGCTGATTTTCCTCGGGGTGCTGTTCCTCGGCTGGTTCTACTGCCTCAAGCGCGGAGCGTTCCAATGGGACTAGAAAACCAACTCCAAGGCCTGCCGGTCATCGCAACCCGCCTGGACGAGGTCATCAACTGGGGCCGAAAGTACGCCTTGTGGCCGATGCCCTTCGGCACCGCCTGCTGCGCCATCGAATTCATGGGTGTGGTGAGCAGTCGCTTCGACGTTTCGCGCTTCGGAGCAGAGCTCGTCCGCTTCTCGCCACGGCAGGCCGACCTGCTGTTGGTCATGGGCACCATCACCCAGAAGATGGCGCCGGTGCTCAAGCAGATCTATGACCAGATGCCCGACCCGAAGTGGGTGGTGTCCATGGGGGCGTGCGCGTCCTCGGGCGGCTTCTACGACAACTACAGCGTGGTGCAGGGCATCGACGAGCTGGTCCCGGTGGACGTCTACGTCGCCGGATGCCCACCCCGACCCGAGAACGTGATTGGCGCGATCGTGAAGATCCAAGAGAAGATCTCGCGGGAATCCATCTCGGCGTGGCGCTAGGAGCTTCCATGGTCGAACATGACATCATGGCGCGCGCCCAGGCACAGTTCGGGGAGCGCATCCTCGCCGCGTACGAGTTCCGGGGCCAATGCGCGGTGACCGTGCGTCCCGACGACCTTCGCACGGTCCTCTGTTGGCTCCGCGATGACGCGGAGATCAAGGCCGACTGGCTCCTCGACGTCGCTGGCGTCGACTACTTGGGCTACCCGGACGACGACGACCGCGCCTGGCGCTTCGAGGTCGTGTACCAGGTCTACTCCATGACCAACAACCACCGCTTCCGCGTGAAGGTCGCGGTTCCCGAGGGGACCAACATCGTCCCGAGCGTGTGGGACCTGTGGGCCGTCGCCAACTGGATGGAGCGGGAGGTATGGGACCTCTACGGCATCCACTTCGCCGGTCACCCCAACCTCAGGCGCATTCTCTGTCACGACGAGTTCGAGGGGCATGCCCTTCGGAAGGACTACCCGATCAACAAGCGCCAGAAGCTCTCGCGGCCGGCCGAGAACCTCTTGTGCGACAAGGTGGAGTGGGCATGACCGACGGCACCAGCGTTCCGCCGATCCCGTCGGAATTGCTCACCCTGAACATAGGTCCCGCGCACCCGGCGACGCACGGCACGCTCCGGTTGCAGGTTCAACTCGACGGGGAGACCATCGTCAACACCGGCTGCGAGATCGGCTACCTCCATCGTGGCTTCGAGAAGCAGTGCGAGACCGTCTACTACCAGTTCGTCATTCCCTACGCCGAACGCCTCAACTACATGGGGCCCGTGCACAACTCCAACGCGTGGTGTTTTGCCTGCGAGCAGTTCCTCGGCATCGAAGCCCCGCCCCGGGCCCAGGCGTTGCGCGTCATCACCAGCGAGATGGCGCGAATCATCGATCACGCCGTGTGTATCGGCACCAATCTCGTTGACATCGGGGCGCTGACCAACTTCTGGTACATGTACAACTACCGAGAGAAGATCTACGACCTGTACGAAGAGCTGTGCGGCGCGCGGATGATGGTGAACTACCCACGTATCGGCGGCGTTTCTCAGGATGCGCCCGACGGCTGGTTCGACAAGCTGCTGCGGACCATCGGCGAAATGCAGGAAGCCGTGGGCGACGTCCGGCACCTGGTCGAACGCAATCGAATCTTCATGGATCGCACCATCGGCGCCGGCGTGATCACCAAGGAACTGGCGATCTCCCACGCGGTGACGGGGCCCTGCCTCCGGGCGGCGGGCATCCCCTACGACGTCCGTAAGGCCCAGCCCTACTGGGGCTACGAGAAGTACCAGTTCGAAGTGCCCACGGCCGACGGCGGCGACACCTACGACCGGACGATCGTGCGCTTCCAGGAGATGTCCGAGTCGTGCAGGATCATCCAGCAGGCGGTCGCCAGCATCCCTGGCGGCGCCGTCATGGTCGAGGATCACCTGGTGGCGCTGCCGGCCAAGGACAAGGTCTACAACACCATGGAAGGGCTGATCAACCACTTCAAGCTGATCATGCACGGAATCCAGCCTCCGAAGGGCGAACTGTACAGCGCCACCGAAGGCGGCTGCGGCGAGCTCGGCTTCTACATCATCTCCGATGGCAGCCCCAAGCCGTGGCGGGTGCGCATCCGGCCCCCGTGCTTCGCGAACTACAGCACCTTCCCCAAGATCGTCCAAGGCAAGATGCTGGCCGACGCCATCGCCGCGTTGGGCTCCATCAACATCATCGCCGGGGAGCTCGACCGATGAGTCACCCCGCCCCAGACGCCGTGTCGCGCGGCCCTCGGGAGTGGTCCGCGGACCAGGCCGCCGAGATCGCGCGGATACTCAGCCGCTATCCCACCAAAAAGGCGGCGTTGATGCCGCTTTTGTGGATGGCCCAGGACGCCTGGGAGTGGATCGACCTCGACATCATGCGCCTGATCGGACGGACGCTGGAGCTACCGCCCAGCCACGTGCACGCGGTCGCCTCGTTCTACACGATGTTCAAGAAAGCGCCGACCAACCGCTACCACATCCAGATCTGCCACACGCTCTCGTGCGCGTTGGTCGGCGCCGAGAAGATCGTGGCACACATCGAGCGCCGTCTCGAATGCGACGAGTTCGGCAACAGCAAGGACGGGCTGTTCACGCTGTTGCGCGTGGAGTGCCTGGCAAGCTGCGGCTCGGCCCCGATGGCGCAGATCAACGAACACTTCTACGAGCGCCTGACCGCCGAGGTCGTCGACCAGGTGATCGACGCGTTGCGCGCGGGCACAAAACTCCAAGAGCCAAGGCCGGAGGCGGATCAATGGACTTTCCCCGTATCCTGACGGGCAACTGGGAGGTTCCCGAGGTGCACCGCCTGGCGGTGGCACGTGGCCGTGGCACCTACGACCGTCTGCCCAAGGCATTCGCCATGGCGCCGAGTGAAATCACCGCCATCGTGAAGGACAGCGGCCTCCGCGGCCGGGGCGGCGCGGGCTTCCCGACCGGGGTGAAGTGGGGCTTCGTCCCGCCCGTCGAAAAGCGTGGTGGAAAGGCCGTCTATCTGCTCTGCAACGCCGACGAGTCCGAGCCAGGGACCTTCAAGGATCGTTACCTGATGTGGTGCGACCCTCACCTGCTCATCGAGGGCATGATCATCGCCAGTCGGGCGCTGGACTGCCACCTCGGATACATCTACATTCGCGGCGAGTTTCGCTACATCGCGCGTCGCCTCGATGAAGCGCTTGCCGAGGCGTATGCGGCCGGGCTGCTCGGGAAGAACATCCTCGGCAGCGGGCACGACTTCGACCTCCACGTTCACCTGGGCGCCGGTGCGTACATTTGCGGCGAAGAGACAGCGCTCATCTCCTCCCTTGAGGGAGAAAAGGGACAGCCCAAGCTGAAGCCACCGTTTCCGGCCGTGGAGGGCGCCTGGCGCAGTCCGACGATCGTGAACAACGTCGAGACGCTCGCGGTCGTGCCCTGGTTGATCCAGAACGGCGCCTCTGCCTACAAGGCGATCGGCACCGAGAAGAGCCCTGGCACCAAATTATTCAGTGTGTCCGGTCATGTTCGGCGCCCCGGCGTCTACGAGGTGCCGCTCGGCATCCCGATGACGCAGTTCATCGAAGAACAGTGCGGCGGACTTCTGCCCGGACGCACCCTGAAGGCCGTGATCCCGGGGGGAAGTTCGGTCCCGGTCATGACGCCAACGGAAGTGGCGAAATGCTCGATGGACTACGAGTCCATCAGCGAGAACGCAGGGAGCTACCTGGGTTCGGGCGGCTTCATCGTCATGGACGACACCACCGATCTCGTCGAGGCCCTCACCAACCTGCTGCGCTTCTACGCCCACGAAAGCTGCGGGCAATGCACTCCCTGCCGTGAAGGTTGCGGTTGGATGTACCAGATTCTCTGTCGGGTCCGGGACGGCGAGGCCAATACCCAAGACCTCACGACGCTTCGAGACCTCGCCGACAACATCCACAGCAAGACCATCTGCTTCTTCGGCGCCAGCGCGGCGATGCCGGTGCAGAGCTTCCTCACCAAGTTCCGCAGTGAGTTCCTGGACCGCATCCAGGGCCGCGGCGCCGGAGCCGCCTGATGCCGAAGGTAAAGATCAACGACACCGAGCTCGAGGTGCCAGTCGGGACCAACATGATCGAGGCCGCGAAGCTCGCGGGCGTCGACATTCCGCACTACTGCTACCACCCCCATCTCAGCGTGGCGGGGAACTGCCGCATGTGTGTCTGCGAGGCCGAGACGCCGCGTGGTCCGATGATGGAGATCGCGTGCAACATGCAGGCGCGGGAGGGTCTGGCCATCCGGACCGACAGCGAGGCGATCAAGCACGCGCGCAAGTCGGTGATGGAGTTCCTCCTCGTCAACCACCCGTTGGACTGCCCGATCTGCGACCAGTCGGGCGAGTGCAAGCTGCAAGACTACTACATGGACCACGGCCAGTATGACAGCCGTGGGTTGGAGCCCAAGGTCTCCAAGCACAAACGCCAGGACATCGGGGACCACATCGTCCTGGACGCCGAGCGCTGCGTCGAATGCAGCCGCTGCGTCCGTTTCGGCGACGAAGTGACGGGAACTGGCGATCTGCGGCTGATGAATCGTGGGGATCACACCGAGATCGGGATGTTCCCCGGCACCAGACTTCAACACGACTACCAGGGAAACCTGGCGGACATCTGCCCGGTGGGCGCCCTCACCAGCAAGGACTTCCGCTTCGAACGCCGGGTCTGGTACCTGCGCGAAACGGCGGGACTGTGCAACGGCTGTGCCACCGGCTGCAACATCCAGGTGTGCCACCAGGATGGCGAGGTCTTCCGCTACCTGCCGCGCCGCAACGACGCGGTGAACAAGAGCTGGATCTGTGATCCCGGCCGCGACCTCCACAAACGTATCGGAAGCCTCGAACGCGTCCTCCGCGCCCGCGTCGATGGCGCCCCGTGCGCCACGGCCCACACCGAGCTCGCCGCGCGCATCCGGGCCGCGGGAACGCGCGTTGGCTTTGTCCTGGGCTCTCAGGCGAGCTTGGAGGCCAACTGGGCGCTCGTCCAACTCGCCAGGGCCAACTGCCCCGAGGCGCGACTCTTCTGGATCGCCGGCAACGACGCCGACGCCATCGACAAGTCCGACCACCTGCTGATGGACGTGGACAAGAATCCGAACACCGCCGGGGTCCAACTGATTGCCGAGTGGGCGGGCAACGTCGGCGACACCGACGCCCTCCGCGAGGCCGACCTGGCCTTGCTGATCGTGCTCGAGGACGACGTGGTCAGCCGACTCAACGGCGGCACCCTGCCGGAGCTCGCCTACTTCGGGACGCGCGAAAACACCACCGCCGCCAAGGCCTCCCTGGTGATTCCGGTCACCCACCCTGCCGAGATGGACGCCACCTACATCAACCGCCAGGGACGAGTCCAACGCAACCGGCGCGCCACCAACCCGCTGGGCGAGGCGGTGCCCGCCTACGCGGCGCTCGAAAAGCTCGGCGCGGCGCTCGGAAAGCCACCGGGGACCAGCCACCCGGTCTCGACGTTCCTTTCCCTCGCCCGAGCCGTTCCTCGCCTCGCCGGTCTCGACTACAAGGTCCTCGGGGACGCCGGGCGCATGCTGCCGCCCCCCGCGGCGTCGGCCAAATGAGCGAGTTCTGGACGGACTTCCTCATCGTCATCGCGCGCTGCGTCTTTTCGGTGGCGTTCGTGATGAACATCGTCCCGCTGCTCATCTGGGGTGAGCGCAAGGGCGCCGCCTACATCCAGGACCGGCCCGGCCCGAATCGTGCGCCGATCGACCTGCCGAATCCGCTGGACGTGCCTCGGCTGTTGGCCGCGGTCATGGCCGGACAACCCCTCGTCTACAAGCCGATCGTCTCGCTCCGGGCCGCTGGGCTGATCCACACGCTGACCGACGTGGTGAAGCTCGCCTTCAAGGAGGACATCACCCCCGACCACGTCGAGAAGTTCTACTGGTTCATCGCACCGGTGATCGCGATGACGATCTCGCTGTGCACCTTCGCGGTGGTTCCCTTCGGCGACCAACTGCTCGGCGTCCAGCTCAAGGTCTCCGACCTCGATGGCGGCTTGCTCTTCGTGCTCGCGCTCACCTCCCTGGGCGTGTACGGGATCATGCTTGCCGGCTGGTCGTCGAACAACAAGTTCTCGCTCCTCGGGGGCCTGCGCGCCAGCGCGCAGATGGTCAGCTACGAGCTCTCCATGGGCCTCGCCGCGGTGGTGGTCTTCCTGATGGCCGGCTCGGTGTCGCTCACGACGATCGTGGAGATGCAGCAGCATCCGCTGGACCTCGGCTTCGTCTCGATTCCCGCGATGAACTGGACGGCGTTGTCGCCGTTCGGGTTTCTGGCCTTCCTGCTCTTCTGGGTCAGCGCGTTCGCCGAGACCAACCGGACCCCCTTCGACCTTCCCGAGGGCGAAGCCGAGCTGGTCGGGGGGTACCACACCGAGTACTCGAGCTTCCGGTTCGCGCTGTTCTTCATGGCCGAATACGCCAACATGATCGTGGCGTCCGCCGTCACCGCCACGCTGTTCTTCGGTGGCTACGCGGTGCCCCTGCTCGACGGGCCGACCATCCGTGCGCATGCCGACGTCATCCTGGCGGTGCTGGGATTCGGCGCCGTACCCGCGTTCGTGACCTTCGCGGTGATCGCCTTTCGGCGACAGGGGCGGCCATTCTACCAGGTCCTCGCCGCGGACGACCCGAGGCGGAACGAGCCGAAGTTCTGGACAGGACTGTGGTTGGGTGCGGCCGGTGCCCACGCCGGCCTCGGCGTGCTCGGACTGATGGGCGGGCTCACCGCGTTGTCGACGTGGGCCGCGATTCCCGAGCTCGGCGGCGACCTTGTCGCCGCGGTGCTGCACGTCTCGTCGCTGGGCGCCAAGGTGCTCATCGGCTGCTGGATCATGATCTGGGTCCGGTGGACGGTTCCGCGCATGCGCTACGACCAGCTCATGAACCTGGGCTGGAAGTACATGCTCCCGGTCGCGCTCTGCAACGTGTTCCTCGCCGCCGGGTGGATCATTCTCCGTCACGAACTGTTCGCCTAGGCAGGACATCCATGGCACTTCCCAAGCCCAACAAGACGCTCACCCTGACCGAGTCGTCCTACATCGTCGAGGTGCTCAAGGGCATGGCGCTGACGATGTCCCACGTCATCAAGAACCTGCTGAAGCAGGACTTCCGCACCATCGAATACCCGGACGTGCGCAAGCCGATGACCGCCCGTTACCGCGGTGCCCACCGGCTCCTGCTTCGCCCCGACGGGGGCATCAAGTGCGTGGCGTGCATGTGCTGTCCGACGGTGTGCCCGGCAAACTGCATCACGATCATCGCCGGCGAGAATCCGAATGATCCCTCCGAGAAGTTCCCGGTGAGCTTCGACATCGACATGCTCCGGTGCATCTACTGCGGCTTCTGCGTGGAGGCGTGCCCGAAGGACGCGATTCGCATGGACACCAAGATTTACGAAATCAATGCCTACAACCGTCAGGATATGGTGCACAGCAAGGCCTATATGGTCAACCTGATGGACGGAAAGAAGCCGGAGGCCGGCGCGGCCTACCATGAGGACAAGAATCTGGCCCCCGCCGGCTACACCGCCGAGGCCCAGGTGCTCCCATGACCGAAGCGGTGCTCTTCTACCTGTTCAGCTTTCTCGCCGTCATCGCGGGCCTCAGCGTGGTTATTCAGCGCAGTCCCATCGCGAGCGCACTGTCGCTGGTGGTGTGTTTCTTCGCCCTGGCGGCGGACTACGTGATGCTCGATGCCCACTTCGTCGCGGTCGTCCAGGTCCTGGTCTACGCCGGGGCGATCATGGTGCTCTTCATCTTCGTGATCATGCTCCTGAACATCCGGGAGCCGGGGCCGACGCCGCTGGGGCTCATCAGCGGTCGAGGGCTCCTCGGCATCGGCGTAGCCGCGCTTCTGGGAGTCGGGCTCATCGCCGGGCTCGACGGCCTGGTGCACACCCCCGCCCCGCACCTGCCGGACGGCTACGGCACCATCCACAACATCGGCGAGCAACTCTTCGGCGACCGGTACCTCCTCCCGTTCGAGGCGGTCTCGCTGTTGCTCACCGTCGGCATGATCGGAGCCGTCGTGCTCGCCAAGCGGGAGGTCTGATGGACGCCGTTGGTCTGGGGCCGGTCCTCGTCGTCAGCGCGCTGCTCTTCGTGCTGGGGGTGGTCGGGGTCCTCACCCGCAAGAACGCGCTCATCGTGTTCATGAGCGTCGAGCTGATGCTCAACGCCGTAAACCTGGCCTTCGTAGGCTTCTCACGCCAGAATGGAACGGTCGACGGGCACGTGTTCGCGATCTTCGTGATGGCCGTCGCCGCCGCGGAGGCCGCCGTGGGCCTCGCGCTCGTCATTCTCCTGTTCCGCAACCGCGTGACGGTGGTCCTCGATGACCTCGATCGGATGAGCGGATGATGTCCTCGCAGCTTGTCAGCCTGGTGCCGGCCCTGCCGCTCGCGGGCGCGGTGATCAACGGACTGATCCTGCAGAAGCGGGCGTCCCGGTTGGTCGCGGGCAGCATCGCCTCGCTGATGGTGGGCGTCTCTGCCGTCCTGAGCTTCATGGCGTTGGCTGGGCTTATGGGACACGACGCGGCGCCCCTCGAAGCGCACCTGTGGACGTGGATGAAGGCCGGCAGCTTCTCTGCGGACATCGCCTTCCGCGTCGATCAGCTCACCGCCGCAATGATGTGCGTGATCACCGGGATTGGCTTTTTGATCCACGTGTACTCCATCGGGTACATGGACGACGAGGCCGACAAGGACTCGGTCTGGCGCTTCTTCGCCTACTTGAACCTGTTCATCTTCGCCATGTTGTTGTTGGTGATGGGCGACAACTTCTTGCTGATGTTCGTGGGCTGGGAGGGCGTCGGCCTGTGCAGCTACCTGCTCATCGGCTTCTGGTATCAGAACGACGACTTCGCCAGCGCCGGCAAGAAGGCGTTCATCACCAACCGCATCGGTGATTTCAGCTTCGTCTGCGGGTTGTTCCTCTTGTACTGGAGCCTGGGCGACCAGGCGACGCTGAACTTCCACGAGCTCGAAGCGGTCATCGCCGCGCACCCCGAGCTCGTCGGGGGCATCGGCGGGGTCGTGGTCACGGCGGTGTGCCTCCTGTTCTTCGGCGGAGCGACTGGGAAAAGCGCGCAGATCCCGCTGTACGTGTGGTTGCCCGACGCCATGGCCGGCCCCACGCCGGTGTCGGCCCTCATCCACGCGGCGACGATGGTCACCTCCGGCATCTACATGATCTGCCGGCTGAACTTCCTTTTCGTCATGTCGCCGGTTGCGATGGCGACCATCGCGACCACGGGAGCGCTCACCGCGTTCGTCGCGGCCACGATCGCGGTCACCCAGAACGACATCAAGAAGGTGCTCGCCTATTCCACCGTCTCCCAGCTTGGATTCATGTTCCTCGGCGTTGGTGTCGGCGGTTTCGTGGCGGGTTTCTTCCACGTGGTCACCCACGCGTTCTTCAAGGCGCTGATGTTCCTGGGGTCGGGCTCGATCATCCACGCGCTCCACCACGAGCAGGACATGCGCAAGATGGGCGGGCTGCGCCGCTACATGAAGCTCACATTTACCACCTTCCTCCTGGGCTATCTGGCGATCATCGGCGTCCCCGGCTTCTCGGGGTTCTTCTCGAAGGACGAGATCTTGTGGTTGACGTTCATCACCCCGGTGTTCGAGGGCCTCCCCCTCGGCAACGTCATGCCCAAGGTGTTGTGGGCACTTGCGACGGGTACCGCGCTGTTGACCGCGTTCTACATGAGCCGGCTGATGTTTCTGACCTTCTGGGGAGAGTACCGCGGCGGACACGGACACGGACACGGGCACAAACCCCATGAGTCGCCGATGCTGCTGGTGCTGCCGCTGGTCGTCCTCGCCGCGCTGTCGCTGCTGGGCGGCGTGCTGAACCTGCCGCACTGGCTGCCGATGAGCGGCTCGCTGCACCACTTCCTGGACCCGGTCTTCGAGCACGCCCACGTCGCGTTCCCGGAAGACAACCCACTGGAGTTCCCCCTGATGGGCCTCACCCTCTTGGGAATCGCCGGGAGCGTGGCGTTTGCCTACACGCTCTACGTCAAGGACCCCGCCCGACCGGCGGCCCTCGCCGAGCGCTTCCGCGCGCTCCACACCGGCAGCCTCAACAAGTGGTACGTCGACGAGTTCTACCAGGCCGCGATCCTCACGCCGATCTACGTTACGTCGCGACAGGTCCTGTGGGCGATCGTGGATGTCCAGGTCATCGACGGGGTGGTCAACGGCGCCGCCACGCTCGCGCAGAAAGCAGGCATGGCGCACGGTCGGCTGGGCGGGGGGAAGGTCCAGGTCTACGCAATCTTCATCGCGGCCGGCGCGGCACTCCTCGCCACCGCCTACGCGGTCGGGTGATCGGATGCCGCTGCTCTCGCTGGTCACCTTCCTCCCCATCGCGCTCGCGGTCGTCGTCGCGGTCATGCCCAAAGACGCCGCGCGCTACGGCGCCTTCGGGGCGTCGTTGCTGGTCTTTGCGGCGTCGCTCCCGCTGTGGTTCGGCTACGACCCCGCCGGCGCCGAGTACCAGTTCATCGAAAAGCACCCGTGGATCGAGGCATGGGGCGTCAGCTACCACCTCGGACTCGATGGGGTCAGCCTGCTCCTGGTGCTGCTCACCACGGCGCTGACGCCGCTCATCCTGCTCGCCGGTTTCTCGGGCGTGCACGAGAAATACCGGGGCTACGCGGCGCTGATGTTGGCCCTCGAAGGCGCGATGATCGGCACCTTCGTGTCGCTCGACACCTTCTTGTTCTACGTCTTCTGGGAGCTGGTGCTCCTGCCGATGTACTTCCTCATCGGCATCTGGGGCGGCGAACGCCGCATCTACGCCGCCGTCAAGCTGTTCGTCTACACCGTTGCCGGCTCACTCCTGATGCTGGTCGCGATGATCGGCCTGTACTGGGCGCACTACGAAGAGACCGGCGCCTGGTCTACCGACCTTGGCGATCTGCTCGCGCTGTCGCTGAGCCCCGACACCCAGAAGTGGATGTTTGCGTGCCTGGCGATCGCCTTCGCGATCAAGGTGCCGATGTTCCCGGTGCACACCTGGCTTCCGGACGCGCACGTCGAAGCGCCGACGGGGGGCTCGGTCGTGCTGGCCGGCGTCATGCTCAAGATGGGCACCTACGGCTTCTACCGCTTCGCGATGCCCCTGTTTCCCGACGCGGTCACCGCCTACGGGCCAGTGATGATCGCCCTCGCGGTGATCGGCATCCTGTACGGGGCACTGGTGGCCCTCGTCCAGGACGACGTCAAGAAGCTCGTCGCCTACAGCTCCGTGAGTCACCTCGGGTACGTGATGCTCGGCCTGTTCGCGCTCAACACGCCGGGCGTGAGCGGCGGCATCTTTCAGATGCTCAACCACGGCCTGTCGACCGGGGCCCTGTTCTTCCTGGTCGGGGTGCTGTACGAACGGCGGCACACCCGCGCCATCACCGATTACGGTGGTCTGGCCAAGGTGATGCCCAAGTTCGCCCTGATCTTCATGATCATGACCTTCAGCTCGATCGGTCTGCCGGGCCTCAATGGTTTCGTCGGGGAGTTCATGATCCTCATCGGCAGCTTCCAGTATTCGCCGATGTGGACCGTCGCCGCCGCCACCGGGGTGATCTTCGGGGCAGCGTACATGCTGTGGGTCTTCCAGCGCATGATGTTCGGGCCCCTGCAGAACGAAGCCAACCGGAACCTGCCGGACCTCAGCGCCCGTGAGCTCACCTACCTCATGCCGCTCGTCGTCCTTGCGTTTCTGCTCGGGGTCTACCCACAGCCCTTTCTGGACCGCATCAATCCGTCGGTAGAGCGCTTCGTCGCCCGGATGGAGCAGCACTTCGACGAGTCGCCGTATTCATGCAAGGAGACGCACTGATGTCCCCGGTCAAGGACTGGATCCTCCTCACGGCGCCGATGCTGCTGCTGGCGGGGATGGGCGTGGTGCTGATGGTCCTCTCGGCCGTCCTTCGCCCGATGCCGCGCACCCTGTTCTGGGGCATCGCCTCCGGCACCGTCGCGTTGTCGCTCGGCCTGGTGGCGCGATCCGCCGGCGAGCCCGCCAGCGACGCCTTCGCGGGGATGTTGCGCATCGACGCCTACGGCCATTTCTTCGCCTGCGCCGCCCTCCTCGGCGGGCTCTTCGCGTTGCTCGTCAGTGACGGGTACATGGACCGCATCGGGGTTCGCATCGGGGAGTTCTACTCGCTCGTCCTGTTCGCCCTCTGCGGCATGTTGGGCATGGTCTACAGCAACGACCTGATGATGACCTTCATCGCGCTGGAGGTGATGAGCATCGCGGTGTACACCTTGTGCGCGATCAAACGCGCCGACGACCGCGCCGTCGAATCGGCGTTTAAGTACTTCATCCTCGGCGCGTTCTCCTCGGCCATCCTGCTGTACGGCGTCGCGATGATCTACGGCGCCACCGGCACCACCTCGCTCAACGGCATCGCGCACTTCCTGGCCACTGCGCACGGCGATGTGCCGCGCCTCCTGCTCCTGGGCGGCGCCCTCCTGCTCGTCGGGTTCGGCTTCAAGGTGGCGAGCGTGCCCTTCCACATGTGGGCGCCGGACGTCTACC
This sequence comes from Myxococcales bacterium, assembly GCA_009692585.1. The sequence goes on from SHYX01000013.1 coordinate 19,415, forward strand.
AGGGCGCCCCCACCGCGGTGACCGCGCTGATGGCGACGGGCGTGAAGGCCGCCAGCTTCGCCGCCTTCGGGCGCGTGGTCATCGGCACCCTCGGCCAGGACGCGAGCCATTGGGCGGGTGGTCTGTGGTGGATGGCCGCGCTGACGATTCTGGTCGGCAACGTCGGGGCGCTGGTCCAGGACGATCTCAAACGTTTGTTCGCGTACAGCAGCATCGCCCACGCGGGCTACCTGCTGATGGCGCTCTCCTCGGTCACCGCGGCAGGGGACACCCATCCGGCGCTCGGGAGCCTCGCGTTCTACATGTTGGCCTACACCTTGATGAATGCTGGCGCGTTCGCCGTGCTCTCGCAGATGACGGACGAGCATGGGGCAGACGCCACGCACATCGATCGGCTGGCGGGCCTGGGCAAGACGCACCCGATGGTCGCGCTGGGCCTGTCCATCTGCCTCATCTCCCTGGCCGGACTCCCGCCGACGATGGGGTTCGTCGGGAAGTTCTACCTGTTCTCCGCGGCCGTGGGCGCGGGGCAGCTCGGACTCGCCGTCGTCGGCGCGATCGGCGCGGCCGCAGGCGTCTACTACTACCTCCGGCCGATGATCTATATGTACATGCGGGAGGGCGAGCCGGCTCTCGCCCCGGACGGCCGGGCGCGGATGGCGCTGGCGATCACCACGGCGTTGTTGCTGGCGTTCGGGCTGTTGCCGGGTCCGGTCCTGGCGTGGGCGGACGCGTCCGTCCGCTCGGTCCTCGGATAGCGCCCGAAGCGCCGCCGACAAGTTCCCGTCGCGCCGGTCGCAGGCTCGTGCCGTCCCAGGTATAATGCTCCGGCTCATCCATCTGGAGGGTTCATGCGCGTGGTCCTTGCCCTTGTCCCCTTGATTTTCGTCGGCTGCGACACGCCGACGGCGGACCCCGACACCTTGGGCACCCTCGATCAGGTGTTGACGTTCTGGCCACCCGAGGCCGGACGCGGCACCGAAGTGAACGCCCGGATCACCTCCACGAATTCGATCTTCGACTTCACCGGCAACACCCTCGACCTCGGCGGCGGCGTCACCGTCACCAGCGTCACCGTGCTCGACGGGTGGACGGTGACGGCCAACATCCTCGTCGACCCGGCGGCAGAACTGGGCGCTCGCGACGCGCACCTCAGCACCCGCACCGGGGATCACACGATCACGGAGGCGTTCAGCATCGTCGACGACAGCTTCACGCTGGCCCCGTCGCGCGCCAAGATCGGCGAACACATGCAGATCGAGCTTCTCGGTCAGAACACCGAGTGGCTCTCCGGGCAGACCTGGGCCGGGTTCGGCGACGGCATCGAAGTCAATTCCGTCGACGTCCTGAGTGAAACGTACATGCTCGCCGACGTCAGCGTCTCCTCCGAGGCGATCCCCGGGCTGCGCGACGTCTACGTTGAAAATGGCAACGACCTCACGACGCAGTTCGACGCCTTCCAGGTCGATCGTGTCGGCCTCTCCGCGCTGTTCGACCCCGCCGAGGTCACCCAGGGCCAGACGGTCACCTTCTCGATCTACGGCAAGGACACCCACTTCGGGACCCGGTCGAAGATCCGCTTCTTCCAGCACGGCGACGAGAAGGAAGACATCATCATCGACAGCATCACCGTCATCGACGCAGAGAACCTGTACGGGCAGCTCACGGTCAGCAACGCCGCCGAGCTCGGCACCCGTGATGTGCTCGTCACCACCGGCACCGAAGGGGTGTTCATCGAGGATGGCACCACCGTACTCGACGGCGAGATCGACCTCGGCAACGTCGGTATCTCGCGCTGGTTTCGCGTCTCCCGCGGCATCGACAACGCCAGCGGCGCCATCGGCGAAGGCGTCTCGGTGGGGGTGCTCTTCTACCTGCCCCTCGATCCGCCCTGTCCTCCGGACCCCGAGGCGAACTGCACCGACCAGCTGGACAACGACAACGACGAGTTCACCGACTGTTCCGACAGCGACTGCTCGACCAGCCCGGCCTGTGCCGGCGGCCCCATGCCCTACGACAGCAACGGCGTATGGCGCACCTACGAGACGGGCGGCTCCGCGGACTGCCCCGCCAACGAGACCGTCAGCGCCGGCGACCACGTGTGGTTCGAATCGGACTGCAACATCATCACCCTCGACAAACACGTCGACGGCGCCTCCGGCATGATCTACTACACCAAGGACGACGTCTCGCTGGATGACTACTGCTTCGACCAGATGTACGCCCTCCACACCGAGGGCGACCCCGACGGCATTCCCGAGGAGATCGTCGAAAACGCCCAGCCGACGGTCCCGGCGGACTTCGTGATGGTGGATCCGGAGTGGTGGGGCAACTACACCATCAGCCGCGCCGAGGAGGTCCTCTACACCTGGGCGCTTGCGGACGACCCCAGCATCCCTGGCGCCCTGACCTACCCGGACGCGATCTTCTTCACGTCCATCTCCGGCCAGCTCGTCGACCCGGAGGGGGCCAGTGGCTACGCCGGCTCGCTGCCGTGGGACGACGGGTTGCACAGCTACATTCCCGACGAGCTCAGCCAGCTCAAGGCGGGCAACGCCACCTTCACGGCCCTGTCCTCCATCGAGGGACCGCCTGTCGGCTTCAGCTTCAGCACGGTGACCACCAAGAGCAGCTCCTACGTCGCCGTCTCCGGGACGGTCATCCTCGAATGAGGCTCCCGGCGCTCCTCTCCCTCCTCGGGTGCATCGACAGTGGGATCACGGCCATCGACCTGGACGCGATCGCGGTGGTCAACGGTGACTTCGACGACATCGCGGCCACGCTCGCGCGCAACGACATCGGAAGTGTGGCCTACAACGGGTACATCGCCCAATCCACGACGTGGGTCGGTGACGAGCCGCCCCAGCGTGACGACCCAGGGCGCACGGTGGAGTCCCTGTTCACCGAGCCGGTGCCCAACGAAGCCAAGTTCCAGATCGAGAAGTTCAACATCGTGTTCCTCAACAGTGGAACCCGCGGCCTCAACGCGTTTCGGTACAACTACTCGCGGGAGGCGGACGACAGCCTGCTCATCGACCCCACCGCCATGCAGAACGCGTGCGACTACGTCGATGGCGGCGGGTCGATGTTCGTGACCGACTGGGCCTACGATCTCATCGAGTTCTGCTGGCCCGACGCCATCGAGTTCCTCGACGACGACAAGGTCGTCGACGCCGCGCAGCTGGGTGTCGCCGGCTCGGTGCTGGCGGACATTGAGGACGAAGCCCTGCGCGAGCTGCTCGGCACCAGCGTCATCAACGTCGAGTTCAACTACTCGGACTTCGCGGTGATAGAAAAGGCAGGCGCTGACACCGAAGTCCTGGTGCGGGGCGACATCCTCTACGACCCGGCGGACAGCGAGGAGCCTACGATGTTCGTCGGCGCCCCCCTGGCGGTGCGCATTCCGGTCTCGCGCGGCCAGGTCGTGTTTTCCAGCTTCCACATGTTCCCGCAGACGGCGGCGCTGGCCGACGCCCTCCTGTTCCGGGGGCTGGACGGACTCGAACGGGGTGATGGCGATAAGAGCCAGGAGGCAGCAGGTGAATAAGCTCAGGGTACTGCCATGGATGGCGCTCGCCGCCTGTAGTGACTCCAGCTTCACCCAGGCCGAGAAGGTGGACGCCTTCCAGCAGGTGCGCAAGAACACCGTGGACGTGATCCTGGTCATCGACAACAGTTGCTCGATGATCGAAGAACAGAAGAAGCTCGCGACCAACTTCGATGGCTTCATCCAATACTTCGAGGGCACGGACGTCGACTGGCAGATGGGCGTGGTCACCACCGACGTCGAGACCGACACCGCGCGGGGTCGGCTGATTGGCGGTGACGACGAGATTGTCCTGTTGGACGGGGACGGCAAGGAACAGGAGCGCGTCAAGTACGACCGCGACTGGCACGTCAAGTCGGGCCAGGCCCTCGCGCTCGATCCAACGTGGTTCAACGCGGTGAGCAACGACAAGCGGGACCACTGGTGCGAGGTGGGTCCGGGAACGCCTGGACAGGCCAACCCCTCCTGTAGCCTCGACGCCGATGGGAGCGGCGTGGACGCCCGCTACGGCGAGGTCATCGTGACCGAGATCATGGCCGATCCGGACGTTGTGGCCGACAACGTCGGGGAATGGATCGAGCTCACCAATCTCGACACGGTGGAGCATGACCTCTCCGATTGGACCATGCGAGACGACGGCCGGAACGACTTTGCGTTCCCCGCGGGCTCGATCATCGCTCCCGGCGGCACGCTGGTCCTGGCCCGCTCGGCCGAGGACACCCTCAACGGCGGCGTGACCGCCGACATCGGCCTATCCGACGAGTTCACGCTCAACAACGACGTGCTGCTGCTTGGCCCCCTGGTGGAAGGTCCGGCCGAGATCTTCGCGGAGATGGTGGCCCAGGGCACCTCGGGCTCGGGGCTCGAACAGGGCCTGGAGGCGGTGCGTCTGGCCACGGAGCCCGGGCTCATGGCGGGTCACAACGCGGGCCTGGTGCGCGAGGACGCGAATCTGACGATTCTGGTCGTCTCGGACGAAGAGGACAGCTCGCCCGACCCGGTCGACGCGTATCTCTCGGGCTTCGCGGAGCTCAAGGGCGATGCGGCCTTTCGTGATCACCGCATCATGAACGTCTCGGGAGTCGTCGGCGCGGATCCCCCCACCTCGGAGGGCGAACCCAGCTGCCGGTCCGCGAACGGCGCCGCAGACTACGGCCACCGCTACGTCGATGCCATCGAGAAAACCGGGGGGCTGGTCGACTCGATCTGTGACGACGACTTCGCGCCGATCGTCGCGGAGCTCGGGCTGGTCCTCTCGGGGCTCCTCTCCGAGTTTGAGCTGAGCCGGTACCCGGACCTGGACAGCCTCAAGGTGGGCCTCTACGCCACGGATGAGACCGACAGCAAGATTCGCGACCTGACCCTGAACACCGACTACACCTACGTCGAAGAGCGCAACGCCATCCGTTTCGAGCAGGAGCAGGTGCCGGAGAGCGAGCAGTACATCGTGGCCGAATACCAGATACGGAGCGGAGGATGATCCTGCACCTTCTCGTCCTCGTCCTGGCCTGCGGGGGCAGCACCAAGGATGAGTGCAACGCCGACACCCCGTGCGCGTTCGGCGAGGAGTGCATCGAGGGGCAGTGTGCCCCCCAGACCTGTGCCACGTCCACCCAATGCGCGATCGAACAGTTCTGCGGAGACGACAATCTCTGCGCACCCGGCTGCAAGGAACACACCGACTGCCGCTTTGGCGACCTGTGCGACGACGCGACGGCCACCTGCGTCCAGGCGGAGTGCACCGACACCAAGCTCGACTGCGGCTTCGGCGAGTTCTGCTCGATGACCGGCGAGTGCTACGATGCCGGCGGGTACTTCTGCCACGACTGCGAGGACGATCCGGACTGCGGGGGCAACGGGAATCGTTGCCTCTGGGGCTACTGCGGGGTGCAGTGCGACTCCGACCGCGACTGCCCCGGTGGCTACGACTGCCTGGCCCTCTCCGACGGCACCGGAAACATCATCGACCACCAGTGTTACGCCGCCTGCTACCTGATGGAAGGGCGGGAGTGACGCGCGCGCTCCTGGTCGCCGCAGCCCTGGTGATGGCGGCGTGTACGCCGGAGCCGGAGCCCGATGACTGGGCCCGGTACGCCGGTCCGTCACTGGCGCACGTCGTTCCACCCAGCCCCGTCGAAGGCGTGGCGGTATCGCTGACGGTCACGGCCACCGACCCCGACGGCGTCGCCCAGGTTGCCCTCTACTACCGCACCGCCGGCGACGGCACGTGGCGGCCGGCGGCGACGGCGGCAACCGGAGACAGCTACGCGGTGGTGGTGCCCGCCGAATCGGTGGAAGCCCCCGGTCTGGAGTACTACTTCAAGGCCATCGACCTCGGCGACCCGGCCGCCATGAGCGACCTGCCCACCGCCGGTCCAAGCCAGCCGTTCTCCCTGCCGGTGACCGTGATCGGGCGGACCATGCCGTACACCGAGGACTTCGAGTTCGACGAGACCGAGTTCGCGGCGATCGAGACGGCGGGCTGGGTCAACTCCAGTCTCACCTTCAAGGGCTACGCCTGGGAGTTGTCGGCGACGCAGGCCCAGAGCGGCAGCTATGCGGTGTACCACGCCCGCGGCAGCAGCGAGGTCGCCATCCCCCCGGATGATTGGCTGGTCTCCCCGCCCATCGACCTGAAGGCCGTGGCCGACGCGCAGGTGCGCTGGCAAGAGTACGCAGTCTCGCCCGGCCGGGCCAGGCACGGGCTGTACATCAGCACCGGTAGCTCCGATCCCGCCGACGGCGCCTACGTCGCGGTGGCTGAGGACCTGCCCCCGGCTGCCGATCGCGCCTGGGGCGAAAGCGCCAACTACGACCTCAGCGCGTGGGTCGGCAACGTGGTGTACCTTGCCTGGCGCTTCGAGGGCACCGACGGCGACGACTGGTACCTCGACGACGTGGAGGTCACCGCGCTCGAGCCCGACCTCAGCGCCACGTTCGTCGTCACCCCCGCGCCGATCTACCCCGGAAACAGCGGCGCCATCGTGGTGACGGTGACCAACGCCGCGACGGTCGCTGCCGCGGAGGTGTCGGTCACGGTCGCGTTCCCTGACGGCGGCGCGAGTGTGGCGGCCGCCACCCAATCGGTTGGGGGGCTGGCCGCGGGCGCCTCGGTCGACGCTCCGTTCGAACTGAGCATCGACCCCACCACCGCCGACAACAGCTACGTCCCGGTCACCGTCACCGTCAGCGCTGCCGATCGTTTGGAGACGCTCACCGGCAAGGTGCTGGTCGGCCAGTCGAGCAGCGCCGCGGTGGACTGGGAGGGCCTGTCGGAGGGCACCCTGAAGCTCGTGGTCGGCGTCGGCGACCACGACGCACCCGACTGGTCGACGGTGCTCGTCAGCGGCACGGCGCCGGCGGATGTCACCCGTTACGCCGCCGATATCACCGACGCCTGGGCGTTTCTGCCTCCCGAAGCGGGCAGCCGGCGCTGGTGGGTAGAGGCCGACTCGGAGTCGGGCGGCATCATCCAGAGCTTCAGCATCCGCTACGGAGGCGGCAGCGTCGAGTCCACGATGGTGCCGCTGGCGGTCGACGCGCTCGGGAGCGGCGTCTGCTACCTCCCCGCGCCGCCCGACCTGTCGGTGTCCGCGCTGACCACGTCCCCCCCCGAACTAGATCCGGGGACGACGGGATTCACCGTCAGCTTCACCGCCACCAACCTCGGCGCGGAGACCTCTGGTCCGGTGTGGGCGACGCTCGAGTCCACCGATGCCGACCTGACGATCACCGTAGGCGGCCCGGTCGAAGTCGACCCCGACCTCTTCGAGTACGGCGAGCGAATCACGTTGAGCGACGCGTTCATCGCCAACGTAGCGGCGAACCACGTCGACTCGAAGGACCTGACCGCCCAGGTCGTCTTGAGCGACGGCGTGGAGACATGGACGGTCCCGGTGGCGTTCGCGGTGCCCTTCCCGGTCCCGACGATCACCGGTGTGACCATCGACGATGACGGCGGGGACGGCATCCTCGACCCCGACGAATCCGCCGAGCTCGAGTTCCGTGTCACCAATCTCGGCGACGAGAGTACGTCGGGGCAGGTCATCGCCGTACTGTCGGTCGAGGCCAGCTCCACCGCAGGGGCGGTGGCCGACGACAACGACGAAAGCGTGGGCGCACTGAGCCCCGGCGACACCAACACCGTCGACCGGCTCTACGTCGATGTGGACTCCAGCGCCGCCGGGGACACGGTGGACCTGCTCCTGACGCTCACCGACAACCTGCGCACCTACGAAGCCCGGCTGCAACTGGTCCTGGGCGATGCGCCGTGGCAGCCGATGAGCGACGTCGGCGACGCGGAGGGCGACCTGGTGGTGCCCGGCGACTTCGACGTCGTGAGCGGAACGTACCGGTACGTCGACGGGACCTTGCAGATGCGACTGGTCAGTCGCGACAGCTCGGACCAGGCCCACCTGTTCGTGGAGGCCTGGGCCACATCCCCGGCGGCTGACTACGGCATCTACCGCATGCTCGCCCAATCCGGGATCGGCTCGCTGCAAGGATATGACTTCAGCTCCGGCACCTTCTACGACCTCGACGACCCCACGGTCAGCTACCCCGACGCAAACACGGTGCAGTTCGACCTGCCGGTGGAGTACATGAAGCTGACCTTCCAAGAGATCAGCATCGGCTTCGGCGCCGGTTGGTGCGGCGAACCGGACTACTACTGCGACCACTACCCCGACCGGTGGGGCTACCCCTACACCGGGTACGACACCACCGACTGGTTCAACATGGAGTGGTAGCGGCGCGGGGGGACGCCGTCGTTCTCCCTATCGGCCCTCGGGAGGAATCGCGCGGACTTCGGCGATCACCACGCTGGCCTCGAGCGTCTCGACCTTGCCGACCTCCACCTCGACCACGTCAAGCCAGCGGTCCGCGGCCTTGGGATCCTCCATCACGATCTTCTCGAAGGTGCTGGTGAACATGATGCGGGGCGGGGTGACGCTATCCCCCTTCGCCGGGTTCAACGTCCCGATCATGTCGGCGCGGTTGGCCCCCAGGACGCCCTCCACCGGCATCTCCTTCTCCTGGATCACATTGCCGGCCGAATCCTTCACTGTCGCGACTATGCGAATGTCGGTCATCGGGAACTTGCTGTCGTTCTGCAGGCTCGCCGCCAGATCCGAGATGCCCTTCTTGGTCTTCTCTTTGGTCATCGTCCAGGAGGCGTTGCCGACGTAGACGTACTTGTCCGGGTTGTACAGCGGGTCGTAGTCCTGCTTGGTCTTGTCGTCGGCCATGTAGTAGCCAGGGAGCACGGCATCCACCGGGGCGTAGCCCTCCTTCCCTTCGAAGCGGAGCTTGTACCACCCGCCGCGCTTGCCGAGCAGCTCGGCCCGGGCGTCCTTCTTCAAGGGGTGGACGTCGGCCGACGACGCGCTCGCCTCGGCCTTGAGCGACGCGCCCTTCGCGGTGATGAACACCTCCTTGTAGCTGACGCCCTTCTCCCCGGACTCGTCGTGAATCTGCAGTTGTTCGGTGGGAATCGCGTTCTTGAGCTGCACGGCGTAGGCCGACATGCCGAGGGACGCGAGCACCATCACTGAAGCAATCGTGCCCTTGACCACCGCGGAGAGGCCCGCACCGCCACCGTCCCCAAGGTCCATCCCATCGAGGGGGTCGGGGCGCAGGGCCACCTTCAGCTCGGGAATCTCCACCGCGTAGAGCCATTCGGACGCGCCGGGCGGCTGCACGATGTCGCCGCCGCCAAGCTCACCCTTCTTGGCGAGCTGCTTCAGTTCGTCCATGCCCCCAGCCGAGTAGGACTGGCCACGCACGTTCACCATCCACCGAGACATGGCATTCCCCCGAGGGGCCGTGCATACCGTCCACGTCAGGCGCCGGTCAAGCGGGTTGACCGACGATTGACCGTTGGGTAGGGAGAACGCTCCGGTTTGCCTTGCCCTTCACTCCCAAACGCCTGCTGCTGACCTACGACGACACCGGTGGCCGCTGTCGGTCGGTGGTGGCGCGAATGGAGGCGATGCTGGTCGCCCGGGCCTTCGCCGTCACGGTCACCCCGCTGGCCCTCGCGCCGACCGACCTCGGCGAGTTCGACGGGGTGATCCTCGGCACCCCCGTGTCGCTGCGCCGGGAAGGCCCGACGCCGGCCGTGCTGCAGTGGATCGAGCGCGCCGAGGGGCTCGACGAGAAGAAGGTAGCCATCTTCTCCGCTTTTTGGCTGCGTCCGGGCACCGCCCTACACGTGATGAGGGCTCGACTGACCGAACTGGGCGTCGAGGTGGTGGTGGAGTTCGCCTACTGGCTGGGAAAACCGGAGGATGGGGACCACGTGCTACCGGCCGAGTGCATGGTGCGCATCCGCTAACGACCGGGCGAGCGCGCGGCCGGTGTGGCTGCGGGGCTCGGCCACGACCCGCTCGGGCGGACCTTCCACCACGATCGTGCCGCCCGCCGCGCCGGCCTCGGGACCCAGGTCGATGACCCAGTCCGCGTGCCGGATGACGTCGAGGTGGTGCTCGACCACCACCACCGTGTGGCCCTGCTCCACCAGCCGGTCGAGGACGCGCAGGAGCTTGTCGACGTCCGCAAGGTGGAGCCCGGTGGTCGGTTCGTCCAGGACGTAGACGCGGCCGACGTCCCCGGGCCGCTCCATCAATCCGAGGGCGAGCTTGATCCGCTGCGCCTCGCCACCGGACAGCGTCGCCGAGGACTGCCCGAGGCGCAGGTAACCGAGGCCGACATCCACCAGCGAACGAAGCCCACGGGCGATCTTCCGATGCGCGGCGAAGAGTTCCAGGGCGGCATCGGCCCGCATCTCCAGGACGTCGGCGACGGTGTGGCCCTTCCACCGGACGTCGAGCGTGCTTCGCTCGAACCGACGACCCTGGCAGTGGTCGCAGCGCACCCACACGTCACTGACGAAGTGCATCTCGATCCGGAGCTGCCCATGGCCTCCGCAGTGCGGACAGGCGCCGGCGCCGGCGTTGAACGAGAAGCGGCCCCCGGTCCAGCCGCGCTCCTTGGCGACCGGAGTACCCGCATAGAGCTCGCGCACGGCGTCCCAGATACCCAGGTACGTCGCCGGGGTACTCCGCGGGCTGCGCCCGATGGGCGCCTGGTCGATGACGCTCAGCTCCGGAGTGGCCTGGGTGGCGCCCGTGGACGGCACGATCCGCCAGGCGCCCGGCCGGCCGGCCCGGAGCGCGGGGACCAACCCTTCCAGAACGACGGTGCTCTTGCCGCTGCCGCTGACGCCGGTCACGACGGTCAGGCAACCCATCGGGAACCGCGCGGTGACGCCCGCGACGTTGTGCTGCCGAATCGGGCCGACCGTGAGCCAGGCGGCCGGCTGGCGGCGCGCCGTCGGAACCGCAATCACACGCTCGCCCCGGAGGAAGGCCCCGGTGAGCGAGGCGGGACCGAGCCCGTCGGGAGTCCCCGCGGCCAAGAGCAGCCCGCCCTCCTCCCCGGCGCCGGGGCCAAGATCGATGACCCAGTCGGCTCGACGGATCGTCTCCGGGTCGTGCTCGACCATGATCACCGTGTTCCCCAGCGCGCGGAGCCGATCGATCGTCCGGAGGAGGCGGTCGGTGTCGCGAGGGTGGAGGCCGATCGTCGGCTCGTCCAGGACGTAGATGCAACCGACGAGGCCACTGCCGATCTGCGACGCGAGTCGGATTCGTTGCGCCTCACCGCCCGACAAGGTGTCTCCCCGCCGATCGAGGCTGAGGTACTCGAGCCCGACGTCCAGCAGGAAACCCAACCGAGCGCCGAGCTGCAACAGCGGCAGCTCGGCGATGAGACGATCGTTGCCCGCCAGCTGCAGCGCCGAGAAGAAGGCCGCCGCATCCGCCACGGACATCGCCGCGACCTCGGCGATGGAGCGCCCGCCGACGCGCACCGCGAGGGACTCCGGGCGCAGCCGGGCCCCCTCACAGACGTAGCAGAGCGCCCCCGGGGCGGCGTCGGCCAGCAGCCGCTGGTCGGCGTCCCCCTTCCACCAGACCGCGCGCGTTCGTTTGCGACCGATGCCCTCGCAGGCCGGGCACGCGCCCAGGTGGTGATTGAACGAGAAGTGCCGCGACGTGAGGGGGTCGGGGACCACGGCGCCGTGCGTGCTGCATTCCGCCCGCGCACACAGCGGCCACGACCCGACCGACGAGACGAAGCGCGCGCGGCCGCCCCCCAGCTTGTACGCGAGCGCCACCGCCTCGATGACCCGGCTCTTCTCGACGCGGGCGGGGTCGAACCGGTCGATGACCAGGCAGGGGACCGGCGCGGCGCCGAGGGAGTCGAGGGCCACCGCCACCCCGAGCCGATCAGCCCTCGCGAAGCCTTCCGCGAGCAGCTCGTGCGCGGGGCGGGCGATGGCCAGGTCGACGACGACGCGACCCGGGCCCCGACCGGCGAGGCGTTCGGGTGCCTGGCCGGGCGAACACGCTCGGACCACCTCTCCGCACTTGTGGCAGTGTGCGACGCCCACATGCGTCCACAAGAGCCTCATGTTGTCCCACACCTCGGTGACGGTGGCGACCGTGGACCGTGGCGTCTGCGCGCTGACCTTCTGGTCGATCGCGATGGAGGGCGCCAGCCCCTCGACCGCATCGACAGGAGCGCGGTCCAAGCGCCCCAGGAACCGGCGAGCGTAGGTGCTGAGGCTCTCGACGTAGCGTCGCTGCCCCTCGGCGAAGATGGTGTCGAAGGCCAGGGACGTCTTGCCGCTGCCGGACACGCCGGTGATCACGGTGGTCTTGCCGCGCGGAATCCGCACGTCCACGCCGCGCAGGTTGTGGCATCGGGCCCCGCGCACCACGAGATCGTCGGCGCGCCCGGCGACAAAGGTCTTGGCCCTCCCGGCGGCGAATCGGCGGGGCCCGCCGCCGAACTCTGGCAGCGCGCGGAGCACATGTCCCGTGGGTGTGTCCTGTCGCGCGAGCGCCTCCGGAGGGCCGCTGAACAAGACCCGCCCCCCCGCCGCGCCGCCTTCGGGGCCAAGCTCCACGAGGTGGTCCGCGACCTTGATCACCTCGGGGTTGTGTTCGATCACCACCACCGTGTTCCCCCCGTCGACCAGCGCCTGCACCGCCGCGAGCAGCAGCCGAACGTCCGAGAAGTGCAGGCCCGTGGTCGGCTCGTCCAGGAGATACACCGTGCGCCCAGTCGCGACACGTTGAAGCTCTGTCGAGAGTTTCACCCGCTGCGCTTCCCCGCCGGACAGGGTCGACGCCGTTTGTCCCAACGTGACGTAGCCCAGCCCTACCGCGCACAGCGTCCCCAGGATGCGACTGAGCTTCTTGTGGTTGACGAAGAACTCCGCCGCCTCCGTCATCGTCATCGCCAACACGTCCGCGACGGAGCGGTCGCGGTACCGGACCTCGAGCGTCTCCGGGTTGAACCTACGCCCGTCGCACCGTTCGCACACCACCATGACGTCCGCGAGGAAGCTCATCTCGATCACCCGGACACCCGCCCCCTCGCACTCCTCACACCGGCCGCCGGCCACGTTGAAGGTGAACCGGGACTTGGACCAACCGCGAGAGCGCGACTCCGGAAGCTCGGCGTAGAGGTCACGAATCAGGTCGAACGCGCCGGTGTAGGTGGCGGGGTTGCTGCGCGGGGTGCGCCCGATCGGCGACTGATCGATCTCGATGACCTTGTCGATGGCGTCGGCCCCAAGGAGTCCGGGCGTCTCGTCACCGACGATGGCCCGATCGAGCGCGGGCTTGAGGACATCGAAGACGAGGGTGCTCTTTCCCGAGCCCGACACCCCGGTGAACACCGTCAGGGCCCCCAGCGGCAGGTCGATGTCGACGCCGTGGAGGTTGTGAAGGGTGGCCCCGCGCAGCGAGAGTTGCGCCCCCGTGGTTGGCCGTCGCGACGCTGGAAGCGCGATGGTTTCGGCATCTCGGAGAAACCGAGCGGTCTCGGTGTTGAGACGAGAGAACGCGCGAGGCGTGCCCTCCGCGACCAACAGACCGCCGTTGCGGCCAGCCCCCGGACCGACATCGATGATGCGGTCCGCTTTTTCCATCGTCTCTCGATCATGCTCGACCACGACCACCGTGTTCCCGGCGTCGCGCAGCCGAGCGAGCGCCGCGATCAGCCTGCCGTTGTCCCGCGCGTGGAGCCCGATGCTGGGCTCGTCGAGCACGTAGGTGACCCCCACCAGCCCGCTGCCCACGCAGGCCGCCAGTCGGATGCGCTGCGCCTCGCCGCCCGACAGCGTGTTCGCCGCCCGGTCGAGGGACAGGTAGCCGAGCCCGACCTCGTCCAGGAAACGCAGCCGCTGCTTCAATTCGTGGACGATGCCGGCGCCGACGCGGGCTTCGGCCCCTTCGAGGGTGACCGAGGCGAAGAACGCATGGGCATCGCACACGGACATCGTCGCCAGCTCCGCAATGTTCCGGCCACGGAAGCGCACCGCCAACGCAACCGGGTTGAGACGACGCCCCGAGCAGGCGGGACAGACGCGCCGCCTACCAGCGTCGAGGTCCGACGGGGCCGGCAGCAGGTTCCCGCGGGCGTCGGCGAAGACCGCGCCGATGCCCATGCACGTGCCGCACGCACCCTGGGGCGCGTTGAACGAGAAGAGTCTCGGCTCCATCTCGGGGAGGCTGACGCCGTGTTCGGGACACGCCCGCTCCACCGCGTGCTGCACCCACACCTCGGCCGCCACGGTGGCGCAGACTCCACCGGCCAGGCCTACCGCACGTTCGACCGCCTCCACCAACCGAGCCCGGTCGTCGGCAACCACCGCCAGGCGATCGACCACCAACTCCAGGGTGTGCTTTTCGTAACGCTCGAGCACGATGTCCTCGTCGAGGGTGCGCAGGGCCCCGTCGATCCGCACCCGCAACCAGCCATCGCGTCGCCACTCGTCCAGCTCCTTCCGGTACTCCCCCTTGCGGTCGCGGACGACGGGCGCCAGGACGAGCACGCGCTGGCCCTCGTACGCTGCGAGCAAGCTGTCAGCGATGTCCCCGGGGCTACGCCGCGCGATCGGACGCTGGCAGAGCGGGCAGTGCGGCGTGCCGAGCCGGGCCCACAGCAGGCGCAGATGATCGAAGAGCTCGGTGACCGTGCCGACCGTGCTGCGCGGATTGCGATTGACGGTCTTCTGGTCGATGCAGAGCGTCGGGGAGAGGCCGGAGACCGAGTCCACCTTCGGCCGTTCCATCTGGCCCAGGAACTGCCGAGCATACGGGGACAACGACTCCATGAAGCGCCGCTGCCCCTCCTGGTAAAGCGTGTCGAACGCCAGCGACGACTTGCCCGACCCCGACACGCCGGTGATCACGGTCAACGACCCGTGGACCACGTCGACATCGATGCCGCGCAGGTTGTGCTCCCGCGCGCCGCGGATGCGGATGGCGTCGTTCATGCCGTCAGGTCATCCTACCGAAGGGCCGCCGAGCACGCACCCGTCGTCGATGAGCAGGCTCGTCCGCGCCGCCTCGTCGAGGAGGCCCCCTGGGCCGCCGCCGCCCATCAGGATCGCATTCCAGCCGGACATGCCGCCCTGCATGACCAAGCCGAACGCGACCGTGAGGTCGGTGGGACTGGGCATCCACAACAGGCCCACGGGCGTACCACCCGCGCACGCGGCGTTGACGAGCGCGTCCCCGGCGGTGAAGTCACCGCTGTGATCGCTGTCGGTGTAGGAGAACGGGATCTCCAGCGCGGCGTCCATGCCCAGGAAGTCCAGCTCATACCGGTGGTCGGCAGGGGGCTCGCCGGAGACGGGAATGCTCCACTCGGCGCTCATGTGGCCGTCGCAGAGCGGCGCCGGCCCCTCGCCGACGCCGAGACTGATCGCCGAGAGGAGCACCAGTCGCATCCCATCGGGGTCACCGCCGAAGGTCCCGCCGACCGTGAAGCCTGCCGCGGCGCGGTCGGCGGGAATCTCCCCCGAAAGGTAGACGGGCCAGACCATCCCGACGCCCACGCAGACGTCGTCGCGGGTGAGCGCGGGGACGTACAAGCCGGCCATCAACCCGGGAGCGGTGGTGGGATCGATCTCGATGAGCTCGGTCGCGTCCGGCGCGGGAGCCGCAACCTCGACGTGAGCGGTCGCGACGGCCGACGTGAGCAAGACATCTTCGAAGACGAGCTCCTCCGAGCCGAGCGACGCGGGATCGAGCCAGGTCAGGCTCAACGTGGTGCCATCGTAGTCACCCGCGATGTCGAAGCCCAGGTTGACCGCAGGATCGGTGTCGGTGTCGGTGTCGGTGTCGGTGTCACCCGAGTCGGCCGTGCCCCCCCCGAGCAGCCAAGAGCGAGACCGGTCAGGAAGGGGCAAAGGCGCATGAAAGTCTCTCCGCCCCCATCCTGGCACGCCGGAGCCCCACGCGCACCCCACCCGCCCCGCGTTACATTTCGCGTGATGCTCGCTGTCGTCCAGTTCAAGCCCCGGCGAGGGGCCCGGAACGCCAATCTGGAGAAGCTCGCCGGGCTCACCGAACAGGCGCTCATCGCGGGTGCCAAGCTGGTCGTCCTTCCAGAAATGGCTGCTACAGGCTACCGCTTTCCGAACCCCGACGTCGTGCGGCCCATGGCCGAACTGCCGCGCGGGGCCACGTGGCGCATCCTGGCTCTCCTGGCAAGGGAGCACAGCGCCCACATCGTGATCGGATTCGTCGAGGATTGTGAGGGCAAGCTCTACAACGCGGCGATGGTCATCAACCCGGAGGGCAAGATCGAGGCGGTCTACCGCAAGCGACTCCTCTACATCGACGACCACACCTGGGCCAACCCAGGGGATCTCCCGTACCCGGTGTTCCAGACTCCGTGGGGAAAGACCTCTCTCGGTATCTGCATGGACATCAACGACCCCCGCTTCCTGACGCATATTCGTAAGGTTCGTCCTGATCTATTGCTATTTCCCACCAACTGGGTCGACGAAGGGGCCGACGTCCACGCCTATTGGCGCAACCAGCTCCGCGGCTGGAATGGGATCTTCATGGCCGCCGACCGCTGGGGTGATGAAGATGGCGTCTTCTTCGCGGGGCGCTCGGGCATCTTCAAGAACGGGATCGCGGTCGTCGAAGCTCCCGCCGAAGGGGACGGGTTCTTCCTGGCCGATCTGCCCCTGAAGGCGGCGGCGCTCGCGCCGCCGCCGGCCGCACCGGGTACTGCTGGCTAGCCCAGGCTAGCCCTGGTCGCGCCGCCGGCGGGCGGTGAGCAACAGCCCGGCAACCCCGCCGGCCAACCCCGCCGTCGGTGCACCTGTCCCGCACATCACCTCGGGTAGCGCGATGACCCCGTTGCGACCGGGGTGTCCGGGACCGTGGTCGTCGTCGTCGTCTGCGCCCCCGCCGCCCCAGGCGACGCTCCCGTCGTACTCCTCGGCGCAGTCGCCCGCGAGCAGCGCACCCGTCGCCGGGAAGCTGCCGGAGTCCCCACCGCGGGTCTCCCACTCCACGACCCACGGGGTGCACTCGGCCGCGTCGAGGCTCTGGTAGTACACGCCGTTGTCGGGATCCCCGACGAAGGACTCGAGGTTGGTCCGCGCGCCGTCCACGTTGAGCTGGAGCCGCGCCGGCGCGTCGTCGTCCCCCCAGTCGGCGTAGACCGCGTCGCCGTATTCGGCGGCCACGCGGACCGGCGGCTCGCCCTCTCTGAGCTCGCCGGCGGCGAAGTCCTGGGTCAGAAAGTCCGACGCCATGCCGCCGCCCATCTCGTTGAAGCTGCCGCTCATGATGTTGGCGCGGTGCCCATCGTGCGAACACATCCACATCGACATCACCGCGTACCGGGGGTCGGTGGTGCCGTAGGCGATGTTCTCCCCCAGGCCGCCGTTGGCGTCCGAATAGTAACGAGCCACGCGGGTCCAGGTGTCGGTACCATCACAGGAGTCGTGCTGGAAACACCCGTTGTCGCGCATGTCACGCGAGTGGAGTCGGGCCACCTCGGTCAACGCCAGGTCGAGGTAGAGCGGTGCCTTGGCCGTCTTTTCGTCGGCGCTGAAGTCGCCCATCGAGCAGCCACCGGTGCGGTAGTCCTGCTTGAACTCGTCGGGGGCCACCCTCGCCGCGTTTGTCCAGAGGACCAACGCCCGCTCTTCGTCAGACGGGTAGCCGTCCACGGGATCCCCGTAGCCGGTCACGACCGCCAGAAGCATGAGCTGCGCGACGTCCATCACCCACCCTCGACAAGGCGCCGAATCACTGGTTCGGCATTCGCATAGCCCCGCCGAACCTGTTCGGCGATGTGCCGCTCGATCGAGCCGCCCACCAGCGCCACCCTCACGTCGATCTTCCCGGCGATCACCCGCTCGCAGCCGCCCTCGGCGGCGGACACGCGAGACTCACCGCGGCAGCTGACCCGTTCGCTGAACACGTCCGGGACGATCGCCCAGGTCGTGGACAGGCGGGCGTCGTCGCGCTCGACCTCCTGCACGTAGCGGAACCGCTCGACGCCGAGCGCCCGCTGGGCGACGGGGGGAAGCGGTTGATTCTGGGTGACACGGGTCCGTTGGGTGCGGCCACGCGGGGGCATCGGCTCCACCTCAACGCCCGCGGCCGCGGCCAGCGCCGCCTCGAATTCCGAGGCGCCCGACCGTTGCCAGTAGAGCTCCGGCGTGCAGGCGAAGCGCTGGACCACGGTGAATTCCACTAGTACGGAGGGTAGACGCGCGGAGGGCACGGCGCAACCGAGCGCTGTCAAACGATCGTGCGGGGGTTGGGCTCCCAGGCGCCGCCTTCGGGCCGCCCTCGATCCCCCAGCCCGCCGCTCCCCCCGCGTTACGCCCGCCCGATGGTCCTGTTCCTCGCCCTCACCGCCCAGGCGGTCCTGCCACTGCCCACCTTCCCAGAGTGCGGTGAGCCCGACGACGACGCCTCCTGTCCCAGCGACCTCGACCGCAATTGGGCCCTGATCAGCTACATCCCCGAAGGGAGCCGCGCGACGATCCGGTCGGGCGAAACGGCCAGCGGCGCCAGCGCCGACCGCGCCTGGCGGCTCTCCACCGGACGATTCGACGTCACGGTGGCGGTCTGCGACTCGGGTTTTGACTGGAGCAACGGCAACTACGTCAACAAGGTGGCGCTGAACACCGCCGAACTCCCCCTCCCGGAGGTCGCCCCGGGGGTGGACGCCGCCGACTACGATGCCGACGGCAACGGGCTCATCAACGTGCAGGACTGGGCCCTGGACACCCGCGTCGACTGGACTGCAGGTCGCGACAGCAGCGATGGTATGCTCGACCCGAGCGACCTCATCTACACCTTCTCGGACGGGCTCGACGACGACGGCAACGGCTTTGTCGACGACATCGCCGGCTGGGACTTCTTCGGCGACGACAACGACCCCTACGCCGAGCTGCAGGTCTCCTACGGGGACCACGGCGACGGCGTCGTAGAGGAGATGGCGGCCGAGGGCGGTGATGGCGGCGACATCGGCATCTGCCCCAACTGCTCGGTGATGCTGCTCCGGACGGGCGACGGCTTCATCACCGACGGCCACCGGGTGGGCATGGCCATCGCCTACGCCACCGGCCAGGGCGCCGAGGTCATCAACATGGCGCTCGGCGCGCTGTCGCGACCGGATGAGTTGGCGAGCATCGTAAAGTGGGCGCACGACCAGGGTGTGACCCTGGTTGGAGTGGCGGGCGACGAAAATGCCTACCACCACAACCAACCGTCGATGTTGGACGAGATCTTCTACGTGAAGTCGATTCACTCCGACACCCGCGACGAAGACCGAGGCGCCTACAGCTACCAGAACTTCTTCAACTGCAACAACTTCGGCTCGCGTCTGGACTGGAGCGTCGACACGTCGGCCTGTGCCACCGGGGCCGCCGCGTTGACCAGCGGGGCCGCCGGCATCCTCATCTCGTACGCCCGCGACCACGGCATCGACCTGACCCCCGACGAAATCCGGCAACTCCTCGCGATGAACGCCGATGATGTCGCGTTGAGCGCGGCGGAGACCGCCGAGGCGAGCACCTACCCGTCGGCAGAGGGCTGGGACTTCTTCTTCGGCTACGGGCGGATGAACCTCGGCGCCGCCACCCAGGCCCTGGCCGAGGGGCGCATTCCTCCGGTCGCGACCATCCAGACGCCCGGCTGGTTCGACACCTACGAGGTGCTCACCGGCCAGATTCCCGTCCACGCCCGCATCGCCGCCGAACGCTCGGGCGGGTTCCACTATGTGGTCGACTACGCGCGGGGCTGGGACGTCCCGAAGTGGACCACCCTCGCCGAAGGCGACAGCACCGCCGCCATCGACGGCGAGGTCGCCGCGCTCGATGCCGCCACCTTGGGCGCCGCAATCGTCGAGCCCGGCAAGGGCGAGACCATCCTCGGCCGGATGGACCGGGTCTTCGCGCCGAGCGTGACCGTGCGGATCACCGTCACCGACGCCGAAGGCAACGTCGGCCAGGCCCGCCGCACCTTCTTCGTGAAGGAGGACAAGGACCTGCTGGGTGGGTTCCCGGTCGCGATGGGCGACAGCGGCGAGTCGAGCCCGGTGCTCTACGACCTGGACGGCGACGGCGACTACGAGATCGTCATCGCGACCAGCGGCGGCCGCGTGCACGCGTACCAGCACGATGGGAGCGAACTGGCGGGCTGGCCGGTCGAGCCGCCGGTGTCGACACGATGGCAC
This sequence comes from Myxococcales bacterium, assembly GCA_009692585.1. The sequence continues at coordinate 39,537 of SHYX01000013.1, forward strand.
CCGGGCCAGGCCGCCGAGGCCGCGGGAATCACGCCGATGCGCGATGGGTTCATCGCCAGCGCCGGGGTGGCCGACCTCGAGGGGGACGGCGAGCCCGAGGTGGTCGCCGCGAGCGGCGGCGGTTTCGTCTACGCGTGGCATGCCGATGGCTCGGTGGTCAGCGGTTTTCCGGTGGAGATGGTGGGGCGGGCCCCCGAGGACTTCGGGCCGGCCGACTCCTGGGACAACGGCTTCGCGGGGGCGCCGACGCTCTACGACCTCGATGCCGACGGCACCGTGGAGATCATCGTCGGCGGTCTCGATCAGCGGCTGTACGTCTGGGACTACACCGGGGTGCCGTGGGGGCCCTACCCCCTGGAGATCTGCGCGGCGGAGCTCTGCGGCGTGGCCGGGAACCGGATCATCACCGGCGTCGCCGTCGGCGACGTCGACAACGACGGCGACGTGGAGCTGGGGCTCGGCAGCAACGAAGCCGTCCGCGGCGGTCGTTTCTCCATCAGCTACCTGCTGGACGCGACCACCGGCGCGATGGCGACCGGCTGGCCGCTCGAAGAGTCGGGGCTGGTCGGCGAGGCGGCGCTCTTGCCCATCGTCGGCGAAGGGCACCCCTCGAGCCTCGCCTTCGCCGATATCGATGGCGACGGTGACCTCGAGATCGCGAGCTGCGTCATGTTGGGCCAGAGCCCGCTCTACCACCACGACGCGAGCGTCGCCGTCGACCTCAGCTACGTGCGCACCGGGTACTCCGAGGGGGGGAACACCACCGAGCCCAGCCTCACCACCATGTCCAACAACGTCAGCTTCGGCGACCTGGACGGGGACGGGAAACCTGAGTTCTTCGCCGGCGGCGCCGGCACCTACTACCTGCTGTCACTCGCGGCGATCGCGTCGATGGAGTACCAGCACGTGGCCGCCGCCTGGGACCTGGCGACCGGCAACATGATGCCTGGTTGGCCGCGGCAGATCGAAGACCTCCAGTTCCTCGTGGCGCCTGCCGTCGCCGACGTCTCCGGCGACGGGAAGCCCGAAGCGATCTTCGGGAGCGCCGGCTACCTGCTCTACGCCTGGGACGGCGAGGGCAAGCTCGCGGCGGGCTGGCCCAAGTTCACCGGCAACTGGCTCCTCGGCTCACCGGCCGTCGGGGACATCGACGGCGACGGGTTTGTCGAGGTGGTGGCGAGCACGCGCGAGGGCAACCTGTTCGCGTGGAGCACCCAGGGCCACGCCGACCAGGCGGTCCAGTGGCAGAGCATCCACCACGACGCCCAGAACACCCACAACTACGAGACGCCGGTGGCACCCCAGGCGGGGCCGCCGCCAGACGGGACCTGCCAGGGCGACTGCTGCTGCCAACACACCGATGCCGCCGCGCTTGCAGGCGCGTTGGGCGGGCTGGCAGTCGTTGTGAGGCGGCGCCGGCGGGGGCCGGCAGGCTGAGCCTCACCTCGACCGCGTTGCCGGCTCACTCCGGCGCGCCGCAGTTCCCTTCGGCGCACAAGCAGGCGCCGACGCAGTAGTTGACGATCTCGCCGGTCTCGAAGAAGTGAGCCATCTGCTCCTGCGCAGCAAAAGCGCGGCGAGCGTCTTCGTGGGTGTCGAAGTCGGCGTTGGGGGCGGTGTTGTCGAGCGGCACCGGCGGTGCACCGAAGTCGTATTCGGTGATGGCGCTGCCGGTGACCGGACCGTCCACCGACGCGACTCCCCAGAGGTCGACCAGCGGAACATTGGGGTTGACCGCCCCATAGGCACGGGCCATGTTGTGGCCGCCGAGGGTGGTGACCTGGGCGTCGCCGATGGCGTCCTGGAGCAGCACCTGCTTGGCTCCGACCCCCGGGAGCGGTTCGGCGTTCATCTGCCGACCCAACCCGCCGGCTTCACCGGGGTCCCAGATCTGCTGGATGAGCGCCATCCACAGGACCAGGTCACGCTCGTCGTCGTAGACCGACTGGAACATCGCGAAGAAGGGGACGAAGTCGTGACTCCGGGTCAGCAGGATCGAGTACGGCATGCCGCCGACTCCCAGCGTGGCGCGGTCGATCTCCGGTGAGCTGGCCACGTAGCCGCCGCCGAGGATCGCGCCCTGGGAGTTCCCGTAGTACGCGACGTCACTCGGATCGATGAGCGCGGTCCCCTCGACCGTCATCGCCTCGTCGCGAACCATGGCGCCCTGCATCATCCAGATCGCCGCCGCGAACTCCAGGTAGCCTTGCTGGGTGCGCTCGGCGATCGTGGCAAAGCGCCCGAGGTCTTGGACCAGCATCAGGGTGATGGCGTCGGTGTCGTCCTCCTTCATGCCGGTCCAATCGACCGCGAAGAGGATGTAGCCGTAGCGGTCGGCCACCTCGGCGAGGTACCCGGCGTGGACCTCGCTCTGGCTGCCCAACAGACCATGGCCGTACTGGACGAGTTGGAGGGGGCGTGGGCTGGTCTGGGCCGTACGCGGCACCACGATCGTGAACGGAACCGTCGTCTCTCCATTATACATTGGCATGCCCGAGGAGTCCCGGGTGAGCAGGGTGTCAGGACCGTCCGCCTCGGTGTAGAGCGGCACCGTCATGCGCCCGTGGATCCGCTTCCAGGTGTGGAGTTCCTGCTCGGGGGCATACTCGTCCACTGAGTCGATGACGTAGGGGGGACCATCCGCCCCCACGCGCGTCTCGGCGTCGGAGCGCATGAACTGGATGCGGCCGGCGACGGACTCCGCCGACTTGATGGTGAAGTCCCACGCCAGATGCACGTCCTCCTGGCTCCAAAGGACGTCGGTGAGCGTGCCGAAGATGTCCTCATACCGGTCGCGACGGCCTTCGATGTCGAAATCGTTGGTCTCGACCCCGTCCCGGAGCGCCAGGAACCCCTCACTCGGCGTGATCGGCCCACCCGCGGCGTCCACGATGTGCCGGAGGGCGACCACGTAGCGATGCCCGTTGAGAAAGGGAACCGCCGGGCGGATGTAGAGCATCCGGCTGCCTTCGACCGCCTGCCCAGCGTAGTCGAGTTCGCACCAGACGGGGTGGCGCTCGCCGGTGGCGGCGTCCACGACGACGACGTCCGAGGCGTCGAGGAGGGAATCCCCGATGTTCGCGTGACCGGGAAGCGTGCCGATGGCCATGCCCGGGATCTCCACCACCAGCGGGGTCATCGGAGAAAACCCATCGAGCTCGTTCCAATATCTTGGATCTGGCTGGTAGCTGAGCTCGCCCTGGTTGGTGAAGGGAATCGTGGTCGGCCCGAGGTGGACGCGGACGCCAGTCGCGGTGGAGCTGTCCTCGCGCAGGAAGAAGCTGGACGGGAACGGGTCGGCGCAGCGCGAGTAGGACAGCGGATCGCAGTCGGTGAACTCAGTGGCCAGCGGGTCGGTGGCGGTATCGCAGGCGATCAGGAGCACGAGCAGAGAGAGGCGCGTCATGCACCCGGCGCTATCCCGCGCTGTCGCTACGCGCCCCGCCGGACGGCCAGGCCCCGCGTCGACGCGACTCTTCGACGCCGCGCCGCGCGAGCTCGTCGGCGCGTTCGTTCTCCGCGAGGCCGACATGGCCGGCCACCCACTGCAACGTGACCCCGGGGCGCGCGCGGAGCCGAACGCGCATCCCCGCGATCAGCTCCACGTTGGCCTTGGCCTTCCAGCCCTGGGTCAGCACGCCGCGGCAGTACTGCGAGTCCGAGAAGATCACGACCGCTGCCTCGGGAGGCTCGCCGGCTGCGTCCAACTCGTCGAGCGCCATCGCGATCGCGGTGAGCTCGCCGACGTTGTTGGTGGAGAACCCGAGCCCACGGTGCCGCTCGATCACGCGCCCGTCGGGGAACTTCACCAGGCAGCCCGAGCCGGCGGGGCCAGGGTTTCCGGTGCACGCGCCGTCGGTGAAGCAGCGGATGGCGCTGGCCGCCGCCGCCACCTGGGCCGTCGCCGCGGTCCTGGCCGCCCCCGCCTGCGCCGCGGTGCGCGTGCCCGCGGAGCCGAAGCCGCTTCCCCGGCCGGACGGGCGCAACGCCGGCGCCGCGCTCCCCGGAGCCCCGCCGGAAGGCATCGGCGAGTCCGGCGCCGCCGCCCCCGCGGGGAGCTCCACCGGCGCCGAGCCCTCAGGCTCCACCCGACCCGCTCCCGCCTGGTAGATTGTGGCCCCCGCCTTGTCGGAGTAGCGGACCGCAATCCGCCCGGCCACGGCGACCGGCGCTCCGTCCGCGTCCACCTCTGCCCAGACCCGCTGACCCTTGAACTTCGCGCGCGACCATGCCATCGGCGGGAACTATCAGGAACCGGGAAAAGACGCTCGCCGCGTCCTCCCGCTACCGTCGCCTACCCTCCCGCCTCCAAGCTTCGCTTTCCGGCCTGCGGCGGCGGTCGGGTGTGCGCATCCAGCAGCCCCCGCCCTGGCCCAGCCTCCCGACCCGAAGCCCCAGCTCACCCCGGTCGCTGATCCCGCCCCCGTCGGGCACTTCATCGTGGGTGCCCGGCGCCGCAACGCACCGGGACGGCCGGCACGTCTGGGTGGACTGAACCCGCGTCACCCCACCCGGTGACTCTGCCCCGTCGAGGCCACCAGCTCATACAACGAGTGGTTGTAACAGCCGGCAGAGCAACCTTTTCCCCAGAGGTGCTCGCGGTGGCGCTGCACCTCCGGGGCGCGCCACAGCGTCGAGAGCGGCGTGCGGAACACATTGCCCACCTTGAGCCCGTCGCCTCCCCACACACAGCACGGCAAGAGGTCGCCCTCGTAGGTGACACCGTACTGATCGACGAGCCCGAGGCAGCGCACCGGACCCCGCTCGCCGGCGTGGTAGCGCAGCGACTCAGCGTAGTAGTGGGCCTTCGCCGCGACGTCGGCGTCGCGCTGAGAGAGGGTCGCCACGGCGTCGAGCCAGGCGCGCTGGTCGTCCTCGCTGGTCAGGTACAGCTGGGGCGCGTCGTTGACCGGCCAGAAGTCGAAGCGCGCCCCGACCGCACGGGTGGCCTCGTACACCGCGACCAGCTCGCGGACGTTCTGGTTGGTGACCGTGAAGTACACCGCCGTGTCCACGCGCCCATCGGCGACGGTGCGTTGCAGCTGCCGCCACGTGCGCGCGTGGGCACCCACCTGGCCGCGGAGTCGGTCGTGGGTCTCCGGGAGGCCGTCGATCGAGAAGCTCATCGAGGTGAGCCCGGCGCCGGCGAGCCGTTCGAGGTGCCGATCGACCAGGGTGCCGTTGGTGGTCACGTTGACGGCCATGCCCAGCGAGCGGGCGCGACGGACGATGTCGGTGAGGCCCGGGTGCAGCAGCGGCTCGCCGCCGGTGAGCACCAGCACCCGCGTGCCGATGGCCGCCGACTCGTCGAGGAGCGCCAGCGCTAGCTCGGTGGGGACGTTCTCCGGCCGGTCCCAGAGGTCGCAGAAGGAGCAACGGAGGTTGCACCCCCGGTTGACGAGAAACAGCATCGTGAGCGGCTTGGAGGGTACGCGCGGCGGCAGGTGGGCCTCGATGGGCGGCCGCGGGACGAAGTCGCGGCCCTCGCCGCGGTGGATGGCGCGGGTGGCGCGGGTGACGTCGGACCAGTCCCGCGCCGCCGCATAGGCGCGGCCGCGCTCACCGAGGCGGCGACGCAGCGCGGCGTCGCCCAGGGCACGATGCACCTCGTCGACAAAGTGCGCGCCCTCGGCCAGCAGCAACTCTTCGCCGTGTCGAACCGCGAGCCCCTCGGCCCCGAGCGGGGTGCTCACCACCGCCTTGCCAGCGGCGAAGTACTCCAGGAGCTTCATCCGCGTGCCGCCGCCGGCGAACAGCGGACACACACACAGGTCCGCGGCCTGGATGTGGGCGGGAAGGTCGTCCACCGGCCCGGTGAACCGCAGCCGCTCGGAGGCGTAGGCGACCGGGGCCCCCATCCCCGCGCATACGATCGACACGTCGTCGGGGAGCGACGGCAACACCCGGTCGGCCAGGAAACGAACCGCTTCGGTGTTCGGGGCGTAGTGAAGCGTGCCGTGGAAGAAGAGGATCGGCCCACCGCGCAGGCCATAGCGGGCGCGCAGGTCGACGCCGGGCCCGCCGTAGCTGGCAAGGTCCACGCCGTGCGGCACCAGCCAGCCGCGCCCCCCCAACCGCACGCGGTCCTCCTCGGACAAGACGATCAGCTCGTCCACCGCCGCCACCGCCGCCAGCTCGACGGCGCGGATCCGGGCGAGCGCACCGCCGGAGAGCCCCGCCGTCTGTCGTAAGCGATCGTGCTCGACGTTGTGCTGCACCAGCACGCTGCGCCCCCCCAACAACGTCGCTGCCAGCGCGGCGGGAACGGCGTACCCGGGGAACTCCGCCTGGTAGACGTCGATGCGTTCGCGCAGGCCCACGTAGAGCACGCGCAGCCACCACGCCGGGTCCACCACCGGCCGGTACAGGAAGGTCTCGTCGAGGGGGTAGCCGATCCGGGTGAGCCAGCGCTCGAAGCGCGCCTGGTCACGCAGCAGCGGCGCCTCCTGGGCGGCCCGGAACCGCCTGCCGAACGGGATGCGGACGAAGGCGCCGGCTTGCCACCGGAGGTAGGCCTCGCGGTCGTCTGAGACGAGGACGACGTGGTCGCCGGCGGCGGCGAGGGCCTCGGCCGCGCGCACGATCTTCACCGCCGCGCCGTGTCGGGTCGGGAAGAGGTCCCCGCGGCTGATGACGGCGACGCGGCTCATCTGAGTTCGTCTACCTCGCGCAGCGCCGGCGACCACACCGCCGCGACGCCCGCGCTCACGATCGCAACCACGCCACCGAGGACCGCGGCGGGAACGAGCCCGAAGAGGGTGGCGGCGACGCCGGACTCGAACTGGCCGAGCTCGTTGCTCACCGAGACGAAGAGCCAGTTCACCGCGCTGACTCGTCCACGCATCTCGTTCGGCGTGCGGAGCTGCACGATGCAGTGCCGGATGACGACGCTCACCTCATCCGCCGCGCCCGCCACCGCCAGCGCGACCACGCTCAGCGCCACGGTCGTCGACAGGGCGAACACGATCGTCGCGACTCCGAAGATGACGACCGACCCCAACATCAGGGCGCCGGCGCGCCGCTGGATGGGATGGCGCCCGATCCACAGCGCCATCGCCGCGGCGCCCGCCGCCGGCGCAGCGCGCAAGAGCCCGAGGGTCTCGGGTCCGCCCCCGAGCACCTCCTTCGCGTAGATCGGCAACAGCGCAACCACCCCACCGAACATCACCGCAACCAGATCGAGCCAGAGCGCTGCGAGCATATCTGGTCGCGACCATACGAAGCGAAGCCCGTCGAGCGCGCCGCCGCGATTTCGTTCGGTGGTTGCCGGCCCGGCGGCGGGAAGCGCCAGCGCCGCCAGGGTCCCGCCCAGCGCGCAGGCAGCGGCGACGAGATGCACCTTCCAGGCCGCGCCGAGCGCGAGGTACACCATTCCCCCGATCCACGGCCCGGCGATGGCCCCGAGCTGAAAGACGCTGGACGACCAGGTCAGCGCGTTGGGGAAGTGGGTGCTCGGCACCAGTTCGGGGAGGATGCTCTGGCTGGTCGGTGCCGAGAACGCGCGGGCGAGCCCCACGACGCCCGACAGCAGCAGCAGCGGCCATACCGCCTTGGACCCCCACCAATCGACGGCGCCCAGTCCGACGATCCCGAAGGAGATGACCACCCAGCAGGCCGCGAGCAGGTTGCGGCGGTCGAAGCGGTCGATCGCTGCGCCGATGACCGGAAACAGCAGGAAGGTCGGCAAGAACTGGGCGAGCCCCACCCAGGCCAGGTCCATGGCGTCGTCGTTGAGCGCGTAGGCTTGCCACCCGAGCGCCACGCCCATGATCTGCTGGGCCAACACCATGAAGATGCGGGCGAGCTGAAAGCGCCGGAACGCCGGCACGTCCAAGGCGTTGTAGAGGGTCGCGGGCAGGGGTGCATCCTACTTCGGGGCCAGAAACTCCGCCCCCACGATGCGCCGGACGATCGGCAGGCGAGCGGCGTATCCGCAGCCGGCGTAGGCGGGATCGCCGAGCGCCGCTTCGATCAGGACCGTGCGCATCCGCGACGGGCTGCCCCGGCAACCGGTCTGCCCGTGCTCCACCCAGGTCGGATGCAGGCGGGCCGAAACCAGCCGCATGCCCGCCGCCGTGCGCTCGGCGACGACCTCGAAGAGGCCGCCATCGCGACGCAGCGCCTGCGTTGAGCCCGAAGCCGCCCCCGCGCTCCACCCCTGGGCCGCCATCAGGTTGCCGAGGCTGTGGATGACGACCCCACGGCGACCGTTTTTCTCGATCCAGCGCGCGTTCTGCAAGACGTGGGGGTGATGGGCCAGGATGACGTCGACGCCCCCGGCGACGAGCGTGCGCGCGAACCGTTCGTCCCACTCCTTCGGCTCGGTCTGGTACTCGACCCCCCAGTGCAGGGACAGCACGATCAGTTCGGCGCCAGCGACGCGAGCGGCGGTGACCCCCGCCAGGATGTCGTCCACATCGAACCGAAAGACACATGGCTCGTCGGGGGCACGGTTGAGGTAGAGGTTGTGGATCCGGGTGGTGGAGAGCCAGCCGACGGTGATGTCATTCCGCTCGAAAAACACCGGCTTCTGGGCATCGGCGCAGGTGGCCCCGGCCCCGGCATGTGCCAGCCCGATCTGGTCGAGGTTGCCCAGGGTCTCCAGAAGGCCCTCGGTGCGCTGATCCCACACGTGGTTGTTCGCGAGCGCGGCGCCATCGAAACCAGCGTCTCGCAGGGCCACCGCAAGCTCGACCGGGGCGTTGAACACCTTCTCGGCCAGCCGCCCGTTGCGTACCGGGGCGATGGGCGTTTCGAGGTTGACGATGGCGAGGTCGGCGGCGATCACCATCGGGGCGATCTCGGCGAACAGACTCGCCCACCCATAGCGCGCCCCGCTGAGCTTGACCGGTTCGTGGGGGATGACGTCCCCGGCGCCGAGGATGGTGATCCGCGCCGGAGGGGGCGAGGCGGCGGCCGGGAAGGCGGGCGCGGTCGCGGGCGCTACCGCGACCGGCGCCGCGAATGCCGGTCGCACCGAATCGCCGCTCGTGCACGCCATGAAAGTGGTGAGCAGCATCGCCCGGCGAGCTATCATGGTGGCCCGCTTCGAGGCTCCGATGCTGCTCCTCTCGCTGTTCGCCCCTCCCGCCGCCGCCTTCTGCGGCACCTTCGTCAGCGTCGGCGACGACGCGCCGACCAACGAGGGCAGCCAGCTTGCGATCGTCCGCCAGAACGGCATGACCACCCTCACGATGGCGAACGACGTGCACGGCAGTCTCGCCGACTTCGCGATGGTGATCCCGATTCCCGAGATCCTCGCGGAGACGGCGCTCCACGTCGTCGATCCCGCGATCATGGAGCACATCGCCGGGTACAGCGGCGCCCGTCTGGTCTCCTACGAATGTTCTGACTTCGAGGTGCGGGAGGAAGCGGACAGCGACAGCGACAGCGACAGCGACGACGGCGGCACCGACGACGCTGGCACCGACACCACCGTCGAGGCGCAGTACATCGTCGGCGAGTACGACGTCGTCATCCTGTCGTCGGTCGAGTCGGGCTCCCTGGTGGGTTGGCTCCAGGACCACGGCTACAACGTGCCCTCGGAGTCGCAGGCGCTGCTTGGGGAGTACATCGATTCCGGCTCCTACTTCCTGGCGGCGCAGGTGCGCGAGGACGCGGGCCTCGCCGACGGGGCCACGCTCTCGCCCCTGCAACTCACCTACACCGACGCGGCCGGCACCCTGCCCATCCGCCTGGGCACGCTCAACAGCGCCGGGCAGCAGGACCTGACCATCTTCGCCGTCACCGACGTCGACTCCGGCGCGCTCGCCATCGCCAACTACCCCGAGTCCGACGTCGAGACCGACTGCATGCTCCCCGAGGGCGTAGGGCTCGGCGAGCACGTGGACGGGGTCTTGGATGCGGCGCTGCCGCTGACCGGCCAGGCGCACTGGGTCACCGAGTACGCCTTCCAGAACGGAAGCTGCGACCCTTGCAGCCCCGACGGCAGCGTCAGCGAGGAGGACCTCGAGTCCCTGGGCTTCGACCCCGACTACCACTACGGCTACACCTACACGTTCACCCGGCTCCACCTCCGCTACGCGCCGGAGCAGATCACCCAGGACCTGGTGCTGTACGAGTCGGGGCTCACCGAGCAGCGACAGCTCCGCTACATCGAGTACAACGTGCAGATGGAGGACCGCTTCGAGACCTGCGGGCTCGGCATGGTCGAGGCTCCCGGCAGCTGCGAGGACGACGACGGCGAGCCCTGGGGCCTCGGCGACACCGACGGCAGCACCAGCGCGCTGGCGGGCACGGGCTGCGGGTGTGGGGGCGGAACGCCCACCGGGGCGCTGACGCTCCTGGCCGGGGCCGTGATCGCGCGCCGCCGGCGCACCTGACGACAGCAGATAGGACTTCCCCGATGCTCGCCCTCCTTGCCGCAGCCGCGCTCGCCGGTCCCCGCCTCGTCCTCGTGGGCGACACCGGCGAGGACACCGCCATCGGCAGGGTCGTGAGCGCGCAGCTCGTCGGAGAGATGGCCACCGCCGACTGGCTCCTGGCGCTGGGCGACTTCTACTACGACGCGCCGCCCATCGACGACAACGCCTGCGCCCAGTTGGTGGCGGAGCGCTTGCGCCTCTTCTACGGCGCAATCCCGCCGCGGAAGGTGATTCCAGTCCTGGGCAACCACGACGTCACCACCGCCGCGCAGGACGGCTTCTCACCGGCGGCGCGCGCCTGCTCCGTCGCCGCGTTCGGCTTATTGGGATGGACCAGCGGCGAGTACCCCAGCGCGGTCCGCAGCCTCGACAAAGCGGGCGTCCGCGTGGACCTGGCGGTGATCGACGCCGGCTTCTACGGGGCCGGCGCGCCGAAGCCCAGCCTCAGCTTCCGCACGCGCGCCTGGCGCCTCTACGCGTCCCACTACACCTGGCGCACCACCGCCGGAAAGTGTGAGGAGCAGGACAAGATTCCGGTGGGCTGGCTCGGCTCGCCTCCCATGGACCTGTGGCTCAACAGTCACGCGCACCACCTCGACGCGGTGATGGTCGACTCGGTGCTGGCCCTGACCTCCGGCGGCGGGATGGAGATGCGGAAACCGAAGGTGTGTCCCGACGTCACCAGCCAATTCACCCACGCGCAGGGCGATGGCGCTCCGATGGGCGGCTACCTCGTGGTCGACGTCCTGTCCGGGTCAAAGCTGAAGGTCACCCCGACGGTCTGCGCCGAGACCGGGTGCCTGCCCAAACCCTCGATCGAGTGTACCCGGCTGGACAAGGGGCCCGGCGTCCGCTGCGCGGCCACGCCCTGATCAGACCGACGGCGCCTGCCTCAACGCCAGCACCCGTCGGTCCATCACTCGCGACCACAGCGGGGGAACCGTCGCGAGTATGAGCATGGCGCTGTAGCCGGCGGGCAGCTGGGGCACGTCGTCATAGTGGCGAAGGTCGGTGAACGGCCTCGCCGCGAAGGCATGGTGGTCGGAGTGACGGGCGAGGTTGAGCAGGATCCAGTTGGAGACGCGGTGGCTGGAATTCCACGAGTGGTCGGGCCGCACCCGCTCGAAGCGTCCGGGCGCGGTTTCCGCCCGGCTCAGCCCGTAGTGCTCCACATAGTTGATGGTCTCCAGCATCAGCACCGCGACCGCCGATTGAAGCAGGAACCCCGCCAACGCGAGGGGGCCGAACGCGAGCAGCACCGCCGCCAAGAGCACGACCTGACCGACTCCGTAGCGGAGCATCCGATTCTGCATCCCGACGCCCGCACGCGCGCGCTCGATGCGCCACGCCGACACCAGCCCACCCCATAGGCTGCGCGGGAGGAACGCGTAGAGCGACTCCCCGAGTCGCGCACTGGCGGGGTCGTCGGGGGTGCCCACGCGCTTGTGGTGGCCTTGCACGTGCTCCACGCAGAAGTGGGTGTAGGTCGCCGTCGCCATCAGCACCGCGCCCAGGGCCTGCTCGGCGCGACCGGAGCGGTGCATGGCCTCGTGGGCGACGTTGATCGCCGCCGCGGTGGCGGTGCCCGCTCCGAGCGCCAGGCACACGGCCTCCCCCACCGGCAACGAGCCCCGGCCGATCGTCCACAACGCGACGCCGAGCGCGGCGACGTGGGCGGGAAGAAACGCCCAGGGAAGCGCCCGGGTCCACCGGGCGCCCGACCGATTGTCCCGGTTGACGGGAAGCAGTTGATCGAGGACGGGAACCGCGACGAAGAGCACGACCGGGGGCAAGGCCAGCCACGGGCCGCCAAACGCCGCTGCCAACGCCAGGACCACCGGGGGCACGAAGACGGCGAGAAAGGGCGCCGAGCCGAGCCCGGTGACCCTGGTGCCGAGCAGGGCGCGGAGCGCTGAGACGTACTCCATCACCAACCCTGCAAGGTGCGCTCGAGTCCCTTCAGCAACGCGACTCCGAAGAGCGCGGCGGCGGCGAACCCGCCCCCGCGCAGCGCCACGGACACCCGGTCCGGCGCCGGGGCGCCCCCCTCCGGCCACGCCGGGAGCGAGGCGGTGAGCAGCCAGGCGCCCACGCCCCCCACGACCGCACCGCCGAGGTGCGCGCCCCAATCGATGCCCGGGGCAAACGAGATGAGCAGGTTCAGGATCAGGTTCTGCCCCGCTCCCGCGCGCATGCGCTGGCGCAGGTCGCTCGGCAGTTTTCCCGCGGCGGCGACGCCGAGCACCAGCTGCGCGGCCATCAGTCCCCAGATTGCCCCGGAGGCGCCCACCGACGTGTAATCGCCCAGGAAGACCAGGCTCACCGCGCTGCCACCCACCGCCGCGAGCACGTACAGGATCAGCGTCCGCTCGGGCCCGAACACCCGTTCGACCAGGTCGCCGAGTCGCCAGAGCACGTAGAGATTGACCGCGGCGTGCAAGACGCTGCCGTGAAGCATGGTGGCCGTCAGCATGCGCCAGTACTCGCCGGCCGCCACGCTCTGCTGCGAGAGCGCGCCCATCGACCCCAGGGCGCCGGCGTCGGTCGGCGCGCGAATCAGGAGTTCGACGAGGAAGATCGCCGTCATCAGCCCCACCAGCGAGCGCGTCACCCACGGCGTCCTTGCCAACAGACGCGCCTGAACGCCGGCCATCTCCCGGCCCTTGAGCGCGGACTGGTGCGCGAGCTGGGCGTAGAACCTGGGCCAGTCGGGCGCGATCGGCGCGCGGGCGAGAATCCAGCCACGGACGGCCCCGGCGGAGCCCCCGGCCAGCTCCGGAAGCACCGATCCGTCGTCGGTCACCTGCATGATCGTGACCGCCGGCGCGGCAGACCACGCGGCGCTACCAACGATTCCCGCCCCCTCCGCTGCCGAACCGCCGGCAAGCACGACGACGACGCCTGCGCCCTTGAGCGCGGTGACCAGTCCCGCCAGCGTGCTCTCCCCGGTGACGGAGAGTCGGGCGACGATGACCGGGCCGTGGCGCGTCCGCACCACGAGGTGGTCGTCATCCAGCGCGAGCACCTGCGCCGCCGGCTCCATGACGAAGTCGTACACCAGCGCTTCGTAGGCGCCAGGGTCGCCAAGGTAAGGGGCCTGTGGTTGCATGAACGTTTGTCCCGGCTACGGCAGCGTCACGGACGCGTTCGCAGCATCACCGTCGCCGTAGCCATCGTTCGGCGTGATCGTCACCTCCCAGGTGTCACCGGGCGTGGTCGACACCGCGGAGATCGTGGCATCGGTGGTGGGGAAGGGAACGCCGTTGACCGTCCACCCATAGGCGTAGGTGATCGCGTCTCCCTCCAGATCGACCGACTCCACCGCGATCGTGGCCACGAGGTCGTCGTCGTCGGTGCTGCCGGTGATGAGCACCCCCGGCGCCGGGGGGAGGTCGTTGATCACGATGTCGACGCCGTCCCAGCCGGTGCTGCCGTCGTCGTCCTTGGCGGCGAGGTACACCGTGTGCTCACCGGGCGACAGCCCCGAAAACGAGGCGGAGACGTCGCCGCTGGCGTTGGCGCCGCCGGTGTTGAACACGACGTCGTCGACCTTGTCGTACCAGGTGATGCCCAGTTCGGTAGGCGATTGCAGATCGTCGTCCACGGAGCCGGTGAAGGCGATCGCCTCCCCCTCGTTGAACACGTCGTCCTTGTGCGGGGTGTCGACGGAAACGTCGGGCGTACCGTTGACGCGCAGGCCGATGATGGCCTCGCACTCCCCGTTCTGCCCGTCGGTAACGGTTAACGAAACCTCGTGTTCACCCACCGAGAGCCTGTCGACGTACAGACTCACCGTGCCGTCGGGCAGCGCGACGCTCTCGCCCAGACGGCCGTCCTCGCTGCTGCGCCAGACCACCTTGATGTCGCCGCTGGCGGTCTCCAGGTCGGTGGCGTCCCCCGCGAGGAGCAGCGATTCGCCCTCGCGGAGCAGGTCGCCATCCGACGGCGTGAGGATCGCGCACTCCGGGAGTTCATTTGGCGTGATCACGGTGAACGAGACGGAGGCCGAACCGACGTTGCCGGCGGGGTCCACGGCAGCCAGGGTGATCGTGTACTCCCCTTCGGGCAACACCAGCGTGCCTTCCAGGTGCCCCGCCGGGACCGGGGTGTTGTCGATGGCGTACACTGTGCCGTCGGCGCCGGTCCAGCTCACGTCGAGTTTCGACGGATCGTCCTCGGCGTCGGCGAGCTGCGCGTCGAAGGGGATGTCCGCCCCCGCCGCGTACTCGACCCCCGACGGTTCGACGAAGGTCACGACGGGCGCGGTGTTCGTAGCCCCCGTCTCCCCGGAGTCGGTCGCGACGTCCGCCGTATCGTCAACCGCGGGACAGCCCACGAGCAGGAGAAGGACAAGGCGCATCGGCGCTCCAACGAGCGCGGAGCCTATCCAGGCCTGATGCGATAGCCCGCCAGGATGCACCCCATCTTCACAAGCACGGCGGTCCTCCTCTCGCTCGCCGCGTGCGCGCCGACCGCGGGCAACGAGACCGCGGCCGTCGCCGGCGCGCCTGACCTCACCGAGACCCTCGACGCCGATGAGGTCCGGGTCGGCGTGGTCACCGACACCCGCGCGCTCTTCGGCGGCATCTCGTCCGAAGGCGCCCCGGGGGACATCAAGCTCTACAACGACCGCGCCCGCTTCATCATCGAGGCCGTCGGGGACTCGAGCTACTACGTGGACTACGGCGGCGGGCTCATCGACGCCGACATCGTACGACCCGCGGGGCAGCCGGGCCGGGACCTGCTCGACGAGCTGGCGCCGATGGTGAGCTTCGGGCGCGTGTGCGACGCCACCTCGGTGGAGATCGTCGAGGACGGCGAGGACGGCGTGGGCCACGTCCGGGTGACGGGTCCCGCCGCCCCGATGCGGCTCATCACCGGGGCGGTGGAAAATGAGGATGCCGTGCCCTGGTTCGACCTCACCGTGACCACCGACTACGTCCTTCGCCCCGGGCAGTGGAGCGTCGAGGTCACCACGACGGTCCAGAACCACGACTCGCGACCCTTTCCCAGCTCCGTCGGCATGCTCGTGCTGTACGCACAGGAGGTCGCCGATCTGTGGCACCCGGGCACCGGCTTTGCCGACCCGGACGGCGCGCCCTACGCGATGGAGGCCATCGTCGGCTCGCACAACGAGGCGGTCTTCGCCTTGATGGCGAGCTCGGGAACGCTCGAGCCGTCGCCCGTGGGGGAGCTGATCTCCGGCATCGGCGCCGGGATGACCGCGTTCGGCGAGGCGGCGGTCGTGCCCGCCGGCGACAGCCGCTCGTGGACGGGACGCGCCGGCGTCGCCCCGGATCTCGCCACGCTCGAGGTCGAGCGCCTGGAGCGGGAGGGTGCGATCGGCGTCGCGCTGGAGGGCGTGGTGACCGCCGGGGGGAGCCCCGTGCCGGGGGCGCGCGTGCATGCCCTCGATGTGAGCGGAAACCCTGTCACCATCGGGGTCACCGATGCAGACGGTCGGTACTCCGTTTCGGCGACGGGGGCGGTGACCGTCGTGGCCGCCGGGCGCGGACCGGCCATCCACCCCGACCTCGCGATCGGCCATGGCAACGTGTCCGCCTACGATCGCAGCGCCGACAATGTCCTGGAGAGCCTCGCGGCCGGTGCGCTCCCCATCCCCTTCGCCGAAGGCTACGGCGTCTCCGCGGCGGGCACCGGCGACCTCGCTCTTCAGCCGCCGGGCACGCTGACCGTGACGATCGCCGACGGCGGTCCTGCCGGGGTTCTCGTCGACTTTGCGAGCGCGGATCCCGGTGCCGACGAACGCCTGGTCCCGGGGCGTCCCAGCGGCCACGCGGCGCTCGGTTACGTCCGGGACGGCCAGCTTTCGCTGCCGCTCGAACCAGGAAGTTACCTCGTCACGGTCCATCGCGGCGTGCGGTACGAGCTGGTGACCAGCCAGATCACCATCGAGAGCGGCGGCACCGCCGAAGTCGCCGCCGCGCTCACCCGCGCGTACGAGGCCCCCGGCGTCGTGACGATGGATCCCCACTCCCACGCTTCCCCCTCCGCCGACGGAGACATCTCGATGGAGGACCGGATCATGGTCGCCGCCGGAAACGGAATCGAGGTCCACGTCGGCACCGACCACGACCACGTCGCCGACTACACCGGCATCGTCGCCGCGCTGGGCTTGGGGGACTGGCTCCACAGCATCGTCGCCGACGAGGTGAGCCCCGTCCTTCGCGGCCACTTCAACGCCTACCCGGCGGCGCGAACCGGCGCGAACAACGGCGGCGCGCCGCGGTGGTGGCAACAGACCCGCAGCACCAGCGAGCTGTTCGCCTTCATCCGTCGGGAGCTCGGCGACGACGTGCTGATCCAGGCGAACCACCCCGTCGGCGGCAGCGGCCTGTTCAGCCTCGCCAACTACCTCCCCGGCACCGGGCGCGTCGGCGACGCCGACCACTGGTCGAGCGACTTCGACTCGATGGAGCTGATCAACTCCGGACACGGCTCGGACTACTTCCCCTATTACGTCGATCTGATCGCGCATGGGCAGTTGGTCACGCCGGTCGCCGTCAGCGACAGCCACGCCCACACCAGCGGAAAACCTGGGCTCAACGTCACCTTTCTACACACCGGCGGCACCCTCGCCGAATTCGGTCCCGACGTCCTGCGCACCGCGATGCGCGCACGGGGAACGGTGGCCTCTCTCGGCCCCTACATCGACGCGACGATGGACGGGACGTGGGCGCCAGGCCGCGAAGTGGCACCCGGCTCGCTGGCCGTACGGGTGTGGTCTCCGTCCTGGATCCCGGTGACCGCGGTGGCGCTGTGGCGCGACGGGGTCGAGACCGCACGCGTCCCCTGCACCGGCCGTGCGCCGGAGTGGTGCGCCACGAGCTTCGTACTGCCCGGCGACACCGATGGGAGCTACGTCGTGGTCGCGGAGAGCACCGCGCCGATCACCGCGGTATGGCCCGGCGACTACGCGTGGGCCGCCACCAGCGCGGTGCTCGTGGACGCGGCCGGCGACGGTTGGACCGCGCCCCTGGGACCCCTGGTCGTCGAGCCGTAGCTGCGCTCAGGGCGCGTTGGCGGCTCCAGGAGTGACGTTGGTGGTGTCCTGCCAGGTGTCGCCGCCGTCGGGGATGGCGGCGCGGCCGACATCCACCACCGCTGCTTCGTAGCTGATCTCGTCAATCACGACGCCGCCGGCGCTGAGGTAGATCGTCCCGCCTTCGTTCGCCAGCTTGAAGGATGCGTGCGCCGCGCCCTGGTCGGGGGTGCCGTCGGTCCAGATGTAGGCGAACTCGCCGGGGGCCAGCGCGGTGCCGGCGGGGAAGGTGTAGAGCGCCAACTGGCCGCTGTCGTTCGACAACGACAGCCGTTCGAGGCCGGCGGGCCGGGAGCCGGCGTTGTAGACCTCGATCCAGTCCTCGTACTCTCCCGCTTCGTCGGCGAAGAGACCATCGTTGTCGGCCATGAACTCGTTGATCACCACCCGCGCCGGGCCGGGATCGGTGTCGCCGGTGTCACCGGTGTCGCCGGTGCCGGTGTCGGTGCCGGTGTCGGTGCCGGTGTCGGTGTCGGTGTCGGCGGTGTCGGTGTCGGCGGTGTCGGTGTCGGCGGTGTCGCCGCTCGCGGTGTCAGCTGCAACATCGGGGAGACACCAGTCCCCGTCGACGTGGGTGCCGGGGCCGCAGAAGAAACGGTCGGTCGCCTCACAACCGACGAGTGCGAGCAGGACGAGGGGGAAGCGATGGGCGTGCATTCTCCGGGTCTAATCGAGTTACGCGTCTGGTGGAGGGCTCCAATGCCCGAACCCACGCCTTCGGCGCGTACCCAACTCGCCGGCAAGATCCTGAGCGGGCTGCCCGCGCTGCTGCTGCTGGCCAGCGGCGGCGCAAAAGTGGTCGGCGTGGTGGCGGTGAAGGAACAGCTCGCCACCTTCGGATTCGCACCGGGGCTGCCCCCGGTCATCGGGGCGATCGAGATCGGCTGCGCGATCCTCTATCTGGTGCCCCAGACCGCGGTCCTCGGCGCCATCCTCCTCACCGGCTACCTGGGGGGTGCCGTCGCGACTCATGTGCGCGTGGGCGATGGGCAATTCGCTCCCCCGATCATCCTCGGCGCCCTGGTCTGGTCTGGGCTCGCATTGCGCGATCGGCGCCTGAGGGAACTGCTGCCCCTGCGAAAGTGAGCACGAGCTGTCAGGTCGGCGGCGTCGGCCCGTGAGCGTCAAATTCCGGCACCCAGCACCGTGCCCCCCGCAAGAGTCGCTCGACCAGGTCTTCGAAGCTCAGGCCGACCTGGCCCGCGGCCATCGGTGAGAGCGAGGTCTCGGTCATGCCGGGGAGGGTGTTGATCTCCAGGAACCACGGCGTCCCCTGGGCGTCCACGATGAAATCCGCCCGGGCGACACCGGCCAGTCCCAGGCGTTCGTAGGCGATCTTCGCGTAACGCTGCGCGTCCGCGGCCACCGCATCGGGAATCGGCGCCGGCACCAGATACCGGGTTCTCCCCTTCTGATACTTCGCTTCGAAGTCGAAAAACTCGTTGAGGGGCTCGATCTTGACCACCGGGAGCGGGGTTCCCTCCAGCACGGCGACGGTGATCTCGTAGCCCGCGACGAACTGCTCCAGCAGGACCTCCTCCGCGAAGTCCAGACAGTACAGGAGCCCCGCTTCGAGCTCGGCGGCGTCGTGGCACTTCCGGATGCCGAGCGTCGAGCCACCCTCCGGCGTCTTGACCATCACCGGGAACGCGACGCCGTCGGGGTAGTCCTCACCGCGTCGCCAGGTGCGATCGCTGGCCAGGGGCACCCCGGTCCCCGCGAGCATGCGCTTGGTCGCGATCTTGTCCATGGCGATCGCGCTGCCGCGGACGCCGCTCCCCGTGTAGGGAATGCCCATGACTTCAAGCAGCCCCTGGACACAGCCGTCCTCGCCGAGCGGGCCGTGCAGCGCCAACCAGGCGTGGGTGACGCGGAGGTCCACCAGGCGCGCCGGCAGGTCACGGCCAACGTCGATGTCGACGACATTCCAGCCCCGCGCCCGCAGCGCCTTGGACACCGCGGCGCCCGACTTCAGGGAAATGGGGCGTTCGGGTGCGATTCCGCCGAGGAGCACCGCCACCGTCGCCGCCGCCTTGTCCAGAGTCTTGGTCGTCATCACCACCTCCCGCCCCGCCCGGGGGCCACCAATCGTTCGGAAAGCTCGACGCCCGTCGTGACGCGCACGCGTTCGAGCACGGCTTGGAGCAGCAGCCGTAGCTGTTTCGGGGTGGCCTCGCCGCGATTGACGAGCACCGCCGGATCATCGTCTGCCAGCGCCGCATCGTACAGCCGCAGGGACGGCAACTGGGCGCGTGCCAGCGTCGCGCGAAGGGCCACGCGTTTTCCGGGCTCCAGAAACGCCGTCCCCGCCCGGTGCGGCTTGAGGACCACCCGGGTGTCGAGGGTCGCGCCCAGGATCATCGCCCGCGGCTCCGAAACATAGGCGCCGTCGACATCCTCGATCGCGCGGCCCTTGAACCGACGCACGCCGAGGACCGCCGGCACCAGCCACCCCTCGTCGATCGCATCGCCCACACACCCGCCCGCCGCCGCCAGCGCTGGCCACGCCGCCACGCTCGCCAGCCGCGCCAGCGGAACGGCGGCCCCCGCGAACCAATGGGCACCTCGGCGCTCCATCCCCTCGAAACCCGCCCCCAACCGAAGGGCCACCCCAGACACCCCCCCTTCGGGCGGTAGCGCGTCGTGGAAGGGCGGCACCAGCCGGATCGCGAGGCGCTCGGCCCGTGCGGCACGAATGGTCGCGACAAGCTGGGGCTCGTCCGCCACCTCCACCCAGCGCTCAAAGGTGCCCGGAGAGGCCCGTAACGGCAGGTGCCGCGCGATGGGCTCCTCCTCCCGAACGAGCGCCGCGGCGTTCATTGCAGCCGGGCGGCGAGAAGGCCACAGGCGCGGTTGACGTCACCGGCGCCGAGGGTGATGACCAGGTCGCCGGGGCGCACCATCGCGACCAGGGCCTCGACTGCGTCGTCCACCGAGCCCACCGCCTGGACGCCGCGGTGCCCACGCTCCGACAGGCCGTGGACGAGCGCCGCCTGCGACGCCCCTTCGATGGGCGCCTCGCCGGCGGCGTACACCGGCAGCACCAGCACCACCGACGCGCTGTTGAAGCACTGGCAGAAGTCCTCCATCAGCGAGGCCACGCGGCTGTAGCGGTGGGGTTGGAACACCGCGATGATACGACGATCGTCGTAGCCTTCGGCCGCCGCGGACAGCGTCGCGTGGATCTCGACCGGGTGATGGGCGTAGTCGTCCACGATCACGACGCCGGCGACATCCGCCCGCTCACTGAACCGTCGGTCGACCCCACCAAATCCATGCAGCCCCTCCTGCACCTGTGCGAACGGGACGTCCAACTCCATCGCAACCGCGGCCGCGGCGAGCGCGTTGAGGACGTTGTGGCGACCGGGTTGATCGAGTTGGAGGTCGCCCAGCGCTTCGCCGTGGCGCCACACCCGGAACTGGAGTTGCCGACCGGATTGGCGCACGCGGTCGGCCCGGTAGTCCGCCTGCGCGGCCATCCCGTAGGTGAGGACACGCCGGCGCAGACGCGGAAGGATGCGTTGGACGACGGGGTGATCCAGACAGACAGCCGAGAATCCGTAGAACGGCACCTTGTTGGCGAAGGTGACGAAGCCGTCGACGAGGCGCTCGAAGTCGCCCCAGTGCTCCATGTGCTCCGGATCGATGTTGGTGATGATCGCGACGGTGGGATCGAGTAGGAGAAAGCTCCCGTCGGACTCGTCCGCCTCGGCGACGAGGTATTCGCCGGCCCCGAGCCGGGCGCTGGACCCGAAGGTGTCGAGCTTGCCCCCGATGACGACGGTCGGGTCGAACCCTGCGTTGTGCAACAACTTCGCCACCATCGACGTCGTGGTCGTCTTCCCGTGCGTTCCCGCCACGCCGACGCCGTACTTCATCCGCATCAGCTCGGCGAGCATCTCGGCGCGGGGGATGACCGGCACCTTGGCGGCGACGGCGGCGACGAGCTCCGGGTTGTCGTCCCCGACCGCGGTCGACCGCACCACGACATCGGCGCCATCAACGTTTCCGGGGGCGTGCCCCAGGTGGATCACCCCGCCGAGGCCCCGCAGGCGCGCCACCACCGGACCCTCCTTGAGATCGCTGCCGGACACCGAAAACCCCATGTTCAACAGCACCTCCGCGATGCCGGACATCCCCGAGCCCCCGATGCCGATGAAGTGGATGCGGCGGAACTTCCCCCGGAACATCACGCGAACACCGGGCCGCTGGCCTTCCGGGGCACGGTCTCCGCACGCGCCTCGGCCGAGACGCTCAAGAGGATGCCCACCGCCGCGATGTTCATCATCATCGCGCTGGCACCGTAGCTGAGGAACGGCAGCACCAGGCCCTTGTTGGGGACCACCGAGAGCACGACGCCGAGGTTGAGGACGGCCTGACCGACGATCATCACGGTGAAGGTCGAAGCAAGAAGGCTGCCAAACAGGTCGGGGGCGCGGCGGGCGATCGAAAAGCCCCTCCACGCCAACGCGATGTAGAGCGCGCTGAGCAAGACGAAGCCAGCCAGACCCAGTTCCTCACCCAACACCGCGGCGATGAAGTCGTTGTAGGGCTCCGGCAGATAGAGTAGCTTTGCCGAGCTCTCTCCGAGGCCGCGACCGGACAGGCCGCCGTGGTGGAGCGCCAGGAGCGACTGGCACACCTGGTACCCATCCCCGCCGCAATCCGCGAACGGATCCAGGAACGACAACAAACGCGCGCGGCGGTAGGGCTCCGCGATCATGATCGCGGCAAGCACCAGGGCGAGCGACGAGAACACGCCGACGATCCAACGTTTCCGCAGCCCGGCGAAGAACAGCATCGTCGCGCAGAGCAAGCCGGTGATCGCCGTCGAACCGAAATCCGGCTGGAGAATCACGAAGACCAGCGGGAAGAGGATGACCACCCCGGCGGGGATCAGCACGTTGGGAAAATCATGGATGTTGGCGCGATGCTTGTGAAGCCACGTCGCGAGCCCGATCAGCAGCGAGACCTTGAGCAGCTCAGCGGGTTGAAAGTGGAAGCCGCCGACGCCGAACCAGCGCTGGGCGCCGTTGGCGGCGTGCCCGAGGCCGGGAATCCACACCGCGCACAAGAACGCGATCGACATGATGTAGAGCGCCGGCGCGAGCTTCCGTAGCTTCCGGTAGGGCGTGACCATCGCCGCACCGCCGAGCGCGGCGCCCATCGCGATGGCGATCACCTGCCGCACCACGAAGTGGTACCCGTCGCGCGTGGTGTCCTGGGCGACGAACGCACTCGCCGACCACACCATCATCAGTCCGAACGCCAACAACGCGAGCGTGATGAGCAGCAGATTGGTGTCGTAGCGCCGGGCGGAGGGAAGCGCCGGGGTCGCGGGGGAGGACGCGGGGGAGGACGCGGGGGTGAGGGGCATGGCGGGTCCGGGCGGGAGCATCTTGACGGGTCAAGAGTATAGCGCGTTCGCGCTCGGAATAGACGTATCCACCCCCCAATCACCATCCCCCGGGCCACCCCGGATCACGTGAGGCTGGGCATCGATGCTGCGTCGCGCCCGCATGGCGCAGCTTTCGATCGGGGTGAACAGGGTGGCGCTGACGTGGGCGCCCGGCGGCCGCCCCCACGCGGAAAGGCCCCGACCATCGCGCGTGGCGATGGCCGAGGCCACCGGCTCCGCCGGGAGGGGCGGAGGGCATCGTGCGAGCGGAACCGCTACCCGTCGAGCGCGACGATGGACACCTCCGAGCAGAAGTTGTCGAGCGTATCGGCGTCCACGCTGCCCAGCGTGCCGCAGGCGAGTGCCAATCCCTCGCTGTCTTCCGCCCTGAGCAGCACCGGCACGGTCGAGGAGCAGGCGAGGCGCGTCTTGTCATCGTCCACCCAAGTGCCGAACGCCAGAGCCGCCTCGAAGCGCCTCTCGTCGTCATCGACCCGCACCTCGGAGAGGACGTGCCATTCAGACTCGTCGCCACTGGCCACGATCGCACTCGCCCGCACCGCGGCGCCGTCGACGGTCACCGACAGCAACCAGTCGTCGCCGCTGCAGCCGCGCTCCCCGTCGATGACGGTGGTGGCGGTGGACGCGACCTCGTCCGGCGTGAACGCGCAGATCCGTTCCACCGCAACGCCGTCCACCGCCGCAGCGGCGCACCCCCGCGCGTCGATGTCGCCGAGGTCCACCGTGAGCGTGTCGGCACCCGTCAATGTGAGCACGCCCGTGATCGACGACTCCGACGTCACCACCCCGGACACCCCGAAGCTGCCGACGCCCCCCAGGCTGCCGCGGGCCCCGGCGGCCCAGGTGCTCACGACGACGCTGTCGGTGGCAACCGCATCGAACACCCCATCGAGGGAACCCGCGTAGTCGCCGCTCGCGGCGCTGATCGCAAAGCTCTGCTGGAAGTCGATCGGCGCGCCATCGCGGTCGGCGTGGTTCACACCCCGCCCCTGCGGGCGCGGCGCGAGGACATCCCGGAGCGCGTGCGGTAGCGACTGGTGCGCGCACGGTGGGCCTTGCGCACCTCGATGCGGCCGCGCCCGCCTCCCGGGGGCAGGCTCCTGGCGGCGAGCCGCTGGAAGTCGCGAGTGGCGGCCTGCTGGAAGCCACCGAGCGTTTCCAGAGGCGCATGTTGCGTGATGCCCTCGCTGCGCACGGGGGCAGCGTCACCCGCGCCGCGGAGGACCTCGGCGTGAGCAAGCAATGGTTGCACCGGCTCATCTCGCGGTGGGGTGGCGCACCATAGTGCTCCTGCCCCCCGTCGCCGCGCCAGCGGCACCGCAAACACCACCGCCCAGGCTCCGGCCACCGCGGCCACCGCGTGACAACCGCCGACGATGACGGACAGCGCGCTACTCGTCGGAATCGGGCGGGAATTCGGCGCGGGCAACAGGGAAGTCGTGACTGGTTTCGGTGAGCGTCTCATATCAAATCAGGGCAGCATCGCCGCTTCGGGCAGCCGGGGGCACGTCGCTTCAAAACCGCGCAACGTTGGCGTCCATCCACTCCAACCGCGCGCGCACCCAGGCGTCGACCCGCTCGTACTCCTCCTCCGGCGTCGCGACGACGTAGAGTTCGCCGCCGAAGTCGACAGTGCTGATGTCCCAGGTTTCCCAGTTCCGCGCGACGGCATCGCCCAGGGTCACTCGCTGGGCGGCGATGCGGGCGATCACCGCATCGGTGGCCAGCTCACCCTCCCGCGCCGTCCGCCACATCTCGGCGAAGCGGTCGGAAAAAGCGCGGGAGGTGCTGCCGGTGATGAGCTCGGAGCGGTAGGCCAACCAGGTATCCGTCCGCCAGTTCTCGTTGTAGTTGGGCTGCCCGAGGGTCAGATCAAGGTCCCAGGGGACCATCCGCAGTTTGCCGTCATCGCCCCGCCAGACGCGGTGACTCAGAAAGTAAGCATCGTTGTTCTTGGTGAACTCCTCGATCAACACGAAGCGGACGAAGCTGTCGAGGTCCATGAACTCGAAGGGGTCCCCGGCGCCGCGGATGGCAGCCTCCCAGTCGCCGAGGCTGGCCGTGATTCCCGACCGTACGGCCGCCGTCTGGTCGGACTCGGGGGGGTAGTCGATCTTCCACGATGCGTACTGGACGTCGCTGCGAAGTCCGACTTCGTCGCCCGAGACGATGAACCGCGCCCCCGTCCCGTCGTCAGCGGCGAAGTCCAAGCGGGAGGCGTCGCGGTCGATCATCTGGTTGAGCAAGAACACGCCGAGGTAGGCACCATCGAGCGTGAGCTCGGCGTAGACCGACTCCGGGGCGTGATCGGGCGCCTCCGACAGCGCGTTGAACAGGTCCCAGGCGAACTTGTTGCGGATCATCGCCCGATCGATCCACATGCCGTTGAGCACCCAGTCACTCTCCCGACCGAGGTCGAAGAGCCTTACCGGCAGGTCCTCGCCCGCGTCGTCCACGAACTCCACCTTGTACTGGGGTTTGGGGAAGCCGGAGGAGCTCCGGCCGCGCCGACTCAGGTTCGCGACACCAGCAACCTCGGCGGTGCCGTCCGGCCAGGCGGCGACGATGTCGCAGGGAATCGACGCCGCGTCCGGAATCGGGCCGGGACACTCCAGATTGATGAGCACCGGGGCGGTGGGTGTGGCCGGTTGGTCGCCGGGGTCGCCGGTGTCGGCGGAGTCGCCGGGGTCGGTCGCAGCCGTATCGCCCGGGACCAGCTCGCTGCCGGTGTCGCCGGGTTCGCGCCGGCCGATGGTGTCGCCGGGACTGCAGGCGGTGAGCAGGAACAGGAGGTGCATCGGGCCTGATACCCCGAAGGCCAGGGTCACCACCGGGCGGATGATCACGCCGACCTCGCCAGCTCGGCGAACCGACGCCCGCGGTGCTCGAAGTCGGTGAACTCGTCGAAGGACGCGCACGCAGGCGACAACAACACGGCGTCTCCGGTCTGAGCCAGCGCCGCGGCGCGCCGCACCGCCATCGCCAGCGTTGGCAGCAGCTCCGCCGGCACGTCCGCGCCGCGCAGGGCGTCGTGAATCCGCGGCCCTTCGACTCCGAAGCAGAGGACGTGCCGGGCGCGGCGGAGCGGTTCCAGGAGCGCTTCGTAGCGCGCCCCGGCCTTGCCCTGACCCCCGACCAGCGCCACAAACGGCGTGCTCCAGCCCTCGTAGCAGGCAAGCGCGCTGTCGACGTTGGTGGCTTTGCTGTCGTTGATCCACAGCACGCCCCGCGCCTCGTGCACGCGCTCCATCCGATGGGCGAGGCCCGTCAGCCGCGTCACGTCCAACTCACGACGCCACAAGCCCGCGCACACCGCCAGCAGCACGGCCGCCGCCAGGTTCTCGACGTTGTGTTTCCCGGGGAGACCGAAGCCGGCCAGCGGCACCGCTCCGGGGTCGTGCACCCCGCGCAGGACCAAGGCGTCCGCCCCGATGCGCACCCCCGGATGACCGCCGAGGAGGAAGCGGCGCCCCGGAAGCTCCGCCGTCAACCGGCGCAGGCGCGCATCGCCGGCGGGGACGATGGCCGCGTCGTCCGGCCCCATGTTCGCGAACAGCCGCGCCTTGTGCGCACCGTAGTTCTCCATGGTGCCGTGGCGTTCGAGGTGATCGGGGGTGAGGTTCAAGATCACCGCGGCGCGCGGGCGGAATTTCCCGGGCAGCTCCATCTGGTACGAGGACACCTCGACCACTGCGACGTCCCACTCCGACCCCGGCGCCTCGGACAGCGGGCGGCCGATGTTCCCCCCCTCGAAGGTGCGGAGCCCCGCATTCGCGCACAGCTGCGCGAGCAGATGCGTGGTGGTGCTCTTCCCGTTGGTGCCGCTGACCGCCAGGATCGGGCACCGGAGCGCCTCGGCGGCAAACGCCAGCTCGCCGACGAGGTCCACGCCCGCCTCCCGGGCGGCGACGAGCTCCGGCAGGGCGGCCGGAACGCCGGGGGAAACCACGATGCGAGCGGCGCCGAGGAAGTCCGCGAGCCGGTGCTCGCCGTACACCGCGGTGGTGCCGTCGAGGCGCGGCGCGTCGGCCCGGCGGTCGGTGCACGTGACCGACCATCCCTGCGACAACGCCAGCTTCGCGGCAGCGACGCCGCTTCGGGCCATGCCTACGACCAGCAGGCGGCGCGATGCGCCGGGGCCCTGGTCTGTAAAAGGCGGCTGGGCCTGGCGCATCGCCCCGATCTACCTCAACTTCAGCGTCGAAAGGGCCACCAGGGCCAGAAGGCCGGAGATGATCCAGAAGCGCACGATGATCTTGGGTTCTCCCCAACCCAGTTTTTCGAAATGGTGGTGGATGGGCGCCATCAGGAAGACGCGTCGCCCGGTTCGCTTGAACCACAACACCTGCAGCGCCACCGAGATCGCTTCCATCACGAAGACCCCCCCGACGAGGGCCAGGAGCAGCTCCTGTTTGATGAAGACCGACATCGACCCCAGGGCGCCGCCGATGGCCAGGGAGCCGACGTCGCCCATGAAGATCTGCGCCGGGTAGGCGTTGTACCACAAGAAACCGAGGCCAGCCCCCAGCATCGCCAGGCAGAAGACCGCCAGCTCGCCGCCGCCCTGGATGTAGGGAATATGTAGGTACGCGGCGAACTCACTGTGTCCGGCGACGTAGGCCAGGACCGCGAAGGTCCCGACGCTGGTGATGGTGGTGCCGATGGCCAGCCCGTCGAGGCCGTCGGTGAGATTCACCGCGTTTGACCAGCTCATCACCAGGAAGATCCCCCAGACGACGTAGAGCCACCCGAAGAGGGCAGGCGCCCCCTCGTAGAGCTTTTCCAGATCGAAGACGGCGTGCTTGTAGAAGGGCATGTGGAAGGTGGCATCCATGAGCCCCGTCGCGTAGGCGCCGCCGAAGACGACCAGTCCGGTGAGCATCTGAAAGAGGAGCTTGTAGCGGCCGGCCAACCCATCGCTGGATCGTTCGATGATCTTCTTCCAATCGTCGACGAAGCCGATGCCACCGCAGGCCAGGGTCACCACCAGCACCAGCCACGGGAGCGGTTCGTCCAGCCGTGCCCACAGTAGCGTCGAGAGGGCCACGCCCGCCAGCATCACCAGACCGCCCATCGTGGGCGTCCCTACCTTGGTTTCGAGGTGCTCCGTCGGACCGTCCGCCCGGATGATCTGCTCCATCTTCTTCTTGCGCATCCATTCGATGAACGCCGGATAAGCCAGGTAGCAGATGGCGAGCGCGGTGATCATCGCGCAGGCGGACCGGAAGGTCACGTACCGGAACACGTTGAAGGCCCCGCCCAACGGAATGAGCAAGTGGTAGAGCATCAACCCCTCCTGGCAGCACGCAGCCGCTCGACGACACGTTCCATGCGGGCGCCGCGGCTGCCCTTGACCAACAGCACGTCCCCCGCTGCAAGCTCGGTAGCGAGGGCCTCAGCGAGGGTATCGGCGTCGGGAAACACGCGCACGTCGGGGTGCGCCGCTGCCGCACGGGCCATCCGCGCGCCGGTGACACACACCCGCTCCACCCCGAGCGCCAACGCCTCCGCCAACACCGACGCGTGCGCCGCCTGCTCTTCGTCGCCGAGCTCGAGCATGTCCCCCAGCGCGGCGATGCGCCGGCCGCGTAGGCTCGCCAACGTCCGGAGGGCCGCCGTCATGCTGATGGGGTTGGCATTGTAGGCGTCGTCGAGCACGGCGATGCCCCCGACGTCCTCAAGGCGGTTGCGCATGCCCTCGGGCGCAAATCGCGACAACGCCGGCCCCATCGACGCCACCGGCACCCGCAGCGCCCAGCCGACCGCCACCGCCGCGGCGGCGTTGTGCGCCAGGTGAGCCCCGGGAACACCCAGCGTGGCCCGGACCGTGCCGTCCGGGGTTTCGATCCGGAGCCGGGTCTGCAGACGCTCCCCGTCCACCGCGACATCGGTGAGCCGAATCGTCGCCCGCTCCGACACACCATAGGTCACGACGCGCACCCCGTCCGGAAGGGGCATGGCAGCGATGCGGAAGTCGTCCACGTTCACACAGATGACGTCGCCGGGCCGGGCCCCGTCGAACAGCTCCTGTTTGGCCGACGCCACGCCCTCGATGCTTCCGCAGCCTTCGACGTGCGCCGCGCCCACGTTGGTCAGCAGCCGGACCGTGGGCTGGGAGATGTCGGCGAGCAGGGCGATCTCGCCCCGATGGTTCATGCCCAGCTCCAACACCATGGCATCGGCGTCGGGAGCCAGCGCGCACAGCGTCAACGGGAGGCCGATGTGGTTGTTGAGATTCCCCTGGGTGTGGTGCACCGCGCCCAGCGCGGCCAGCACGTCGACCACCATCACCCGGGTGCTGGTCTTGCCGGCGCTGCCGCTGATCCCGACCACCGGCCCGTGAAAGTTCGCCCTCACCGACCGGCCGAGATCCTGCAACGCGCGGAGCGTGTCCGGCACCAGCACCAGCCCCGCGTTCCACACGCCGGGGACGGTCGAGACCACCGCACCGGCGACGCCCGACGCCGCGGCGACGGGCAGGAACGCGTGGCCGTCGAATTTGTCGCCGGTGAGCGCCACGAACCAGCTCCCGCGAACCACGCGCCGACTGTCGGTGCCCACCGACCCCGCGGGGCCGTCCTGGATGCGGGTGCCCCCGGTCGCGCGGGCGATGGCCAGGGCATCGAAGATCATCGGAGCGCCTCACGCGCCACGGCGCGGTCGTCGAACGGCACCTTCCCCGAGGCGAGCTCCTGGGTCAGCTCGTGGCCCTTGCCGGCGATGAGCACCACGTCGCCCGGCGCCGCGAGTCCGATGGCCAGGCGGATCGCCTGGGCGCGGTCGGGTTCCACGTGCCGCACCGCGCCGCCGAGTCCCGCCACCACCTCCGCGATGATGGCGAGCGGATCCTCCGATCGGGGGTTGTCGCTGGTGAGGACCGCGACGTCGGCGCCGGCGGCCACCGCGGCACCCATCAGCGGGCGTTTGCCCCGGTCCCGATCCCCGCCGCATCCAAAGACGCAGAGGATCCGCCGCGGGCCGAGCCGGCGCAGCTCCGCGAGCACGCGGGCAAGCGCATCGTCGGTGTGGGCGTAGTCCACGAAGACGCCGAACCCCCGGTCGGTGGGCACCCGCTCCAGACGGCCCGGGGCGCCCGAGGCGCCGGCCAGCCCGCGCAGGGCGACGTCCAGCTCGATCCCCAGGGCCAAGGCGGCACCCAGGGCGCCCAGCGCATTCTGGAGATTGTGGTGGCCGACGAGGGGCAGGCACAGGCGGCCGGACCCCCGCGGCGTCACCACGTCGGCCTCGATGCCCTCCCAGGAGGAGCGGGTCGGCGTGGCCCGGAGGTCGGCCGGACCCACGGTGGAGAAGGTCCAGACGGGGCGGTTGCCCGGACGCATCGAACCCGCGGCGGGGTCGTCGCCGTTGAGCACGGCGGTCCCCTCGAGCAACTCGTGGAACAGGCGCGCCTTGGCGACGGCATATGCCTCCATCGTGCCGTGCCAGTCGAGGTGATCGCGGGTGAGGTTGGTGAAGATTGCGGCCCGGAACGGGATGGCGTCGCAGCGCCAGTCGGCCAGACCGATGCTGGAGGCCTCGAGGGCGCACAGGCCGACGCCGGCATCCCGCATCCGGGCCAGAAGGCCCTGAAGCACCGGCGCCGACGGGCTGGTGTGGGTGCTCACGAACTCCACGTCGCCGACGAAGTGGCCGGTGGTGCCGACGATTCCGGGAACGAGCCCGGCGGCGCGGGCGATGGCGGCCAGCATGAAGGTGGTGCTCGTCTTGCCGTTGGTGCCGGTGACGCCCACCGTCGGAACCGACCGCCCCGGGGTAGCCAGCGCGGCGGCGCTAAGGTGGGCCAGCGCGGGCCGGGTTGCCGGAACCCGCACCAACGCGACACCGGGGCGCGGCACGACGTCGCGCTCCACCACCACCGCCGCGACGTCCAGGCCGCCTACGCGGTCATGGCCGTCCACCCGGGCACCGCGGATGGCCACGAACACATCGTCGGCGCCTACCTCGTCATCGCGGTCGCTGACGCGCCGCACCGGCCGGTTGCCCACCCCATGGGCGAGCACGGCGCCGGGTGCAGCGGACACCAGGGCTTGCAGGGTCATCAACGGGGAGGGCGGGGAAAGGAGGGGGGGAGGTCTTCCGAGTGGGGCCGCCCTGCGGGTGTGCGGACGATCGGCGGTGGGACGGCGTGGGACCGGCTCGGGGCCTGGGTCGAAGGAACGACCCGGAGCGCCCCGTGGGGTGAGCCGATTCGGCAGCCGGTAGCCGCGGCGGGGAGCCGCGACCGGATCCACCATTCTGGCAGACCCACCCGGAAGACCTGGGGATGGAAAAGAATCAGTTCAGGTGGAGGATCACCCGCGCGCCGGGCGCGAGGGCCGTGCCTGCGAGTGGCTCTTGCGAAACGACACGGCCGGAGCCGTGCAGCACCAGGGCGGCGCCGGTGGGCTGGAGCGCGGCGAGCACCGCCCGCGCCGACCGGCCCGAGAGGTCGGGCAGGAGCCAGGCCCCCGCCGCGTTGGCGGCCACCTCGATGGGGCCAGCAGCGAGCGTGCTCACAAACGGCGCCGGCTTGCGCGCGACCCTGGGCGGCGGCGGCGGCGCGAGCGGATCGACCGGAATGCCCGGCGCGGGCTCGACCACCGTGCCTTCCGGATCCGGCACGATGCCCAGGTACCGCATGGTGAACGCGCCGATGGTCGCGAAGGCCGGCGCGGCGGCGATGCCGCCATACTTCGAGCCGACCGTCGGCGTGTCGACGATGACGGCGATGGCCACCTCCGGGCGGTCGGCCGGCAGGAAGCCCACAAAGGACGACACCCGCTTGGTGGGGCTGTACCCCCCGTTCTCGACCTTCTGGGCCGTACCGGTCTTGCCCGCCACCCGGTAGCCGGGGACCCGAGCGCGGGTACCGGTGCCATGCTCTTCGATCACGGTCTCCATCATGCGCGCGGTGATCCGGGCGGTCTGTTCCGAGACCACGCGCCGGTCTTCGCGAGGGTCGCGGGCCATCTCCACCTCGCCGCGGCGGTCCAGCACGGCGTGCACCAGCCGCGGCGTCATGCGCATGCCGCCGTTGGCGATCGTCGCAACCGCCGCCGCAAGCTGCACCGGTGAGGCGGTGACGCCCTGTCCGAAGGCGGTGGTGGCGAGTTCGATCGGCTTGATGCTGACCGCCGAGCGCATGACCCCGGCGACCTCGCCGGGAAGACCGAGGCCGGTGCTGCGACCGAACCCGAAGTCCTTCAGATAGCGCAACGTTTTGTCGGCACCCAACATAAAGCCAAGCTTTGCCGCGCCAATATTTGAGCTGTACTTGATGACCTCGGTGAGCGAGATCACCCCCTTGGGATGGTCGTCCTTGATGGTCTTGCTGCCGACCGTCCAGCCCCCGAGCTCGCAATCGATCATCGTGAGCGGGGTGACGAGGCCTTCTTCGAGCGCGGCGGCGGCGATGAAGGGCTTGAACACGCTGCCCGGCTCCGGTTGGTCCATCGCCGGCCGGTTCTTGAAGTTCTCCTGCTTCTCCCTGGCCGCCCCGTCGTTGGGGTTCCCCGAGGGGCGCGACGCCATCGCGAGGATGCCGCCGGTGCGGACGTCGATCACCACCGCCATGGCCGCTTCGGGCTGCGACACCGCCATCGCCTCGTCCAGGGCGCGCTCGGCGGCGTACTGGATGGACGCGTCGAGCGTCAGTTGGACGGAATGGCCGGCATTGACCGTCTGCGCCGCGTCGACGCTCCCGTCGATCACGCGCCCCTTCCGATCCTTCTCCTGGAGCACGCGGACCGTCTCGCCCATCAACTCCCGGTTGAGCAGCTTTTCGAGGCCCGCGACGCCGTCGTCGAAGTTGTCGGTGAAGCCCACCAGCGGCGCGGCGAGGTCGCGGCCAGGGTACACCCGGACCGGCTCGTCCACCAACCACATCTGGTCGCGACCGACACCGTCCACCAGGGCGGCGGCGGCTTCGGGATCGAGAGCGGAGCCGAGCTTGACCTCCTGCGCCCGACGCCCCCCGCGCGCGTCGAAGCGACCCCGGATCCACGTGTCACTGCGCCCAGTCAGCGCCACGATCCCGTCGAGGCGGGCCTCGAGGAGCTCGGGAGCCAACTTCGAGGGGTTGGCGTAGAGCGAGGGCAGGTTGACGGTGGATGCAAGCACCCGGCCGTTCCGATCGACGATGGAGCCGCGGCGGCCCCGCATTTCCACCGCGAAGCGGAACTGCTCGCGCCCCCGCGCTTCGAGGCGTTCGTCGGGCACGCCCATGACCCATCCGGCGCGCAGGGTGAGCAGAACCAGCGCCGTCGCCAGCCCGGCAAATGCCCAACGGGCCCGCGCGCCCGCCTCGGCCAGGATCTCGATGTCCGCGGCCCCGCTGGGGCGCAACGGCGCTACGCGGGCCCACATTCCCTTGGGCTGGTGCCGCGTCCGACTCGGCGGGTGCGCGTTCACGGAGCGTCCCCGGCGGAAACGACATCCACCACGGCGGCCGGCGCTTCGAGATCCATGGCGACGGCCAGCGCCCCCAGCCGACCGGGCGCGCGCAACATCGTGCGCTCGACCAACAGCCGGTCGTGATGGGTGCGCGCCCGCACCAGCTCACTCCGCGTGCGGTCCAACACCACCGCCGTCTCACGAACCTGGGTGCGCGTCCACAGATGGACCGAAATCGCGGCGGCCACGAACACCATCACACCCATGACGCGCAGCAGGGAGCGCACCTCGGGCGCCATCGCCCCGAAGCGCGACGGAAGCGGACGTGAACGCAGGTCGGCGAGCAAGCTCATGTCATCCTCTCGATGGCCCGGACACGAGCCGAGCGCGCACGCGGGTTGTCGTCGTCCTGCCCCTTGCGGGCCCGCCGCTCGACCAGCCGGTACGCCGGCGTCGTCACCGGCCGCCCGTACAGGTCGCGGGCCGCCCCTTCGCCGGACAACTCCCGAAAACGCGCCTTGACGCGTCGATCTTCCAGCGAGTGGAAACTGATCACCACCAACCTCCCGCCCGGCGCGAGGCAGCCCGGCAGGTCAGCAAGCGCCCGGTCCAACTCGCCGAGCTCGTCGTTGACGAAGATACGGATGGCCTGGAAGGTCCGGGTTGCCGGGTGGATCCGTCCATCGGCCGGAACCACGCTCGCGACCAGTTCGGCCAGTTGACGCGTCGTTCGCAGGGGCTCGGCGTCTTCCTCCACGCGGCGCTCGACGATGGCGCGCGCAATTCGTCGTGACCGCCGCTCATCGCCATAGCGCCAGAGCACGTCCGCAAGAGCGGCGGCATCGACATGATCGAGCCACTCCCATGCCGGCTGGCCGCTGGTGGGGTCCATGCGCATGTCCAACGGGCCCACACCGCGGAACGAGAACCCCCGCTCCGGACGGTCGAGCTGCGGAGACGACACGCCGAGGTCCAAGAGGATGCCGTCGGGGCGCCGCCCACCCAGGAGCGCCGGGAGGGCCGAAAAGCGCGCATGGTGCAACTCGGCCGTTTCGCCCAGGCGCTGCCGAGACGCGGCGAGGGCGTCAAGGTCGCGGTCACAGCCGACGATCCGCCCGCCGGCGGCGACCACGGCCGACGCGTGCCCGCCGAACCCGATGGTGCCGTCGACGTACAGCCCGCCGGCAACGACCGAGAGCAGCTCCACCACGTCGTCAACGAGGACTGGCTGATGCACCCGCTCATCCACCAATCCCCCCCAGGTTGTCCCTACGCGAACGCGCCGCCGTCCACGCCTGTCCAAAACCCTCGGTGGACCAGATCTCCACGCGGTCCAACAGCGAAACCATCGTGATCCTGTCCCCCAACGGCACCAGCTCCCGCAGTTCGACCGGCAACACCAGGCGACCCTGTCGGTCCACGTCGAGCTCACACGCCGAACCGAGCCGGAGGAGCTGCTTTTCGTCCTGATAGGGGTCGAAGGGGTCGTCGCCGAGCATGGGACCTTCGACACGCTCGGTGAAGTCCTGCGGGGTGTAGCCGCGCAATCGGTCGCCATGGGCGATGAACACCAGACTGTAGATGCGATGGGTGTCAAGCGCCGCCTTCAGGCGTGCAGGCACCGTCACCCGGCCCCGGGCATCCATCGAAAGCTGCTGGTTGAATCTGACTTCCAGCATGGGTCTTGCCGCTCGACGGGGAGCGCATCTCCTGGTCGTGGGAATGTAATCCATTTCATGGGAAAAAAAGACGAGAACCCTCTCCAAATTTTCAAAGGTCTCTTTCCACAAGCTTTTCCACACTATGGATAACTCCATGGACTTGACGATACAAGAGTAAGCAACGGTTCTTTTTCGGGCGTCCCGGCCGGCACCTCCCGGTGCCCAGATTGGGGCTCCACCCTTGCCGAGCAAGGCCACGGTGCGCACCCAATGGACCGGAGGCCGCCATGGGCGCACGCAAGGGGGAACGCCGAAACATTTGCGAGA
The DNA here is from genome assembly GCA_009692585.1 of Myxococcales bacterium. The sequence goes on from SHYX01000013.1 coordinate 74,784, forward strand.
ACCGGCGCGCGCGTCATGACTACGAGCTCGAAGGGCACACCGAGGCGGGGCTGATGCTCATGGGGTCCGAGGTCAAGTCGCTGCGTCGTGGGGAGGCTCACCTGCAGGACGCGTGGGTCGGCTTCGAGAATGGAAAACCCTTCTTGATGAAGGCGCACATCGCGCCCTACCAGCAGGCCACCCACCTCTGCCACGAGCCGGACCGGCCACGCCCCCTTCTCCTCCATTGGCAGGAGTGCGCGCGCCTGCGCCAGGCCGTGAAGGAGAAGGGACTCACCCTGGTCCCGCTCCGCCTGTACTTCGACGGCCCGTGGGCCAAACTCGAGTTCGCCGTCGGCAAGGGCCGCAAACACCACGACAAACGCGACTCCCTCCGCGAGCTTGAGGATCGCAAGGAGATCGCCCGGGCGATGAATCGGGGTTAGCCCGCCGACCATGCTCGGAACCCTTGTCCTCGCCCTCGTTCGCGCCAGCAACGCCGCCGAGCCCAACGCCGCCGCAGCCAACGCCGAGCTGCCCGCACCCGTGCTCATCGGTGGGGCAGCGCTGGTGGCCGTGGCCGTGGCCATCCTTCTCGCGCGCAAGGCCGTCGACGGCATGCTCGCGGCCTCGGCGGCCGGTGCCATCACGGCGATGTACCTCACCGTGCAACACTTTGTCGCGATGCACGGCGGCAGCAGCATCTGCACCCTGTCGGCGATCATCAATTGCGACAAGGTGAACACTTCGCCGCACAGCGCACTCTTCGGTACGCCGATCTCGTTGTTCGGACTCGGCTTCTACGCGGGCATGGGGTACCTCGCCTACCGGTCCCGGGCGGGTCGCACCCAGACGGCCCCGGCGCTGATGCTCGTCGGGGCGTGCTGCGCCATCGGGTACGACGTCTTCCTCGCGTGGATCTCCTACAAGCTCGGCGCCATCTGTGTCTTCTGCGCGCTGAGCTGGGCGCTGAACCTGCTGCTGCTGGTCGGCGCGGCGCGGCTGGTGGTTGAAATGGAGGCCGACTTTCCGACCGCCCTGGGCAGGTCGTTGGTCGGGGATGCCGGACCCGCCGCGATCATGGGGCTGTCGGTCTTCTTGATTGGCGTGCTGGTGGTCAAGCAGCAGGAAGCCGCGCAGCTCCCCGGCGGCGGGGGTGACACGGCCAGTGGCGAAACCGGCGACTTCCGCCCCGGCCTCGTCGAAAATGTGCGCGGCGTCCTGACCACTGACGGCACCGAGCCGGTGCGCGGGGACCCCGCCGCCCGGTTCACCATCGTGGAGTTCGCCGACTTCGAGTGCCCGCATTGCGGGGCGTTCGCCCCGATCCTCAAGAAGCTCCTCAGCGAAAATCACGATGTCAAGCTGCTCTTCAAGAACTACCCCCTCTCGATGACCTGCAATCCACACATGGATCGGGCCATGCACCCCAACGCGTGTGGCGCAGCCGCATCAGCGGAGTGCGCGCGCATCCAGGGTCGCTTCTGGGAGCTCTCCGAGGCGATGTTCCAAGACCAGGAGTTCCTTGCCCCGCAGGACATCTCCTTTATGGCCAAACGCGCGGGTCTCGACGTGCCCGCGTTCGAGGAGTGTGTCGCCAGCGCTGCCGCCGCCGAAGCGGTCAAGGCCGACCTCGACGCCGGCTGGCGCGCCCAGATCGATGGCACGCCGGCCCTCTTCATCCACGGCGCGTACGGGGAAAAGTGGGTGCGCCTCGAGGTCTCCCCCGGCGACAAAGAGGTGATCACGGCGTTCCTCGACGCGGCGCGGACGGGAAAGCCGCTGCCGGTTCCGGTGGATCCGGAGCCCTGGCCCGCCGAGTAGCCTTGGCGACCTGGCACGCCCTCTCGGTGGTTTTGCCCCGGCCCGCGGTAGGCCCCGCGGGCAAAGCGCTCATGCAGCTCGGCGCGGCCGGCCTCCTGGAAGACGTCCCGCCGGGCACGGTCGTCCGGTACAAGCAGCCGTGGGACAAAGGACGAAACCCACGGCCGCCAAGCACGGTACTGCTCCGCGCCTGGTTCTCAGCCCCTCCGCCCGAGGCGGCGGTCCGCGCCGCGCTCGCCGGCCGCGAGCCCACCTGGGAGGTGCAGCCCGACGAGGACTGGAACGAGGGCTGGAAGGTGCACTTCCAGCCGGTGCACATCAGCCCGCGACTGGTGGTCGCCGCACCGTGGCACGGGATTGCTGGAGCCGTGGTCATCGAGCCCGGCAACGCCTTTGGCACGGGCGAACACCGCACCACCCGTAGCTGCCTCGCCGCCGTGGACCGGTACGCCACGCCCGGCGGAACCTGCCTCGACGTCGGGTGCGGCTCGGGAATCCTCGCGCTGGCGGCAGCCCACCTGGGCATGCACGCCTTCGGTACCGACATCGACCCCGAGGCGATCGTCGCGGCCCGCGCCGCCGCGCTCGCGAACAACCTCCCCGCCGAGTTCGACACCATCCCGCTGTCCGCGGTGCAGGGGCGCTACGATCTGGTGGTGGCCAACCTGTACGCCGAGGTCATCGTCGCGCTCGCGCCGGACCTGCGGCGGCTGGCGGGCGGCGTGCTGGCTTTCGCGGGAATCCTCAGCGATCGCGCCCACCTCGTCGAGGCCGCGATGGCAGATCTGACCCTTATCGAGACGGACCAGGGCGAAGGATGGACGGCCCTCACCTACCGGGTGGGCTGATGCGCACCGTGCTGCTCGACGCCGTCCAGGCTGGCGACACCACCCTCTCGCCGCGAGAGAGCCACCACCTGCTCCACGTGCTGCGCGCGGCGACGGGCGACGTCGTTCGGGTCACCGACGGCGCCGGCCTCGAGGCCGAGGCGGTGGTGGTCTCCGGGCATGCGGGCGTCGCCGTCCTGCGAGTCGGACCGCCGCTCCATCGTGCGCCACCGCCCACCCGCATCGTCCTCTTTGGACTCCCGCGCCCCGCGCTGGTCGAGGAGGCGCTGATTCTGGGCACCGAACTCGGCGCCACGGCGTTCTGGTTGACCCGCTGTGAACATGCTCATCCGGCCCAGGCGCGCTCCGATCGGCTGGAGCGAGTCATCGACGGCGCCCTGAAGCAGTGTCGACGCAGCGACCGCCCGACGATCCTGAGCTTCGACCGGCTCGACCACGCCATCGCCGCGCTTCCGCTCGTTCCCCGGTTGGTGGGGGTCGTCGGGGCACCGCCCGCCTCTGGTGAGGCTGGACACCCCGCCCTGGTGTTCGCCGTGGGCCCGGAAGGAGGCTGGCACGCCGACGAGCTCCAGCGCTTCGATCATGCCGGGTTTCGCCCGCTTGGGCTCGGGGCGAACGTCCTGCGGGCGCCGACCGCCGTGGCCGCCGGCCTGACCGCCCTCAGTCGCTGGTGATGACGGCGGTGGTGCGGATCGACTCGGTGCGCCCGAACACCGGGAGCGACTGATCCGTGGCTCGGGCTTCGAACCGAAAGGACTGGCTATCCGCCCGCTCGTAGTTGGTACCCGAGAAGGGGTCACTCCCCGAAACCCCGTCGGCGTCGGAAAGAAAGTGGTCACCGTGCAGTACATACTCGCGAGCACGAATATGCGCATTCTCGGACGCGAAGATGATGCTCCACAGGTAGTACAAGGACATGATCCCCATCGCCACCAGCGGCACCACCATCATGGTCTCGACCGCGCTCTGACCGCGTCGTGCTTTGCCCATCAGTGCTCGAACTTCGACGTGTCCCAGCTCTTGCCGAGCCGGGCGCCGTCCATGGCAATGAGGGTCGTCGGCGCGAATCCACCGGCCAGATTGTCCTGAATCCCCGCCATCCGGGCCCGATACTGGTCGTACATGGTGAGCTTGGGGAAGCGGATGCTGGCGGACGGGTAGACCAGTCCCGTGAGGGTGTTCCCGGTTCGGGTATTGCCTTCGCTGCCGGTGCTGGGGCCGACGCTTCCGTCATAGGGCTTGGCCACCGCATAGGCGACGAGCACGTCGTCCCCCCCGGTTGACGAGGCGCCGAAGTAGCCGCCGTCGGCACCGCCTGCGCGATAGGCGGTGTCCAGGTAGCGCTTCTGGGGCGTACCCATCACCCGGCCGGCGACCCAGACGTCGGGATCGCGATCGTCCTTGTAGAACCACGTGGGGATGGTGATCGCGGGCTTCACCGCGAGGGTGGGGACACAGGAACTGTTGCAGTAGTTGATGTACTGGTAGTTGAACGCCGTGTCCGTCACCTGCCGGAAATCAGCAATCGTAGGCGTGATCCCGCCATAAAACGAGGTACTCCAGAAGGTGGAGTACGTCCATCGCGCCGTCGGAGAACCGAAGATATCCTCCATGAAGCTGGTCTTGTCCCCGGTACCGGCGAAATTCGCCTCGGCCGTGGCCCGGCCCGCGTCCAACGCCGGCTCGACCGACGACGAATAATCCGCCGCCCCGACCCACTGGGCCACGGCCAGATCGAGCTGGATCCGACACTGCATCAACACCAACTCGGCCCCGATGTCCGAGTTGCAGTTCCCGCACGGCACGGTGTTCCACGGCAGGCCGCCGTGCTCGAGCGTACGGCGGCAATCTCGGGCGACATCGGCGATGGCCTGGTTCTTCTTGGTGATCTCGTTGAGCGCCGCCGCCTCGCTGTAGGCAGCCGCGTAGGTTGCCAGGTCCGCGGTGGACTGCATCCGGATGCGGTCGTTCACCGCGATGCCGATGTTGACCGAGTACGCGACGACCAACATCAAACCCATGAGGCACAACGCGACGAAGACGGCGGCCTGTCCCTGTCGCCCGGGCGCGCGCATCAACACCCCGACCCGCAGTTGTTGTCGCCGTACCGACCGGCACGAATGCCGGTCCGTCCTTCGTAGTCCTCTTCGTCGGGGCCCGCCGTCGCCGACACCTCGTAGCTCATGTCCCCCACGGCGCTGGCGAACGGCAGGTCGGCGCGCCAGGGCATGTCGACGGTCACCGACTGGCCGTCGGCCGTGGCCCGCGCCCTGCCGGTGGCCCGCCCGTCCAGGAGCATGCCCACGGCGTCATCTGCGTCGCGACCCACCTGCTGTGCGCGCGCGCCCGCGAACGCCGCATAGGTGCTGTAGTGGCTCCCACCAAGCCACAACGCCAGCTCGACCACCACGAACAGCAGCCCGAGCAGCACCGGCAGCATGAGCACGAGCTCGGTGGCGCTCTGCCCGCGACGTGTCTGCATGACCTTTGCTGTAGCACAAGGCGTGCCGTCGTACCAACGCCGCGAATGTCTCCCGGAGGGGCCCGTGCGCCCCAGGGAGTCGGGACATCGGTGGGGCGGCGAGGCGCTACTCGCGGCGGCGGCGGCTCGCGAGGACGCCGACCAGCGTGAGCCCACCGACGAACACCAGCGGCGACCCGGCGAAGAAGCCGGCCTCCGTGCTCTCACCGGTGTCGCTGCCCGGAACCAGCTCCGTCCACGCGTCGTAGAGCGCGTAGTCGTCGGGGTAGACGGCGATCTTGGTGTCGGACCACACCTGGTGAGCATCGGTGTCCTGCGCGAGCACGTAGACGGTCACATTCTTGCCGCCACTGCCTTCGGCCAGGTCGGGGCAGGTGAAGTTCACCGTCTGCGCGAAGGGATTGTCGAAGAGCGCCGCGCCCTTGGCGTCGTCATTGCCCCAGCTGAAGGTGGGGATCTGGCCGTCCGCGTCGAACACCTTCACGGTGATGGAGATCGTTTCGTTCTCCAGGCACGCGTTCTGGCTGGCCCGGGGATACCCGATGACCATGGGCTCGCTGTTGGTGGCGAGGCAGGAGTCCGCGCTGTCGTAGAGCCCGTCGCAGTCGTTGTCCAGGCCGTCGCAGACCTCCATCTCGGAGGGATTGACGTCGGGATTGGTGTCGTCGCAGTCGTTGTTGATCTCGGCGAAGCCGTCGCCGTCGTCGTCGTAGAGCGCGGTGCTCTCGTCGACCACGCCGTCACAGTCGTTGTCCACGCTGTCCGCGCGCTCGGGGGCGCCCGGGTACGCCTGGGCATTGTAGTCGTTGCAGTCCCCGTCGGCCTCGGTCACGCTGTCGCCGTCGTCGTCGAAGCCTTCGGTGCCCTCGTCGGTGATCCCGTCGCAGTCGTTGTCCTCGCCGTCGAAGACCTCGGTGGCGTCCGGGTAGGTGTCGCGATTGCCGTCGTCGCAGTCGGGGATCACGCCCTCTTCGCCGGTGGCATCGCCGTAGGCGTCCCCATCATCATCCCCGTCGGGGTAGGCGGCATTGACCAGGATCGACACCGACGCGCTGCCGGAGACGCCGTTGGCGTCGGTCACGACCACGGTGAGGGTGTCGGTACCGGAGTCGAAGAGGTCGCGGGCCAGCGACACCACCACATGCCCGGAATCATCCGTCGGCGTGCAGTCGGCGATCGTCGACGCCGTGAGCGAGCTCTTCACCTTGCAGGTCAGGGACTCCGCGGGCTGGTTCTTGTCGAACACGTTGATTTCGATTTCCAGCGCATTGGGGCTGTTGTACTCGTAGCCGGGCTCCGGCCAACGGATCGCCGCGGTGGGCGGGGCGTTGTTGGGATCGGCGCCCGTGTTGCCCTTGAGGGTGACCGGGAGCGCACCGTTGTTGAGGTCGTTGGAGGTGATGGTCAGCGTGCAGATTGCCGGATTGGTGTTGGTGGGGAGGAAGTCGACTTCCACCAGCGTGCTTTCCCCGGCAGCGAGGGCTGCGCCCGGAAGGAAGCTGCTGCGGATGCCGAATTCGCTGCCGCAGGTGTCGGACAGCACCGCGTCGGCCAGGAGGATCTCCCCCGTGCCGACGTTGCGCACGGCCACGCGAGCCGTCTTCGCGTCGCCCTCGGGGTAGACGTACCCGAAGTCGTGCGAACGCGGGGTCACGACGATCGTGCCCTCGCCCTGCTCGCCCTCGCCGTGCAGGTAGACCTGCTGCATGAACCGCACCGGGTCACGCAGATAGTCCGGAAGCTCATTGTTCTCGACTTGATCAGCGGTCTGGTCGTCCTGCACGCTCTGGACGATGATCGAGCTCCACACGTCGCCCACGTCGATCGGGGCAAACTTGACGGTGACGGGGATGCTGCACGCGGGACCGAGGGTGAACCGCGAGAAGTCGTCCTTGCCGTTGCCGTTGCCGTTGCCGTTGCCGCTGCCGCCGCCGGTCTCGTCGCCAGTGCCGGTCTCGTCGCCGCCGTTGCCGGTCTCATCGCCGCCGGTGGCGGTGTCGCTGGCCTTGGTGTCCGGAGAGGCGCCATCGCCGGTGTCCCCTTCCGAGCCTTCGGGGCACGAGATGTCCTTCTTGTCATAGTCGACGGTGAAATTCCCATCCATACCCGGCCCGATGTCGATGCCCTCGGTCAGGTAGGGTTCGTCGGAGCGCGAACCGACACCCATCAACATGCCCAGGTACACGTCCTGGAGCACGGTGTACCCGTCGTTGGTGATGATGACGTTGCGCGTCGCGGTTTCGGTGAACTCGAGCGAACCGAACTCGAGGGTGTCCTGGTTCAGCGACAGCTTCGGGTACGGAATGTCGCGGAACTCCGGTGCTTTCGGTTGGCAACCCACCGCGAGGAACAGGACGGGGGCCACGAGGGAGAGGGGCGCACGTGACATGACTTCACTCCGCTCGCCCCGGCTGGAGGGGCGACGCCGGAAGGTAGCCGCCTGGGGGGGGCGATGTCAACGACTTGTGGCGCCCGCGGCGCGATCAGAGCAGGTGACCGCTCTTGTCGCGCTTGGTCTCGAGATACGATGCGTTGTGGGCGTTGGGCACCGAACGAAGCGGGATCTGGCCCACCACCGGCATCCCAGCGCGCTCCAACCCCAGCCGCTTGGTCGGATTGTTGGTGAGCAGCACGACCGAGCGCACGCCCAGCTGGCGCAGCACCTCGGCCGCGGTGTCGTACCGGCGAAGGTCGTCCGGGAAGCCCAGGGCCAGGTTGGCCTCCACGGTGTCGAGGCCCTGGTCCTGCAACGCGTACGCGCGGATCTTGTTGGCGAGCCCGATGCCGCGCCCTTCCTGCGGGAGGTACACGACCGCGCCGCGCTCGGCCCGGCCGATGAAACGCAGGGCCACCTCGAGCTGATCGCGACAATCACACTTGAGGCTCCCCATCACGTCCCCGGTGAAGCACTCGCTGTGCAGGCGCACCGGCACCGCTTCGGCGCCCTCGATCTCCCCGCGGACGACCACGCCGTACTCGCCCTCGGCGCACTCGAAGGCGACCACCGTGAAGTCGCCGAATCGAGACGGGAGTCGTGCGCGCGCAGCAAGGCTGACGGCTGGAGGGGGGCGCGCCTGATTCATGCCGACCCAGCTTTCACGCCAGAGGCCAGCGGTCAACCGACAACGCCCGCGGCGTACCCACCGCTACGCGCCGCGACCGAAAACGACACGGGCGCGCCTCCTTGACGAAGGCGCGCCCGGCACGTCAAGCCCGAAGGCTCAGGCGTTGAGTGCTTCCTTGAGACCCTTGCCGGCCCGGAAGACCGGAATGCGACGGGAGGGGACCTGGATCACCGCGCCGTTCTTCGGGTTGTGACCCTTGAACTGGCGACGCTGCGACACCGTGAAGGTGCCGAAGTCGGAGATGGTGACCTTCTCGCCCTTGGTGAGCGCGTCCTGGACAGTGTCCATGACGATGTTCACGTACTGGGCGGCGCGGATCTTGGGGATCCCGGCCTTGATGGAGAGCTGCTCGGTGAGGTCGGCTTTGTTCATTGGTGACTCCGTGGGGGTGGGCTGACGCTGCAATCCAAAAGACCCAAATTCTTACAAGTTTCGTTCTTGAGAGGCTCAAGGACGACTACCAGCCTTTCCCGAATCAGAGAAACGAGAAAGCATGGTGTCCTGTGGTTTCAGCGCCACCGTCTTAGCCGGATATGCTGGAACCGCGCAACGCACGATCGCCACTTTTTTCGATATTTCGTAATACGAAAATATCGTCAATTATCCAAGCGACACCGGCGGGTGGCGCCAGGCCCCCCGCACCTGGAGCGCACGCGCACGCACGGAGAACAACGCGGCGCCTGCATCGTGGGGCTCGCCGTCGGTCTCCACGGCGAGAGTGCCCCGCATCTGTACCGAACTCGCGCGGAAGCATCGCGCGCCCGGAATCCGGTTGAACTCGCCCGTCCGCGACCGAAAAAGTGCCACGGCGGCCTGCGCCACCGTCAGCCGGGGGAGGAGGGTCACGTCGAACGCCCCGTCGGCCATGGACCCACCCCGTCCGACCCACAAGCCCGCCCCGCAGTAGTGGGCGTTGGCAACGAACGCGGCGAGTGTCTCCATTTCACACTCGCCCTCGCCGTCCGGACCCGACCAACTCCACTGCGCCAACTGCGGCTCGAACGACCCGACCGTCGCGACGATGGCCCCGAGAAACGTGAGCGAGCCGCCGAATCGTTTCCCCGACCGGTTGACGCGCTGACACACCTCGGCGTTGGCCCCGGCCCCGGCGACGTTGATGAACCACCGCCCGCCGCCCCGCTCGAAATCCACCCGACCCACGTCGACGTGAACGGTGGTCCCGGTGCTGGTTACCCAAAGCCCGTCCGCAAGACCGCGCGGAATCTCGAGCGTCCGGACCAGGTCGCCCCCTGTCCCGTAGGGGAGCGTCGCAAAGATCACCCGCGGCGCCACCGGCCCCGACTCGCCCATCAGCCCATTGACCACCTCGTTGCAGGTGCCATCCCCGCCGAGCGCCGCGACGATATCCGCGCCGCCGAGCGCTGCCTCGCGCGCCAACGCGGTCGCGTCGCCCGGGGCCTGCGTCCACCGGACCTCGGCGTTCTCGAATGCGCGCGATACCGCGGCCTCAATCTCCGGCCGCGCCCGCCCCGCGCGTCCGCCGCCCGCGTTGGGGTTGGCCACCACCACCAGGCGCTCGCCGCGGTTGCGCGCGCCGGCACCCTCCTGGGCACGAAAGTCACCGGGACTGGTCGGCATGCGGACCCTCCACATCTCCACCGAGGGCGCGGAGCCACGCGGCACAATGGGAATCGGCGCACGTGTGTTTCCGCGTCCCCATCCGCCGGACCACCTCGGCGCCCATCGCGCCGGCGATCGTCGGCTGGCGCAGCTCGTAGCCCTCTCGCGCCCCACAACAGGCGATCTGACCGTCATCGCCCATTGCGCCCTCCCAGCAGGTGACGAATCGGGGACCCGCCTCAGGGGCGGCGTCCATCAGGACGTAGATGCCGCGCTCACCGGCGACCGCGGCCGCAGCCGAGAGCACCTCGGCGATGGCATGGGAGCCGGTCAGCACCGTCCAACCGGCAAAGTGCTGCGCGACGCGGGCAATGTGGGCCGGGTCACCCGCCATCAGGGTCGCGTGGCCAAGGGCATCAGGTGTGCTTGCCATCTCGACGCGGACGGTGCGCTCCACTCCGGAGGAGGGCAGCGCTGGGAGAGCGGCGGGAACGGGACGATCCCGCTGCGCACGGACCCGGGCCGGCACATCCTGGCCAACGCCGCAGTGCCGCGTGCACGCGCCGCACCCATTGCACAACTCGAGCGCCGCCGTCGCCAGCTCGGCTGGCAGCCTGCCCTCGCCGACCAGCCGCAGCACCGTCGCGATCGACGTCGGCGTTGCCGCCTCGCGCGCTGTCGCCGCGGTCACCGGGCAGACATGGCGACACAGGCGCGGGCAGAACGGGCAGGTGTCGGTGACGCTCATCCCGCCTCTTCGGCTCGCTCGCAGAGCGCCGCGAGGTCGGTCGCCGCGGGTCCTCGCAGCTCCCAACCGTCGCCCGTACGTCGCGCCGGGCGCACGTCCGGCGCCAACCGGCTGACCAGCACCGCAGGTTGCGCAAGGGGAACCACAGGTACCGTGACGGTCTCGTAACAGTCTGGCGGGAAGGCCGCACGTGGGTCCGGGCCGGCCGACGATCGGGGCACCGCGAGGAGGACTACACGTCTGCCATCGAGGTGGAGCGACGCGCCGAGCACGGTGGACTCCCACGGTGAGCGGGGCTGGCCCACCGCCGCTGCCAGCGTGCCGACGGCGGGGAACCGGAGCATGTACCCGCGCTGCGCCAGCCAGGCGTCACGCTCGGCAGCCGGCTGCTGGGCCGGGAGCGTCGCAACCAGCGAGCATCCGTCGACGTCGAGCGCCGGTGCCGGCGGTTCCCCGACCGAGACCGGCGGAAACAGTCGACCGGGGTTGAGGATGCCAGTCGGGTCGAGCTCGTCGCGGAGTTCGGCGAACGCGGGCGCGAGCCCCCCCAGCTCCCGCGCGGCGGCGTACATCTTGTGGGGGCCGACCCCATGGTGGTGGCAGACGGTTCCGCCCGCGCCGGCTGCCGCCGTCAGGGCGCGCGCCCAGACCCGGTCGTACCGCTCCTCCTCTCCCTTTCCCACGAAGGTGAAGTAGATGCTGCACCCCTCCCGGTACACATGGGAGTAGTGAGCCATCACGAAGCAGTCCTCCCCCAGGGCCGCGCGAACCGCCGCGTCGAGGGCCGGCAGCCGGGACCACGTGCTGGCGACCTCCATGGTGTCGGCGAAAGCGCCCCGGAGGAAGATGGGCGCCAGCTTGTAGCTCACCGCGTGGCGATGGGCGTACCAGTGGTCGCCCGGCTCAGCGCCCAGGTCCCGGCCGCCGGCATCGAGCAAGAGCCCGTGCCCGTGCCGCGCCAGCACCGCGGCCACCTCCGTCCGCCCTTCCCAGCCCACGATCAAGACGCACTCATCGCCGCCCCAGCCCGCCAACGTGTTGAGCAGCCGAGGAAGGGCGAGGGGCAACGACAGGTTCGTTCGAGCGTCGAGCGTCCCGACGAGGGCCTTGAGCAGCCCCGAGCTCGCGCCGCTGACGCCCTTCCCGCGCCCACCGATGCGGGTGTCCACCGGGTCGTAGAGCCGCACCACACAGGGATGCAGCTCGGCCTGCATCAGGAGCCGCATCGCCTGCCACGCAGCAGACACCGACGCAAACCGGTAACCCCGCATCCATCGCGATTCCGGAGGCGGCACCACCCGGACCAGCAGCTCCGAGATGACCCCGAGCGCTCCCTCACTGCCAAGGACCCACGATCCGAGGTCACGACCCTGGGCCCACCGCCCGGTGCGATACGCCCGAGCCGGGGCCACCACCCTCATCGCCGCCACCATGTCCTCGAACTTCCCGTACCGACTCGAGAACTGCCCGGCCGACCGAGACGCCGCCCACCCACCGACGGTGCTGCACCAGATCGAGGACGGACTGTGCCGCGTGGCCCAGCCCTGGCGGGCGAGGTTGTCCTCGAGGTGCTGCCCGATCACCCCAGGACCGACACGGACCGTGCGGGTGGCGGCATCGACCTGACCGATGCGGTTCATCCGCTTCAGGTCGAGCGTCAGTGCGTCCTGCCGCCCGGCTGCGGCGCCGCACACTCCGCTGCCAGCGCCCCAGGGCACCACCGGCACCCCGTTCGCGACCGCCCAGTCCATGGCGGCACGCAGGTGACCTTCGTGCTGGGGAAAGCTCACGGCCAACGGCGACGGCGGCAGCCTGCCCGCGACCAGCGCCAGCGTACTCCGCGGCCACAGGTCACGCGCGTGGGCGAGGCGCTCCAGCGGCGTCACGTCCGTCTCGACGACAGCCGACAGCGCCGCCAACGCGTCGACGTTCATTCCGGGGTCCCGGGGGCGCTCGGCCTCCACGCCAAGCGCCCCCAGATGGGCAGGCGGGGGGTACCCACTTCTGCACCGGCCGTCGCGTCTCTACCCCGCGACGCATGCAAGCGACGTGCCACGTCAAAGGAACTAAGATGGTACACCTGCTGCAACCTATACTTCCTTCCGCCTGCCCGGCGACGTCTTGCGCGCCGGCGGGGCCAACCGCGATCCGGCTGTCGCGGTTGGCTCGATTCGAGCCGCGACGGCCGCGATGGTTCGCAGCGCGTCGGCCAGGGCCCACGGCATCTCCAGCGGCCAGGCAAAGCGACCTCCCGACGCGACGCGAGTACGGATGTTTTCGCCAGAAATAGCCGCGGCATCGGCCTCTCCGAGGGGGTGGAGACGGTCGTTGTCACCCCAGAAAAGTGTGACTTGTGCTGACGATGCGCTTGGCGGGGGCCATGGCGATGCGACGCTCTGCAGCCAGGTGCACAGCGCCCGGCGGGCGGCGCCGTCCGCCACGAGCCCTCCGCAGACCACGGCAACGGTGTCGCGGTCCATGGCGTAGGGGTTGTTCACGGCCCGGCGAAGTCCGATCGACGACCGCAGCCACCTGAGCCAGGTACCCGGTCGAAACAGAGTCTCGGCGGCACCGGGCAGCATCGCCGCGCGCACGACCGCATCGGAGAGGGCGTCGAGAGCGATGAGCGGGCCGTTGATGAGCACGACGTGCCCGACAGGCACACGCGCGGCGACGGCCAGGGCCACCGGAATCGCGAGACCATGGGCGACGAGCACGTCAACCGGACCGACGCCACGCGCCAGTTCGTCCGCGGCAGCCGCCCACGTGGGCCCAAGTGAGACGACCGATCGCACCTGGACATCCGGGTGCCCGGTCGCCACCAGCCGGGCCAGCACGTCACCAAAAAAGGGGGCGTCGAACGGCGGGCCGGCGAGCAGCCAGATCGTCGCGCCCATCAGCCGCGCCCGACCGGACGCACGAGCGTACCCCGCGCGCCATCGTCGACCATCCGCCCGCCCCCGGCGACCACCCTCCCGCCGACCAGGACGTCGTCGGGAAACGGATGGGCTTGCACGCCCACGAAGGGCGACCAGCCGACACGGCTGAGCACCTGCGCCGCGGACAGGGCCAGCAGGTCGGACGGAGCGTAGATGAGCAGGTCCGCATCCGCCCCCTCCGCCACACGCCCCTTCGACGTGAACCCAAACAGTCTTGCCGGCGCCTCGGCGCAGAGCGACACCATCCGCTCGACCGACAGGCGCCCCTCGCGGACCGCGCCCGCCAGGAGCGAAAAGACCATCTCGACTCCGGGCAGGCCGGCAGGAGCCTGTTCATAGGGCAGTCCCTTCTCGGCGAGGGTGTGCGGCGCGTGGTCGCTGCCGATGGTGTCGAGGACCCCGCTGTTGAGCGCCTGCCACAGCGCGACACGGTCGGCCGGCGGACGCAGCGGAGGGTTGACCTTGCCGAGATTGCCGAGGGGCATGGTGTTGTCGAGCCACAGGTGGTGCGGCGACACTTCGAGCGTGATGGGGAGGTGGCCGCGCACCGCCTCCAACTCGGCCAACTCGGCCGCCGTGGAGACGTGGCAGACATGCACCGGGCGCGGCCGCGCGCGACAGAGCTCGATGAGCCGCCGCACGGCCTCGACCGCGGCCTCCGCCGGACGCGCGTCGTGGTGCGTGGGGGGCGTTCGGCCGGACCACGCCGCCCGCTGCAACTCCAACACGGCCTCAGACTCGGCGTGGACGCCGAGGAGCGCATCGGTGCGCGCGAATATCTCCCCCAGCGTGGCGTCATCGACCAGGAGCGGGCCGGTACTTGCGCCCATGAACACCTTGATCCCGCACGCCGCGCCTTCGTCGGCCATCCTCCTGGCGTCATCGACGTGCCCGGCGGCACCACCAAACCAGATGCCGTAGTTGGCGCGGGAGCGGGCAGCGGCGCCCGCGGCCTTGTCCTCCCACGCCGCGACCGTGATCGTGGGTGGACTGGTGTTGGGCATGTCGCACACCGTGGTGGTACCGCCGATGACCGCCGCACGCGAGCCGCTTTCCCAGTCTTCCTTGTGGGGATGGCCCGGATCGCGGAAGTGCACGTGGGTGTCGATGAAGCCGGGGAGCACGTACCGACCCGCCGCGGAGATGCGACGCCGCGCCCCCCCGGCGGGACGCGGCCCGACGTACGTGATGATGCCCCCCTCGATGGCAACGTCCGCCACCCGGCGGCCGGAGGCCGAAACCACGGTACCGTCTTCGATGATCACGTCGTACACGGCGGCCCGGCTAACCAGAAACGGGGGAAGACGGTCGCGCCCCGGACCTTTCTCGCCGCCCTCTCCCCCTACCGCGCCATTCCCTCCGGCCTCCAAGCTGCGCTTTCCGGCCTGCGGCGCCCGTCGCGTTGGATAACGCGCCAGGCGTGTCGCTCTCCCCCTCTCCGCAGTTCCCCATGCCGCAGCAGTTTCATGGCTCAATGAGCCGGCGCGTCCCGAAGGGCGGCATGGATGACTATCGTGTAGCGGGGGAAAGGGCTCGCCGCCCCCTCCCCTTACCGCCGGCCTCCAACCTGCGATCCCGGCCTGCGCCGACGCCTCGGAGCGCGCTACGCCTCGGCGACCACCCGCAGCCGCTCGCCCGAGAGCTGCCCGCGAAGCGCGACGACGACCTCCGGGTGGGCGTCGAGGTGCTCCAGCAGCCGCTCGCGTCCGGGCCCCACCCGCGTCTCACCGAGGACGTACCAGGTGCCGTGGCGTACAAGCCCGCCCTGGGACTCGGCGAGCTCGATCACCTCGCCGACCTGGTGGATCCCCGTCCCGTACAGGATGTCGAACTCGACCGTCCGAAACGGCGGCGCCAGCTTGTTCTTCACCACCTTGACCCGCGTGCGCGCGCCCACGGCCACCTCCGCCTTCTTGAGCGTGCTGACCCGACGTACGTCCAGGCGGATGCTCGCGTAGTACTTCAGCGCGTTCCCCCCGGTGGTGACCTCGCTCGGTCCGAAGGTGACTCCGATCTTCTGCCTGATCTGGTTGATGAAGAGGACGGTGGTGGCGGAGCGCGACGCGATGGCGACCAGCTTCCGCATCGCCTTGGACATCATGCGCGCGTGGGACCCCAGCTGAAGGTCCCCCATCTCCCCCTCGATCTCCGCCTTGGGGACCAGCGCGGCCACCGAGTCGACGACCACCAGGTCGACCGCAGTGGAGCGGACCAGCGCCTCGACGATGTCCAGCGCCTGTTCGCCGTCATCGGGTTGGGCGAGGATGAGCTCGGGCACCCGCACCCCCAGCCGCGCGGCGTACGAGGGGTCCAACGCGTGCTCGGCGTCGATGAACGCCGCGGTTCCACCCAGCCGCTGGATCTCCGCCATCGCGTGGAGTGCAAGCGTCGTCTTTCCGCTTGCTTCGGGTCCGTAGATCTCGATCACCCGGCCGCGGGGGTACCCGCCGCACCCCAGCGCGAGATCGAGCCCGACGCTGCCGGTCGGGATGACCTCGACCGCCTCCGCCGGGCCGTCGAGGCGCATGATGGCGCCTTTGCCGAACTGCTTTTCGATGGCGCTGAGCGCGGTGTGAAGCGCGACCTTGCGCGCGCCGACGTCGATGGACAACATGGAGACTCCTGTGTGTGCTCTCGCCGGCCGCCCACGAACCATTCGCGGAGCGCCGGCGGCGAGAATTCAACCCGGGCCGGGGGCCGCGGTCACCGTGGTGGAAGGCCCGGGAAGCGCCGCCGACATCGGCTTCTGCTCCACGCAGAGCCTCAACGCGCCCCCCTCGACCAGACCATGGACCCAGGGAACATCGAGGGTGAGCCCACCGAGCTCCAGCACCGCGACGTCCTCTTCGATGCGGTCCACGATCACCACGACATCGAGACAGATGATCACGGCAACACCTCTTCCCCGTCGAAGCGCAGCGCGATCGCCGCGGTCACCTGGGATGCGCCCACCCGGGCGGCGCCATCGATGTCAGCGAGGGTACGAGCGACGCGTAGGATCCGACGACCGACGCGCGCGCTGGTGCCGGTGCGATCGACGTGCTCCACCAGCACGCCCATCGCCGCCGCCGTCGCGTCCGCGTGGGCCAGGACTTCGTCGGCGGCAACACCCGCATTGGTGCGGCCAGGGCCATTCCGCGCGGTCTGGATGCTGCGCGCGGACTCCACGCGCGCTCGGACGTCGGCGCTCGACTCACCCCGAACTCCGGAGAAAAGGGCGTTCCCCTCGACCGGCTCGAGCTCGACCCGGAGGTCGATCCGATCGACGATCGGCCCCGAGAGGTGCGCGCGGTATCGCTGACGCGCACCCGCCGGACAAACACAAGCCCGCGTGGGATGACCGAGGTACCCGCACGGGCACGGGTTGGCCGCGGCGATCAGGGCAAAGTCGGCCGGGAACACCGCCCGACCGCCCGCCCGCGAGATGACGATGGACCGATCCTCCAGCGGCGCCCGGAGGGCTTCGCGCGCATCGCGACGGAACTCGGGGAACTCGTCCAGGAACAGCACCCCGCGGTGCGCCAGCGCCGCCTCTCCCGGACGCAGATCCGCGGTGCCGAGCAGCGCCGCGGTACTGGCGCTGTGGTGGGGGGCGCGAAACGGTCGCTGGGTGATCACGCCGGCGCCGCCGGTGCGAAGGCCGGCGGCGGAGTGGATGCGGGTGCACTCGAGCGCCTCGGCGGCGGTGAGCGCGGGCAGGATCCCCGGCAGGCGCGCCGCGAGCATGGTCTTCCCGCACCCGGGAGGCCCTTCGAGCAGCATGTTGTGGCCACCGGCTGCGGCCACCTCCAGGGCCAGCCGGGCGCTTGCCTGGCCCTGGACCTCGGCCAGATCGAGCCCGAACCGCGGCTCGGAGAGGTCCGGCGCGCAGCCCAAGGGGAGCTCGCCCACGCCGTCGAGAAACGCGATCACCTCCCGAAGCGTCCGGGCGACGCGTACGTCGACCCCGCTGACCAGGGCCGCCTCCGGCCCGTTGCCCCACGGCAGGATCACGCCGTGAAAACCCGCGTCACGCGCGGCACAGGTGATGGCGAGGGAGCCGCGTATCGGCCGCAACTCGCCGGCCAACGAGAGCTCGCCCGCCACCACCCACCGGCCGGCCGCCCCACGGTCGACTCGTCCGCCGGCCGCGAGGATGGCCAGGGCCATCGGCAGGTCAAAACCCGTGCCCTCCTTGCGGAGGTCCGCAGGCGCAAGACTGATGACCACCCGGGCCCGTGGGAACTCCATTCCCGAGGCGAGGATCGCGCTGCGAACACGCTCGGCGGCCTCCCGCACGCTGGGGGACGGCAAGCCGACGATGACCACCGAGGGCAAGCGGCGCAACAGATCGACCTCGACCGACACCAGGGCCGCATCCACGCCAAAGAGAACCGCACCAAACACCACGGCCGACATCCGGACCTCCCCGCCGCCACCCTCAGCGAAGCCCGTGCCAGCGCCAAGCACCTGCAATCACTCGGGAGGCGACCCAGCCTGCCGACCGACGTCCGTCACTGTCCGCCGACGTCCGTCGGCCCGGGGGCGTCAAGGCTGGGGGACGTGTCTGGACCCTGCTCGGGCTAGCCCAGCGCGTCGAGAAGCGGCGTCCCCAGCCCCGGATCGACGAACTCGCCCGGATCGACGTCCGCCAATGCCAGGAGCGTCGCGCCGATGTGGCCAGGGAGGATCGTCTTCCCGGCGAGCGGGACGCCGGTCAGGTCCTCGTTCCAGGCGCCGATGGTCTGCCCCCCGGCGATGCCCGAGCCGATGAGCATCGCCGACGTCCAGGTCCAATGGTCCTTTCCGCCGGCGGCATTGCGCTTGGGCGTGCGGCCCATCTCGCTGAGCACCACCACCGTGGTCTCCTCCAACAGCGTGGGTGCCCACTCGCCGGGCAGGGTGTCGAGGTCCGCGAGCACCCGGTTGAGCGTGGTGAAGAGCTCTTCGAACAACCCCTCCTGGAGTGAGTTTCCGGAGTGGGTGTCCCAGAGCCCGTTCCCGCCCTGGCCATACGCGAGGATGCCGGTCCGAGCGAGCCCCGACGACAACGCTCGGACCGCGACGCTGGCGACGCTGTAGAGGTCGGCGTTGGAGACCGCGATGTCGTCCGCTACGTACTTGAGTTGGGCCGCGCGATCGAGCGCCAGCCGCTCGGCGGCGGCCACGCGCGTGGGTTGGCCGGCCGCCTGCCCCCGCGCCCATCGGTCCAGACGCGCCGAAACGAAGGCCTCCTCAACGACGTCGCGCTCTGGCGTCAGGAGCGTCAGCGGGACGTCCGAACGCTGCAGCGCCGAGGCGTCCACCAGCTTGGCGAGCTGACTGGCCAGGCCCACCCGAACCGAAGCCGAAATGTAACGCCTGGGGAAGATCGGTCCGGAGAGGTGGACGTTAGGGAGTATCCGATCACAGCTGGTGTTCCCGGCGATGATCGACGCCCAGTCGTCGGCCGCGTCGTTGGCGTCTCCGGTCATCGTCCACCGCGTGCAGACGTCGTGGGCGACACTGGGCACCTGGAGCCCGTTGATGAGGCAGGTCCGCCCGCCCCAGGTGGTAAAGAAGTCGCGGACCGACGGACGGGCAGCGCCGTCGGTGATGCGAAATGCGCCGACGTCCGCCGCTTCGTCGCCGGGCTGATGGTCAATCGCCTCGTTGAAGACGGGCGCGAAGACGTCGCACACGTCCCACCCCCCCGGGCAGAAGAGGAAAAGGAACTTTCGTTCGTTCGTACCCGCCGCGAGCCCCCGCCGGGGCAGGAAGAGTCCGCCGGCGGCCAGGCCAAGGCGGACAAGTGCGCGACGGCTGAGGGTGGACATCAATAGGTCCAGAAGAGGGGATCGCGGAGGAGGACCGTCACCACCGCCATCCAACCGGCGGCGGATCCGGAGGCTGCCGCCACCTCGGAATAGAGCGCCGTCTCCGCCGCAAGCTCGGTGGCGTCGGCCTCGACTGCGTGCAGGCGCAGGTGCAGGGTCTGGACCTCCGCTTCGAAGCCCGGCGTCCCCGCGATCAGCGAGGCCGGATCGGCCCCGGAGGTGAAGACCAGCGTGCGCTCAGCCGGCTCCGCAGCCATGTCGGCGGTGACGACGATCATCGAGGCGCCCTGCGCGATGCGGCGGATGGCCAGCGAGCGCGAAACCGTGGGCTCCAGCCAGGGCGAGCGGTTCGAATCGCCGTCTGCCCCGCCGAGAAGCGCACGGTACCCGAGCAGGTCTTCGTCGACCATCTCGGCCTCCCCGAATCGCCACCGGAAGCCGGTCGCGTCCTCGACCACATCGGCGAGCGTGTTGGGCGAGAGGCTGCGCAGGACCGGATGCGCCTCGCGCTGGGCCTCGCTGGCCACCTCGGTCAGTGACCCCGCCCGGTACTCGGCACTGGCGAGGACGGCGCGGATGAGGTCCTTGTAGCTCCAGTCCACGGTGAGGCTCCCAGCCAGCGCGTAGACCTCACCATCGTCGGCGGCGGTGGTCGCGCGGCCCCACCAGCGCTCGGCCGCGCGACGCGCCATACACACCGGGAAGCGCGGATCGGCCGCGACCAACGGGCCGAGCTGACCCGCCGCCGTCACCGGCGTACCAAAGTAGCCGGGCGTGCTCCCGGTGGTCTGCTCACTGAGCCGCTCCCGCTCGGGGTGGTAGGTGACCAACTCGCGACCATCGAGGTCCTCGTAGGGCCAGAACCCGAAGAGCGTGCCGGCGAGCGGGTCCATGCTGGCATGGCAGGAGATGCAGCCCGGGTCGCTGCGCACCGCCTCGACCAGGCCTTCGGTCGATTCGTCGTCGAGCCCTTGAAAAATCACCGGTCTACCCGCGATGTCATAGCAGAGGAGGAGTCGGGCGAGCGCGGCGGCGCGGCCGCGGTTGTAGTTGAAGATGGTGGTGTGGTACCGCAACCAGAGGCCGCTGGTCGCCAGGATTCCGTTGGCCGGCCGCCCATCGGTGTACCGGGAGACCTCCCACTCGGCGGTGCCCGGCGCCTCTGCCAGCTCGACCGGGAGCATCTCGCGGAGGAGTGCGTTGGTCAGCGTGTAGTCCGCGGTCACGATTTCCGTGAACGGGCGGTCGTGGGCGACCACGTGCGCGATCAGATGCGCGGGTTCGTCCCCCACGGAGCGCGTGAAGGCGTAGCCATCCTCCGGGGTGAAGCCGAACTCCTTGGGCTCCACGCGCAGCCGGTCGAGGCGGAGGAGCCAGTCTTCCGCGAACACGTCCACGAGGTGCGCCTCCAGCGACGGCTCGGCCATCCAGGACTCGATCAGCGCGTCGACGCCGCCGTCGGGCACACTCGCCAGCTCCTCCACCGTCGGCAGACGCCCCCGGAGATCGATGCTGACGCGCCGGGCCAGCCGCCGTTGGTCGAGCGGTACGAAGATCGACGGCGGACCGGCCGGCGCCGCCAGCTCGGCGACATCGGTCTCGCAGGCGTACAGCAGGGCAAACATCACGGGAAGTCCGTCATCGCGGCGAGGACATCGGCCTCCAGCCGCTGCGCGAGCGCGAGGCCGGCGCAGGAGCTGCCGTGCAGCGTGCCCTCGAAGCTCAGCGGCCCACAGCCGGAGCAGTCGTCACCGAGGGTCACCGTCCACCAACCGCTGCTCGCGTCGCGAATGCCGATCACCCCCGACGGGCCAGCGCAGCCGCCCGTGAAGGTGACCTCGCGAAAATCGACCGTCGCCTCTCCGACGGCAAGCCCTCCGGATACGGTCCCGATGAGCCCGTCACGACCCCCGTACCAGCCCTCGATGGTGAGCCCGGCGCTCTGTTCGGCGGCGAACGGTCCGGCGCTGCCCGGGTCGTGGTAGCGCCCGCCCCAAAACGCCGTGAACTGCGCCGCGCCGGAGGTCACGAACCAGCTGAACGCGGTGTTGCCGCCCGCCACAATCCCGCCGCCCGTAGCGAGATCGGTGCCCGTGAGCGAGAAGAGGTCCCACACGTCGATCCGGGTGTCCTCCCCCCGGCCGATGTCCACATAGGCGATGGCGTCGCCAGCGACGTCTCTCGCGGGGGACGCGCACGTCCCGGACCAGAACAGCGTCCAGTCGGCCTCGTCCTCCGCCCCGCGGTTACGTCGGGGGCACCCCGGCGCGGCGCCGTCGGCATCGTCCAGCACACCCTCGAACCAACGGTGCAGATCGAAGGGGAGCAGGACGCCCTGGTTCAGAACCCGTTCCAGATCCGCCTCGACCTCGGCAATGGTCGCGACCGGACTGAGCACGGGCGCCACATACATGTCGCTGCCGTCGCCACATGCGAGGTAGGTCCGCAGGCGCTCGAGTTCGGCGTCCGGAACGCCGCCCCCCCGGGGCATGGTGCCGTCGGTCAGGACGCTGCGCTCGATGTCGTGGCGCAGGGCGTACACCTGCGCCTCGGTGTCAAAATCGACCCCGAGGGGCGCGCCCCGCCGATCCGGGGTGGAGGCGGAGTGACAGGACCGGCAATAGCTGGCGAAGAAACCGGCCCCCCAGGTGTCCCACGTCGTGGCGCCCGACTCGCACACCGTCGGCTCCGGTTCAGCGACCGGCTCGCAGGCGGCAAGCAGCAGAGGGAACAGCAGACGCACGCTCTACTGTACCCGCCGCGCACCCGAGTGCGCCACCCGCAGGACGCCAGACACGGGATTGATTCAGTCCTCTCAGTCGCGCAAGAAACTGCGGGGGGGGGGCAAGGAGTCCAGGTCGGCTTCATACACCACCGCACCATCGCTCTCGGAGATGCGGCGGAGTCCGAACTCGTCGTAGAGTCGAGCGACCTGGGCGTTCTTCGCGGTCGGCAAGAACTCTGCTCGAATGCGGCGATAGCCCAAATCCCGCGCACGCGCGATCACGCGCGCCCAGAGGTACTGCTCGACCGTCCGCCCGATGACCCGGCAGCTCATCAGCAGGGTGTCGACACGAAGTAAGCCTTCTTCCTCGGGTACTCCCAGCACCACGCCGATGAGCCCGTGATCGCCGAACCGGTCGCGAACGCGGAGGGTGTAGAGGATGCTCCGACCGTCGGCCAACCACTCGCGAAGCTGACCGTCCCCGTGACGCCGCGTCGTGAGGTTGAACTGATTGGTCTTGCCGAGCAACTGGACGACGCGCTGCATGTCGCCGTCATCGACCGCGCGCAGGTCGGCGACCATCTCCAGCGACGTGAGGTACGCGTCGAGCGAGCCGAACGCCGTCCTTGCGGCGTCGCGCTGGGCTTCGGCCTGGTACTGCGCACCCCGCTCGGCATCCGCGGCGGTCAGCGGTAGGCTCTCGTAGAAAAGCGTCGCCTCCAAGGCCGCGACGTACTCCGCCGGATCCTCCGGAACGTCCACGACCTCCACCTGGGGGAGCGCCTGACGGACCTGCTCCCGCTCGGCCGGGTTGTCGTCGAAGAACACGAAACTGTCGAGCCCGAGGCGCAACGTCTCCGCCATCCGGGCGATGTTGTGCGACTTCGGCGCCCAGTTTGCCTCGAACGCGGCGAAATCGCCGAGTCGGAGGACCATGTCGGGGTTCTTTTCGAAGGGCTCGCGCGCGTCGGCGTCGTTGTTCTTCGACGCCACGACCAGCACCACCCCCCGAGCAGCCAGGCCCTTGCAGTAGGCCTGGAAGGCCCGGAAGGCCTCGCCATCGGCGCTCTCTCCAAGTTGGACGCCGTACGGCCCCAGCTCGCCGACGACCCCGCCCCAGAGCGTATTGTCGAGATCGAGCACCAGGACCTTCTTCGGCCCGGTGAGCAGCGCGCGCGCCGCCGCGAACAGGTGCCGGCAGAGTCGAAGCGCTCCATCTTCAGAAAACGGCTGCTTCGTCCAGAAGAATCTGCGGGCATCATAGAAACGCTCGCGCCCCAGTGCGCCGGAGACGGCCTCGAGGTCCACCCAGGCCGCGCCGGGGGGCAGGTGATGGCGCAACGCGTCGTTCATCCTCCGGACCAGGCGCATGGGTCCGCCGGCCCCACCGCCGAGCATCACCCCCGAGGGGCCCGGGGCCGTCCAGTCGTAGCCGACCTGCACCAGCCTGCTCCCCTTCCGCTGCGCCCACGCCGCCTGCCAGAACGCGAGCTCGCCGTCGATGCGTTCGGACTCGGTGCGGGCATCGTCGGAGAACAGCCGCTGCGTCCACGGGATCAGGATCAGCACGTCGGGTGCGTCCCCGTGGGCGAGTTCCTGCAGCACGCTGTCGTACTCGCCGTCCTCGACCCGGAGCGCCAGGCCCCGACCCCACGCGACCGCGCCGAGCACCGGGACCATCCACGAGGTGGTGCACTGCCCCAGCAGCCGCACCGTCGGCGCGTTGGGCGCATCGAGGTGCTTTTTCAGCAGGCGGCCGGCCCGTTCGTGAGCCGCCGCGTCGACCCCGGCGGGCCGGAGGCCGATTCGGAGGGCGTCCAGTGACTCGCGGAGTTGACCGGCCTTGCGGAGGCGGTTGGAGTCCGAGATGAAGTCCATCATCGTCAATACTGGCGCAGATCGCGCCGTTCGAGAATCAGGCCCATGGAGCGCGGCAGGTACTTCGCCTTGGGAAGCGTGCGCTTGGGGCTGACCGAGAGCGTCTCGGTGACCCGCATCCCATGTTCTTCGCAGAGGGCGACCAGCTCCGACTCACGCTGAAACAGGTAGATGTGGTCCACCTGAGCGGCGGTGAGGGCGCCGGCCAGGTAGCCGCGGGCGCCGGGCTTCATCAGGTTGGCGATGTTGGCGACGAGCAGGCCCGGATCTTCAAGATGTTCGATGAGGAAGGAGCAGATCACCGCGTCGGCCGACCCAGCCGGCATCGTGGCGAGGTCGAGCGCGTTGCGCTGCGTATAGGTCGCCCGGTCGGAGACACCCGCCGCCTTGGCGATGGAGCTGGCGATCGCGATGGAGGACGGGCTGATGTCGAAGCCCTGGAGCCTCGCGTCGGGACGGTTCGAGAGCGCCCAGACCCCCCAGCCGCCGTGACCGGGGGCGATCTCGACGATCGCGGGCGCCCCGGGAAGCCGCGCCAGGAATCGGTCACGGAAGAAGAGCGACAACTCCATGTGGTGCGACCAACAGAAGTTGGTGATGAACACGCCCCACAGGTAGTCGTCCATCACGTCGCGTTGGCTGTACACGTGCTCGTTACACTCGGCGAACGACGAGTTTTCGTAGTGGCCGTCGGCCTCGTAGCGAGCCTGGGACATGATGACGTCGTTGGAAAAGCGCATGAAGGCATCGATGCACCGCGCCTGCCATCCCGTCGGGCCCCAGACCCCTTCCGCCCAGCCGAGGAACTGGTTCGCCACCGCGTCCCACGCCGCCGGGTCGACGGCGCGCGCCTCCTCGATGCCGCGCACGCTTCGGGGATGGTGCTCGGCGACGTACGCCAGCAGGGTCTCAGCGCGGGTCATCCGCCGGCCTTCAGCCGATCCACCAGGTCCGCGAGCTCGCCGACGTCCTTGAGCCCGGCGACGTTTCCGCTCTTGAAGCGCAGCCCAAAGGCCCGCTCAACCGAGATCATCAGCGTCACGTGCATCACGGAATCCCAGGCCACGATTTCGCGCGCGCTGGTGGTGCGGGTGACGACGAGGTCATCGTCTTCGAACACGTCGCGGAGCACGTCGCCGAGCTTTTCGAGTGTGGTCATCGGGGGGCCTCAGAATTGGAAGTAGATGAAGTCGGTGGCGGTGGTCCGGACCGAGCTGAACACCGCGAGCGCGAAGACGGACCAGGCCGTCGTCTGCAGCGGCAGGTAGACCGGGAGGTCACGCAGGCGCGGGATCACGTAGCGCTCCGCGAGGAGCCCGGCGACCAGGGGAATCGCACCGGCGACGCACAGGCCGACCATCGACACCGCCACGATCCACTGGTCACGACTGCCGGCCAGAGGATTGAGCTGCAAGCGCGCCCAGCTGGTGGCGAGCAGCGGCTCGCGGAACAGGTACATGCCGAACACCGTGACCGCGAATTGGAGCGGCACGGTTCCCCAACGCCAGCCCTTCTGCTTCTTGAGCTTCTTCGGCAGCTTCGAGAGCACCCAGGTGTAGGTCGTGGCCATCGTCGCGTGGTACATGCCCCACACCACGAAGTTCCACGTGGAGCCGTGCCAGACGCCCGACGCCAACATGGTGAGGTACAAGGCGCGCGTCGTGTGCCAGAAGGGTGACCACTCGCCCGTGAACGGGATCGTGACCCATCGGCGCACAAACGAAGAAAAGCACGCCGGCAGATAGACGTAGTCGCGTAGCCACGTCGAAAACGAGATGTGCCAGCGTTGCCAGAACTCCATGGGGGTGGCCGCGAGATAGGGATGGTTGAAGTTCTTCATCAACTCGATCCCCAGCATCCGCGAGCTTCCCCGCGCGATGTCGGTGTACCCGGAGAAGTCAGCCAACGCCTGTACCGTGAACCCCAGCGCGCCCGCCCAGACCATCGCCCATGACGGGTCGGGGTGCGCGAAGATCATGTCGACGAACGGGGAGATGGTGTCGGCGATCGCGATCTTTTTGAACGCCCCCCACAGCGCGAGGCCCAGTCCCGATCGCTGTTTTCCCAGGTCGAACTGCCGTGGAGTGTGGAACTGCGGCAGCATGTTCGAAGGACGTTCGACCGGGCCGGCCACCAGTTGCGGGAAGTAGCTGCCGTAGAGCAGGTAGGTCTCGACGCTCGGCTCCATCCGGACCCGTCCGCGGTGGACGTCGATGGTGTACGAAAGGTTGTGAAAGGTGTAGAACGACAACCCGAGCGGCAGCGCCACACGCAGCAGGGTGACGCTCTCGGGCAAGACCGCTGCAAACGTCTCGACAAACCATCCGAAGTACTTGAACCCGCACAGGGTCAGGATGCACAGGGCGGTGGCCACGCCAACGATTCGCGCGCCCAGGTCCGGTCTGGCCACGATCGCCCGGCCGGCGCCGTAGTTGACCATCGTGACCGCGGCGAGCAGCAAGCCGAGCCCAGGGTGCACCCAACCGTAGAACACGTAGCTCGCGACCAGGAGCAGCCGGTTCTGCCACTCAAGCCGCGGCAACGCCCAATACAGCAGGTACACGGCCAGGAGGAACCCGAGGAACTCGACCTGGACGAACGACATCGCGGCCGAAGCTAACGCGCCGGTGCCCGTCAGTTCCACCGATCAGAACAGGGGGCTAGTCCGCTTGACCGCCAGTGTCGCGCGCCCCTTGGCAAAGCGCGCCTCCAGCTGATCTCCTGGCTTCAGAAGCGCCGCATCCGTGACCGCGTGCCCGTTGCGTTGCACCAGCGCGTAGCCCCGGTCGAGTACACGCAGGGGCGAGAGCGCGTCGAGATGCCGCGCGGCGGCCGCAGTCCGATCGCGCTTGCGCGCGAGGATGCGGACGATCGCGGCACGCACGCGCTCATCGAGCTCATCGGCCCGCTGCCGCGCGCGAGCGATCCGCTGTCGGGGGTGTTGGAGGCGCACCCGCGCGAGGCGATCGCGAAGCACCGCGATCCGGCGCTGCATCGTGCGCCCCAGCCGATCGTCCTGCTCACCCACCCACGCGGCGATCTCCGCCCGAACCGGCACCACCAGCTCGGTGGCGTGCGAAGGGGTGGCCGCCCGAACATCAGCCGCAAAGTCGCACAAGGTGGTGTCCACCTCATGGCCCACGCAGCTGACGATCGGCGTTCGACAGGCCGCCACCGCACGAATCACCACCTCTTCGTTGAAGCAGAAGAGGTCCTCCGCGGACCCGCCGCCCCGTCCCACCAGAATCACGTCGCTGCCGCCGTGGGCGTCGAGCCGCGCCACCGCCGCGGCGATCTCTTCCGCAGCGCCCTCGCCCTGCACGCGACAGGGCGCCAAGTATACCGGCAACCCCGGCCAGCGCTGGCCCATCACCCGGAGGATGTCCTGCAACGCCGCCCCTGTCGGGCTCGTCGCGATGCCGACCGCCCGCGGCCATGCTGGCAATGGGCGCTTCCGGGCCGGGTCGAAGAGCCCCTCGCCGGCGAGCTTGAGCCGCAGTTCCTCAAGGCGCCGCGCCAACTCGCCCGCACCCGTCAGCTCCATCCGCCGCACGATCAAGGAGAAGCTGCCCCGCGGGGCATAGACGTCGACACCGCCCCGGAGCAGCACTTTTTCCCCGTCGCGTGGCGGCTTCTTCACCGAGGCGTTTTCGCGCGCGAACATCGCACAGGCGATCACCGCCTCGGACGCCGGATCCCGCAGCGAGAAGTACCAGTGTCCCCGCGCCGCCGGCTTGAATCCGGAGACCTCCCCCTCCACCCAGATGTCGCCGAACTCGCCGCCAATCAGCTCGCCGATTTCGCCGACAAGCTCGGCAACCTGGTACTTCTGCGTGCTCATGGGCGGGGGACTCGGTCGCGGGGCGTAACCGCCGTGAAGAAAAAAGCCGACGGCCCGGACATCCTTGCGAACATCCGGGCCGTGGTCTGGCGCCCGTGGCCGGGCGGGGGTGGATCCCGTTCAGAGACGCGCACAACCGAGGTTGTACGTGAGATGCAGTGGTCGCGGCTCGCCTTCCGGGCGTGC
>SHYX01000046.1 GCA_009692585.1 Myxococcales bacterium
TGCTCGGGCGAACCAGGTGCTCTACGCGGGGATCCTCGCCGGGAACGCGGCGTGGCGCTCCGAAGTGGTGCCGAAGGTGCCGAGTTCGAGCGAGGCGGAGCGCGAGGCCCGCGCGTCGCTGCGACTGGCGAAGCGCGGGGCGGCCCGTGACCGGGCTGCTCCGGTCGACGGGCCCGCCCGCCCCACGCGGGGGCGGCGACGACCAGGGGGTCTACGCGAGCGCGTAGGCGCGGTTGGAGGGCGGAGCCGCGCCTCAGCCCCGATTCTGCGCCGGCTCACCCGCCGAAGGCCAGCTTTTTCGCGGCGAACGCGCTCGCCGAGCCCGCCTGTGGGGGGCTACAGTGACGGGGTGGGCCTCCCCGCCGAGCCGTTCATGCTGCCTATCCCCCTGCTTGCCGCTGCGGGGCCCCCAGCCGGTGACCGTGTCGACCACCATGTTCGGCTCGCCGGGCACGGCCTCGCCGGGCATCGCATCGAGCGCCCGGCGCTGCGGGAACAGGTGCGCGCCGCCGAGCCGTGCGCTGCCCTCGGCCACGCCAAGGGACGCCACCAGCACGACGAGCGCGAACATCGCGCGGCGTGCGGGGCGCGGTGAGGGGCGAGAGGCCGAGGGCATCAAGGGTTCGGTTACCACGGGCGCACGCGCGCGCTTGCCGGGGGGGGGGGGGGGGTGTACAGTCGCGGTGGTGTCCGAGTGAACCCGATGGTGCGCCACCCGCGGATGCGAGCGCTGCTTGCGGCCGGGATGTCCATCGGGGGCTTTGCGGTGGTGGGCTTCGCCATCCTGCGCTTCCTCGATGGCGCGCGCGCGGCGGAGCGGCTGCGCGCCATCTCGCCGGGGTGGATGGCGCTGGCGCTGCTCGCGTGGTGCCTCTCGATCGGGGTGCAAACCCTTCGGCTGCGCGCGCTGGTGCCGGCCTCGCCGCGCCCGCCGCTCACTGGCTTCGCCTTCATCGTGCTCGGCAGCAACGCCATGCACCTCGCGCTGCCGGGGCCGGTGGCCGAGCTCGGCGCCGCCTGGGCGCTGCGGCAACGCTACGGCGTGCCGATGCCCTCAGCGCTCGCCGCTGCGCTGCTCGCGCGTGTGCTCGCGCTGGCCATCTTCGGGCTCGTCACCCTCGCGCTCTGGCCGCTCGTGGCGGATCGCCTCCCCGAGAACGTGGCCATGGCCGTGACGCCTCTGGCCTGCGCCACCGGCCTGCTCGGATTGGGACTGTTCGTGCTGCTCCTGCGCCCGGTGGCCGTGGCCGGGCTCGCGGCCCGCTTTGCGGACCGGCTCGCCGCCGTGCCGCCGCTCGCCCGCCACGCCGGCCGGCTCGGCAGTCGCTTGCGCTGGTGGGCGCGGTGCTTTGCCGCGGTGGGCGAGCTGCCGCTCTCGCGCTGGGCGGAAGCTGCGGGGCTGAGCGTGATGAACCTGCTCGTGCTCACCGGGTCGGCGCTCCTGACGCTGCGCGCGGTGGGCTTCGAGGCGGCGCCGCTCGGCACGTTGTTCATGCAGGCGCTCACGGCGGTGGCGAGCGTGGCCGGGCTCTTCGTGCCCGGCGGGCTCGGCGCCGTGGAGGTGCTGGTGGTGCTGCTCTTTCCGCTCTACGCGCAGGGCACCACGAGTGATGCGGTCTTCGCCGCTCTCGCCCTCCGGAGCGTGCACCTCACCACGCTCCTGCTCGGCATCCCGGCCATGTCCTGGCTCATCGCTACCCTGCCCGACGATCCGGCCGAGCGGGAGCTGGCGCTCGCGGGCACGCTCGCCGCCGACCTCGACGCGCGCGGGGCCGGAGCCCCATGACGTTTCCCGACCGGGCGGGCCTCTCGCGGCTCGGCGCATGGGCGTTGGGCGTGCTCGGCGCGGCCGGCGTGGCCGGACAGATCGCCCGCGCCGGCCGCATCGGCGGCGCCGACGCACCGCACCTTCTGGGGGTGGATCTGCGCCTCGGGCAGCTCCTCCGCGAGGGGGACCTCGGCCATGCCCTCTCCGCGTGGTGGGCGCTGCTCGCGCCCCAGCCGCCGTTCGGCGCCGCCCTCGGCACCGCCACCACCGTGCTCGTGGGCAGCTGGCCGCTCTCCGCGGCGCTGTGCATGGGGCTCACCCTGTTGGCCATCTTCGATGCGCTGCAGCGATTGTCCCTGCGGCTCACGGCAGGGCGGCTCGGCGGCCTGCTCGCGTGGCTCGCGGTCCTGGGCAGCCCCTTCACGTGGAGCAGTGTGGAGCAGTACTCCCGCGACCTCAGCGTGGCTGCGGCGGTGATGCAGGCGGTGAGCCACGTGGCGGCCGCCGATGCGCTCACGAGGGTGCGCTCCGCCCTTGCCTTCGGCGCCTGGATGGGGCTCGCGTTCGGCACCAAGTACACGGCGCCGATCTTCCTCGTCGGTCCCTGCCTCGTGGTGGGGGTGGGCCTCCTCTGGCGGACCGTGCGGAGCGGGGACCGCGCCC
Organism: Myxococcales bacterium; assembly: GCA_009692585.1. The sequence continues at coordinate 2,432 of SHYX01000046.1, forward strand.
GCGCCCAGTGGCTCGGACTCGGCGCCGCCCTCCTCACCTTCGGGGCCACAGCGGGCGTGTGGTACGCCACCCACTTCGGCGCCGTGCGTCGCTACCTCTTCACCTCGCTCGATGCCGCCGCGATGCAGGGCAACGCCGCCAGTCTGCGCGATGTGGATTCGCTCGAGGCGCGCGTGTACTACGTGGCCACGCTCTGGGAGGCGCTGAGCGCCCCCGGCGTGGGGCTCCTTGTTCTGGCCCTTGTGCTCGGCTTCTGGCGGCGTGAGAGCCGCTTTGGCATGGCCGTGGTGGGGGTGGGGGCGCTGGTGGGGATGGGGGTCCTCGCGCGCACCTCGCAGCAGGTGGATCGCTACCTCTTCCCCAGCTTCGTGCTCGCCTGCGCCGCGATGGTGCCGCTCGGGCGGGGTTGGCTGCTGCCGCTCGTGGTGGCGGGGGCGATGGTGCCGCGGGCGTGGACCAGCGCACAGCGCTTCGCGCCGGGCGAGGTGGGGCCGGCGCCGAGCTACGCGCACGGCGTGGAGGCCTTTCGGAGCGCGCACTGGCCGCAGCCCGTGGGGTCCTTCGCCCCCTCCGACTTTCAGCCCTCCGACTGGCACCTCCGCGAAGCCGTGGCCGCGTTGCGCGAGGTGCAGGGACCCACGGGCACCGTGGGGTACCTGCCCTCGACCGACCCGAACTCGCCCACCTTCGGGCACCTCATGCTGCCCGCGGCCAGCCTCGGGTGCCGGTGGGACTGGTCGACGGTGAGCCTCCGCGGCGGCGGCAGCGCAGGCGAGGTCTTCGTGGGCCCCCTCTTCGACGGCGACTGGCCGCCCCGCGGCTTCCGTGTGCTCATCGCTCTGGAGCGCAACCCGCCCGAGGGCCCCGTGCAGGCGTGGCTGAAGAGCCACGCGGTCGTCGAGGTGGCGCGCGTGCCCACGCGTGGATCAGGGGCCTTCGTGGTGTACCGGGTAGAGGGCATGACCCATCCGCCCTCGCCCGAGCGCAACGGCCCTCCGAAGTAGCGGCGTGCGCTACCTCCTTACCGGTGCCACGGGTTTTGTGGGGGCAAACGTCCTCCGGCAGCTCATCGCCCGCGGCGATGAGGGGGTGTGCGTGGTGCGCCAGCCGAACCTGTGCACCGAGGGGGTGGCGCGCGAGGTGCGGATCGTCGATCTACTCGACGTGGCCGGGCTCGCCGAGGCGATGGCGGGGTGTGCGGGGGTCTTCCACGTGGCGGGCGCCTTCCTTCCGGGGCCGGGCGGCTTGGCCATCATGCAGCGCGTACACGTGCACGCTACGGAGGCGCTCCTCGAGGCCATGGCACAGGCGCGCGTGCCGCGGATGGTCTACTGCTCCTCGAGCATCACCGTGGGGTACGATCCGCTCGCGGCGCCGGGCGACGAGGACAGCCCGCTCGATCCCGAGGCCGTGTACGGCTCGCGCGACCGAGGCGAGGCGTCGGGTCGCCGACGTGCTGCTGAGCGCGGCCACCACGTGCGCCGCGGCGTCCGACACGCCCGCACCGAGGATCGCGGCCGCCGAGCCTCTCCCGATAGCGCACGAGAAAGCCGCCTGATCCCTGGTCGTATGACCACCATATGATCGACCCATGAGCTCTCCGAAGACACTCTCACTTCCAGCAGGATCCCCATATCAAGCACCCAAGACCGCCACATGACCCGGGCCAACGCCGGGCTGTCTCGTCCCTCCTCCGCGCGGCGGTCAAGGCGGTTTTGAGATGCGCTGGGGTGGCCGTCCTGGGTCTCGACGGGGGGCGCGGTGGGTGGGCGGCGTCGAATCGCCTTGTCGGCGTGCCAGGGCCCCACGCTGGACCCCGACTCGCTAGGTCGGATACGTGTCGCGTTGCGGGGGTGGCATGGGGCTGAGGCGGAGGACACTGCTGACCGTGGGTGCGGTCACCGCGTTGGCGGTGGGAGGCACGATCGCGGTGACGGGCTGGAGTCTGTGGCGCGCTGGCATCGACCGCGAGCGCGAACGGCTCGACGAGGCCGCGGCGGCAGGCGCTTCCGTGCTCGCGATGCAGGCGCACACGCTCGCCGGAAGCACGCGCGAGTATGCCCGCTGGGACAACACCTGGGAGTTCGTCCACGGCCAGGGGGAGGGCTACACCACCACGGACCTCGTCCGGGAGAGCTTCACCAACCTCGACGTGGACATGGTCCTGCTCGGCCACGGCGCCGCACCGGCCTACGCGGTGTTCCTCGACCCCGAACAGGCGGGCACCGCGCTCACTCCGGTGCCCGAGCGACTTGGGGCCGTGCTCCGGCCACGCCTCGCGCCGGCCAGTCCCGCCGTCGGGCTGGTCGACGTCGACGGTACGCCGTGGTTGTACGTCGTCGAACCGATCACGCTCTCGGACGGCAGCGGCGGGGATGGACAGTCGATGCTCATCGGCCGTCGGCTCGACGCGGCTCGGCTCTCGCCCATCGCCGAGGTCGTCCGCGGCTCGATCGAGCTCACCGCGGCGGAGCAACCCCTGGCGGTGGCCGGGGGTGCGTCGGTGAGCGGGCTCGCCTCCATCGATGGGGTGGCCGGGGGCGGTCCCTGGACGCTGCAACTGACGCGTCCGTCGCTGCGACAGGCGGAGTTCACGCGGAGCCTCGCCCTGCTGGCGCTCGCCGAGGCCGTGGTCGGCCTGGTCGCGATGACTACGATGCTCGTGCTCGTCGATCGGCTGGTACTGCGCCGGTTGGCCGCCCTGTCCGACCGCACCTCACACATTCGTCGCGACGCGCCGGACGCGCGCCTCCCCGTCGTGGGAGCCGACGAATTCGACCAGCTCGCGGGCGAGGTCAACGGCTTGCTTGACGAACTCGCGGCGACCGGCACGCTGCTGCGGCACGACGCGCTCCACGACCCGCTCACCGGGTTGCCGAATCGTACGCTGCTGCTCGATCGGATCGAGGTGGCGCTCGCGCAGGCCGCGGGTCGCACCGCCCAAACCCTGGCGCTCCTTTTCCTCGACCTCGACCGGATGAAGCTGGTCAACGACCACCTGGGACACCTTGTCGGTGACGCCTTCATCCGCGAGACCGCGTTGCGCCTGCGTTCGTCGGTGCGCTCCGGGGATACGGTAGCGCGGCTCGGCGGCGACGAATTCGCCATCCTCCTGGTCGACGTGGGCTCGGCGCCCGCCGCGATCGAGCGCGCCCGGGACATCCTGGCGGCGATTCGCCAGCCGATCGTCCACGCCGACCAGGAGTACGTCGTCACTGGCAGCGTGGGGATCACCCTGGCTCGCCGTGGTGCCGTGCCGGCCGAACTGCTCCGCGAGGCCGACGTGGCGATGTACGCCGCGAAGGGTGCGGGACGAGATCAGTGGGCGCTCTACGACGGCGCCATGCACGGGCAGGTCCTGGCGCGCCTCAGCATCGAGCGTGCGCTTCGTCGAGCGCTCGCCGACGGCGTCGTCGCCGCCTGGTACCAGCCCATCGTCTCCCTGAAAACACGGGAGCTGTTGGGCTTCGAAGCCCTCGCGCGATGGACCGATCCGGAGATGGGGGAGTTGCCGCCGTCCCGCTTCATCCCCATCGCGGAGGAGACCCAGCTCATCGCCGAACTCGATGGGTACATCCTTGATCAGGCGCTTACCGCGCTCGCCGGGTGGTCGACGACGCGTGCGGGGCTCTTCGTCACGGTGAATCACTCGGCCCGTCGCTTCGACGCGGGTGACACGGTCGAAGCGGTCGGCGCCGCCCTCGCCGCGCACGGTCTGGCGTCCGGCGCCCTGGTGCTCGAGGTCACCGAGACCCAGTTTGGCAGAAGCGAGGGTCGGTGGGCCACGACGCTGGCGAAACTCTCGGCGCTGGGGGTGCGTATCGCGCTCGACGATTTCGGCACCGGCTACTCATCGTTGTCGCGACTCGGATCATGCTCTGTGAGCATCCTCAAGCTGGATCGCACCTTTGTTCAGGACCTTGCGAACGGCAATGGCGCCGTCGCCCGCGCCATCGTGGAGCTGGCGGCGGAGCTGGGGATGTCGGTGGTGGCCGAAGGCGTCGAGACGGACGAGGTGGCCGCGCTCCTGGTCCAGATCGGGTGCACCCGCGGCCAGGGCTGGTTGTACTCCCGGGCGCTGCCGTTCGAGGAGGCGTCGCGGTGGGTGGTTTCCAGCCCACGATGATGCAACGCGGCACGTCTCTGGTCCTGGTGCTCCTTTCAGGCTGCGACCGCGTCGTCGAAGCCGAGGCCGCCGCCGAGGCCACCCAGCGCGTGAACGACCGGGCCGCGTTGGTCCGCGCCTCGCTCGACCTGCTGGGGCGCCGTCCGGACCCGGACACGCTCCGCGATGCCGACGCCAGCACGCTCTCAGCGCTGGTCGCCGCCGCTTCGGACGACCCCGATCTGGGGAGGCGGGCGGCGTGGCTCTGGAACCAGAGCCTGCACACCGCGGCGTGGCGCGACGATCTGGCGTGGCTCGCCGACAGGCCGATTGCGGACCAACGGGCCATCGCCTGGGAGCCGCTGGCGGGCATCATGGCCATCGTCAACGAAGATCGGCCGTTCACCGAGGTGCTCACCGCCTCCGAGTGGCCCGCGAACGAACGGCTTGCGGCGCTCTGGGACATCCCCTACACCGGCACCGACGGCGGGTGGGCGTGGACGCGAGTCGAGGACGGCCGACCGTTGGCGGGCATCCTCTCGAGCAGTGCGTTGTGGATGCGGTACAGCGCCGACCAGACCAACTTCCATCGTCGTCGCGCGAACATGTTGGCCCGCGTCTTCCTCTGCGCCGATTTCTTCGACCGGGACGTACAGTTCGAGGCCGACGCCGTGCTGGGCGTCGGCGAGGTCGAGGTCGCGGTGCGCGAGGTCCCCGCCTGCGTGAACTGCCACGCCGCGCTGGACCCGATGGCGGCGTTTCTGGCCGGTTTCACCGAGCGCTCCGAGCCCACCGAGCTGGAACAGGGGAAGCGGTACAGCCCTTGGGTCGCGGCCTACGGCGCAGCGGTCGCCAACCCGGGCTACTTCGGCCACCCCGGCCAGGACCTCACCGATCTCGGCGCGTTCATGGCTGCGGATCCGCGGTTTGCGCGCTGCGTGGTCCGGCGCACCTACGAGGGGCTGACCCACACGTCTTTCGACGCCGAGCCGGATCGTGACGCCATGGTGCGCGGATTCGTCGACGGCGGCTACCGCTGGGACCAGCTCGCGGCGGCGGTGATCGGGACCGACGCGTGGGCGGTGCCGGCGCTGAAGCGCCTGCCGTCCGACCAATACCTGCTCGCGACGAATCGCGCGCTCGCCCTCCCCGAAAGCGAGACGGGGGCGTGGTCGGGGCTCGACGAGCCACTTCTGGATGGGCGGCTCCGCGTCCTCGGTGGCGACCCCGACGACGTCTCGGTGCTGCAGGCGGCCGCGGCCACGGCGCCGGCTCAATTGCTGTACCCCTCCTGGGTAGCCGAGCTGGCGGTGCCGGAGGCGGTGACGCTCGACCGCGCGCGGCCCCCGGCCAATCGGGTGTTGCTGCCGGCCGCGGACGATCCGACCGAAGACGAGGTGCGCGCCCAGCTCGTCACCCTCTTCGCCCGCCTGGACAGCCGGGTGGTGGAGCCCGACGGCGCCGAGGTCGGGGGCCTTCTGGCGCTCTGGCACGCCGCCGACCAGTCGTGGGAGGAGGTGCTGGTCGCCCTGTTGCGGCACCCCGACGCGAGGCTCTATTGACCGCGCTCCTGCTGCTCCTCAGCTGCGTCGAGGTCGCGACGGAGGTGGCGCCCGCCATCGACGAGTGTGGCGATTGGCAGAGCGTCGGCCAGCCCTTCGCGCTGGGCTACTGCGCCAGTTGTCACTCCAGCCGTCTGGTGGGGGGCGCGCGGGTCGGCGCGCCCGAGGGCGTCGACCTGGAGACGCTCGCCGGCATGCGCAGCCATCGGGCGCGGGTGACGGCGCGCAGCCTCTCCGCCCTGCCGGACATGCCCCCACAGGGCGGCGTCCGCGAGGACGAGCGGGAGGCGCTGCGCCGCTGGTACGCGTGCGATGCGCCCGGCGACGAGGCCGTGCTCCCGGAGGCCGAGGGGGTTTCGGGGCTGGCCGGCGCCGTCGATCTGACCGCGTCGGTCATCGAGGACGACGGGGTGCTCGTGCTCGGTCTGGAAGGGGGAGCCGGCGCGTGGTTGACCCACCGTTTTGTCGTGGACGGCTCGGGTGTGGCCCGGCTGGTCGGCTGGGTGCGCACCGCCGGCGGCGGGGGTGTCGAGGCTGCCGACTACGAGCCCGGCCTCCCCGTCTACGATCCCGAAACGGCCGAGCTGAGCGCGACGGTCACCACCGCCTGGGAGAGCGAGACCGGCGGCGGCGTGCGCACCGATGACTGGGTGGTCACCCGCGTCCCGGAGACCGACCCCGACCCCCGCTTCACCGACCAGACCCCGCAGCGCGTCACCGCCGCGCGGGATGGCGAGCCCGAGTTGCACCTCTGGTTGTCGTCGGTGGACATGGTGGTCGCATTGGCCCAGAGGCAGGACGGGGGCGCGTGGGCGGCGGCGATCTTCCAGACCCGCGACCGCCTCCGCGACGCCGACGACCAGTTCCCCATCGAAGCGGGGGGCGCCTGGAGGGCGCGGGGTTTCGTCACCGAGGTGTTGCCGTGAGGCCGAGCCGGCGTGGTCTTTTCGGCGGGGCGCTCGCGGCGCTCGGCGCGGCCCTGTGGTCGCGCCCCGCGCGGGCCGCCGCGGAGCGGCACCTCGTGGTCTACTTCGTCAAGGGCGGTTGGGACCCGTCGTTCGTCTTCGATCCCCACTTCGGGTCGTCCGTCGTCGCCGGGGACGAAAGCGCCGAGCTCGCCACGGTCGCGGGGATCCCCTTCGCCGATTCGCCGGCGCGGCCCTCCGTGCGCCGCTTCTTCGAGGCCTGGGGCGCGCAGACCGCGGTCGTCAACGGGCTCTACGTCGGCTCGATTTCTCACGACGCCGGGACCCGCCTCTTGTTCACCGGCCGCGGCGACGCCGCCGGCGCCGACCTCTGCACCCGAATCGCCGCCGGGGCGGGGGCCAGTCTGGCGCTGCCGCACGTGGTGGTCGGGGGTCCAAGCTTTCCCGGTGACGACGGCGCGTTGGTCTCCTTCTTCGATGACACCTCGCTCGCGGCCGCGCGAGGCACCGGTCCTGTCCCCCGCGACGAGGCGCGCGAGGCCCGGCTCCAGGCGTGGTTACAGGCCGAGGCCCAGGCGCTTCCGGTGGGCGATATCCAGGCCGACGCGTGGAGGGCCTCGCTCGGGAGGTTGCCGGCGCTCCAGGACTTCGCGGCCACCGCACCGAGCGATGTCGGCCTCGAGAGCGGCCGGGTCGAGCTCATCGCCTCGCTCCTGGGGCGCGGTTTGAGCCGAACGGCGGTCCTGACCGGGACGATTCCTCCGCTGGCTCAGTGGGACTCGCACATCCGCAACGCCGAGATGCAGAGCGTCTGCTACGAGAACCTCTTCGCCCGCCTCGACGAGCTCTGCGCGGTGCTCCAGGGCACGGTGGGTGCCGATGGCGGCTCGTTGCTCGCGCGCACCCGCATCCTGGTGGTCTCGGAGATGGGTCGGCAGCCCTCACTCAACGCGCAGGGCGGCAAGGATCACTGGGCCACCACCTCGGCGATGCTCATCGGGGCCGACGTCGCGGGCGGTCGCGTGCTCGGAGCCACCGGCGACGGTCTGGTCGCCCGTGGGCTCGATCGGGCCTCGGGCGCCGCCGATGACGGTGCCGCCGTCTTCGATCCCGGGGCGCTGGCGGCGACGTTGGCGTTGGGCTTCGACCTCGACCCGGAGGAGCTTGCGCCGGGCTCGGAGCCGCTCGCGGCGATCTGGGAGTAGTAGGGTGCTCAGACGACGTCGAGCGCCGCGATCTCCGCCAGGGCGGCGGTGCGCGCGGCGAGCTCGCCGAGCCGAAGCTCGACCTGGGTCCCGGCGTCGGCGAGCGTCGCAAGGCCAATCTGGACGCGGAGACGGGTGAGCTCACCCAGCACGCCGTCCACCTCCGCGCAGGTCCGCTCCCGGGCGAGCCTTGCCGTCGGCGGGCACCAGGCTCCGGCGGCGTCGTTGCCGCTGGCCGTAAGCTTCCCCCGGGCCACGCCCATGCTGACCCCGGCCGCAGCGAAGCCGGTGCCGTACCGATCGGACGCGGCGCAGTCGGCGCCGCCGTTGTCGGCCCGCGAGGGCTCCGCGCACACCACGGTCCGGACCCAACGCAAGGGCCTTACGAACACCGTTCCAGCCAGGGGAGGGACCGCTGCATCGTGTGCACTGTACTCGTCACTCGTCGGCGTGTCGCGCCTGGAGTCGGTCGCTCCGGGACTTCTTCGAGGTCAACCGCCGTTGTCTGGAGCCCCAGGTGGGGCGCGTCGGCCGGCGGGCCTTCGGAACCACCCGGGCGGCGCGGATCAGCGCGGCGAGGCGCTCGCGGGCGAGCTGCCGGTTGAGGAGCTGGCTCCGTTCATCCGACACCGAAACCATCACCTCGCCCTCCAGGGTCAACCTGGCCGCGAGCTTCGCCAGGAGCCACGCCCGCGCCTCGTCGGGCAGCGCCACCGAGGTGCGGACGTTCCAGCGGAGGGTGACCCGACTGTCGGTGGTGTTGACGTGCTGACCGCCGGGGCCGCCCGCGCGGCTGGTCGACACCGCGAGCTCGTCGCCAGGGATGGTCAGGCGGGCGTCGATGGGCAGGGGCGCTTCCACGGGGGGCTGGGATATCCTCCTCGGCGATGCTCCCGCGCGTGCTCATCGTCGAAGACGGGTTCGAGTATCGCGACACCTTTTCGCGCTTTGCGGGGGACAGCTTCCGCTTCGTGCGCGCTGGTGACGGGGCGGAAGCGCTGGCCGTCGCCGCGACGCAAGCCTTCGACGTGCTGTTCCTCGACATGCGGTTCGACCGGATCGAGGCGGGTCGGCTCTTCGGCGACCTGCCCGAAACCGCGGAGCGCTTCAACGGTGATCCCGTGCGCGCGACGCGCTTCCTCGAAGACAACCAGGGCGTCTACATCCTCGCCGCTCTCCGCGCGGCAGGTGTCGCGACACCAGCCGTATTCAGTCACGACTTCTCCGGCGAACCCCGGCGATGGGGGGCGCTAAAGCGGAAGTATGCGCCGGTCGCGTGGTTGGGCGACAACGCCAGCCCGGCGGAGGTCAAGGCGAGGTTGGCGGACTCGGTGCGGTCCCACCCAGAGGCGCCGCCGACCGCCCGGGGCTAGTACCTCGCGTCAGGGGTTTTGATCGGTAAGATCGTCGTCACTCTATCTCCGGTAGCTCGGGTCGCGGCACCAGCACGCGGAGGCTACGCGCGGCGCCGGGAGTCTTGGCGCCTGGAGCGCGCGCTCGCGGAGGTTCCGCGCCCAGGTGGAGAGCGGATGCTGGACGAAAAGCCGGAAGCGCGGCTCGTGGCGACCGCGTGCTCGCCCGCGCCGAAGCAGCTGTACGCCGAGCCGCCGGACCCGTCTCGACCGGTCGTCTGCATCGACGAGACGCTCAAGCAGCTCGTGGCCGACGTGAGGTCGCAGCCTGGGAAAAGCGGAGGAACGAGGAGAAAACCACGAGAAAGGACGGCACGACGGCGGCACCTACGGCTACGACGACGCCGCCGGATAATTGCGCTGGTAACCACACATGTTCCCCCTCCCAAACGGCCGGGCAGCCGAACTCGATGTTCACGTTGTTGAAGCGGGAATTCGGTTGCAAGGCGCAACCGAATTCGATGTTCATCGCGTTGAACACCGAGAGCGCTTGCACCACGAATCCGAACTCGCTGTTCATGTCGGTGAACCGGTAGATCGGTTGCAGTGGCGAGCGGTCAGCTCACGACGCCGTACGCCGCAGGTCGAACTGACCTGCCGAGGTCACCACCGAGCTGGCCACGGCTGCGGCGGTCCTCCACCCCTACGGCGAGACCGGCGCGAAATCCGGGCCGAGGTCTCGCGGCCGCAGACGAGAGAGGAGTACCGCTGCCGCGAAGCAGTCAGAACCCCTGACGGGAGGTACTAGTTCAGTCGATCGGACATTTTGACGCCGAGGTTCTCGACGTTGTGGACGACGAGGATCGGTCGCGCCACCCCCCGGAGGTCACGGCTGAGCAAGAGGAGCGCGGGCGCCGCCGTGAGCGCGGACAACGTCGGGGGGGGGCGCGAGCCCCCCCGACCTTTGTCCTCATTGGCGCCCACTTCATCGAAGGGGGCGGCCGTCGCGCCCGTCGTCGCGGCGACCACTCCGCAATTGAGGGCGTTTACCCGTCGAGGTAGCGATTCCAGTTCGCAAAGTGACCGGCATTGGGGTTAGCTCGCCCGCATCTCGGAACCTGCATGCACAGCGCGCCTCGCCACCGTCGTGTCTTCGTCCTCGGCGGTGCCAACACCGCGTTCATCGGCAAGGGACACCCAGATTTCGTCTGGAAGAACCACGCCGATTTCGGCAAACGTGAAAACCCGACCCTCGAGGAGCACCTCGCCACCGCCGTGGCGGCCGCCTTTGTCACCACCGGGGTTGACCCCGAGCGGGTCGACAAGGGCTACATCGGCAACTTCGTGGGCGAGCTCTTCTGTCAGCAGGGCCACCTCGGCGCCGCCCTCGCGGGTTGCCATCCCGGCCTTGCCGGCAAGGCGATGACCCGGGTCGAAGCGGCGTGCGCGTCCGGGGGGCTCGCGCTCGCCGGCGCGATCGACGCCATCCGGGCCGGAAACGACACGGTGCTGGTGGCCGGTGTCGAGGTCCAGACCACGGTCAGCGCGCGGGAAGGCGCCGACTACCTGGCCCGTGCCAGCCATTACCGTCGCCAGCGCAGCATCGACGACTTCACCTTCCCGGCGCTGTTCGGCCGCCGCACCAAGGCCTACCGGGAGCGCTACGGCGTCACCGAAGAGGACATCGGTCGGGTGGCGGTGAAGGCCTACGCCAACGCGAACAAGAATCCCCTCGCGCATATGAAGGCGCGCCGGATGGACCTGGCGACGGCGGGCGCCGCGGGTGATCGGAACCCCTGCTTTTTGCAGAACGCGGAGTACGCGCCCTACATCAAGATGAGCGACTGCTCCCAGGTCAGCGACGGCGCGTCCGCCTGCCTCGTGGTCAGCGAGGAGGGGCTGCGCGCCGCGGGCCGCAACGAGTCAGACGCCATCGAGATCGTCGGCTACGGACACAGTACCGCATCGCTCTACGAGGACGGCGATCTCACCCAACTGTGGACCACCAGGGCCGCAGCGGAAAAGGCCTACGCTGCCGCCAACATCGCGGCACGGGAGGTGCAGGTGGCGGAGGTGCACGACTGCTTCACCGTCACCGAGCTCCTGATGCTCGAGGCGGTGGGTTTCGCGGCGCCCGGGCAGGGAGCCGCGTTGGTCCGCGACGGCGTCACCGACATCGGCGGCGCGCTCCCGGTGAACACCGGCGGCGGGCTGGTCGGATTCGGTCACCCGGTGGGCGCCACCGGCGTCAAGCAGGCGGTCGAGATCTGGAAGCAGATGAAGGGCCGCTCCGACGCCTACCAGATGCCCAGCCTTCCCGGGATCGGGCTCACCGCGAACATGGGCGGAGACGACCGCACGGTGATGGTCACCCTGTATCGGAACGCGGGGTAGCCGCTGGACCGGCGGGTCGGCCTGGCGTTGGTGGTGGCCGTCGCCGGTGGCGTCGGCATGGTCGCGTGGCGCTTGACCGCGCCGCCGCCGTCGCCGACGCCCATCCCCAAGGTGGCGACACGGATCCCGACGGCCACGGTGAAGCCCACCGCGCCGCCTCGCCCCACGCCGGCGAACGAGGTCGACGTGCCGGGCGGCGTCCCGGTCCCGGCCCTGGTGGTGTCGGGGCCGCAGCCTGGCGACGACCCGGGCCTCCGCGCGCGCCTCGAGGTGCAGGCGAAGCTGGCGCTCCCCTACTGGGCGCGCATCGCCCCGAAGGTGCAGGATCCCGCGCTTCGCTCCCGGACGGCCGAGATGTTCACGCGTCTGAGCGCGCTCGGCGAGCCCGCGTCGGACCTGGGCCGGGGCCAGTACGAACTGACGCAGGAGCTCATCACCGCGGGGGGCTTCGACCACAAAGCGCAGGTGTGGGTCGACTACCTCAACAGTACGTCGGCGGCAGTGCTCCAGAACGGCGACCCAGCCGAGGTGATCACCCCCGAGCAGGCCGCAGGGCGATGAGGTGTTACTCGGCTGCGATGCGCTGGCTCCACCGTGGTCTGCTCGCCCTTTCGCTCTCCTTCGCGCTCTGCCTCCCGACGGTGGCGGGTGCCGCGGACGTGGGTCCCCAGAAGGGCCGCCGCATTGCGATCGTGGTCGGTGTGTCCAGCTACGACAAGCTCGCGCCTGAGCTGCAGCTCGACACGCCGCGCGCGGAAGCGGCGCGGGTCGCGGCCGCCCTTGAGCAGGCCGCCGGCTTCGATGAGGTCCGACTCCTGACCGACGCCAGCGCCACCTCGGGGAACATCACCGCGGTGATGCAGGAAGAGCTGAGTAAGTCTGTGGTCTTCAAGGACCTGTTCTTGTTCTACTTCGTCGGCCACGGGGTCGGTGGCGACTACGGCGACCCGCGGCTGTTGTTTTACGACTCCGATCCCGAGGCGCTCGAGACCACGTCCGTCGCGGTCAAGGACCTGGCTGCCCAACTCCAGAAGTGGGTGCCGGCCAGCCGTTATGTCATCGTGACCGATGCCGCGCACGACATGGCGATCAACGGGCTGGTGATGCTGGGCCCGACGGGCAACGACTGGCCGGTCATCGGTCAGCAGAGCTTCATCATCTCCAGCGCCGGGCCGCGGCAGGAGGCGCAGGCGGGGGTGTTCTCCAAGTCGTTCATCGAGGGGCTCGCCGGGCAGGCCGACACCAGCGGCGACGGTGTCATCACCGGGTCCGAGCTCAACACCTTCCTGATCCTCGCGGTCCCCAACGCGACTGCGGGCCGCCAATTGCCCACCGTCCAGAGCAAATACGACCCGGGCATCGAGATCGCCGATCGTCGCAAGCAGCTCAGCGCCGCCAGCGCGGTGAGCGCCTCGTTGCCGACCCATCGGGTGGACAAGGTCAAGTTCTTGCTCCCCGCCGGCACCGCGCAGAAGGTGCAGTGCCGGGAGACCGAGGCCCGCGCGTGCGACCCGAGTTGCTACCTGTTCGACGTCATGGCCGGCCCGTGCAGGGTCTGGGCCTCGGTCGAGGGCAAGGAGTACACCAGCAGCGTCGACGTCGTGTCGCGCGGGCTGTACGCCTGCGCCGTGGCCGATGGCCAGCTCGTCTGCACCCGGCCCACGATCCAGTAGCGACTACGGCGCCGCCATTCCCGGCAACTGCTCCACACGGTCCGTGAAACCGAACATGGTGCCGAGGTTGGCGGACAGCGAGGCGCGGGCGACATCGTCGGGGCCCACGTCGTCGATCACCCCGGGGGCGCCCCACGTGATGAGCGTGCTGCCGTCGGCTCCGCGGTCGACGTCGCCGAGCGCGAAGCTGTACAGCGGCGGTTCGTGCTGCCAACTCCAGCGATAGCTGGCGGTGCCGGCCTCGTCGTCCAGCGTCAGCTCCACCGCCCGAGAGCCGAGCGCTTCGTTGCGGTTGTCGTGGACCAGCAGGCCGCCGTCGACAAGCTGAAAGTTGTGTTGAAGCTCCAAGCCGTCACGCTCGTTGGGGAACTCGTAGTCCGAGGTGGGCCCGCCGATTTGGCGGATGACGGTACCCGAAGTGGGATCCAGCTCGACGACCGCGGCGAATCCGCGCGAGCCCAGGTAATAATGACCGCTGTCGGCGTCGAAGTCCAGGGCGTTACACCCGGTCCAGTACCCGCCGGCGGCGAGGGGACCGGTCACCTCCGGATTCCAGGTGTCGTAGGTGGTCCAGAGCGATTCGGGGGCGCCGGTCTCATTGCTCATCAGACGATTGCCCCACACCGGGTTCCCATTGGCGAGGAAACGGCGGTCGAACTCGATCCACGCCAGCGCCCCGTCGGGAGCCACCCACAGGTCGTGCGAAAAGGCGGGCGCGTGGATGACCTCGATCGGCGTGCCCGTCCAGTCGACGCTGGCCAGGCCTCCCTCGTCTCTGGCTTCGGATTGGGCGTACCCGTACCAGACCCCCCTGCCGTCGGCGCGGAACCGGGCCCGGCTCGCGTGCCCCCCCTCGGTGGCGAAGTGCCACCAGACCACACGACCCTGGGGGTCGAGCAACAGCGGTCCGGTCTCGGTCCCGATGATCGAGGTCAACAACCACCCCTCCCATCCCGGGTCACCCTCGACCGAGATCTCGGGCAGGGCGACGGGCAGCGGGGAGGTGACAAACGATGTCGGCTCGGAGCGCGTTCCGTCCTCCAGCTCGACCAGGGCCTCGCACTCGGTCTCGGCGTTCATCCCCACGAGGGTGGCCGTGTGGGCCAGTTCGGGCTGCTGCCAACCGCTTGCCAGGCGGTCGATCCCGCCGGTCCTGACCACGATCCGGCTCGGCTGCACGCCCCCGTCCGTCCATACCGCGGTCGCCACGGTACCGACGGTGCCCGAGACGGTGATCTCCGGCGCCGACGGCCCGGCGCAACCGGCCAGGAGCGAGATCAACAGGCGTGGGCGCATGAAGGCGTCCTATCCTGGGCTATGGTGCGGGCATGCACTGGTCCCCCATAGCGCTCATCATTCCGCTGCTGCTTCTCGGCTGTGAGGCCGCTGCCGTCGTGCCCGCCGACGAGTGGGCTTGCACCCTCGCTCCCGCCTCAGATCCCGACTATGCCCACGTGCTTGGCTGCCAGGCGGACTACGATCAGCTCGCCGCCCAGCCCGCGGACGCGAGCATTCCGGGTGCGACCAGCATAAAGACCATCGTCGACCGGCTGGATGACGACCAGCTCTGGTTCCAGAACAGCAAGCGCTACTGCATCCACTGGGAGTTCGCGGTCGAACACCTCAGCGGCGACGGCCTGCCCATCGTCCCCGAGATGGGTTCGTTCAACGAAACCGAGTATTACAGTCCCGACCGCCGCTTCTTGCTTGGCGCGATCAGCCATTACGACGGTCCTGACCGGTGGGTGTACGAAATCTCGCCCTATGACACCGCCGATGCCGACATGGTCACCACCGCATTCCGTGAGATCAGGGACAATCTTTTCATAGGCGAGGAGCTGGCTTTTCACCCCACCTCGCAGGCCGTCGAGGCGGTCGCGGCCGACCTGCCCGACGACATCCCGGTGGTCTCGAGCGAGTTGCTGTACGAAGGGGTCGACTACCAGCCGTTGAACCTGGGTACATCGATGGGACAGCTCCGGTTGCACGCTGCCGCCGACGTCGAAGCGAACTACATCAACTACCGCGAGATCGTGGTCCTCGACGCGGTGCCCAACGACATCAGCATCGTGGCCGGCATCATCACCGCCCAGTTCCAGACGCCGCTCTCCCACATCAACGTGCTCTCGGTCAGCCGCGGCACGCCCAACATGGCGCTGACCAGCGAGGCGGGGCTGGCCGAGCTGGCCGCGCTCGACGGCAAGTGGGTGGAGCTCACCGTCGGCGCCTTCGATTGGCAGGTGCGGGAGGTCACCACCGAGGTGGCCGAAGCGTGGTGGCAAGAACACAAGCCCGAACCCCTCACGGTGTCGCCGATGAACCTGGCGGTCACCGAGCTGACCGCCTCGCTCGACATGCTGGACCTCGACGTGGACGCGCTCGGTGACGCGATCTCCGCCGCCATCCCCATCTACGGCGCCAAGGCGACCAACTACGGTGCCCTCGCCGAGGCCAACCTCCAGGGGCAGCCCATCCCCATCCAGACCGCGTTCGCCATCCCCATGTACTACTACAACCAGTTCATGGATGACAACGGGCTCTGGGATCGGATGGCCGAGCTCATGGCCAGTCCCGACTGGACCGACCCCACGCTGCGGGGTGCCGCGCTCTTGACCTTCCAAGAGGAGATGCGCGCCAAGCCTGTTCGCACCGAGGTCGTAGAGGCGGTGGTGGCGCGGGCCGCCGCGCTCTTCCCCGGCGAAGCGATCCGCTTCCGCTCCAGCACCAACGCCGAGGACCTGGGCACCTTCACCGGCGCCGGCTTGTACGACTCCGAGACCGGCGACCCCAGCGTCGCGGCCGACGGGAAGGACTCCGTCGAGTGGGCGATGAAGAAGGTCTGGTCCCAGGTCTGGAATCCACGCGCGTACGAGGAGCGGGAGTACTACTCGATGCGCCAGACCGACGTCGGCATGGCACTGCTGACCCACGCCAACTTTCCGGAAGAAGAAGCAAACGGCGTGGCGATCACCAACAACCCCTTCGATCCCACCGGCCTGGAGCCGGCGTTGTACGTCAACGCGCAAGAAGGGGTGGTGGACGTGGTGGCGCCGGAGCCCGGGGTGTTGCCCGACGCGTACATCCACTACTACTACAGTCCGGGTCAGCCGATCGTATTCGTCCAACACTCGACCCTCGTGCCCGCGGGTGAGACGGTCCTCACCAACGCCGAGGCCTACGAGCTGGGCACCGCGCTCGACGCGATCAGCACCTTCTTCCGGCCCGCGTACGGCACCACCAACGACTGGTACGCCATGGACGTGGAGTGGAAGTTCGACGACAAGTACACCCCCGGCGACGCCGCCCTGTTCGTCAAGCAGGCGCGACCCTTCGCGGGATGGAGCAACGACGCGACGGGGGCGTGCGCGACAGAGTAACTGCTGCCCCGCGAGCAGCGGCAACGCACGGAGGAGCGTCACACGTCGGCCGCAGGCGCCGACGCGCGATTCCGGCTACCATGGCTGCGCCCGGAGCCCACTTGCGCATCGTGTCCGCCGTTGTCCTTCTCCTTGGCTGTCAGCTCGACAACACCCTCACCGGCAAGGGTGACGACCTCGCGGACTTCGACAGCTAAAGCGACTGGGAGCCGCCCGACACCGATACCGGGGACGACACCCCCCCGCTCGAAGCGTGCGATGGCGTGGACAACGACGGGGACGGCGAGGTGGACGAAGGCTTCCCCGATGCCGACAGCAACGGTCGCAAGGATTGCCTCGACGCCGAGTGCCCGGCGCTGGTTCCGGGCGCGGTCAACTACGCCGTCGCCCAGCACACCAGCGGCACGGTCTTCGAGTACCCGACCGTCGCCGACATGGACGCCGACGATCACGGCGAGATCGCGTACTGCTCGAACTACGGGGCGCCGTGGGGGGTGCTCAAGGTGGTCGAGCACGATGGCGGGGGCTGGCCGGCGGCGGGGAGCACCTGGGCGGTCCACGATTTCGCCATCACCAACGTCAACGCGGACGGCAGCGTTCCGGCATCGCCCGACCCGTTCTGGACCAAGTACAACGTCTACCGTTCGCGGACGATCCCGCCACCGCCGACCTCGTGGTGTCGATCACCGACGTGTGTGTGGCCGATTGCGACTACGGGCTGATCAAGCTCTCCTTTCAGGTGTCCAACCAGGGCGGTGCCGACGTGGACGCGGCGACGGTGAAGCTCTACGCCTACGGCACGACGAACGTCGCGATCGCCTCGGTGGCGGTGGGCGCGGTGCTCGCCGGTGAGCGCATCGAGGGCATCGAGGTCGACCTGCTCCCCGGCGATTTGGGCGTGTACGGGTTCCTTGCCGTCGTGGACCCCGACGACGCGGTCACCGAGTGCGACGAGGACAACAACCAGGACAGCTACTCGGACTACTCCTGCGAGTGAGGGCGCTGGCCTTGTTCCTGCCCGCCTGCACGGGCGGGTGCGGCGGCGCGACGGACACCGCGGGGAACGACTCGGGGGCGGCTGACACCTCCACCGACGCCGACACCGACGCCGACGCCGACACCGCGGTGGAGCCGGCCGGCTCCGTGAGCGTGACCGTGTTCTACGGCGACGCCGGAACCATCTCCGCCTGCGGACCCGACACCGACGGGGTCTTGGCGGCGAGCTTCGATGACGCGCTCGGCAACGTGGCGGGCCGGGTGCGGTGCTCCAGCCCGACGGGTGAGCTCCTCCTCCAGTTCACCAACGGCCACGCCGGCGCGTGGACCGACCCCGACGGCGGCGTGAGTTTCCAATGGACAGACCCCGTTGGCACGACCTTGACCTACGACACGGCGGGCCGCACCGAGTGGGGCGTCACCTTCGACCGCTTCGACCGTGTCGACACCAAGACCATTCACCTGGCGGGCTCGATGGCCGGGACGTGGCCCGAGGTCACCGTGGCCGCGGCGGTAGACGTGGTCATGCCCTGCACCAATTGGCCCTGACCGATCACCCATACCGTGTCGTCGCGAAGGAATTGGGCGGCGGCGCACCATCACCAGGGTCGGTCGGACTGGACGATGTTCGTGGACTTGCTCGGGCGTGCCGGCGCACCGGCCTGCCACGCGCTTCATGACTTCGAGGAGATACGCATCCTGACCTGAGCACGGCGGGAGGGCGGAGCGCCGGCGAGACGCGTCGATGCGGCGTATTTCCAGTGACCAGCCTCCCCTCCTTCCCCGCGCTGAACGTCCGCCGTGACTCACTCCGCCGCGACACGGGCCGCTCCCCGCTCTACACTACGTCCACCCTGAGCGTGCCGTGCGTCGTCGGCCCCTGCTGCTGTTGCTCTCCGCCTGTGTCATCGACAACGGTCTCGGCGTCGGCAAGGACGCCCAGAGCGACTTCGACACCTCGTCGGACTGGGAACCGCCCGCCGACACCAGCGAGGACGAGGACAACGACCACACCGGCGTGCCCAAGGAGGACTGCGCGGAGCCCAACCTTGCCGCGATCACGGTCGCGCCGGACGAGGAGTGCGAGGAGCCGATCGTGGTGGGGACGTTCACACCCGAGATGTTGTGGGAGCAGGAGGGCATTGGCGACGCCTACACCACCCCGGTGGTCGGGAATCTGACCGACGAGGACGGCGAGCCGATGACCGCCGCCATCGGCGATATCGACCTGGACGGGTGGCCGGACGTGGTCGGAACGGGCGCGTAGACGATGACGGCAGCCGCGGCACGGTGGAGGAGTGTCACGAGGACAACCACACCACGTTGGCGATTGATGGGCTGTGTCCATAGGGGTGAAGGCGTCCAAGGCGGGGCAAGGGCATCAACCCGGTCCCGGGGAGTTGGCCGGCCTCCGGCTGGCGGTGCCGCTCTGACCGGCGCGCTGCGGGCGGCGCTCCTGCTCGTCTTCCTGCTCGGCTGTGCGCGCGTGCCCGGAGGACTACCTCCAGGACTGCTCCCGTCGAATCCCGTTTGGAGATTTCCATGACCGAAGCACTCGCACGGAACCTCCCTTCCGCGACCGAGGACAAAACGTCACGCGGCATGTCCGGCTTCGTGCTGTACCCTCTTTATATAGTCGCCTTGGCAGCACTTTTAACCTTGTGCGACGGACTCTCGCACGTTCGTTTCAACGTCCTTTATTACACGCATCCCGAACGCTGGTCGCTCCTCGCGGGGCAGCCGACCGGCGAAGTGTTCATTGGGTTTCTTCGCATTGCTGCATTTTGCACTGCGGCAGGTTGGACTCTCTTTCGCCATTACCCCGCGCGTCCAATTGCTCACGCATTGGCGAGTTCACTGACGTTTGTAGCAATGTATTTCGCAAGCGGCATTTTTAAGGAATACCCCATGTCGCTCCACGTGGCGTTCATCGTCACGTGGGCCGCGCATCTGCTCACGTTCGAGCACGACCGCATGCGTCTGGTGCTTTTCTCTGTGCTTCTTGGAGTGCTTGGGCCATCGTTCGAAGGGTACTTCGTTGAACTTGGGTTCTTCGCCTACAACGGTCCGCACGCGTACCATGTACCCGTGTGGCTCGGGGACTTGTACTTTCACGGCGGGCTGGCCGTGGCCGCCACGATATCGACCGTTGAAAACTGGCGCGTTGCGGGGCTCAAGCAAGGCTGAGCAATCGCGAGCCGCGGGAGCCCTTGCGGAAGAACTTCTCGTACAGCTCGACCACAATCTCCTGCCGCCCCTCCGCGTTGGTGATGCCCTCGACCCCGAAGCGTTGCGCTGCGATTTTCTTGCACTTCGGCCGCCGCTGGGGGGTGCCCGGCAGGCCATAGGCGGGCACGGCCCGCGCCGGTCTCCGCCGAAGTGCGCGGCAGCAGGCTCATTACGGAATAGGAGACCCTCCCAGGAGTCCTACCCCCGGCGGCGTAGGCTGAACCCCGCCCACAGCGCATCGGCCGCGTCTTTCCCGACGAGGAGCTGGCCCGGCGGGATCACCGCCTCCAGGTCGTAGGCGTCGTCGCCGTCCACCAGGAAGTAGCCCAGCACGCGCGGATTGCGGGCGTCCGCGGGGGTGCAGGTGGCGGCCACCAGCGGGGAGACCCCCAGCGCGCGATAGCCGGCCTGGTCCAAAAACGTCCACTCGCAGCCGGGGCGCGGGCGGGGTCCGACCGCTCCCCCCGACACGACGCTCACCTCGACCCGGACCCCCGTTTCGCGGTGGGTCAGCACCAGGCGAGGCCCTCCGGCTTCGAACCCCGGGGTGGCGATCCACGTGGGCGGCAGGCGGAGCGTCCACGGGTATCGATGATCGCTCCAGATGGCGCCGGTGACCGAGCCGGCCGGGACCTGGTCGACGACGGAGGCGTCGGCGCCGCGGTCGTCCACGAGGGACGGCGGTGGGAGCGGCCGGGGACACCCGCCGAGCAACAGCGCCAGGATCACCCCGTCCTCCGCCGGGCCCCGAGGGCGGCGCGGTGCGCCGGCCCGCCCCACAAGCCGGCGAAGACCTCGGTTTCCCGGTTCGCGGCGTCGGCCGCTCCGGCCGACCGCACCACCCGGAGCGCGCCGCGGAGCGCGGTGGCGGGCAGGGCCGCGGCCGCCGCCGCCCACGCCGTCGCGGCCGCATCGGGGTCGGCCTCGATCGCGTCGACGAGCCCGGCGCCGCGGGCTTCCTCGGCGGTGAGCATCCGCGCCTCGACCAGAACCCGCAGCGCCCGAGCCTCGCCGAGCCGACGGACCAGGTGCCGCGCACCGCCGAAGCCGGGACTCACGCCAAGGCGCGCCTGCACCCAGCCGATCCGGGCGTCGGGTGCCGCGATGACGTAGTCGCAAGCAGCGAGGAGCTCGGCTCCGCCGCCCAGCGCCGGTCCCCGCACCACCGCGAGCAAGACGGCGTCGAGCGTTCGGAGGTCATCGACCGCACCGGACATGAACGCGCCCAGGCCGGCGCCCAGATCCGGCGCCCCGAGGTGGACCTGGACGGCGTCCAGGTCGCCCCCGGCGCAGAAGCTGTCGCCTTCGCCGCGGAGGATGACCACCCGGGCGTCGGTCAAGCGCATCGCCGCCGCGCCGAAGTCCAGCATCATGCCGGCGTCGAGCGCGTTGTGCTTCGCGGGAGCGTCGAAGACGATCTCGGCGATGGGGCCCGCGCGCACGTGGACGCGACCGGCTCCGCGCGGGAGCGTCCGTGCGAAGGCAACGAAGCGCTCCGCGGCGTTCACGCGTGGACCTGGCGCGGGCGGGGCATCGTCTCTGGGGCTTGCGTTCCCGCTCGGAGGGCGATCAGTTCGGCGGCGTAGAGCACCTGGGCGGCGTCGCGGGCATCGGCGGCCACCAGGTCCAGCCAGGTCCGCACCCGACCGTCGGCGCGGCGGGTTTCCCAGGCGCCTCGCCCTTCGGCTCTGAGCCACGCGTCGTGGCCCGCGAGCGTCGCGACGACCTCCTCCACACCCCGCCCGGACACGGCGTTCGAAGTATGGACAGGCGCCTTCCATCCGGGGCGGGTGTCCAGGTGCACGGCGAGTTCCAGCTCGCGGACCAACGCCTCGGCGCCGGGGCGGTCGGCCTTGTTGACCACGAACACATCCGCGATCTCCAACAGTCCGGCCTTCATCGCCTGCACTCCGTCCCCGCTCTCCGGGGTGAGCACCACCATCACGGTGTCGGCGACCTCCATCACACCGAGTTCACCCTGGCCGACCCCGACCGTCTCGACGATCACCATGTCGAAGCCGACGGCGTCGAGCACATCGACGATTTGTGCGGCGGCCCGTGACAGCCCACCGGTGTGGCCGCGGGCGCTGAGGGACCGGATGTAGACGCCGAGGTCGAGGGCGTGCCGATCCAGCCGGACCCGGTCCCCGAGGATGGCGCCGCCCGAAATCGGTGAGCTCGGATCGACCGCCACCACCCCCACCCGCAGTCCTACTGCGCGCGCGGAGGCGAGGAGCTGGTCGGTGAGCGTGCTCTTGCCGGCGCCCGGCGGGCCGGTGATGCCGATGACCCGTGGCGCGCCGGGACCGTGCCGACGGCGGGGCACCAGGCTGGCGAGCGCAGCGTCCGCACCCGGAACGCGCGATTCGACGTTGCTGATCAGCCGCGCCAGGGACCGACGATTCCCGCCGAGCGCCGAGGTGGCGAGTTCCAGGGGGGTGGGAGGCACGCGTTCGGGTATCATGGAGCGGGGCGCGGACCGGACCATCCGCACGCCGCGTTATCAACGCGGCGTGCGCCGCAGGCCGGAAAGCGGAGCTTGGAAGCGGGAGGTCGGATACCCGAGTTGGTGGCGCGGTAGGGGGGAGGGCCGCGTGGCCTCTCCCCCCGTACCCTGATAGTCATCGATGCCGCCCTTCGGGACGCGCCGGCTCCCAGGGCCATGAAACTGCTGCGGCATGGGGGACGCCCAGGTGGGGGAGAGTCGCCCGGCAGGCGGGTTATCCAACCCGACCGCCGCCGCAGGCCGGAAAGCGTAGCTTGGAGGGCGGAGGGTAGGCGACGGTAGGGGGGGAGGACGCGGCGAGCGTCTTCCCCCGTTTCTGGTTAGCGGCGGTCGCGTCGGAGTCCAGATGTCCCGCTTGTTTCCCAGTAGCCCGCTCGCGGTGCTCGCCGTGCTGGCCGGGTGCGGTGCGGCGGGCGCCGAACTCGAGGGCACGGCCGGGGGCATTGAGTGGGGCTCCTCCGACTGGGTCTTCGTCGGGGCGCGGTACGTGATCATCTCCCAGGTCGAGGTGGAGTGTCGGGATATCGACTGGATCGAGCGTAACTATGACGAGGGCGTGACGCCGACCGACAACGACGCGTCGCTGTTGCAGTTGGCGTTCTCTTCCAGCGAGGAGGTGCCCGAAGGGCGGTTCCCCGTGGCCCAAGGCGGTCAGGTGGAGGGGACCATCGTCAACGTCACCGGAGACGTGTTCGACGAGACCGCGGCCACCGGTGGCACCCTCGACCTCGATTCGGTGGAAGACGAAGGTGCCGCCACGGGTACCTTCGACGCGCTGACCTTTGAAGATGGCGGCACCCTCTCGGGCAGTTTCACTGCCGAGTGGTGCGTCAACCTGAAGCCCTGAGGCGTTCATGAGCCTGCTCCTCGTCCTACTGAGTCCCGCCTGGTCGGCCGACGTGCTGATCCCCGAGGCCACGCCTGCCAGCATGTCGGACTTCTCCGTCGCCTACCTGGTGTACGGCCTGGTGGTCTCGCAGGTTGAAAAGCAGGGGCTCGACGTCGACGACGGAGACGAGATTCGGGAATGGGCAGGTGAGGGGGGCGACGCATGCGCCGACGTGGACAGTTGCCCCGCCAAGCTGCTCAAGAAATCTGACGCCCGCATGGCGATTGTCCTCGCCGTCGGCCAGGGCAGCGAGGGCCTGACGGTCGAAGCGCGGCTCTACGCCCACGACGACAAGTCGCCGGTCAAGGTCGTCCGGAGCACGCTCGAGGGTGGGCAAGAGGTGGCGTACGCCAAGAAATTGGGGAAGACCGCGGCCGAAGTGTACGCCCTCATCGCTGAGCGGGGCGGCGACGAGGAAGCAGAGGCTCCGGCGTCCGGCAAGACCTGGTCTTCGCGCTACGGCGGGGGCTCCGAATCAGAGGCGCCGGCGCCGAAGAAGAAGTCCAGGTACGTTGAGGAAGAAGAGGAAGAGCCCGCCCCGAAGAAGAAGTCCAGGTACGTCGAAGAGGAAGAAGAAGAAGAAGAGCCGGCGCCGAAGAAGAAGTCCAGGTACGTCGAAGAAGAAGAAGAAGAAGAAGAGCCGGCGCCGAAGAAGAAGTCCAGGTACGTCGAAGAAGAAGAAGAAGAAGAGCCCGCCCCGAAGAAGAAGTCCAAGTACGTCGAAGAAGAAGCCGAGGAAGAGGCGCCGCGGCCCTCCAAGGCCGAAGCGGCCGCCACCAAGAAGGCCGCCGACGCGCAGGCTGCGGCCGAGAAGAAGGCGGCGCTGGCCAAGGCCGAGGAAGAAGAGGCCGAGCGGGCGGCCGCCGAAGAAAAGGAGCGGCTCGAGGAGGAAGAGCGGGCGGCGGAGGCGCAGGCCGCATTGGAGAAGAAGCTCGAGCTCGCGGCGCGTGCGGCCGAGGCCAAGGAGCGGGAGGCGGAAGAAAAGCGGGCTCGTGAAGAGGCGAAATTCGCTCTCGATCGCAAGATCGAGGCCGCCGCCAAGGCGGCGGAGGCCAAGCGCCTCGGCGACGCGAAGGAGAAGGCCGAACGAGAGGCCAAGGCAGCCGCCGAGCTGAAGCTTCAGGAACAGGACGCGGCCAAGGCCGCCGCCGAGGCCAAGCAGAAGGCCCTCGCTGACCTGAAGGTCAAGGTGGCCGCCGACGAAAAGGTCGCCGCCGCCGCCGCTGCCGCCAAACCGAAGATCGACTTCGGTGACGACGACGAGCCGCCGTCAAAGAAGGTGGCGCCGGAAGAGCCGGCCAAGAAGCTCGACCTCGGTGACGACGAAGAAGAGCCGGAGGAGGACGAGGCGCCCGCGCCGAAGAAGGCGGCGGCCGACAAGGGCCAGACCGCGAAGAAGGCGGCGGCCGACAACGAGGACGAGGACGCGTCGGTCGTCGACGACGACGACGCACCGGCGCCGAAGAAGGCGCCTCGCGAGAAGCCCGAGCCTCGCGAGAAGCCCGAGCCTCGCGAGAAGCCCGAGCCGACCGGACCGGCCAGCCGTTTTGCCGGCGACAGCGCCGCGGACCAGGAGCGCGCCTCGATGCGGCTGCCATGGAGCGCGTACGGGCAGTACAAGGACAGCGGGCTGGACCAGAAGGCGTGGCTGCAGAAGTCGCAGGTCCACGCGGGCCACGCCTACGTCGAGTTCACCGGCGGCTACGCGCTGGGCGACGTCGACCGGGGGTACGGGGTGCGGCTCGCGGTCGCCGAAGGCGATGATGACGCGATCACCAATATCGGCACGGCATCGTGGACCGGCGCGGGCACCAGCGCCGGGGGTGCGCCGGCCGGTCGGCTCGCCGTCGGCTACGTCCCCATCTGGTTTCTGGACACCTCGGTCGCGTTCGGTCTCCAAGCCGGCCAGAAACACCTGAACCTCGGCTGGTACCGCGCCGACGCCACCGCGGCCGGGTTCACCTCCTCGGAGAGCAGCTACACCGTCGACGCCAGCCAGCTGACGATCGAACCGCGGGCGCGGCTGCTGCCGCTGGCGACGGGGCTCATCAAGCCCTACGGCCTCGTCGGTTTCGACATCAGCGTCTACGACGCGTTCCACGTCCCCGACGACGACAATCGTGTCGATTACGCCGATGCCGCCGGCGGGCTCAGCTTCGGCCCCACCGTCGGGGCCGGGGTGATGATCGACCCGATGTCGCCCATCTCGATCGTGGTCGAGGTGCCCTTCACCTACGTGCTGTCGGACGGCTCGGTGATCGCCAACGACGGCGAGGTGCCGTTGTTGACGCCGACCACGCTCGACAAAGGCGGCTGGGTGCTCCGTTTCGTGGGTGGGGTGCAGGTGCGGCTGTGATCGTCGGGGTGATCATGGGCTCGCGAAGCGACGCCCCGATCATGCGCGACGCGGTGGAGGTGCTCGATCAGCTCGGGATCCCCTCCGAGTTCCGCATCGTCAGCGCCCACCGTACGCCCGACCTGCTCTTCGCCTATGCCGAGGCGGCCGCCGAACGCGGGGTGGGCGTCATCATCGCCGGGGCGGGGGGAGCAGCTCATCTTCCAGGGATGATCGCCGCGAAGACGTGGCTACCGGTCATCGGGGTGCCGATCACGTCGCGCGCGCTCAACGGCCTGGACTCGTTGTTGTCGATCGTGCAGATGCCGCGCGGGGTGCCCGTCGCCACCGTCGCGATCGACGGTGCGGCCAACGCCGGGCTGCTCGCGGCGCGGATCCTCGCCGTCGGTGATCCGGCCCTCGCCGCCCGCCTCCAGGCGTTCGCCGCCGCGCAGGGCGAAGAAGCACTGTCGGCGCCGCCGGATCCGCGCTGCGGCCCGGCTCACCCCTCCCACTCCTCCTCCACCAGCTCGAACCTGCCAAAGTCGTAGGATTTCCCGGCCGCCCGTTCCACCTGGACCAGACGTTCGCGTTTGCCGTCGCGACGCAGCATGGCGGCGCGGTGGGTGCAGAAGGGCTGGTTGCCACGCCGCCCCAGGGTGGTGTGGGCGGTGAAATTGCAGCCTGCCCGGCAGGTATCGGCGTAGTAGCAGCCTTTGCGGAAGCCCCACAGCTCCGAGGTAGACCGTTCCCGGGTGAACGCCATCGCGGGCTGGTGCAACCACGCGACGGCCACCCCCTGGTCCAGCACGTTGCCGGCGACGTAGGGCGCGGTAGGGAGCGAGCGACAGGCCTTCAGCGCGACGGTCAGGGGTTGGCCCGACCGCATCGCTTGGTGTCCGGTGTGCCCCCGTCTCCTCGCGCCGGTGCGCCCGCCGTCATAGCCGCGGCGGGTGATCCTACCGGGCTCGACCATCGGCATCCTCGGCGGCGGCCAGCTTGGCCGGATGCTCGCGGTGCCCATCCGCCAGATGGGGTACGGCGTGGCGGTGTTGGCGCCTTTGGGCGACGCACCGGCGCTGGGGCTCGCCGACCACGCCATCCGCGCTTCGTTCGACGACCTCGACGCCGCCCGGCGGCTGGCCGACCTGTCCCATCTGGTCACCTACGAGTTCGAGAACGTTCCCGCCGCCACCGCCCGCGCCGTCGCCGAGCGGCGGCCGCTCCACCCCAGCGCGGCGCTCCTGGAGCTCACGCAGGACCGCAACCGCGAGCACGCGTTCCTCGCCGCGCTGGGGGTCGCGACCGCCCCGGGTCGGCCGGTGCACACCGTCGCGGAGTTCGACGCGGCGCTCGCGGTTCTGGGCATGCCGGCGCGGTTGAAATCGGCGCGGGGCGGGTACGACGGCGGCGGCCAGCTCCGGGTGCACAACGACGCCTCGGCCGCGGTGGCGCGGGCAAGAATCCCAACCATCGAGGGGGGTTGGCGCCTGGAAGCGGAGGTGCCCTTCGAGCGCGAACTCAGCGTCGTCGTCGCCCGCTCGGCGCGGGAGCTGCGGGCCTACGCCCCGTTCGAGAATGAGCATCGGGACGGCATCCTCCACCTGACGCGCTGGCCGGCCCGCGGGAGCCCCCGCGCCCTGGCCCGCGCCGTCGCGATCGCCGAGGCCGTCGCCATCGCCGGGGACCTCCGCGGGGTCCTATGCGTGGAGATGTTCGTCAGCGGCGACGACGTCGCCGTCAACGAGCTGGCGCCGCGCGTGCACAACAGCGGGCACCTCACCATCGAAGGCGCGTCGGTCTCCCAGTTCGAGCAGCACCTCCGCGCCATCTGCGGGCTCCCGCTGGGCTCGCCGGAGCGCCGTGCAGGCGGCGTCGCGATGGTGAATCTGCTCGGGCAGGTGGAGCGGCGGCACGTCCGCCTGGCCGGCGCCGAGGCCGCGCTCGCCGAGCCGGGCGTCCACCTGCACCTCTACGGCAAGGAGCGCGAGCGCCCCCGGCGCAAGATGGGGCACCTCACCGCCCTGGGCATCGATGCGGACGCCGCCGTCGCCCGGGCCCTCGGCGCGCTGGCCAACCTCAACTTCGTGGGAGCCGATCGTGCGGAGTGATCATGCGTTGGCAACCTGCCAGGTGGGAATGGAGCGGGCGCTCAAGGCCGAGCTGGCGAAGCTCCGGCCCGATCTGCACCCGGGTTTTGCGAGGCCGGGGCTCCTGACCTTCAAGGCGACGGCCCGGCAGTTCGGCCCCGAAGAGGCGCCGACGGCCATCTTCGCGCGGATCTGGGCGGCCTCGGCGGGGCCCTGCCTCACGGCCGACGCCGTCGCCGCCACGGCGCGTGACGTGGGCGCCAGCCACCTGTTCGTGTCGTCGCGGGAGCTGTTCCGACCCGACCGCACCCCTCCCGCTGCCGAAGCGGCCGCGGCCGTGGAGGTCGAGCGCTGGCGCCGCGACCTCGCGCCCGCCTTCACTCCCGGGGCGCCCGCCCTCGGCGACACGGTGCTCGACGTGCTCACCGCGCCGGGTGAACCGCCGGTCGTCGGTTGGCACGTCCACGCGCAGTGGCGCCACGAGGGGCCCGGTGGCGCGTTCGCCGTCGAGACGCCCGACGACGTGCCCTCACGCGACTGGCGCAAGGTGGTCGAGGGGCTGCGCTGGTCGGGCGCGCGCCTGACGCGCGGTGATCTGGTGTTGGAGCTGGGCGCCGCCCCCGGTGGCGGGACTCGCGCTCTGGTCGAGGCCGGCTGTCGGGTGTTGGCGGTGGACGCCCAGCCGCTGGACCCGGCCGTGCTGCGGTTGCCCGGCGTCACCTTTCAGTCCCGCCGCCTGGGCGACCTCCGGGCCGGTGCGCTCCCCAAGGACATCCGGTGGGTGGCCAGCAACGCCGGTATTCCCCCGGAGGACCTGCTCAACGGCATCGAGCGCCTTCGGCCGGCGCTGCCGGCGCTGCGCGGGTTCCTGCTCACGCTCAAGCTCCACGACGACGGGGTCATCCGCCACCTGCCGGCCACGCTCAATCACCTCCGCAAGCTCGGCGCCACCGTGGTCCGCGCCCGTCAGCTGCCGGCGAATCGTCGCGATATCTTTGTGTATGCCGAGGTGGGGGGCGCGGCAGGGGGAGAGCGGAGGGCGCCGCGCCCGTAGCGAGCACCCGGTTGCCGCCGAGATACTCGGCCCTCCTGATGGTCCTCCTCCTGCTCGTTGTCGCCGCCTGCACCGGGGTTCCGGTCCACCAACCCGATGCCGACTCCGGGGCTCCGGAGCCCGACGACGAGACCGGCGATTCGGGCCAGAGCGATCCCTACGCGGGCGCCGATCTGGTGTTGTGGAACGCCACCGCGATCGACGTGGACGGGCGCCAGGAGGCCGTTGCCATCGTGATCGAAGCCGGTCTGATCCGTGGCGTGGTGGTCGTCGCGCCGGGGGAAAGCGCGCCGGCGGGCGCCGTGGATGCCACCGGGCGCTTCGTCGTCCCCGGGCTGGTCGACCCGCACGTCCACCTTGCGCACGGGGGCAGCACGCGGCTGGTGGGCGACACCCTCGGGGGCAACCTGCGCGCGCAGCTGGCCTTCGGCGTGACCCAGGTGGCGGACCTGGGCGGGCCGACCTCGCTCGTCGACCTGCGCGACCGACTGGTGGCCCGGGGAGCGCTGGCGCCCCACCTGCTGGTCGGTGGGCCCTTCCTCACCGCCGCCGGTTCCCACCCCTGCGAGACCGCGCCCGACCCCGACCTCTGCGTGTTCGTCGCCAGCGAAGCCGAGGGGCTCGCCGCGGCCACGGGGCTCCGCGACGCTGGCGCCGACCTCGTGAAGGTGGCGCTGGCGGACGGCGGCTTCTCCGCCTGGGGGCCTACCGCCCGGCTGGACCTCGACGCGCTGGACGGCATCGTGGCGGCGGGGCTCCCGGTGTACGCCCATGTCGACACCTCGGCCGACCTGGTCGACGCCCTGGCCCACGGGGTCAGCATCGCCGCGCACACGCCCTTCGACGCGCCCCTGACCCCGGAGGCGATCACCGCCGCGGGCGGCGCCACCGCGGTGCTCACCACCATCTCGGCCTTCGCCAACGTCGGGCGCCTCGTCGAGGGGAGCCTCGACCCCGCCGATCCGGCGCTGTTGCTGACCGACACCCAGCGCGCCGCCTGGAGCGCCGTCGCCGCGGATCCGAACGGGCAGCTCGTGGCCGGGTGGGTGGCCGCCAACGCCGAGTGGACCGCGGCCGCGCGCGCCAACGTGGCCACGCTCGTGGGCGCCGGGGCTCCGGTCATCCCCGCCAGCGACGCCGGCTACTTCTTCGTTCCCCACGGCGCGGGCCTGCACGACGAACTGGTCGAGCTGGTCGCCATCGGGCTCACCCCGCGCGAGGCCCTGGTCCGCGCCACCTGGGACGCCCGACGCGCGCTCGGCGTCGACGGCGGACGGATCGTCGCGGGTCAGCCGGCCGACCTCCTGCTGCTCGCGAGCGATCCAGATGACGATGTCGCCGCCCTCCGCGACCTCGATGCCGTCGTGCTTTCGGGGGCGTCGTGGAAAGTGGCTGACATCCTCGCGGCGGACCTCCTCGCCGACGGGGACTCCGGCCCCGGTGCCGCCTGCGTCGAACATGCGGACTGTACCTCGGGCGCCTGCGACGGCCTGGCCCACGCCTGCGCCGGCTCCTGCCCCGTCGCCTACGGCGTGACCGATCAGGACTGCGGCAGCGAGGCGTGGTGCATGCCCGCCGACGGCTACGGTGACGACGGCGAGTCGGTGTGCCGAAGCGAGGCGACGTGCGATTTGTACGCCCAGGATTGTGGCCCCGACCCTTACGAGCGCGCCTGCCTGCCCTACGACATGGACACCAACGCCTGCTGGTACGCCGGACCGCGCCGCGCCGGCCAGTCGTGCAGCACCGCGACCGCCGCGACCTCCTGCGAGGCGGGCGGCTACTGCTCCGCCGTCGATGCGCGCTGCTACGAACTCTGCGATCCCCTCGCGATGGACACCTGTGCGCTGGGGCGCTGCCATCGGTATGATACCTCGGCGGGTGAGGTGTGGTTCGGGCTGTGTTTTTGAGCGAGTAGCGCTCCCTGTCCGCTACCCGGCCATCGCCCCCAGCCCCTCCCGGTACAGCGCCGCGTACTCGCCCTCCAAGGCCAACAGCTCCGCGTGGGTGCCGACCTCGGCCACACGCCCGCCGGCCAGCACCACGATGCGGTCGGCGCGGGTGATCGTGGAGAGGCGGTGGGCGACGACAAGGCAGGTGCGGTCGGCGAAAAGTCGCTCGATGGCCTCCTGGAGGATGCGCTCGGACACCGGGTCGACGTTGGCGGTGGCCTCGTCGAGGATGACCAGGGCGGGGTTGCGGGCCAGTGTCCGCGCCAGGCTGACGATCTGGCCCTCGCCCGCGCTCAGGTCGGCGCCGCGGTCGCGGAGCACGTGCCCCAGTCCTTCGGGGTACTTCTCGGCGATCGTGTCGGCGCCGCTCTCGCGGATGGCGGCTTCGACCCGCGCCGGGTCCAGCGTCGGGTCGTCGAGGGTGATGTTGAAGCGCAGCGTGTCGCGGAACAGCTGCACCTCCTGACGCACGCTGCCAACGGCGCGGCGGACGTCGTCGGGGCGGATGCGGTGCAGCTGCACGCCGTCCACGGTGATGCTGCCTTCGTACCCGTCGTGCACGCGCGCCAGGAGCCGCACCAGCGTGCTCTTGCCGGCGCCGGTGCGCCCGACGACGGCGACGACCTCGCCCGGCTGCACCTCCAGGCTGACCCCGTCCAGAATCCACGGCGAGTCGGGCCGGTAGCGGAAACGCAGGTTGTCGAGGACGAGGTGCCCCTTGGCGTCGGGGAGCGCGCGGTCGCCGGGGGTGATGCGGTCGTCCTGACCAAGCAGCCAGAAGATCTTGTCCAGCGCGGTGGACGCGCGCTGGAGGAAGGTGATCTTGCCGGAGATCTCGCGGAGCGGGCGGAACAGGCGGTCGATGTAGTCCAGGAACGCCACGATGAGGCCGATCGAGACCGCGGTGGCGGCGTGGGTGGAGCCCCAGTAGATCATCACCGCGATACACACGCTGGCGATGCCGTCGATGAAGGCGTAAAGCGCCGCATCGTAGACGTTGTTCATCACATTCGCGTCGCGATAGCGACGGTTCAGCTCGGCGAAGCGTTCGCTCACCCGCAGCTCCAATCCGTACAGCTGGATGACCTCGATGCCGGCGATGCGCTCGGCGGCGTAGGCGTTCATCGACGCGAGCGAGTCCCGGATGTCGGCGTACAGGCTACGCATGCGCCGGCGGGTGAACTCGATGACCGCACCGATTGGCGGGCCGAGCAGGCACAGGAGCGCGGCGAGGCGCCAGTCCAGCCAGAACATCGCTCCCAGCGCGCTGAGCATCAGGCAGATGTCGAGCACCAGCGAGATCGAGCCCGCGGAGAGCGCTTCGTTGAGCGCCTCGACGTCGCTGGTGGCCCGCGACATGAGCTGGCCGGTGGGCTGCCGCTCGAAGAATCGCTGCGACAACGACAACACCTGCCGGAACAGGGCATGCCGCAGCCGGAGGATCGAGTTCTCGGCGGCGTTGGCCAGCAGCCAGGTGTAGACGCCCTCGACGACGAAGACCGCGAGGATGGCCGCGAGGTACCACGCCGCGTCGGCCTGGAGCCTTTCGCCGGTGCCGGCGGTGATGTGTTCGTCGATGACGCGCTTGAGCAGGAGGGGCTGCAGCGCGCCCAGACCGGCGATGACCGGGGTGAGGACCAGCGCCGCGCCGAAACTCCGCGCGTCCGGCCGCAAGAACGGCAGGAGCGAACGCCACGTCCACGGGGCGACCACGGCCTTTTCGCCGCTCACGCCGACACCGCGGTGTCGCCGGCGTCGGCCGGGGCGCGTTGGGTGTCCCAGGCATCACGGTAGGGGCCCGGGCGGCCGAGGAGCTGGGCGTGGGTGCCCTGGTCGACGAGCCGGCCTGCGGCCAGTACCAGGATGAGGTCGGTGTGGACCAAGGCCGACAGGCGGTGGCTGACGATGATGCGCGTGGCCTCGGTGCGGGCGCGCAACATGGCGAGGAGGTCCCCTTCGGTGCGGTGGTCCACGGCACTGAGCACGTCGTCGAGCAGGACCAGGCTGGCGGGCCGCAACAACCCGCGCGCCAGCGCCACCCGCTGCCGCTGGCCCCCGGAAAGCGCGATGCCGCGCTCGCCGACGACGGTGTCGAGCCCGGCGGGGAGGGCGGCGAGGTCCGTCGTCAGCGCTGCATCGTTGGCCGCCGCGGCGACCGCGTCACGGGCTGCACCAAAGCCGATGTTCTCCTCGATGGTCTCCGAGAACAAGAACGGCGTCTGGGTGACGAGGCACACCCGCGCGCGCCACGCGTCGAGGTCGAGCTCGCGGAGGTCCACGCCGTCCACCAGCACCGTCCCCGGAGGGGGATTCTGCAGTCGTGCCAGGAGCCGCAGCAGCGTACTCTTGCCGCTGGCGATCGCGCCGTAGATGCCGACCGTCGCCCCCCCGGGAATCGTGGTGGTGATGCCCTGGAGCACCGGGCGGTCCGGCGCGTCGCCGAAGGCGAAGCTCAGGTCGCGGAAGGTGAGGGTGGGGGCGCGCGTGGGTGCGGGGCGCGCCAGGCCGTGGTCGGGGCGGTCGACCGGCTCGTCGAGCACCAGGTAGATGCGCTCCAACGACGCCTCGGCGCGCTGGAAGACCGGGAGCAGCCAGCCCAACATGCGCATCGGCATCACGACGAAGGCCACCAGCGCGACGAAGGCGGCCAGCTCGCCGGCGGTGAGGTCGCCGCTGCGCACGGCGCCGCCGCCGACCGCAAGCAGTCCCCAGGTGGCCACGCCACCGGCCACGGTCAAGAGCGGAAACGCGATCACCCGCAGCCGCGTCATCTTCAGGCTCGATTCACGCAGGTTCGCGGCGCGGTCATCGAGACGACGCGTGAAGGTCTCCTCGGCGCAGAAACCCTGCACGGTCGCGACCCCTTGGAAGCTGCCGAGCAGCTCGTCCGCCAGCTCGCCAAGCTGCTTCTGCGAGGCCCGCTGCATCGCCATGA
>SHYX01000047.1 GCA_009692585.1 Myxococcales bacterium
GCGGAAACCTGCGCCGCGCTCGATCTCTGCGGGCAGCCGACGGCGGCCGAGCAGCAGGCGAAGCTCCGCCGGGTCGGAGCGATGTTGCGGCGGCTGGCCGAGTAGCCGCCGCCTACGCGGCGCATCGCGATCATGTGCGCCTGCAGGTTTGCCGCAGCAAGTCCAAAGGACCGGGCCTGCCGCGCACCCGGTCGGGTGATCTGGTGATTGAGGCGTTCGAAGCGGAATCGATCGCGATACTCGGTGCGGAGTGCCGGCTGCTCCCACGCCGTTCTGGTCGCACGGAGCCCGTCCTCGTGGGGGTGGAGTTGGAGGCGGCGGGATGCCTTGCCGGAATCGCAGCACTTCGCGCGCAGAGGACATGCACCGCAGGTCGCAGTGACCGCCACGAAGTCCACCGCGAACTCCTCTTTCCGGAAGCGCTTGCTCTCCCGTGTCCGACTCGGGACGGGTGCCATGACGACCACCCCGGCACCCCCCAGCGCGAGCACGTGGTCGCGCGCGGCGCCCTACGCCGTGTCGGCCAGGAGACGGTCGATCTGCGCGCCTGCACGCTGCGCCCGTGCGATCAGCCGGTGCATCGGGGCGTTGTCGGCGATGTTGGCGGCCGCCACCGAGACCCACCCAGCACATGCAGCTTGAAGACCCCGAACGAGACACTTCGCGTCTTGCGGCCGAGCGCGTTGGTCAACGCACCGACTCCCGACCCCGCACCGCCGCAGCTTGCGCACCGTGTCACACGTCCGCGGCCGGCGCTCACGCCCGAGGGAAGTCAGGCCACACGGTCTACCCGCAGACGGTCGGTCAGCGCGGCGCGGTCGGCGAGGATTTTCCCGAAGTCGGCCGCGAGCACCGGATGGCTGAGTCCGAAACCCTGTCCGATGTCGCACCCGTCCGCGCCCAGCATCTCGAGCTGCTCGCGCGTCTCGATGCCCTCGGCGACGACCTCCATCCGAATGGCGTGCGCTAGGCCGATGATGGCGCTGACCAGCGCCCGCTGCTCGACATCCGTCGTAGCCTCGGCCAGAAAGGAACGATCAAGCTTCAGCCGATCGATGGGAAACTGTCGCAGGTAGGCGAGCGAGCTGTACCCGGTGCCAAAATCGTCCAATGCCACGGTCACCCCGCGCCGGTGCAGGGCCGCGAGGACGCGGCACGCCGCTTCCGTGTTCTTCATCGCCAGGGACTCGGTGATCTCGACTTCCAGCCAGCGGGGGTCGAGCCCGCTGTCCCGGAGGGCCGCCTCGATGACCTCGACGACTCCGCCGTTGAAGAATTGCCGCGCCGAGAGGTTGACCGCCACCCGGATCGGCGGCAGCCCCTGGTCCTGCCAGGCGCGGGCCTGGCGGCACGCTTCCTCGATGACCCATGTGCCAATCGGCACGATGAGACCCGTCTGCTCGGCGACGGGGATGAACTCAGCCGGCGGGACCATCTTCCCGTCGCAGAACCAGCGGATCAGTGCCTCGGCCCCGACCAGCTCCCCGGTGCGAAGGTCGACCTGGGGTTGGTAATGCAGCACGAATTCGTTGCGCTCGAGCGCCCGAACCAACCGGGCCCGGGTGTCGGCGGCGCGCTTGGACCGGGCGCGAATGTCGGCGTCATAGAGTTGCCACCCGTTTCGACCCGCCTCTTTGGCCTGAAACATCGCCATGTCGGCATGTTTGACCAGGTCGAGCGCGTCGACACCATCGTCCGGATAGACGGCGACGCCCACGCTGGCGGTGAGCGTGAACTCCCGGCCGTCGGCCTGAAACGGCTCGCGGAAGACCTCCAAGACGCGCTCGGCGACCCCTTGGGCGTCTTCCCGTCGGCCGAGGTTCGCGACGAGCAGCAGGAACTCGTCGCCACCCTGGCGTGCGACCGAGTCGCCGCCCCGAAGGCCCAGTCGCAGTCGTCGTGCGACATCTACGAGCAGGCGATCGGCAACGTCATGACCGACCTCGTCGTTGATGTGCTTGAACTGGTCCACGTCAACGAAGGCGACACCGAGTAACTCCTGGCGCTGGTCGGCGTTCGCGATGGCGACCCGCAGCCGGTCCTGGAAGCCGGCGCGGTTGGGCAGACCGGTCAGCGGGTCGTGCCAGGCCAGGTGTCGGTTGGTCTCGGCCTCCAGGTGGCGCGTGGTGACGTCGCGAAGGACGATGCACAGGACCGTTTCGGCTTGCCACATCATCTGGCTCGCGGCGATCTCGAGGTGCCGTGCTTGCTCAGCGTCCGCGTAGGGGACCTCGCCCAGGTTGAGTGTGGCCCGCCCCATCAGCCCGCGCAGCGCGATGACCGCGGTCGGGGACAGCGGCACAGCTTCCGGGAGCGACAGTGCCCGCAACTCCGCGGCCTCACGACCCAGGAGCGTACACACCGCTGGGTTCACCTGCCGAATCGCCAGGCTGTCGGCCTGTACCAGGAGCATGCCCTCGCCGCTTTTCTCGACGAACTCCGAGTAGACCCGGTCGCTCTCCCGGAGCAAGAGCCGAGGAAGCACGCGCATGGCGAACACGCCCAGGGCCGCGGTGACCACGGCGAAGGCGACCAGCAGCACGCGGAAGGTCCGCAGGGCGGCGTAATGCAACGGGCGCGCGGCCTCGCCTTGAACCAGGAGGACATCCTCGGATCGCGGCAACGAAATGGGGCGCGATATCCGCAGCGTCGCCTCATCGACGACCTCGACGCGGGTGCCCGCCGACAGGCCGACGTCGCTGGGGGTGAGCGACAGGCGCAACGACAGCGCCGCACCCGGATCGGTCAGGTCGGCGAGCGGCTCCACCACGTGCAGCGAACCCGCCCCGACGGCGTGGCTGGACGCCACCCACTGGACACCGCTGCCGCTGACGAGGTGGACACCCCGGGCGGCTGCGGAAAGCTCGGTCGACGGAGGGGCGGACGACCGATACCGCCACACCCCGTTGGCGTCGACGACACCCACGAACGTGCCCGGCCCCGCCGCCTCCACCCACTCGGTGAGCGCCGCGGGCGGCTGCATCTCCGCCCCGCCGGCCACCCACGCGGTCAACCGAGAGGCGAGGCCGTCTGCCCGCCGATCGAACTGGCGGACGCCGATGTCAACCGCCGCCGTCACCTGCTCCAGTCGGTCGGCAGCCTCGTTGACCTCAGCCCGGTCGGTGCCAGCCACAAGGGTGACGCGCAACAGGAGCCAGGCTCCCAGAACCACGAAAATCCAAGCGGTGGCCACGAAGAGCGCTACCACTCGGTGCGGAGACCATGGGCTGGCGTCCGAAGGAACCATGACCACGCATCGGACATCGACGCGCGGTCTGTAGAGAACCCTACTTTCGATCCACCATGGTGTTGGAGCGACGGTAGCTCTCGTGCGTGCCCGCGTCCGACCACTCCCCGGACATTTCGGCCCAGTGCAGCTCATCGGCGAGCAGGTAGCGGGTGTTCACGTCGCTGATCTCGAGCTCACCACGCGCCGAAGGCGTCAGGGTGCGGATGATGTCGTACACCCGGGCATCGTAAAAATAGACGCCGGTCACCGCGAACCGAGACGGCGGCGATGTCGGCTTCTCGACGATGCCGACCAGACGTCCGGCCTCGAAGCGGGCCACGCCGAAGCGTTCAGGATCTCCCACCTGCTTCAGCAGTATCATCGCCCCCTTTCCAGACGCCGCCCACTCCTCGAGATGGGGCGCGAGCGAGCATCCGAACACGTTGTCCCCCAGAACCACCGCGACGGGGAGCCCCCCGACGAAGTCCTCGGCGAGCCCGAGGGCCTCGGCGATGCCGCCGGCCCGGTCCTGCACCTTGTAGGTGAAGCGGCATCCGAACTCGGCGCCCGAGCCGAGCTGGCTGACGATCGCGCCGACGTGGTGCGCGCCGGTTACCACCAGCACGTCGTCGATGCCGGCCTCGACGAGCCGGCGGATGGGGTGGTACACCATGGGGACGTCACCCACGGGAAGCAGGTGTTTGTTGGTGGTCTTGGTGAGCGGAAACAGCCGGCTTCCGGAGCCGCCGGCCAGGACCACACCGCGGGTCTCGCGCATCTGCGCCCAATGGTAGCTCAAGGGCGCAGGCTACGCTGATGCGGGTTCTGGTCACCGGCGGCTGCGGCTTCATCGGGCACCACCTGGTGAGCCGGTGGGCCGCCACCCGGCCTGCTGACACGCTCCTGGTCCTCGACCTGCTGACCTACGCCGGGAACGCCAGTCGCCTGCCCGGAGACGCGGCGCTCGTGGTCGGTGACGTCGCCGACCCGGCCGCGGTGCGCGCCGCGTTCGACCGGCTCGGACGGGTCGATGCGCTCGTCCACCTTGCTGCGGAATCGCACGTCGACCGCAGCATCATCGACCCGGCTCGATTTGTGCTCACCAACGTCCTGGGGACCCAGGTCCTCCTCGACACCGCGCGGGAGCGCGGGGTGGGGCGCTTCGTCCATGTCTCGACCGACGAGGTGTATGGCTCGGTCGACGTCGGTGCCGCAGATGAGGCGGCGGCGTTCCGGCCGGGCTCACCCTATGCGGCGAGCAAGGCAGCCGGCGAACTGCTCGTGCACGCGGCGCACAACACCTGGCGACTCCCGACCGTGGTAGCACGGCCGGCGAATACCTTCGGCACGGGCCAGTTTCCGGAGAAGCTCCTGCCGGTGCTCGCGCGCGCGGCGGTCGCCGGAGCCCCGCTTCCGCTGTACGGGGACGGCCTGCATCAACGAGACTGGCTGGCCGTGGACGACCTCTGCGACGCGTTGATGCTGCTGGTTGACCGCGCGGCGGACGGGTCGGTGTGGAACATCCCCGGTGGCGGGGGGCGGACCAATCGGTCCGTCGCCGAGGCGATCTGCGGAGTGGCCGGGGTGTCTTTGTCGCTCATCACCAGCGTCGCGGACCGACCTGGACACGACCGCCGATACGCGATGGACGGGAGCGCGATCCACGCCCTCGGCTTCCGCGCCTCCCGTTCGCTCGACGCCGCGCTCCCCGCTCTGGTGGCCGAGGCGCGAGCTGCCGTTGGCACTAGGTGAACGACTTCTTGTCGCCCCACCGCATCGACCGAGCGTCGCGCCCGCTCTCCAACCCCAGGAGTGCCTCGCGCGCCAGCTTCTGTACGACCTCGTCGTGGCTCATCCCCTGGGCTCGGAGCGCGTTGTACCCGGCATCGGCGTTGCCGTGGGCTTCCGCGGCCGCGGTCCGCTCGTGACCGGCGCCGGCCGATCCGGTGGGCGCGCCACCGGGCGCACTGGTATGCGACGCCTCGTGCATCTCGATCCCGCCCGCATGCGAGCGGTGCAGCACCATGCTTTCCGCGGCGCGGGCCTGCCGCTCTTCATGATCGTACCCGGAGTTGCCGCCTTGGCCGCCCGAGTGCTCGAGGTGTACCTGTTCGTGCGCGAAAAGGGCGGCGTCCTCAGGCTTGTTCGGGTCGAAGTCTTCGGAGACGATGATGCTGCGATCCACGGTCATCGCCCGCGCCCCCATCGCGTCGAGGGTGCGTGAAGCCAGCGCCCCGGTGAACACCTCGCCGCCACTCGCGAGTTGGCGGCGCTGCAGCCCTGGCTTCTGGGCCCGGCTCGCAAGGCGGTCGATGGTATTCGCCCGATCTGAGGCCATGAGCGCTCCCAGGCTTCAGTATAGTCACCCATGCCGCGGTCCGCGGGCCCCAGAGGCATGAAACGCCCAGGCGACATGGGGGACTGCGTTGAGCGCGAGAGCGCCACGTCCCGCCGCGTACTCAACGCGGCAGGCGCCGCAGGCCGGGATCGTAGGTTGGAGGCCGGAGGTCGGATACCCGAGTTGCTGGCGTGGTAGGGGGGGAGGCGGTCGAGACCTCTCCCCCTTCTGTTGATACCGCGCGGCGTGGAACGTCGGGCTATGGTGACGGTGATGCTGCGGCTCGCGTTTGTACTGCTGTTGGCGACCGGCTGCCCAGGCGATGACACGACGGACACCTCGGACAGCGGGGTGCCGACCCCCGGAGATCGCGATGGGGACGGGATCAAAGACGGCGACGACTGCGCGCCGGATGACGTGCTGGTGGGCCAGGGCCTCGACGAGCTGTGCGACCAGATCGACAACGACTGCGATGGCGAGGTGGACGAGGAACTGCCGGCGACCACGTGGCATCGCGACCAGGATGGCGACGGTTTCGGGGACCCCTCGTGGACCGAGGATCTCTGCGCCGAGGTCACCGGTTGGACGCTGGATGACCGGGATTGTGGTCCGTCGGACTCCACGATCTTTCCCGGGGCGACCGAATACTGCGACGGGCAGGATCACGATTGCGACGGCCTGACCATGGAGGCCGACAGCTTCGACATGGTCCTGTGGTGGACCGACGCCGACACCGACGGCTACGGCGCCGGCATGCCCGAGTTCGCCTGCGAAGCGCCCGTCGGGGCCGTAGGCAACGGCGACGACTGCGACGATACCCGCAACGACGTCTCGCCCCGTGCACCCGAAGTCTGCGACGCGCTGGGCACCGACGAAGACTGCGACGGGCTGGCCGACGATCTGGACGAGTGGGTCGCGGGCGGAACGCAGTGGTACCCCGACAACGACGGGGACGGCATCGGCGGCAGTGTGGATCCGACCTGGGCCTGTGACCGACCCCGCGGTTTCGTCGAGAGCACCCTCGACTGCGACGACGGCGACCCCCTGGTGCTTCCCGGCGCCGTCGAGGCCTGCAACGGCGTCGATGACGACTGCGAGGGTACGGTCGACGAGGGGGCCGTGGACCAACGCCTGTGGTACCAGGACCGCGACGAAGACGGCTACGGCGACGGCACCAGCACGGTCGCCGGCTGCGCCCCCCTCGTCGGCTACGCCCGATGGGCGGGTGACTGCGACGACCGCAACGACACCATCCACCCAGGCGCGGACGAGAGCGCCTGTGACAGCACAATCGACCTCAACTGCGACGGGTATACCGGCGAGACGGACAACGACGGCGACGGCTGGTTCGCGTGCCTCGAGTGCGATGACGGCGACATCGGGGTCAATCCAGAGGCAACGGAGGTGTGCAACGAGCTGGATGACGACTGCGACGGCCGCATCGACACCGACGCCATCGACGGCGCCATCTGGTACGCCGATGCCGACGGCGACGGGTACGGCGATGCCACCGCCAGCGTCAACGAGTGCGAAGACCCGATCGGCTACGTCGCCGACGACACCGACTGCGACGACACCACGCGCACCACGTTTCCGGGCGCACCCGAGACCTGCGCGACCGAGGGCGACGACGATTGCGACGGCGACCCCAACGAACTCGACGCGGTCCTGTGCATTGACTGGTACGCCGACCTCGACGGGGACAACGTCGGGGCCCTGTCGGTCTGCGCGTGCACCGCCTACGGCATCTACAACCTGGCCGCGGGCGGTGACTGCGACGACCTCGACGAGAGCGTCTTCCCGGGCGCCTTCGAGGAGTGCGGGGACAGCGTCGATCAGGACTGCGACGGGACCGACGACGACTGCAGCATCGCCGACGCGGACGGGGTGGTGATCGGCGCCCTGGACGGCGACAGCTTCGGCACCGCCATCACGAGTCTCGGCGACGTCGATGGCGACGGGCTCGACGACCTGTTGATCGGTGGCACGGGCATGGAGAGCTCTACGGTCGACGGGGGCGGCGCGTCGTTGGTCGTCGGCCCCTTCTCCTCGAGCCGTGACCTGAACGCCGCTCGCACCGCCTTCTGGGAGGGCATGGTCACCGGTGACGACGCGGGCGCGGCGGTGAACGGCTCGGTCGACATGGACGGCGACGGGAATCGCGAGTTCGTCGTGGGGTCCCCCGGAAATGACGACGCCGCGAAGAGCGCTGGCACCGCCTACCTGCTGGAGGAGGCCGCGGGCCAGCTCAGCCTCGGTGCCGTCGCCTTGCTGTCCGTCCGTGGTGAGTACGCCTACGATGGCCTCGGGAGCACGCTCCTCGTCGGCGTCGATGCCGATGACGACGGCCGCCGCGAGGCCGCGTTCGGCGCCTACGGCAATGACGAGAACGGCGCCGAGAGCGGCGCGGTCTACCTCTTCGAGCTTCCCGACGGCGGGGCTCGCGCCGCGACCGACGCCGACATCATCGTGCGCGGTGACGTGCACGACCGGCTGGCGATGTTGCCCCCCGAGCCGGTGGACGTAAACGGCGATGGCGCCCACGATCTGGTGATCGGCGGCTGGGGCATCGACGGCGACGCGCTCGTGGCCGGCGGCGTGGCGGTTTTCCTCGGGCCGATCTCGGGCAGCCTGGCCATCGCTGACGCCGACGCGGTACACCTGGGGGAGGGCAACCAGGACGAAGCCGGGCGGGCGCTCGACACCCGCGACGCTGATGGCGACGGCACCCCTGACATCCTCGTCGGGGCCCCCGCCAACGACGATGCCGCTACCGACGCCGGCGCCGCCTACCTCCTCATCGGCCCCATCACGACCAGTCGCCGCCTCGCTTCGGCGGAAACGGTGATCCGCGGCGAAGCAGCCGACGATGCCCTCGGGAGCGCGGTTTCGATCGTGAACCTCGCCGGGCACGCCGCCTCGAGCCTCGTTCTGGGTGCGCCGGGTAGCGACCTGGGCGGCACCGACAGCGGGGCGGTCTACCGCTTCAACGACGCGGTGGCGGGCGCCTTTTCGGGGGCTGACGCCGCGGCGATCTACGGCGGCGAGTCTCCGGACGCGCGGCTGGGGGAGTGCATCGCCAACGTCGGCGACACCGATGGCGACGGGTTCGAAGACGTCGGTGTGTCGGCCACCGGGTTCCTGGACACCTCCGGGAACGTGCCCGGTGCGGTGTATTTCTTTTAGAAGCTACAGCGCCTTCCATTCCGGATTCGGCCACATCGGCCTGGCGTCGCTGCCGTCGGCGGCCGTGCACCCGAGCCACCGCTGCGGATCTTCGAGCACCCGAGCCACCGCATCCATTCCAAACCGAGCCGCGAGGCCGTGGTCGATGCGCTCGTCGTAGCTGAACCGGAGGTGCATCCTCGGCCGCACCTTCACCTCGCCACCCACCACCATCGGCTGGTCCTCCACCTTCCCGACCATGATGAACAGCGGGCAGGTTCCGTATTCGAAGAGGTGGTGGTAGCCGGGGCCCATCTTCAGACTGCCGAGGTTGGCGACGAAGATGCTGGTGTGGAGCGGGTCGTCCTTGATGAAGAAGCCGGGCAGGATGTTGTAGTGGTTGAGCGTGTTGATCAACCGGGCGGCCACGCGCAGCAACGGGCGGGGCAGGAGGTTGAAAAGGTCCAACTCCTTGTCCCCTGACGTCCGCTTGCCGCTGCGCTCCTCGGTGATGCCGCTGTTGACGCGGGCGCACCAGTCCTTGAAGGACTCGCCGTCGATGAACTCCCGCTTCACCGTGCCGATCTTGGCCTCCCGATCCAGACGGGTGCGCAGCATCGAGAAGCTGAGCCACCGGCCGTCGCGCGCGTAGAGGCGGCGACCCATGACGAACCGATTCATCGCCGGGGTGGCCGAGAGCCCGATCCCGATGGCAGCGACGGTCGCCTGCGTGGGGTTGGCCTCGGGCACGACCTGCCGGCAGCGCTCGAGCCATCCATTGAAGTTCGTCGCGTCCAGATAGGCGTCAAAGTAGACGACCGATTCGTTCCGGCCGGGCATGAGGTACAGCATGATCCGCCGGTAAGGCGGAATCTTCATCAGGACGCCGTCCGGGCGGGAGGTCTTGAACTCCAAGACCAACCAGAAGGCGGCGATCGCGGCGGCCACGAGGGCGGCGGTGGGGGGCATTGCCCGAGCCTACGCCGTCGGCTCGTTCTCTTCAACGAAACTTCCAGAGCGGTGTACACCCGCTCGCGTCCCGCGACTCGCTTGGTGCGCCCACCAAGCGGCCGGTGGATGTCACGCCTGGCCGCGGCGCTGAGCTATTGATCCTCGGTCTTCTGGGCCGAGGCGAGAAAGGGCGCCGACTCGTGCCCATCGATGTCGACGACCACGAACGCGAAGTCATAGGTCGGCACCGCCACGGCGTCGCACTCGACGTCAAGGTCGTCCCCCTGCCAACTGGTCGCGCACGACCCCTCCGCGCACGCCAGCGCCACCGTCCCGATGACCCCTCCGGCGTCGGAAACATCGACGCGACCGAGCGGCTCGATGGTGCCCAGGCCCTGCTGGTCGGAGACCGTGGCGGCCCCGTTCCACTGGATGAAGGTGTCGCCGGTGGAGTGGAAATAGCAGGTCACCGACGCCGACTCCACGACCGGTGCCCCGAGGCCCACCGGTACGCCCCGATCCGCGGTGTCGCCGCCCTCCGAGGAGGAGGCGCACGCCAGGAGCAGGACCATCAGGGGCATTCGTTGCAGCACCCCGCTGCTGCCGTCACCCAGATTCAGGACCATCGGGCCATCATAGCGCAGTCCTCCGGCCACCACGAGCGGTGGTGGAACGGGCGTCCGCGGCCAGACAGCGCCACGCGGCGGCCTCATCCTCACCCGTTCGCCCGCGCGCCGCCCATGCCGCGGCCGCGGCACCGAGCCGGGCGCGGCGGCGAGGATCGTCGACGAGCGCCTGGCGGGCGGCCGCGGCGTCAGCGACGACGACCGTGCCCGGCGGGAACGCTTCGTCAGCGACCGTCGAGACGATCGCCGCCCCACCCCTCGCCGCCGCGACCACGCGCTCCGGATCGAACCGGTCGGCGAGCCCCGCGACGTAGACGCCATCGTGTTCGTCGCCGGCCGATGGCCCCGGCGCGACGACCGTCAGCCGACCCATGGGTATCCACGCAGCCCACGCCCGGGCCGCGAACTGACTCGGAAGCACCAGACGGTTGATCGCCCCCGTGCCCCACGGGGGCGCGACGGGCTCGCCCAACGGGACGACCAGGAGTGCACGCGCCCGCAGCGACACCGCCCGGACCACCAACCGCGACCAGGACGCCGGGGCGGCAAAGCCGAGCACGAGGTCCGCGCCCCGGAGTCGGGCAGGCCATCCGGCCAACGGTAGAACCGGCGCTCCAAGGGCGCGCGCGGCGCGCATCACGCGCTCGCTGACGTCGTCCGCCAGCACCACCGCCTTGCTCATGCGCGGCCGTATCGCGTTAAGCACCGGCGCTCATTCCGAAGCGAGGAGCGCGCCTTGAAGACCGCCCAAATCGTCGAACACGTCGTGGTCCGCTTCGCTGGCGACTCCGGCGACGGCATGCAGGTCATCGGCAGCCAGTTCACCAACACCACCGCGCTGCTCGGCAACGACCTCGCGACCTTCCCCGACTTCCCCGCCGAGATCCGCGCGCCGGCGGGAACGCTTGCGGGCGTGTCCGGCTTCCAGTTGCACTTTGCCAGTCACGACATCTTCACGCCCGGTGACGAGC
Organism: Myxococcales bacterium; assembly: GCA_009692585.1. The sequence continues at coordinate 11,281 of SHYX01000047.1, forward strand.
CCGAGGCGCTGGTGGCGATGAATCCTGCGGCGCTCAAGGCGAACATCGCTGACCTCAAAAAGGGCGGCCTCGTCATCGTGAACAAGGAGAAGTTCGTCGAGCGGGAGTTCGAAAAGGCAGGAATGACCAGCAACCCGCTCATCGACGGCTCGCTCAGCGACTTCCGGGTGATCGAGGTGGACCTGGCCCGGCAGAGCAAGGCCGCGGTCGACGGTCTCGGCCTCGGCGCGAAGGACACCGACCGCTGCAAGAACTTCTACGCCCTGGGCATCACCTACTGGTTGTACAGCCGCCCCATGGAGACCACGGAGCGCTGGATCAACGCCAAGTTCAAGGACCCCTACCGCGAGGCCAACCTGCGCTCGCTCCGGGCGGGCTACGCCTACGCCGAGACCGTGGAGATGTTCCACACGCGCTACGAAGTTCCGCCGATGCGGCAGGATCCCGGCGTCTATCGCAACATCATGGGCAACCAGGCGACGGCGATGGGGCTGGTAGTCGGCACAGAAAAGGCTGGCTTGCGGCTATTTCTCGGCAGCTACCCCATCACCCCGGCCAGCGACATCCTGCACGCGCTCAGCGGCTACAAATCCTATGGGGTGTACACCTTCCAAGCCGAGGACGAAATCGCGGCGATCACCAGCGCCATCGGCGCGTCCTTCGGCGGCTCGCTGGGGATGACCACGACGTCGGGGCCCGGCATGGCGCTCAAGACCGAAGCGCTGGGCCTCGCGGTGATGACCGAGCTCCCGCTGGTGCTCGTCAACATCCAGCGCGGCGGCCCCTCGACCGGATTGCCCACCAAGACCGAGCAGTCCGACCTGCTGCAGGCGGTCTATGGTCGCAACGGCGAGGCCCCCATTCCGGTGATTGCCGCGTGTACTCCTGGCGATTGCTTCGACATGGCCGTGGAGGCGGTGCGCATCGCGGTCACGTACATGACGCCGGTCATCCTCTTGACCGATGGCTACCTCGCCAACGGCAGCGAACCGTGGCGCGTGCCCACGGTCGCCGACATTCCCCCCTTCCCCGTACAATTTCGCACCGACCCCGAGGGATTCCTGCCCTACGCGCGCAACCCCGACACCCTGGCGCGCCCGTGGGTACGTCCGGGGACGCCGGGGCTCGAGCACCGCATCGGCGGAATAGAAAAGCAGGAGGGCACCGGTAACGTGAACTACGAAGCGCTCAATCACGAGCGCATGGTGCAATTGCGCGCGGCGAAGGTCGCGGGAATCAAGGTGCCCGACCTGACGGTCTACGGCGACCCCGATGGTCTCTTGGTCGTCGGCTGGGGCAGCACCTACGGCGCCATCCGCGTCGCGGTCGATCTGGCCCGTCGCGAGGGCCTCCGCGTGGGTCACGCCCACATCCGGAACATCCATCCGCTTCCGGCCAACATCATCGATGTGCTCCGGCAGTACGGTCGCGTCATCGTCCCGGAGATGAACATGGGTCAGTTGGTCAAGCTGCTGCGGGACAAGAGCCTCATCGACTGCATCTCCATTCCCAAGGTGCAGGGGCAGGCGTTCAAGGTCAGCGAGGTCCTCGCCTCGATCCGTCACCACCAGATCGTGGAGGCCAAGTAATGGAAACCCAGCCGCCGACCTACACCAAGAAAGACTTCATGTCGGATCAGATCATCCGGTGGTGCCCCGGATGCGGCGACTACGCCATCCTTTCCCAGGCGCAGACGGTCTTTGCCGAGCTCGGCATCCCGCGTGAGAAGTTCGCCATCGTGTCCGGCATCGGATGCAGTTCACGTTTTCCCTATTACATCAACGCATATGGGTTTCACACGATCCACGGTCGTGCGTTTGCGGTGGCGACCGGACTGAAAGTCAGCCGCCCCGAATTGTCGGTTTGGGTCGCGACGGGCGATGGCGACGCGCTCTCTATCGGGGGCAACCATTTCATCCACTGCCTGCGCCGCAACGTCGACCTCAACATCCTCCTGTTCAACAACAAGATCTACGGCCTGACCAAGGGGCAGTACTCGCCGACCAGCGAAATCGGCAAGAAGACGAAGTCGACCCCTTTCGGCAGCGTCGACCACCCATTTTCCCCCGCGGCGCTCGCGCTCGGCGCCGACGCCAGCTTCGTGGCCCGCAGCGTCGACATCCTGGTGAAGGAGCAGCGCGAGGTGATGCGCGCCGCGGCCGCACATCGGGGCACCTCGTTCGTCGAGCTGTACCAGAACTGCAACATCTTCAACGACGGCGCCTGGGATGCGTTGACCGAAAAGTCGGTGCGCGAAGAGCGCTGCATCTTCCTGGAGCACGGCAAGCCCATGGTGTTCGCGGGGGGCCGAAAGGGCATCCGTCTGAGCGGCATCCGGCCCACCGTCGTCGAACTCGGCGACGGCCTGACTGCCGACGATTGCCTCATCCATGACGAGGCCGACCCCTTCCTGGGCGCGATCGTAGCCCGGATGGACTACCCCGCCTTCCCGGTGCCGATGGGCATCCTGCATCGCAACCCCCGTGCCACCTTCGACACGCTGATGAACGAGCAGATCACCGAGGCGCAGAAGGACGGCAAGCCGGACCTGCAGACCTTGCTCAACGGCCGCGAGACCTGGACCGTCAAGGAAGGGTGAGCCGCCTGCAGCCCCTCGCCGCCATCGATCGCGAGGCCGCCAGGGGACTGATCGGCGTGCTCACCGACATCGACGACACCCTCACGCTGCACGGCCGACTCGTGCCCGCCGCCTTCGCGGCCATGGCCGCACTTCGCGACGCCGGCATGGCCGTGGTCCCCGTCACCGGGCGGCCCGCCGGCTGGTGCGACCAGATCGCCCGACAGTGGCCCTGCGACGGCGTCGTCGGCGAGAACGGGGGGTTGTGGTTCGCGATGCGTGACGGTCGCCTGGCGCGGGCCTACGCCCAGTCGCCGGAGGAGCGCCTTGGCAACGCCGGCCGACTCGCCGCGATCGAAAGAGCGGTGCTGGGCGAGGTTCCGGGGACCGCCGTGGCCAGCGACCAGCCCTACCGCGAGTTGGACCTCGCGATCGACTTTTGCGAGGATGTGCCCCCCCTCTCCGACGATGCGATCGATCACATCGTCGCCATCTTCGAGCGTTTCGGCGCCACGTGCAAGGTCTCCAGCATCCACGTCAACGGCTGGTACGGGCGCTTCGACAAGCTGGCGGGATTTGAGGGGTTGTGCGCGGACCTGGGACTGGACGCCGCGCCGGAGCGCTGGGCCTACGTCGGGGACAGCGCCAACGATGCCCCGATGTTCGCCCACTTCCCGCTGTCGGTCGGGGTGGCCAACGTCGATCGCTGGCTCCCGCGCATTCCGGTCGCCCCCGCCTTCCGCACCGACGCGGCGGGGGGCCACGGCTTCGCCGAATTGGTGGCGAGACTGCTGGCGCTTCGCGTTTGATGAGACACGGGGTCACCCCCGGTCGAGCCACACGAGGTCCGGAAGGGGGACCGACTCGTCGCGACGCGCCGCCGTCATGCAGGGCGTCAGGGCCTCCAGGAGCCGCGCGACGTCGATGCCGGGCCAGGGCAGCCCATCCGCGAGTTTGCCCAGCGCCTTGTCCCACTGGCCCACCGCGCTGCGCATGCTGCCGCGCCGATGGTGTTCGAGAGCCACGGCGAGGTGAATCAAGCCCTGCAACGCGCGTCGCGGCGGTCCGTGGGGCAGGGCCTTCCACTGCCGCTCCCACACCTCGTGCGCCCCAAACCCGTTCCCCGCGGCAAGCAGAGCACGCCCCTCGCCAAGATCCAGCGGCGGGACCGCCTCGATCACGCCCGTTCCCCGGCCAGGATGGCGAGCACGCCGCGCGCATGTGTCGCTGCAGGCTCGATGCCAGCGGCCTCACAGCGGCGGAGCGGCCCCTGGGCGAGCGCGCCCATTCGGACCAGCGCATCCATCGCGGGCAGATACAGCCCGCCGAACGCGGTCCCGCTGGTGTCTCCCAGACAGGCCACAAGATCATCGAGCGCATCGGCCGAGCCGAGCTCACCGAGCGCCCACACCAGGTTGGCCCGCACCGGGTATTGAATCCCCAATCCCGCTCCCGGGCGGCCCTCGAAGTCCGCCCGCTCGGCGGCCAGGGCTCGGCGCAAAAGCGGCACCGCCGCCGCCAATCCCAGGCGCCCGAGGCCGTCGGCCGCCAAGCGCCGCTGCATGAAGCCCCGTCCGGGATCGACGTCGCGGGCGTGCAGCGCGTCCTTGAGCACCACCAACGCCCGCGGGTCGCCGTGCAGGCCCAGCGCCTCCAGCAGCAAATGATCGCCACGTCGCCCCGCCGAGGCTCGGGCAGAGAGGAGGACCCCGAAGTCGTCGGGATGGTGAAGCGCGGCCAGCCGAAGCCAGCGGGACGGCGCGCGTTCGTCATCGAGGAGCCGCGAGCGAGCGAGCGACCGGGGGACCCCGGCGTCCGCCCCGACTATCGTGAAGCGGTCCGCCAGCGGCGCGATGGAGAGCGCCTGTCCGGGCGCGCGAGGCCCGCCCGGCGTCGGCACCGTCCGCGCATCCAGGGCCGCCAGCTCGGCGCGGAGGCCGTCGTAACTCTCCCCAGCGCGTAGCCGCGCCAGCGTCGTGAGCAGATGGTCCTCCCTCGCCCGCGGTGGAGGCGCGGCCTGGAGCCAGGCCGGCTCGGGAGCCAACGAGCCCCCGGCCAGCGCCCTTCGCAGGGTTCGCCAGCCGCCGACGCTTCCGATCTCGCGCGCGGCAGCGACACAGGCCCGGCCATCCCCCGTTTCGGCGATGGCGCGCAGCTCGGCGATTCGCCGCCCTTCGGAGCGCAGTCGCGCCCACAGCTCCTTCATCCGGCCCACGCCACCTCCTTCCCCACCTTATCCACAAGCCCGGGTCCCAGCGCCACGAACCCTTGCCCACGATCCCGGGTTTTCCGCAACCCCCGGCCCGATCGGATGCACGGTCCATCCATGCTTTCGATCGCGCCGGTCGAAGTTATCCACAGGGGTTGACTCGTCCACCGTCCGCGCAAATTGATCGCCGCCGATGCAAACTTTTCTCTTTCTTGGCCCTTGCCGGCCGATCGGGGCCACCATAGCTTCTCTGCACGAGATCGCCGCGGTCGCCCGCGGGGCCGTCTCCCCTCCGCCTCCCCTCCTCTTCCCGCCTCTTTTCCGCTCCTCCTGGGTGCGGACACGCTGGGTACGTGGCACATGCCTGTTCCCACGAGTCCTGTTCAACCTGTACCAAGCACGTTTCGGCGTGTCCGCACCTGGCTTCCTCGACTCGCGCCCCTGGGCCTCCCAGCCCTCATCGTCGGTTGGGCGGCGTTCACCCCCGGAGGTGTGGACGCCAGCGCACCCTGGGTGGCGCGGCTGGCGGTGCGTTTCGGCGAGCCCGCGGCGTGTACCCATCCGTGGTCCGCCTGGGGCCACGTGGTCCTGGAGCTGGAGGACGCGAAGCGGTACAGCATGTGCGCCAGCGCCCTGGTGCCTCAAGGCCCCCGCCGCACCGCGACCGTTCGCATGGCCACGGCCCCGGGCGGGCCGGCGGGCCGGCGGAAGAACGCGGCGCACCTGCTCCTGGCCGACCCCGCGCAAGCGCCGGGGACGGCCGCCGACGTCATGCTGGCGCCGGGGTGGCCAGGGTCCGCCCGCGCTGAACTGCTCTCCCCGACCTCCCTGGCGTTGTCGTCGTTGGACCTCGGCGCCTTCGCGCTGGAGGTGCCCGTCGGCGGGCTCTATGATCGCGCCGTGCTGCTGCGCGACGCCGAGCCGGGGCCGGCGCTGGCGGCGCTCTCGTGGCTGCGCGAGGACCTCGACGCGACCGAGCGGGGGTGGCTCACGAGTGCGTTGGAGGACGGCCCGCCCCCCGCCACATCGCCGCCGCCCCTACCGGAGGGGGTGCTTCAACTCGTCGAAGAGCGCGCGCGCGACCATGTCGCCGGCGAGTGGGCGGCGCTCGTGCGCTTCGTCCGGGCTGGCCCCACTCGGGTCAGCCTCCCCGACGCCGAAGCCCGTTGGGCGTTGACCGGCCGCTCCGGGCCCTCGGGAGCCGGCCCGGCCCGGGGTCGCGTACACTCGGTACTGCGCGGAGACCCCGCCGACGCCGCCGTGGGTGCGTGGATCCTGTACGAGCTCGCTCGACAGGCCGAGCTTGCGCCCACGCTCGCGCGCAGCGCCGCCGGCATTCAGGTGAGCGCCGGCCGCACGACCATCCAGTTCGGTCGGTGCGGCGGTCGGTTCCTCACTCCGGCGGAGGGCGCCGCACCGCCCATCGGCGCTCTTGACCTGCGCGACGAGGCCGTCTCCGCCGTGATCGCGGAGCACCTCCGAGCGGGCCTGCTGCAAGACGCCGTCGAATTGGCCGCGGCCCTCCCCGCACCACGCCCCACGCTGGAGGCGCTGATGACGCTGCTCGCGGCGACACCAATCCAGGCCGCCCCCGCCCTCCATGCGCCCGAGTTGGTGCCGGGACGCGGACGGACGCGAAGCCGCCGACTCGCGGCGTCGTGGGCCCCGGCAGCAACCCTCCCCCTCGCCGCCCCGGTCGATCCCGGCGACCGGGCCCTCCTGGCGTGGTGGGCCGCGGACCGCGAGCCCGAGCTGGCGCGGCGCCTGGCCGCAACCCCAACCACGGGCGCCTGGGAGCAGGTCCGGCAATCGGCGCTGGCTCGGCTCGGCGAGCCGGGAAGCAAGGCCGCCGCGCCCTGGTCGCGGGGATGCACCCCGGCGGCTCACCCGTGGCCGCCGGAAGGCTGACCCGCATGCGCACCCTCAGCCGCGGAACGCCTCGGCCATCCTGGCCACCCGCACCGGATCGAGGGGGGCACGGATGTCACCCTCGACGTGAAGCGCGGTGCCCACGATGACCCCACCCACCCGATCGCGCCAGCCGCGTGCGGAGGCCTGCGTGACGCCGCTGCCCAGCCAGATCTCCGCCTCGGGGACCGCGTCCCGCACCGCTGCAAGCTCGGCGCCATCGACCTCGGCGCCGGTAGCCCGCCCGGTGACGATGAGCACGTCCGCGCCCGCCCGCCGCCATAGATCCGCGGCGGCCTCCCCGATGGGTCCCCCCGCCAGGGGGCGGGCGTGTTTGACGTGAACGTCGGCGAGGAACTGCGCCGTGATTCCCAACTCACGGCGGTACCGGAGCCACTGGTGCGCGTCGGCCTGGATGAGACCCTGGTCGGTGACCGCAGCGCCGGCGAGCACGTTGATCCGCACCCATTCGGCGCCCACTGCCGCCGCCACCCCCAACGAGGCCCGAGCGTCGTTGCGGAGTACGTTGATGCCAAGACCGAGGGAAGGGTGCCGCGCCCGGACTTCAGCCGCAAGAACCGCCATCATCGCGATCACATGGGGATCGACAGCCCCTGCGGCAAAGGGCGCGTCGCCGAAGTTCTCCAGCATCGCGCCGTCCGCGCCCCCCTCCGCGAGGGCGGCGGCGTCGGCAAGGGCACGTTCGCGCACCACGCTGAGGCCCTGGGAGCCGCGCGGCGCCGCTGGCAGGGGGAGCAGGTGGAGGACGCCGATGAACTGGAAGGGGCTCACCTCCCTGGCCTATCCGGAACGCGGCCTCACGCCCCAACCCCACCCAACAGCGGGAGCTGTTGGGCCGGACGCGCTGTGGAGTCAACCCAGCGGATGCCGCGGACCTCACCGAGGTGGACGGCGCGCGCCCGGAGCGCGGCTTCGACGGCGGCGGCGGCGCCCGCGGACGCGCACCGGACCTCGAAGCGCTTGGCGCCGGCATCGACCTGCAACCGGCCCGCCTCGCCCGCGCGAGCGGCCACGGCGCGCGCGAGGGCCACGATGCCGTCGACATCGACCATCTGGCCGGACCAGCCCGCCCGCCGCGAGGCGGAACGCTGCCGGCGCCAGAGCGCCCCGGCGCTGGCGGGAAGGTAGGCCACGCTGTCCGCATCAAGGAGGCGCGTGAACCGTACCGCGACGACCGGATCCGCCGCGAAGGCCATGCGCAGCCGCACGCCGACCTCCTGCCACACCCGCAACGCCACCGCCTCCGCAAGCGCGAGCATCTCCGCAACCCGATCGCCGCCGGGCCGAACCACCAGCGCACCGCGAACGCGCGTGACCATCCCCACCTCCGCCGCCAGCAGGGCGGCGACCTGCGCGACCGGATCGGTAGTGCCTGCGTCAACGACCTGGAGCCCCGGGCACAGCCGCCGCGCCAGCCGCACGGACATGCCCACCACGACGCCGGCGGTGGCCGCAGCGGGAGAGACCTCGCGGATTCGCGGGCCCGCCACCGCCGCGGGGCCGCGCCGCAAGCGCCCGTCCCGACGCGCCGCAGCCGTCAAGAGCGGAAGGACCGGTCGGATGGCCAGAAACGCTCCCTGCCCGGAGGGCCCGGGCCGCAGTGGCGGCGCCGCCATCGCGGGGCCGACCGGGAGCGCGTAGGGCCGCACCCGGGCGGCGAGCCCGCCCACCGCGAGCCAACGCCGCGACCCGCACGGTTCTCCAGTGCCTTCGACCCGCCAGCCGCCAGCCACGGGACGGCCAAGCAGCGGGCGGCCGAATCCGCGCGGCACGAGCACCTGCCGTCCGGGGACTTCGGGGACGGCCACGAGCACCTCCCCGTCGGCGGGTGTGCCCGCGTGCCGGACCGCGAAGCAGCGCCCTCCCCGCATCAACACGTCGTCCCCGAGCAACGAAGCCGGGAAGATCGGGACAAGGCGAAGCGGCGACGGGTGGGGGTGAGCGGCTTCGGACATCGGGACCTCGGGTGGACAACCCCAAGATACTGAACTCCGGAACCAGATGCATACCAAAAAAAGGTCTGATCGTTCAGCGGCGACCACAAACTCCGCGAAAGTTGCAGTAGCGACAAGCCGCAGCGTCGGCGGGAAGCTCGGGGTAGTCCTCCGGGGCCGCCACGTTCTGCGAGACGTCCCGCAACCGCGCGCGCATCGCGGACGTCGACTCGAGGATTCTGGCCGCGGCCGCTTCGATCTCGACCGGGCCCACCGGGTGTCGGGTCTCGGTGCCCGTACGCAGGTTGACGTGCATGGCCGTGATGCGGTCCGCCGGCACCCCCAACTCCTGCGTGGCGTAGAGGCCGTAGACGCCGAGTTGGACGGCGATGTCTGCGTCGTGATGCGCCTCGCCGGTCTTCCAGTCGAGGACGACCACGCCGCCCCGCCCGTCTTCCACCAGGACGTCGAGCACGGCGTACACGTCGACATCCCCCACCCGAAAGCGCCGAAGGTCCTCAAGCTCGCGGATTCGCGACGGGACCGCGCACAGCCGCTGGAATATCCGGTTGTCCCAGAGCCCACGCACCTGCCGCTCGATCTCATCGATGGCGGCGCCCCACTCGGCGTCGGTCGGTGCCTGCTCGTAGTAGTGCTCTCGAAAGCCGACGCGGCGAGCGGGCCGTTGTCGCCAGGAACCGTCGTGACTCCCCTCGATGTCGCGCCGCGCCCCGGTGCGCGCACCCGCAACGGCCGTCTCGACCGTACCGAGAGAAAACCCATCCCGCACCTGCCGAAGCGCGTGCTCGGCCACCGCGTGGACCACGGTTCCCGTCCACATCGCCCGCGACGTGAGCTTCTTCTGGACGTAGGCGTCGCGAGCAGTCGCGGACGCCGCGGCGTCCCACCCACCCCAGCTGCCGTAGTACGCGAACCAGTACGCACGGGGACAGCCGGCGGCCGCGCGTGCCCGCGAGTGCGACCACACCAGCTCGTTGACGAGGTCTGCCACCAACCGGAGCTATCATGAAAGCGGCGACGCGATGCACGCCAGCGTCTGCCCGACGAGACGCCGGGTCGCGGTGCATCGCCCAGATGGTCCTTGGCACCGGCCCGCGTCGAGGCTATGGTGGGTAGGGGTTGGTGCGGGCTTGCCGGGAGCCGCGATGCATTTGCGTTTCTGTGTTGCCACCGCATTGATGTTCGGTTGCGTTGAAAATTCCGAGGGCGGCAGCGCCGGCGATGGCACAGGCGCATCGGAGACCGAAGGAGACTCGGGCGATGTCGGCGGCGGCACGGAAGACTCCGAAACCGACGCGACCTTCGTCGCCGCCTGGTACACCCTCGAAGCGAAGGTCGTGGTCGAAGCCGGGGCCGGAACGACAACCGACGCGACCGTGGAGCTGGTCGTGGTAAACGCCGAGCTGGTGGTCGGCGAAGAGCCCTGCTCCCTCGACGTGAGCGACCTGGCCATCGCGACCCCGCCGTCCGGAGCGCAGAATGCTGGGCTCCTGGCGTGGTGGACCCTCGCGGTTCAAAGCGACGATGACTGCGTTCCTGTCGGGGTTCCAGCGACCCTCGGGTTCGGCCTGGGACGGCTCGACGTCGAGGTCCGCGCGCGGCTCGGGACGGTCAACCTCGATGACGAGGCGGACCAGCTGTACGGCGCCTGGTTGAGCGCCGACGACGGCGCCAGCGTGTTCCCGTTCGGGTACGCAGCGCCACCGGCGGGAATGAGCGACGTGGCCCTGCCGAACGGCGCCTATGCGCTGGAGCCCCTACTTTTACTGGCGTTATCCGCCGCGGAGTGAGCTACAGTTCCCACGCGATGGCGGGCAGTAGCGTATACGTCGCGCCCGTGGCAAGCCCGGCCGGGGGAACCTCTCCGAGATCGAGCGCTTCGGCGTAGGCGTAGCCGACGTCGATGAGCGACCCGTCGCCGAAGCCCTCGGACCACCCGAAGCCCTCGCCCGGAAATGGCTCCTCGGCGAGCAGATCGGCCGGGACCTCGCCAATGGCGTAGAGCGCGGGCCCCGAAAACCCCGGGTCACGGATGAGCGCATCGGCACAGTCTGAGTCCAGCTCGGTCACCGCCAGGTCGTAGGCCGCGCGACAGTCGGGGCAGGCCGGAGCGGTCGTCAGCGCACCAACCAGGGTCTGGCCCCGGGTACACAGCGACCCTTCGTCACCGGCGTCCGGCGACCAACCGGCGGCGTAGAACTCCCAGGTCTGCGTGCCCTCCATGCCGGTCGAGGTCGGGACGATGGACGCACGTTGGACGACCCAGGCGGGGTCGTTCGAGCAGGCTAGAAACAGCGCGATCACCGAAGGTCCGCCGCGCTGCGGGGACAGACCTTCCACTCCTCGTAGGCAAAGCGCAACGAGCCGATGATGTCGACCTCGTCGCCCGAAACGTAGGCGTCGGTGGTATCGAAGAAGTAGTCGTCCATCAGGATGCCCCAGTCGGTGAGGACCTGGCCGACGGCGTCGGATTCGCCGGAAGGGGCGATGCCGCGGAGCTCGACGAGCACGCCCTCGTAGGGCTCCCAGTCGGCCACCGGGGACGCAAGGGTCACCGACGCGGGGCTTCCGGTGCCCACGATGACGACGGCGTCCACCGATTCCACCAGGAGCTCCGTCTCGTCGTAGTACTCCTGCGCGAACCCCAGCAGGTCGACCACGTCCCCGGGCTCTACGGAGATGACGACCGCCGCGGGGTAGACGCGGATTCCGGACCACTCGCCGCCCCCGGCGTCCTGGACGAAGAAACTACCGTCGGTGGCGATGGGCGTGGTGACCACCACGTCGTGGAGCGCGAGCTCTCCGGTGAGTCCGGCCTCCTGGAGGTCCCGAACGGTGATCGGGTCGGCGCCGGTGTCGGTGTCGGTGTCGGTGTCGGTGTCGGTGTCCGCATCGCTGTCCGCATCGCTGTCCGCATCGCTGTCACCCTCGATCGCGTCGACGCACACGCCGTTTCGGGGCTGCTGATCCGCATCGCAGGTCTGGCTGGCACCCTCGCACGCGAGGATGGAGCCGAGCCCGGCCAGCCACGGCCAAACCAACGGGGACGGTCGCAGCCGGGCCATGGTCACCTCGCCTGCGAGGTCTACCCCGGCGCGAGCGACTCGCCACCCAGCACCGCCAGACCCTCCCGTTTCCTTGCGGCAAACCTCAGGCTCGCGGCGGCCAGCAGGCAGGCGATCGGACCGAGGAACCGGGCGAGAGCAGCGTGCCGAGGTCGGCCGCGTCGAACGGACGCCCATGCCGTGCTATCCGAGGGGTCATGTCCACCCCCGACACCGTCGCCGCCGCGGCCCGCGACGGCGTACCCGCCGCCCTCGCGGCGTTGTGTACCTACCTGCGTTTCCCGGCGATTTCGTGCGACCCCGGGCACGGCGACGACGTGCGGCGTCTCGCCCAGACCGTGGCCGCCGATCTGGTCGCGATCGGCTTCGACGACGCGGTGGCGCGCTGCCTGCCGGACGCGTTGCCCTGTGTCACCGCGAGCTGGCTCAAGAAGCCCGGCGCGCCCACGATCCTCATCTATGGCCATCTGGACCTCCAGCCGGTCCGAGGCGAGACCTGGACCTCGCCGCCCCACCAACCCACGGTGCGAAACGGTCGCTTGTACGCCCGCGGAGCCGCGGACGACATGGGCGGTTGGGTCACCCACCTCGCAGCCATCCGAGCCTGGCTGTCCGTCGTCGGCGAGCTGCCGTGCAACCTGCGGCTGGTGATCGAGGGCGAGGAGGAGATCGGGAGTCCCAACCTCGAGCGTTACATGGACACGTTTCCGACGTGTTTTCAGGCCGACGCGATGGTGCTCACTGACTGTGAGAACCCCTCCACCGAGATCCCGGGGCTGACGGTCTCCCTGCGTGGGATCCTCGAGCTCACAGTGCGATGCACCGCGTTAGAGGCGGATATCCACTCCGGACTATGGGGAGGGATGGTGCCCGACGTGTCGTTGGCTCTGGTCCAGCTCATCGCTCGACTGGTGGACAGCGACGGGCGCGTGAAATCGCCGCGCGCCGAGGTGCCCGCGGCGTGGCGCACCGCCGCATGGGCCGTACCGCTGACGCGGGAGGTCATTCGAGGCGGCGCCCACCTCTGCCCCGGGGTGGAGCCGCTTCCAGACCGAGGAGACCCGCCGGCGGCGCACCTGTGGCGGCAGCCGGCGGTGACGATCGTCGCGACCACGCTCCCCACGCTGGAGGTCAAGAAAAACGCGCTGCGTCGCCGCGCGGAAGCGATCCTGTCGGTGCGCGTGGCACCCGGAATGGCCGACGAGGAGCTGAAGGCAGCCTTCGACACCGAGCTGCTTCGCGACCCCCCAGGCGGCGTGATCGTGAGTCTGGAGTGGTCGACCCAGCCCTCCGGTGCGTGGTTGTACGAGCCGAAGGGTCCGGCGTTTGCAGCGGCTGATCGGGCGTACTCCCGGTCCTGGGGTCGGTCGCTCCTCCAGGTAGGCGTGGGGGGGAGCATCCCGTTCGTGGCGCTCTTCGGGCGGAGGTTCGGGGATTTGCCGCTGATCCTCAACGGCGTCATCGACCCCCTCACCACGGCCCACGGGCCCGACGAGAGTCTGGACCTCGGCATCTTCGAGAAGGCGATCCTGGCCAACGTGTACCTCTACGACGAGCTCGCCAACGCGCTGACCGCCGGCTGACGCCCTACAGCGGCCGCCCGGTCGCGCCCGTCACCAGCCAGCCGCCGTCCTCGCGCGCCAGCGTCACTGCGAACTGCCATTGATCCGCAGCGATTGGAAGGATCTCGGTCAACGCCTCCGGAGACTCCGCCATCACGGCCTCAAACGACGCGGTCGCCCGCTCCCCCTCGATCTCCACCGCGATCTCACCCAACACGATGAACAGCGGACCGCGGCGGAGGAACTGCGCACCAAGCAGCGTACGAAGTCCCGCCTTGTCGAAGCCATGGCCACGTGCCGAACCCTGGAAGGACTGAGATACCGGCGCCAACACGTCGCCGACGTCGCCCGCCTCGGCACCCGCGACGACCTCGTGGATGGTGGCGCGGATGCGATCGGCGTCGGATTGCGGTCCGCGGAGGAGCCAACACACCGACCCCGCCACGGCGAGGCCGGCGACAACGAGCACGAGGTGACGGCGCCGCATCGGCGGCAGGTCGTATCTGATGTTCGGTTGGGCCGTCAATGCGTATGCACATGGCTCAGCCGAGTCCAGGGGAGCGCTGGCGGGCAGCTGGCCGCGCCTGGTCAGGTCGTGGGGTCGTGGTTGGCGCCGCTTCAGGCGGGCGGCGAGCCGAGGCGACCAAACGTCGCAACCGTGGACACAACTCGACGCCTGAGGCCTCCAGCTGGTACTGCTCGGGCTCGCCGAGAAGCGTACGCACCTTATGGAGAAGGCAGAGGGCAGTTGAGTAGCTCCCGAGCCCCGTCTCGCGCTGAAATTGCACTGCAGACGTACCCTTCTTCCTCCGAGCGACGAGCCAGAGCGCATTCACCGACGTGCGGAGCGCCTCGGTGGGAAACATCTCGGCGAACGCGCGGAACGTGGCGGGACTGGGTGGCTGCATCGGGAAGCTCTGCCCCCAGCATGCACCGTCATCCATCCATTTTTGGTTGGCTGAGCGATGTGCATACGCATTGCGCCGTCACCGCCCCTGTTTGCGAGCGCACAGGTATTGCCCCACGATGCGCCCCAACGCCGCGCCGTCCGCGCGGAGGCGGTCGGTCACGCTCGGCGCCGTCGGGATGGGAATGGGGCCGATGCTGAGGGTGCCCGGCTCGGTGCCGTGGGCAACCGCGATCTCCTCGGCAATCGAACCGGCCCGCGTGACCTGGACGGACATGCGCACCTCGCTGGGGATGCTCACCATCCCCGCGTAGAAGCCGGGCTCGATGTAGCCGACCGACGTCGCGACCGTGTGCGTACCGGGGCCCCCGGGCGGGTCGAGCTGCAGATCACACCGGGCCGCCGCGACGGTGGCCGCCCGGCGATACTCCTCGCCAAACTGCCGCTTGTCCTCGCTCCAGTCGGCCCGCTGGCGTTCGGACTTGCGGCCCAGGTACTCCGCCTCGGCGATGCGCCCCACCTGGAGGCCGTAGAACGTCGGGGTCGCAAGGTCGGCGCGCGTGGCGTCGAGCAGCGGATTCGGCTCCTGCTGGACCACGACCGTCCAAGGCGGAAAGCAGCCCGAGAGAACCACGAGCACCATCAAAGGAAGCTATCACCCCAGTTGGGAGATCCCCTGGGCAAGGATGGTGGCGGTGGCCATCGTCGTGACACTGGGATTCACGCCCAGCGACGTGGGGAAGATACTCGAATCCGCAAGGTACAAACCCTCGTAGCCGTGCGCACGCCCGTCGGGACGGATGACGCTGGTGCGCGGATCCGTGCCCATCCGGCAACTGGACATCGGGTGGCTGGCGTACAGCGTGAAGTCGCGGATCGTGCGCGTGGCCAGCCGCGCCTCGAGCTCTTCCGGTGTGTGGACCCGACCGACACCCGCAACCGGGGTGTAGAGCCAGTCCGCGCCACCCGCCAGGAGCACCTTTGCACTCGCGACCATGCCCCCTTTGACCCGCTCGACGTCGGCGTCCTGGAAGTCGTAGCTCAATTTGGCGCGGCCATCGGGCCACCGACCGACCGTGCCACTGGAGTAATCCGAGATCATGACCAGGAGCCCGGCGAGGTGGGGAATGAGCGCCAAGGCCTCGGGCGCGGCGATGCCGAGCGGAGCGAGGCCCAACAGCGCAACCTCTGGCGGGAGCGAGCTGGAGTGCGGGAGCACGCCGGGCAGGTCCGGCGGATGAAAATAGGCTCCCTGAGTTGCACCCTTCCACCAGTTGACCTTGTGCTTGCACACCCCGAAGACGGCGCTTCCCGGGTGGGTGTGGAACCCCTTGCCGACGGCGGCCCCCAGCTCGACGCTGGTGCCGTGAAGGAATCGCGGCGTGCCGATGCCGCCGGCCGCGACGATCACCCGGCCAGCCCGCACGGTGACGCGCCCGCCGGCCTCGTGGGTATCGGGATGGAACATCCGGCCGGTGACGCCGACGATTCGCCGCCCCGAAACCAGGAAGTCCTCCACCTTGGTGTCTGCCTGTATCCGGGCGCCGTTGCTCGCGGCTTCCACCAAAAAGTTATGATTTGTACTTGCCTTTCCTCCGGTCGCGCAACCGTAGAAGCACGTTCCGCAACCCACACAGCGGGGGGTGTATCGGGCGAGATAGCCGCCCTCCCAGCCGACCGCGCGGGTGCCCCTGACCACGATGTCGCTGTTTTCCCCGGCGATCGCCGGCAGCGTGTCCCAGATGCCGAGGTACTCCCACAGCCAGTCGTACACGGGGCGCATGTTCGCCGCCGAGAAGCGCTGGTCATCGAGCAGCGGACCCCAGGAGTCGAGCACGGCGTCCGGGCAGCGCCAGGCAATGGCGCTGTTGATCAGGGTCCCGCCCCCCACGCCGCGCCCGGCCGCGATCGGCATGAACGCCCTCCCCGTGGCCACCATGGCCCCGCCCTCCTGCATGTGGTGGCGCATGACGGCGCCCTGATTCGGCCGAAAGCGTTCCTCCGGCGGCCCCTCCTCCAAAAGCATGACGCGGGCGCCGACATCGGCGAGCGCCCGGGCCGCGGCCGCGCCACCGGGTCCGGTGCCGACGATCGCCACGTCGACCTCGACATCCAGGTCCTTCGTCGAGAATCCGTCGGCTTGGGGAGCCGGGTGCCACAGATAACCCTGACCCGGCGTCCAGCGCATCCGCCGCTACTCGCCGTAGCCGCACAGGAACTGTGCTTCAAAGATCGGTGCGATCAGGGGGTGGATGGAGTATGCCATCGTGACGAAGATGTACACGCTGGCGACGACGCCGCGTAGTTCGGGCAGCCCGCTCCCCACCCACGCGGCCAGAACGGCTGCGGACTCGTCAGGACCGAGCTCACGGAAGGGTCGACCCAAGGTGAGGCGCGGGTATTGATCGAGGCCGTGAAGGCTGGCGCGGAGGAGCTTGCGCTGCAAAGGCGCCATGCCGTCCAGCACAAGGTCCACATACCGGCCGACGTTGGCGTCACGCCCGCGGAGAGGCAGTAGCGGCGAGGGCGGGAAAATGGCGTCGGCGAGCGCATCGAGAAAATCGAGTTCGTCGCGACTGACATGCAAGGTGGCGCGGTCGCGGGGCTGGTCCCACCACGCTTGATAGGCCGCCCCGACCGTGGCCGTCCCCACCACCGCCGCCGCGCTGAAGAAGCCCGCCGCCGCGAGCACATGGCGACGGGTGAGGCGCACAGGGCGGGGCTATCACACTCTCCGTGATATCCCACGGTCCGTTGCCGAGGCGGACGTGGCCGAGTTGTACCCCCGCGTGGAGTCCTGGATCGACTGGATCCGGATGGAACACGAAATGCAGGAGCTGTGGACGCGCGAACGCGTCTTCGAGCGGCTGCGGGAGAACAACGCCGCGGGCGAGCCCTGGTCGTTCCTTGACGGGCCGATCACCGCGAACAACCCCATGGGGGTGCACCACGCATGGGGCCGGTCACTCAAGGACCTCTACTGTCGATACTGGGCGATGAACGGCAGAAAGCTTCGCTACCAGAACGGTTTTGACTGTCAGGGCCTGTGGGTGGAGGTCGAGGTCGAGAAAGAGTTGGGCTTCAAGAGCAAGCGCGACATCGTCGCCTTTGGTCTGGACAAGTTTGTCCAGGCATGCAAAGAACGTGTCCTGACCTTCGCCGCTCGCCAGACCCAGCAGAGCGTGCGCCTGGGCCAATGGATGGACTGGGACGACCCGGCGCTGCTGCTGCAGCTGCGCGACGGCCTCCGCGACGGAGTGCCCGAACTGACGGTCACCGCCACCAACGGGCGTACGCTCACCGGTAGCCCCGAGGCGCTGATCGGCAAGCTGGGTACGGCCGAGATGGGCGGGAGCTACTTCACCTTCTCGAACGAGAACAACTATACCATCTGGGCCTTCCTCAAGAAGTGCCACGACCAAGGGCACCTCCGCCGCGGCAACGACGTGATGCCGTGGTGTTGCCGCTGCGGGACCGGACTGTCCCAGATGGAGGTTGCGGAGGGCCGTAAGATCGTCGAGCACGTCTCGACCTACGTTCGTTTTCCCATTCATGGTCGCGACAAGGAGGCGTTGCTGGTATGGACGACGACGCCGTGGACGTTGTCCAGCAACGTCGCCGCGGCGGTCAATCCCGAGCTCGAGTACCTGAAGGTGTCCCACCAGGGTTGGACCCTGTACGTCAGCAAGGGGGCGTACGAGCGCGTGCGCGAACGGAACCTGGAGGCGGGTTCCGACAAGAGGAGCGTCAAGCTTCCCAGCGTGGAGACTCTGCTCAAGGGCGTGGGCGGCGCCCAGATCGTCGGCAGCGTGAAGGGTTCGGAACTGGTC
This sequence comes from Myxococcales bacterium, assembly GCA_009692585.1. Next base: position 29,316 of record SHYX01000047.1, read on the forward strand.
GGTCTCGGCTACGACGGCCCCTACGATCACCTCCCCGCCCAGTCGACGGAGCGCGACATCGGCAAGACGGGCCGCCGCGCGAGCGCGATCGCCTGCCACCGGGTCCTGGCCTGGGACATGGTCACCGACAGCGAGGGCACCGGTATCGTCCACATCGCGCCCGGCTGCGGCGCCGAGGATGCTGCGCTGGGCCGGCACGAGAACATCGTGGCCATCGCACCCCTCACCGAGACCGGGGAGTACGGGGACGGTTTCGGCGACCTGAGCGGCCGCCACGTGTTGTCCGTCGGTGACGAGATCGTCAGCGACCTCAAAGCGCGCGGCGTGCTGGTGGTGCGCGAGCGCTACCCCCACGTCTACCCCCACTGCTGGCGTTGTAAGGAGGAGCTGGTCTTCCGCCTCGTCGACGAGTGGTTCATCGACATGGGCTGGCGAGAGCGCATCAAGACGCTGGTCCCGCAGATCCGCTGGATCCCCGGGGAGGGCCAGGCGCGCGAATTGGACTGGCTGCGCAACATGGGCGACTGGATGATCTCCAAGAAGCGCTTCTGGGGACTGGCGTTGCCGATCTGGGTGTGCCGATCCTGCGATCGGTTCGACGTCATCGGCTCAGAAGACGAGTTGCGGCGCCGCGCGACCGGCGGGTGGGAGCGCTTCGACGGCCATGCTCCTCATCGTCCGCACGTGGACGCGGTGACCCTCGCCTGCCCGCACTGCCACGACACCATGGACCGCGTGCCCGACGTCGGCAATCCGTGGTTGGACGCAGGGATCGTCCCCTACAGCACCCTGGGTTTTACCACCGACCGCGCCCACTGGGACACGTGGTTCCCCGCGCAGTTGGTGCTGGAGTGTTTCCCCGGCCAGTTCCGCAACTGGTTCTATGCCCTGTTGTCGATGAGCGCGATGATGTCGGATCGCCCTCCATTTTTGACGCTTCTCGGCCACGGGCTGGTACGCGACGAGAAAGGCGAGGAGATGCACAAATCCAAGGGCAACGCGATCTGGTTCGACGACGCCGCCGAACAGTTCGGCGCCGACTCGATGCGCTGGCTGTACGCTCGCCAGGACCCCGTGCAGAACCTGAGTTTTGGTGCGGGCCCGCTCCGAGATGTACGCGGCGGCTTTCTGAACCAACTGTGGAACACCCACGCGTTCTTCGTCAACTACGCCAGGTTGGCGGCGTACACCCCGGTCGCCGAGCCGATCCCCTTCGCTGAACGCCCCGACTTCGATCGATGGATCCTCACCGAACTGCAAGCCACGGTCGAGAGCTATCGGAGCATGGTCGAGGCCTTCGAACACCACCTTGCCGCAAGAGAGCTCGAGAACTTCGTGGAGAGCCTCTCGAACTGGTACGTTCGCCACAACCGCAAACGATTCCGCGCTGAGGCGGCGGACGGGCAGTCCGCGTTTGAAACCCTGGAGTCCTGCCTGGAGACCGTGATTCGGCTGCTCGCCCCGATGTTGCCCTTCACCGCCGAGAAGTTGTGGCAGAACACCATGACTGGCGGGCGGCCGGCGGCCGCGACGAGCGTCCACCTCACCGCCATGCCGACTGCGGATCCGGCCCAGGTGGACGCCGTGCTCGCCGAGGACATGCGGGCGCTCGTTCGCTACACCTCAGTGGCGATCGCCGCCCGTGACGCCGCAAAACTGAAACTCCGTCAGCCGCTCCAACGGCTGAGCGTCGGGACGACCACGGAGCAGGAGCGCCGCGCCCTGGGTCGGTTCGCGGAGATGCTGGCCGATGAGCTGAATGTCAAGGAACTCGAACTCCATCCCGTCGGCGCACCGAGCCCGCTCGGGTGGACCGTCAAACCAAACTTCAAGGCCCTGGGCGCCAGGTTCGGCGATCGGATGGGGGACGTGGTCAACGCGATACACGTCCACCAGGCCCAGCTTGCCGTCGAGCTCCGAAAGAGCGACAGCGTGTCGATCCCCGGCTTCGATGATCCTTTCCGGCGTGGGGATTTCCTGATTCAAGTGGTGCAGCCCGTGGGGGCGGCGGCCGCCGAGGACAAGGGCGCGTGGTGTGCGGTGACGACGGAGATCAGCCAACCGCTGCGCATCGAGGGGCTGATGCGGGACGTCTCGCGGCGGTTGATGGCGCTCCGGAAGGAGAACGGCCTCGAGATCTTGGACCGGGTCACGCTCGACTGGGACAGCGATGACAACGAGGTCGCCGAGGCGATGACCACCTGGGGCGCGTCGCTCGCGGAGGACCTCCAGTGCGACCGGATGTCGCGCGCGCCCGGCCTGGAGGCGCCGACGCTCGACCTCGGCGGACGGGCGATTCGTGCTCGAATGGTCGCGACGGGGTGAGCCCTTCGCGTCGACTGACCTTCGCCGACCACCGGCGGGAGCTGGGGGCGAATCAGTATGTCTACGCCGTCGTGTCGCGACGTGCGGGGGGGCTCAGCATCGGCATCAACCTGAATCCCGACAAGGTGTGCAACTTCGCCTGCCCCTACTGCCAGGTGGATCGCACCGGTCCGCGCGCGGGCGGCCGCGTCGACGTTCCGCGCCTCGAGGCGGAGCTGCGGGACCTCGGCGAGCACCTGTCGGCAGGCACCCTGTGGAGCACGCATCCCTTCGACACCGCCGCCGCCGAGCACCGCCGCGTCGTCGACATCGCCTTCGCTGGCGACGGCGAGCCAACCACACCTCCCGAGTTTCCCGCGGCGGCCGCGGCGGTACGCCTGGTGCGTGACGCGCTCTTTCCCGCGACCCCGATCCGCCTGCTGACCAACGCCACCGTTCTCCACCGCGCCAGGGTACACGCCGCGCTCGCCGACATCGACGAACTCTGGTGCAAGCTGGACGCGGGTACCCCGGCCTGGTTCGCGCGCGTGGATGGCACCCGCTTTCCCTACCGACGCGTGCTGAAGAACCTGAGGGAGCTGGCCGCCGAGCGACCCATCGTCATCCAGGCGATGTTCTGCTCATTGGGCGGCGACACTCCCGACGAAGACGAGATCGCGGCGTGGGTTGGACGGCTCCGCGACATCGGCGCCACCGGCACCATCAGTGAGGTGCAGGTGTACACGGTGGCGCGGAAGCCGGCCGAGGCGACCGTCGCCGCGCTTTCGTCGGAGACACTGCGGGCGATCGCGGCGGCCGCGACGGCCGAAGGCTTTACGGCGAGGGTGATCTGAGCGAGCTAAGGAAGCTGGGATGTGGTTGCTGTTGGTCGCCGCATGCACCGAAACGGACACGACCCATGACCCGGCGGGCCTGCCCATCACCGGGCTGGCACTGACGGTGGATGCGGTCCTACCCACCGTCGTCCACGCCGCCTGGAACGCCGGCCCCACCGGTGAGGCCTGGCTCGAATACGGCGAAGATCCGACCGACCTGCGGCGACGGAGCCCGCCGGCCATCGGCACCACCGCCACAGCCGTCGCGTTGGCCGAGGGGCGAAACTGGTACATCCGCGCCGTCGCCACGGACGCCGACGGCGCCCGGTGGGAGTCGGAGCCGGTTTCCGTCGCCATCGCGAGTGCTCCGGCCGCGCTCCCCCGCTTCACGATCAGCGACAGCTTCGACGAGGACATGGACCCCGACGCGTTGGTGTTCACCTCCCTGCTTCAGGAAGGAACCAGCTGGGTCGTCGGGCTCGACCGTAGCGGCGACTACGGGTGGTGGTGGCAGTCCGACGGGAACATCGAGGTCGATTCCGTGCATGCCGCCGCGGACGGAATGGGACTGGTTTTCACCCACTTTCGTCAGGTCGAGCGTCCCTATGCCGGGGTCGTCAACGTCCGATTCGACGGCTCGTCATGGGTGACGACCTGGGCCGCGGACGGCCACCACGACGCCGTCCAGCTCCCGAGCGGGGACGTGGCCTTCATCGGCGCGCAACGTGCGGAGTCCGTCACCCTGGAGGACGGCACCAGCGCCGCGCTCGCCAGCGACCGACTGCAGCTCACCGCCGAGGGGGCGACCGGAGCCGACGCTCCGGAGACGGTGTTCAGCTTCCTCGACGACTACGCCCACCAACCCTGGCGGGTGTGCTCGCACTTCGACGACGAGACGCCGGGAGGCGGCCTCAACTACACCCACGCCAACTCGGTCATGGTCGATCCCGATCGCGACAGCCTGCTCATCCAGTCGAAGCACCTCGACGCCCTGATCGCGGTGGACCGAAACTCCAAAGAGATCCTCTGGCAAGCTGGCGGCCGCTACGGGGACGTGCGCGACGTGGACGGCGACGTGATCGCTGCGGGCGCGGACGCGTGGATGGTGGACGGCCCGAACCGGACCTGGTGGAGTCACGGACACATGTCCCACTTCTGGGGCGATGGCTTCGCCATGTTCGACAATGGCTACCACCACCCCGACCAGGTGTCCCGTGCCGTGGCCTACGCGCTGGATCAGGACGCTCGCACCCTCGAAAAGGTGTGGGAGTTCCGCTCCGAGACCGACAGCTTCAACCCCCTGCTCGGAGACGTGCGTCGGCTCGATAGCGGCAACTACCTCGTCTCCTGGACCATCCAGGGCATGATCACCGAGGTGACCGCCGACTCGGCCGTAGTCTGGCGTGCGTCGGTCGCGCTCGGTGCCGCGACCGGACGTCTGGTCTACGTGAACGACGTTTACGGAGGTACACCGCCGCAGTAGCGGCGCGCTAGCAGCGTTCGGCGTTTCTGACTTCTGAGCGGAGATCGACATCGTCAGGGTCATCGAAATCGACTCGCACATCGCGTGAGTCACCGACAACGGGGACGACGATGACGACAACGATGACGACCTCGTTGTTGCGCTCCCGATCCTCACGCTGGCGGTAGTCGCCGCCT
>SHYX01000014.1 GCA_009692585.1 Myxococcales bacterium
CCCCGGCCGGAGGCGACCCGCCGCCCGGTTGGAGTCAACGCCGAAAAACCGCCCGGCGGAGCTTCCCTCATCCGTCCAGAAGTTGGAAACTTCCCGGACACGAGGTGTTCATGTCTCAGCTCGAAAACGTGAAATCCGTAGGTCTCCCCCACCGCAGCGACCCGGCCGCCCCCGTGAACGTGTCTGACCTCGAGGAGTTCCACGATCGCCACGCGCGCGACACATGGTGGGCGCGCATCGTGCTCATCACCATGATCTTCGGCATGCTCGCATTGAACTTGTGGATGACCGAACGAACCTATGAGGCGATGTTGATCGACGTCGACGCGTCGCGGATGGCCGCCTCGGACATCGACGAGCAGTCCACCGCCCGCCTGGAGGCGCTCGCCCGCCGCTTGGACTCGATCGAAAGCCGGCTTCCTCGGGTGCCGGTCGAGCTCGCCGCCCAGGCTGCGCCGCCGCCGTAGGCCCTCGCCCCAAGCCCCACGTCAAGGCCCCGGAAGCCGGCGACGCGACGGCACCCTTGACCATCAGGCTGGCGGCCCTCAAGACGCGGCGCACCGCCCCGCCGAATCCCACGAAGAGCACCGCGTCGACGCCGGCCCCGGCCCCGACGGGTGCTGGCGCGCCCCCCGACCTGACCCTGGCGGTGGCCCCCCCTGCCCACGCCGACATCGCCCGCCGGGCCTACGACCTCTGGCTCGCCCATGGCGGCGCCGCGGGGGGACAACTGGCTGGAAGCGGAACGTCAACTCCGGCGCTGATGCGGTTAGCCTCGGAGCATGCGACATTTCGAGCAAGTGCACCCGGTGTACTTCGACGACCTCGACGCCTTCCAGATTCTGCACAATGCGAGATACCTGCTGCTGTTCGAGCGCACCATCGGGGCGTTCTGGCATCGACTGGGCTGGGGCGGGACCCTCGACGCCCAACGCAACCCGGATCAGTTCCACGTCGTCCGCGCCAACACCATCGAGTACCTGCGCGCGTTTCACGGCACCGGGGACCTCAGGGTACGGATCTGGATCGAACGGTTGGGGACGTCATCCCTCACCTTTGGGATGAAGATCTTGCCCATGGACCAGGATGTCCCGCACGCGCAAGGGACGCGTACCATCGTCCGTGTCCATCCGGTTGAGTTCCGACCGCAGCCCTGGACCGACTCCTTTCGCCAGGGTCTCGCGCCCTGGATGCTGCGGGACTGAGTGATCCGCACGCTGCTGACGATCGTCGCGAGCGTCGTCGTGTGGGAGTTTGTTCGCCGCGCCGCTTGGAAGGCTCTACGAGGGCGGTGGGAACACAGCATTGGCGAGTGGATGCGACGGCACGACGTCCGCCTGGAGCACTTCAGGTTCGTGGACCGACTCTGGGTGCGCCAGTCGCTGCTCCAGGACCCCGAGTTGGACCGAGCGGCGGCCGAGCGCGCGACCGCGACCGGAGCCACCATCGGGGAGGTGCGCGCACGGATGGAGCTCTGGCTCGACGAGATTGTCCCCGTCTTCAACATATTCAGCTATTACAAGCTGGGTGGGAACGTAGCGACCGGGGCGGTGCGCCTGTGCTACGAGCTGATTTTCGACCACGCCGGGCTAACCTCGGCGCGACGGGCCATCCCGGATGGGTCCGTGACCGTATTCGTCGCAAACCATAGGAGTAACGCCGATTATGTCGTCCTCTCGGTGGGCGCGATGAAACAGGTGGCGCTCAGCTACGCGGTAGGGGAGTGGGCCAGGGTGTGGCCCCTCGACAGCCTCTTTCGCAGCTTTGGGAGCTATTTTGTCCGGCGCGGGGAGAAGGACCCGCTGTACCACCGCGTCTTGAGTCGCTACCTGCAACTCGTGGCGTCGCGTGGGCTGACAACGGCGTTCTTCCTTGAGGGCGCCCTCAGTCGAGACGGGGCATTCCGCGCCCCGAAGATCGGGCTCCTCGACTACCTTGTGGGCATCCTCCGCGAGGATCCCGCTCGCGCGATCACCTTCGTCCCGGTGGGTCTGAACTTCGACCGCGTGCTGGAGGACCGAAACCTCACCGCGGAGACCGCCGGCGCGCCCCGGCCGCGGGCCCTGGAGAAGCTCCGGTCGCTCGGCCGGATCGTCGCCGCCGTCCCTCGTTTCCTCCTCGGGGTCCTCGGCCCCGGCTGGCTCGCGGCCCACCGCCGCTACGGCTACGCGGCGGTGAGCTTCGGCCCGGCCGTGGCGCTCTCGGAGCTGGTCGAGGACCCCGTGGCGATGGCCCACCTCCCGCGAGCCGAGCGGCTGGAGGCCATCGCCGGGGTGGCGGACGCGCTGATGGCGCGGGTCGCAATGGTGGTTCCCGCGACGCCCGTGGTGCTCACCTGCCGGGCGCTCGACGCCGGGAACACCGACGCCGCGACCATCCGGGCGGCGGTGCGCGATGAACTCCGGGTGCTGCGGGCGTCGGGACGACCGGTCGCGCAGGGGGCGGCGTTCGAGAGCATCCGACGCGCCCGCGCCGACGAGAAGGACACCGCCGCCGAGCTGGACCGCGAGATCGTGGATGTCGACGAGGCCGACCGGACGGTCGACCTCGCCATGGCGCTGTTGGAGCGACGCGGGCTGGTTCATAGTGTGGGCGACATCGCGACCGTCGACCCGCGCGGACGGGCGCTTATCCGCTACTATGCCCGCTCGCTGGACGCGCCCGAGAAGCTGGCGCGACGGGCACCGGCCTGAGCACTCTGGAGGGCTCTGTGCGCCGATGGCGCCCCCGGCCGGGTTCGAACCGGCGACCCCCAGTTTAGGAAACTGGTGCTCTATCCAGCTGAGCTACGGGAGCAGTACGGGTTTTCAGAGCGGGGAGACGATCACCGAGGTGGTCGAGGAGCCGGCCATCTCCATGCAGCCGATGGTGAGCCGGTCGGCTCCCCCCTTCATGGTGACGGCCCAGGTGCCGGCCGCGTTGGTGTCGAACTCGGTGACGTAGCCAGCGCCCTCGGCCCAGGCCTTGATCGCCGTGCAGTTGTCGGCCGGAGCGCCGCCGCCGCTGAGCACGATGCTGTCGCTGCCGCCCCCCTCACTGCACACCATCACGGTCGCGCCCGGTGGCGCCGCCATGTCCTTGAACTTTCCGCACGCCCCGGCGAGCGCGACACCACCCGAGGCCGGCGCGGGAGGCGCCGCGGCCTCTTCGGCGCCGCCGGTGGGCAACTCCTGGGCGGGCACCCCCAGCTCCTCGAGCTTCGAGCTCATGTCGTCCCCGCAGCAGCAGCAGGCCGCGGCAGCGAACACCAACGTCGAGACCGGGAGGAGCAGCTTCATCCGAACACCTTGATCGCGGCCCTCTACTGCGCGGGCGGCCAGCCGGCCAGCCCTGCAACGCGCTACGCTCCCGGGATGCTCGCTCTCTTTCTGGCGTGCGTGACGGATGGAGCGACGGACGCCGCGGCCGAGCCGGTCCCGTGGACGCACCAACGCCCACCGCTCGACGAACTATCGCCCGATGGGTTCGACACCAGGCGAGCGATCATCCACTTGCACTCACCGTTGTCTCACGACGCATGCGACGACCACGAGATGGAGGACGCGCCCTGCCTCGCCGACCTGCGGGCGGGCCTGTGCGACGACGCCATCGATTTCGCATTCTTCACCGACCACCCGGCCGCAGCCGCCAGCACCGCGTTCGCGGACCTGTTCAATCCCCAGGAGGGCGACGAGGCTGTGGACGGCGTAGCCAGTCGGCTGCACTGCGACGGCGGCCACGAGGTGCTGTGGCTGGCCGGCATCGAAGACGAGTTGATGCCGGTGGGGCTCGATCGACACGTCAGCGACGACCCGGAAGAGAACGATCGCCTCTACAACGGCAGCGACGCGGAGACCTTCGCCGCCGAGATCGCGGCGGGCGGCGTGGTGCTGCAGGCCCACACCGAAGGCCAGACCACGGAGGCGCTCCTGACGCGGCAGCAACTCGGCCTGCATGGCGTCGAATTCTTCAATCTCCACGCGATGGTGGACCCGAACAAGCGCGAGGATGACCTCGGCCTCGAAGCCCTCGACTACCTCACGGCGGCGGGACCGTTCATCAGCGGGGGAACGAGCGCCGAGCCTGATCTGGTCTTCCTCGCATTCTACCAGGAGCAGACGGTTTCGCTGAATCGGTGGGATGCGCTCGGCGCCGTCGGTCCGACCCTGGGCACGGCGGGAACGGACGCCCACCAAAACGCGCTGCCCATGCTGATGAGCGACGGAGAGCGGGTCGATTCGTATCGGCGGATGATGTCCTGGTTCTCGAACTACCTCCTGGTGGACGACAACAGCCCCGCTGCGGCCGAGGCCGCGCTTCGAGCAAGCCGCTCCTACGTCGTCTTCGATGCCCTCGGGACCCCCAACGGCTTCGCCGTCCGCTATGGCGACCGGTATTGGTCGAGCCCGGACGCCGAGTTGGGCCAGACGTTCGCCGTGTCCTGTCCCAGCCTTGCGGCCAACTCCCCCACCGACACCCACGTGCCGACCATCACCGCCACGGTCTACAAGGATGGCTTGCCCTGGCAGGCCGGGTGCGGGGAGTGGACGGTCACCGAGGCGGGGGTGTACCGCGTCCGCATCGACATCGTCCCCGAGCACCTGCGCCGCGACCTGGCCGAGGTGGCCGCCGATTTCGTCCACAGCTACCCCTGGCTGTACTCTCAGGCCTTTCGCATCGGCCTTTGACCGATTGACGGCAACCCCCGCCCCCGCTACCCTGCCCCGACCTGGAGTTTCGCATGCGCGCTCGCGCACGGATCGGTTCGCTCGCACTGCTGACCCTCGGGCTGGAAGGCTGCGAGAGTTGCAGCGACCAGGCCATCGTCCCCAAGCCCGATGAAGGACCAGGATTCACCAACGATGCCGGCTCCTGGTTGTCGATGGCAGTAACGCCGGAGGGGCAGCCTGCCATCGCGTACTACGACCGCTCGCTGGGTGCGCTGGGCTATGCCGTAGGCACCGTCGCCAAGGACGGTTCTGCCACCTGGGAACGCGAAGAAGTCGACTCCTACCCCGATGAAAATGGCCTGAACCCAGGCGACTCCGGACGGTACGCCAGCATGGCGATCGACACCCGCGGGCAGGTGTGGATTGCGTACCAGGACTCGTCCAACGGAACGCTGAAGGTTGCCCACAAGGCCGACGGGACCTGGGACGCGCAGTTGGCCGACGTGGGCGGCGGCTCGAAGCCCGACTCGGGGTACTGGGCCAGTCTGGCGCTCGACACCAGCGGCAATCCGGTGGTGGCCCACTACGACCAGGGCATGGGCACCCTGCGCATGGCCAGGTGGAGCGGGAGCGCCTTTGCTGGCGCGGTCGCCCACGAGGGCGACGACCGCGGCCTTCCCGACACCGGGGCCGGCGAGGTGTTGGTCGAGGCGAACGTCGGCGAATACGCCAAGGTGTACATCCACACCGACGGTACCGAGTACATCGCGTTCTACGACCACGCCTGGGGCGCGCTGCGGCTCGCGACCGGCAAGGCGGGCGTCTACGAGATCACTACGGTCGATGAAACCGGCGACGTCGGTCAGTGGCCATCCATCGCCGTGGATGGGAGCACCGTGTGGATTGCCTATCACGATGTCGCCAACGCGGACCTGAAGGTGGCACGCGGCACGCCCGGCGCCTTTGAACTCGAGACGGTCGACACCGGCGACCACGTGGGAGCGGATACCGCGATCTTCGTCGACGACGGCGTCGTTGGCGTTCTCTATCACGACGGCTTCAACAACGACATGAAGCTCGCCCGCCGTCGCGACGGCAGCTGGACCAGCGAAACCGTCACCGGCAGCCAGGGCGCCCTCGGCTTCCACAACGAGAGCGTGCGGATCGGAAAGCAACGGTTCGCGGGTTGCTACGACTACACCTCGCGCTCTGTGTTCTTCTCCGCCCTCCCGTAGGTCGTCATGCTGGCTCTCGCGCTTCTGCTGCTGGCGACGATTGCGCGCGCGGGCGACGTGGTGGTGGACATCTTGGATGTCGGCCAGGGCGACGCCATCCTCATCCGGACGCCCGCCCAGAAGAACATCCTGATCGACGCCGGCGACAAGGGCTCCGGCGTGGTCGAGATGCTCACCCGGCTGGGGGTGGACCACCTGGACCTCGTGGTGGCGTCCCACCCCCACGCCGACCACATCGGCGCCCTGGAGAGCGTGATTCGGGCGTTCCCACCCAAGCGATACCTCGACAACGGCCTTGCGCACACCACCCAGACCTACCGCGGCCTGATGGCGACGCTGGAGGCCAACGCCGGCATCGCCTACCAGACCGCACAGACCGGCCAGGTGTTCAACCTGGACGACGGCGCCCATCTGGACGTCCTGCTCCCCGACGCGGCGCGACGCTTCCGGGACACCCGCTCCGACCTCAACGCCAGCAGCGTGGTGCTGAAGCTGGTCCATGGCGACAACTGCATGCTGTTCACGGGCGACGCCGAGGAACCGACGGAGCGCGCGCTCATCGAGGCCAACGTCGGTCGCTGCGGGGTGCTGAAGGTCGCCCATCACGGGAGTCGGCACAGCACCATCAGGCCCCTGCTGGACGTGCTCCAGCCGAAGATCGCGCTCATCAGCGTGGGCCCCGGAAACCGGTACCACCACCCGGGCGACGAGACGCTGGCGAGGCTGGAGCAGGCCAAGGCGACGGTCTATCGGACCGACCGCGACGGTCGGGTGACGCTCACCTCGGACGGCAAGGCGGTGCGCGTCACGACGTCGAAACACGAGGACCCAGGTGGCGCCTTGCTGCCGGTGGCCAAGGTGCCGAGAACGAACCCCCCGCCGGCGATGCCCACCCTGCCGGGTAGCGTCGACGCCGATCCAGAGCTGACGCCTGACGTGCTCGAACACGAAGCGTGCCCGTTCGCTGCCAGTCGGAAGAGTGACGTGTTCCACGAGGCAACGTGTGGGAACGCCCAGAAGATCAACGCCGAGAACCTCGTGTGCTACGCGACCAAGGCGGCGGCCGAGAAAGCGGGACGGCGACCAGCCGGGTGCTGCAAGCCATGATCGTCGTGGACCGCATCGAAGCTGACCGCGCCGTCCTCGAAATCTGTGGGAAGACCCTGGATATCCCGTTGTCGCTGCTGCCCGCTGGCGCGAAGGAGGGCGATGTGCTCCGCCTCATTGTCGACCCGGACCGGACCAATACCGAGCTTTCCGAAGCGGCGGCAAGACTTCACAGACTCCGCAAACGTTCGACACCGGGTCCGGGTACCTTTGACCTGTAGGTGGGAGCCGAGATGATCGTCTGGCTGTTTTTCATTGCAAGCGCGTTGGCCGCGGTCGACGTCAATACTGCAGATTCCACCGCACTCGAGTCGCTGCCGGGAATCGGCCCGGGCAAAGCGTCCGCCATCCTTGCGTACCGAAACGAACACGGCCCGTTTCTGTCGTTGTCGGACCTCGACAACGTGGAGGGAATCGGCCCCAGCACCCTGGTCAACCTGAAGGATATGGTGTCGTTCAGCGCGAACTCCCCTGCGAACCGCCAGGAGAGCCCGCAGGCGGCGGTCCCGCCATCTCCCGTCACCCTCGGAGCCGCGAGCAGCTGCGCCGTGAACATCAACCTCGGCGACGCCGCCGCGTTGGAGGCACTTCCCGGTATCGGTCCTAGCAAGGCCGCCGCAATCCTACAATACCGGACCGACCACGGCCCTTTCGCCACCTGTGACGGGCTCGACGACGTGTCGGGAATTGGTCGGTCCACGATCGCCACACTGCGGTCGTGCTGCGTCACGAAGTAGACTGGGTGGATGGCGTTGCTCCTGCTCATCGTCGCGTGCGCTTCATCCCAGCAGGACCGCGCAGCCCCCGACGCTCGTAGCGACACCGGCGTGGACAGCGGTGATTCGGGTGGCGTGACCGCCGACAGTAGCTTCGATCTCGATCCGGCCGAGTGTCCGCAACCCAGCGGCTACATCGGCCAGCCCGCCCACGCCGCCGGGGTGCTGTTCGGCGAGGGGGTCTGGACGCTCGACTTCGACGCGGAGGCCGAGGCCGCCGGCTACGTCGATTGCAGCTACCACCGACGCTACCCCGCGCTGGTCGAGATGGCGGGGCACGCCTGGCAGTGCCCGGACTGCTCGCTCTTGACGGCGGGGGAGACCATCGTCGACGAAGGGTACGAAGATTGTCTCTCGCTGATCTCCAGCGCCGACGCCACCCGGGTCGAACACCTGGGAATCGGAGAAATCAACGGAGTCACCCACGTTTTCCGCACTGGCGGCGAAAATCTCGTGCTCGCCGACATGGGGGAAGCCCCCGGGGCGGGCACGCCGAGCGACCCGCTCCTCGCATCCTGGGAGGACGACGGCACCTTCACCGACGGCGGCGGCTTCTTCCTGACCGCCACGCTGGAACTCGTCCGCGACGTCGATGAGAGCCTGCCGATAGAGGATCCAAACGTGGCACTTCCCGCCGTCTCCGCGTGCGGCTGGCCCCACTGCAACCCAGGCGGACCCTCCTCGACGCAGTCCGTCGCCACCGGCTCGGTGTTGCCCAACGAACGCTTCGCCGATGTCTGTGGCGGCGAGTACGACCTCTGGGATGGCTGGGGTCGGTACCTGGTGATCGATGCATCCTCGCCGGACTGCGGCCCCTGCCGGACCTTGGCCGAGAACGAAGAGGCCTGGGTCGAGGCCATGGCACGGCGCGGAATCACCGTCGAGTGGATCACGTTGCTCAACGCCTCACTTTCCATGGTGAACCAGCCCGCTGACGCCGATGTCCTGGCCAGTTGGGTGGACAGCTTCGGCAGTACCGGCCCGGTGGTGGCGGACGAGGGCTACGCCTACGGACTCTTTCCCGCCTACCTGGGAGACACCGACGGTGGAATGGGCTTCCCGACCATGATCGTGGTGAATCCCGACATGGAAGTGCTCGGCTCGGACGGCGGGTTCGCCACGGAGGATGCCGGCGGCACCGGCTTCTCGGTGATGGAGGCGCTGATCGTGGCGGACGCGGCCACGCGGTGAGTGCCGGTCCGCTGATCATCGGGCCGGCGGCCGACGGCGACGCCCAGGCGCTGATCGAGCTTCGGCGGGCCATCCTCGCGGAGGGGGCCTGGTTCACTGCCGAGCCCGGCGAGGTGCCGGATGACGCGCGGCTGCGCGCGGATCGGATGCGGGAGGCCCGACGGTCGGGGAATCAGGTCCACCTCGTGGCGCGCATCGGAACGGAGCTGGTGGGCGCGTGCGCCGTGGAGGGGGGGCGCCTCCGCCGCGTCCGCCACGTGGGGCGCCTGGAGATCATGGTCGCGCGCGCGTGGCGAGGTCGGGGCGTCGGCGCCGCGTTGCTCCAAGCGGCCCTGGCGTCCGCGCGCCTTCATCCGTCGCTGGAAAAGGTAGAGCTCGCAGTCTACGCGCACAATGCCCGCGCGCTGACCCTCTACGAGCGGCACGGATTCGTGCAGGAAGGACGAAGGGTGCGACAGCAGCGGCTCACAGACGGGTCCTATGTGGACGAGGTGTGGATGGCGCGCTGGCTGCGCCCGGAGCGCGCCTGAGGGCCCCGGGATCAGTCGTTCCGCCACTCCGCTTCGCGCCGGTAGATGCTCCGCGCCGAGATGGCGAGCAGACTCGCGGCGAGGTTCCGATCGCCGTTGCAATGACGCAACGTCGCCTCGATCATCCGGCGTTCTACCTGTGGAAGCGGCGTTCCGACCCCGAAGGTGAGCCACCCCGCTTCGGGCGCGGCGCCGACCCCCGCCCGCAGCGCCAGGGGCAGGTCGGCGGCGGTGACGGTCTGGCCCCGGGCGAGCACGACGGCGCGCTCGAGCGTGTTCTCCAGCTCGCGGATGTTCCCCGGCCATGAATGGCGTTCCAGGGCGGTCAGAGCGTCGTCGTCAATGCCAACCAGCTCGCGTCCGTGTCGAGCCGACTGGAGAGCAACGAAATGACGCGCCAGCAATGCGATGTCCTCGCGCCGTTCGCGAAGAGGGGGCACGTGGAGCGGAATGACATTGAGGCGGTAGAACAGGTCCTCGCGAAGCCGGCCTTCGGCCACTGCGCGCGCCGGGTCGCGATTGGTGGCGGCGACGATGCGAACGTCGGCGCGAAGCGTGCGGGTGCCGCCCAGTCGTTCGTACTCGCCGTCTTGCAGCACCCGTAGCAACTTCACCTGGAGCAACTGCGGCATCTCGGTGATCTCGTCGAGAAACAGCGTGCCTCCGGCGGCCAGGTCGAAGCGACCTTCCTTTCGACCTGTGGCCCCGGTGAACGCGCCGGGCTCGTACCCGAAGAGCTCACTCTCCAACAACGCATCGGGGATCGCCCCGCAGTTCACGGTGACCATTCTCCGGTCGCGACGAGGGCTCAGCTCGTGGATCCAGCGGGCGAACAGGCCCTTCCCGGTTCCGCTCTCGCCGGTGATGAGCACGCTGGCCATCGAAGGCGCCACCTGCGCCGCTTCCTCGAGCAGCGCCCGCGTCGCCGCCGACTGCCCGATCACCTCGGTGCTGGCCACCTGCGCGATCTGCGCGCGCAACCGGACGTTCTCACGGATGAGCTCGTGCTTTTCCAGGGCCTTCTGCACGCTGTGGACCACCGCGTCCTTGCGCAGGGGCTTGGTGACAAAGTCATAAGCGCCTTCCTTCATGGCCTCGACGGCGGTCTCCACCGAGCCATATGCGGTCACGACGATCACCTGGGTCTCCGGGGCCACCTGCCGAGAGGCCCGGAGCAACTCCAGGCCGCTCATGCCGGGCATCTTCAGGTCGGTGAGCACCACCCCGACGGCACCGTCGCGCAGCAGGTCCAACGCGGCCCGACCATCGGCCGCGGTTCGTACTTCGTAGCCTTCACGCGAGAAGATGCGCTCAAGCGCCAAACGGTTCGGCTCTTCGTCGTCGACGACCAGGAGGACGGGCATGTGTCAAACTGACACGACGCTGCCAAGTTGGCAAGATCAGGGAACCGGAATCCAGACGGTGAAGGTCGTCCCCGTCCCCGGCAGCGTCTCGACGGTGACGCGCCCGCCGAGGTCCTCGATGTCCTGCCGGGTGACCGCAAGGCCAAGACCCGTGCCGCGCGCCTTGGTGGTGAAGAAGGGCTCGAAGACCCGCGCCGCCGTGTCCGCGTCCAGACCGGGACCGTCGTCCGCCACGACCAGCTCCAACTGCCCCGTGCCTCGAACAACCGAGAGCCGCACCGTCTTGGCCCCCGCCTCCGCCGCGTTGCGCAGCAGGTTGAGCAGGGCGCGCCTCACGACGTTTCCGTCCATCTCCACGGTGCCGCAGGGCGCGGCGTCGATGTGCACGAGCACCGAAAGACGGCGGAGGCGCTCGTCCTCCAGCGCGACCACGCTGCGCACGAGGGCAACCGGGTCTTCGGGACCGAGCTCCGGCGCCCGGCGACGTGCGAGGTCCAGGTAGCGCTCGGTGACCGCCTCGAGGCGGCGCACCTCGTCCACCACCGTGGCCACCAGCGCGGCGTGATCGGTGCCGGCCAGCTCGTCAGCCAGCAACTCCGCGTGCAACGACATCGCGTTGAGCGGGTTGCGGACCTCGTGCGTGACCTGTGCCAGGAGCTGACCGACCAGCGCCAGCCGTTCACTGCGGAGCAGGCGGTCTCGGTCGGCCAGTCGCTCGGTCACATCCTCGCCCACCAGGATGCGCCCACCGTCTCCGAACGGGGCGACGAAGACATCCTCGGTGCGACCTCCCGCCGCGCGCTCCTGGCGCCCCTCGGACAGGTCTTGGAGGGCACCCGGAAGCGCGCTGCCCTCGGCGAGCCCCCACAGCCTCGTGGCCGCCGCGTTGGCGACCCTCACCCCATGCTGCTCGACCACCGCCACCGCGACGTTGAGGCTGTCGAGTACCTGTCGCAGCTGCAGCGACACCGCGCGGAGTTGCCGATCTCGCTCGTCCACGGCGAGGGCCATCGCCTCGAACGCGCGAGAGAGAGCGCCAATCTCGTCGTCGCCGCCCACGTCCACGGGCCCGGGTCGCTCTCCGGCCTCCAGGCGCCGTACCTGGCCCGTCAGCGCGCGCACCGGACGAAGCGCCGTCCCCGCGAGCCAGAGGAGCAGCCCCCCCAACGGCACCGAGAGCGCCGCGAGCACCAGCGAAACCTGCACCGCCTCGCGCTGCGCCCGTGCCGTCCGCTGGCTCAGCGCGCTCACCCGGGCCTCCGCGAGCGCCCCGAGTTGCAACACCTCGTCACGAAGCGCCCGCCGCGTCCCCTCGTCTTCACCCGCATCCATCGCCGCTGCCGCCACGTCGTCGAGCTGCGCACGCGCCGCGTCGAGGCTCGCGGCCTCCTCGTCATCCCGCGCCAATTGCTGCCCGCGCACAACCGCGGCCCGCGCGTCGTCCAGCAGATCATCCAACCGTGGCGCCGGCGTTCGCGGCCGCTCCAGCTGGCCTTCCATGCGGGCCGCCAGCCGCGCGAGCGGCAGCCAGGACTCGTTCACCGTGTCCACGGAGTCGCCGATGCGGCGGAACCAGGCCACCTCGAACGCCAGTGCGCCAAGCTGGCAGAGCGCTGCCACCGCCACCGCGCCGAGTACGCGACCCCGCAGCGTCCGCGACCAGCCGAGACCCAACATCGCCGAACCCTATTCCGGTTGCCACCACGACGATGCAGGTTAGCGGGGCCCCGCCCATAGCTGGAGGTTCGATGTCTTCGATGTTCCGTTCCGTTCTCGTCTCGCTCACCCTCACGACCGCGCTCCTGATGGGCTGCGACACCGGAGCCGAGGGCGCCGCCGACGGAGCCCCCGCCGAAGACGCCGGCGAGACCCTCGCCTCGGTCAACGGAATCACCGTGGGCAGCAAAGAATTCCTCACCGCCGCCGAGCGCAAGACGCCGGCCAGCGGGGACGCGCTCTCCCCCGAAGAGAAGCGAGAGGTGCTGGACGGTCTCGTCGAGGAGAAGCTCCTGTACGCCCAGGCACTGAAGAAGGGCCTCGACAAGGACCCCAAGGTGCAGAAGGTGATGGTCAACACCCTCTTGCGAGAAGAGGTCTACAGCACCGTCAAGAACAGCGACTTCACCGACGAGGTCCTGCAGAAGTACTACGACGACCACAAGGCCGAGTTCATCGTCCCCGAAAAGGTGCAGATCCGGCGCATCCTCATCAAGGTGACCGAGGCCCGCGCCGACGACGCCGCCAAGACCGAGGCCGAACGCATTCGCAAGGAAATCGCGGCCAAGCCCGAGAGCTTCAAAGAAGTCGCGGCCAAGTTCTCCGAGGATATGTACAAGCGCCGCGGCGGCGACGTGGGATTTGTGTCCAAGGAGGGCAAGCCCGGCCTGGACCAGGCCATCGTCGAACGCGCCTTTGCGCTGGAGACCGAGGCGATCTCGGAGGTCTTCAAGACCGGCGACGGCTACAACATCGTCCAGGTCGCGACCCGCCGCGAGCAGGTCGAGCGCACCTTCCAGCAGATGAAGGGTTCGGTGCTCCGGAAGGTCAAGAACGACAAGATGAAGGAGCTCTACGACGGGTACATCGCCACCGTGAAGGGCGGCGCCAAGATCGACATCGAGGAGGCGAAGCTGGCCGCGCTTGAGGTCAAGGCCGCCCGCCGGGCCGGCGCCATGCCTGCCATGCCGATGCTCGGCGGCGGCGGCGAAGGCGACGAAGGCGGCGAAGAAGCTGCCGAGGCCCCGCCGGTCCTCCCCGAGGGTCCGGCCGCGGCCGGTGGCGCTCCCGCCGCCAAGGCGCCGGAACACGAGTAGCCGGTGTCGGCGACCCCCTGCGGCACGGCTTTGCTGGCGATGTTCGTCGCCGGGATGGCACACGCTGCGGAGCTGGGCCGCGTCACCGACCGGGTAGCGGCCGCCGTTAACGACGAGGTCATCACCCTGTCCGAAGTGTACGAACTCGGGGGCGACTACGTCGAAGCGGCGGTCACCACCGGCGGTGAAGTGATGCGGCCGCCCGCCGAACACGCGGTGCTGGAGCGCCTGATCGAACGAAAGCTGGTGGAGCAGCAGATCGCGACGCTCGGCATCGACGTCACCGAACAGGAGCTCGACAAGGCGATCGACGACGTGGCCCGGCGCAACGGCATGGATCGTGACCAGGTGAAAGAGGCGGTCGAAGCCCAGGGCATGGACTGGGAGACCTTTCGCACCGAACAGCGCGAACAGCTGCGGGAGCTGAAGTTTCAGCGCTCGGTGTTGCAGCCGCGCGTCACCATCACCGACGACGAGCTGCGGGACGCGTACCTGCGCACCGGGGGAACGCTCGGTGGCGAGGTCGCCAGGCTCCAGGGCCTGTTCATCGGCATCCCCCGCGATGCCGACGCCACCGCGCTCGCAGCGGTTCGGGCCCGCGCCCAGCAGGCCCTGGCCACCCTCACCGGCGGCGCATCGTTCGCCGAGGTGGCAACCGTGTATGACGAAGGCGCATCCAAAGCGTCAGGCGGGGAGATGGGCGAGTTCCAGCGTGGACAGCTGGTTCCGGCGCTCGACGGTCCCGTCTTCGCCTCCGAGGTGGGCAAGCCCTTCATCGTCGAGCTGCCGACTGCGATCTTCGTGTTCAACGTCGCCAGCAAGAAGCGCCAGGACACCGGGTTGGAGGATGTCCGCTCTACGCTGACCGAGCAGATATTCCAGCAGCGGATGAAGGACGAGCAAGGACGGTGGTACGAGCAGGCGCGCCGAGCCGCCGTGGTCCGTGTGCTCCTTCCCGGTGGTGACGGGCGCGGGCCGAAGAACCCGTGAGTGCGCTCCCGCTGGTCCTCACCCCAGGGGACCCGCGCGGCATCGGGCCGGAGGTCACCGCGTTGGCCCTCCAGCGCGTGGATGTCGGGCGCGTCCTGGTGGTCGGAGACGTCGGTGCGCTGCGCGCCGTAGGCATGCAGGACGGCGCCGGCATCGAGCTGATGGAGCCTCCGGCCTCCGGCGAGCCGGTGGAGGTCGCCGCGGTGAGGTGGGCGGTGCGGGAGTGCCAGGCGGGGCGCGCGCGCGGCTTGTGCACCGGCCCGATCCACAAGGCCAGGCTGGCCGCGCTTGGTTTCCGTCACCACGGCCACACGGACTTCATCGGAGAGCTGTGCGGTGTGGCCGACCCGGTGATGGCCTTCGTCGGCGGCAGCGTACGCGTGGCGCTGGTCACCGTGCACCACGCACTGCGAGACGTGCCCGCCCTCATCACCGAAGCCCGCGTGTATCGGACCGTCGCGACCGTCGACGCATCCCTCCGCCGCCAGCTCGGCCTGATTCGACCGCGCATCATCGTGTGCGGGCTCAACCCCCATGCCGGCGAGGGCGGCCTCCTGGGTCGTGAGGACATGGACGAGATCGCCCCCGCCATCGCGCGCGCCCGGCAAGCCGGAATCGAGGTCTCCGGACCGATCAGCGCCGAGGAAGCCTTCATGCATCCGGACGAATGTGACCTGATCCTCGCCATGTACCACGACCAGGGCCTCGTGCCGCTCAAGCGCGTGGACTTCGGACGCACGGTGAACTGGACCATGGGCTTGCCGATCGTTCGCACCAGCGTCGATCACGGCACCGCCGATGCCCTGGTGGGCACCGGCCGGGCCCGCAGCGACAGCATGGAGGCAGCCCTCCGACTCTGCGACTGGATGTCGCGACAGGCTACGGAATTGGTTCAACCGTGACCGGCTCGGCGCAGTCGCCGATGCCCCACTCCGACCACCACGCGGGTCGCTCGCCGAACACGCGGCAGTCGGTCGGCGCAGTCGCGTCCCGGTTTCTCAGCACGAGCAGCCCCTGAAGTGACGGTGTCCCACAGTTGAACCAGGTGCTGGAGCCCTCGTGCACATCCTGGAACTCCCCGGCCACCGCGAGGCTCAGCTTCAAGTGGTCCGCGGAGCCGTCCACCGCCGCTTCGTAGCTGCCGAAGCCATGCTCTTCGACGTACCTGCCGTCGGTGCTCAGCAAGAGCGCGCCGCCGCCGGTCCACGCGTCGGCCTTCATGTCGAGCACCCACTTCGCGGCGTCTCCATCGCAGCTGACGCGGACGCTCGTGAATTGCGGGTCGCGCGCGACCGGCTCGACCGGCGCCGTGTCCGAAAGCGGCTCGGGGCAGGCCAGGAGCAGCCACATCAGGCGGTGTCGCCCTCTTCCGCCGCGCATTCCTCGCCCTCAGGCGCGATCCCCACGTCGGCATCATGATCGTCGCAGTCGTACCGTTGCACGATGCCATCGTTGTCGCGGTCGATGTCGAGGCCATTGGCGCTGTCATCACCGGGGCAGCCGGCCAGGGCGACGAAAACGGGGAGGATGACGCGTGGGTTCATGGGGAGGCTCCGGTCAGGCGGGTAGCGTAGCGCGCCGAGTCGCGGCAGGGGGAAAAAGTCAACAGCACGGGGTGCACCCGTGCCGTCAGCACACCCGACGCCTACTGGCAGTCGTACAGGTTCTCGTCGGCGTCGTTGGCTTCCCAACACTCGCCGTCGGCGGCGATGAGTACGTAGGCGAGGTGGCCCGCGTCCTGGATGGTCGCGGTCATCAGGGTGGTTTCGTTCGGGACCACCTCGTCGAACTTGGGGAACACGCTGTCGAGCGCGAGCCCGGCTCTGGTGGCGCCATCATGACAGATGTCGTAGCCGCCACCGCGACCGGCACCGGCGCTGCCGTCGAGGCAGTCCTCACCGAGCCAGCCGCCGGCCGACTCTTCGGCCATGCCGAACGAGTAGGTGCCGCTGCCGTTGGTGATGGTGAGGGTGACCACGTCGTTGCTGCCGTCGTTGGTCCAGATGGTGTTGAAGCTGACCTCGGTGTCCTCGGTGTCGTCACCGGTTTCGCTGGTGTTCTCGGTGTCGGAGTCCGAATCGGAGTCGGAGTCGCTGTCCGAATCGGAGTCGGAGTCGCTGTCCGAATCACCACCACGATTCGTGCGTTCCGGGGAAAGCCCCGCGCATCCCAGCAGGATGCTGCCGAGCGCCAGGATGGTCAGCCTCACAGGAGGCCGCCGGCCGTTTCGACCTGGCTGCCGCTGGCGATGCTGTCGACGACCACGCCGCGGTCGATGACCACGGTGAAGGGGAGGCCGACGCTGCCCTCCATGCCCGACGCGTACTTCCACATCAGGGCGCTCTCAGGGTCAGCGCCGAGAACGAGGATGACGCGTGGGTTCATGGGGAGGCTCCGGTCAGGCGGGTAGCGTAGCGCGCCGAGTCGCGGCAGGGGGGAAAAGTCAACGGCACGGGGTGCACCCCTGCCGTCAGCACACCCGACGCCTACTGGCAGTCGTACAGGTTCTCGTCGGCGTCGTTGGCTTCCCAACACTCGCCATCGGCGGCGACGAGTACGTAGGCGAGGTGGCCCGCGTCCTGGATGGTCGCGGTCATCAGGGTGGTTTCGTTCGGGACCACCTCGTCGACCTCGGGGAACACGCTGTCGAGCGCGAGCCCGGCGCTGGTGGCGCCGTCATGACAGATGTCGTAGTCGCCACCGCGACCGGAACCGGCGTTGCCGGCGCGGCAATCCTCACCGAGCCAGCCGCCGGCCGACTCTTCGGCCATGCCGAAGGAGTAGGTGCCGCTGCCGTTGGTGATGGTGAGGGTGACCGTGTCGTTGCTGCCGTCGTTGGTCCAGATGGTGTTGAAGCTGACCTCGGTGTCGTCGGTGTCGTCGGTGTCGTCACCGGTTTCGCTGGTGTTCTCGGTGCCGGAATCGCAGCCACCGCTGTCGGCCGTGTCACAGACCTTGGCGCCTGACGTGCAGCCGACCAGAAAGAGCGCCGCGCCGAGCGCGCCGAGAGTATTGAGAGCCATTGTGTCCTCCATGCCGCGAAGGTGCGGCGCACGCAGTGTAGAGTGGAATCCCGCGGCCACAAGGGCGTGGCCGCGTCAAGATCGAGCGGGGCATAACTCTTTGGGCGCTTGCGGCAACGTCTCGGCGCTTGCATGGGCGGCGGCGGCCCGGGAACGAAACACTTCGCGCTCGATTCGGTCCAGCAGCGCCGCGGTTCCGGCACCCGTCAGCGCGCTGACGCTCTCGGCGTCGAAGTCCCGGGCCATCGCCGCCACGCGCTCGGGGTCGGCGCGGTCCACCTGGTTCAGTACGATGATCCTTGGCACATCCCGGGCGCCCAGCTCGTCCAGGGTGCGTTCCACCGTATCTTTGTGGAACAGGACCTCGTCATCCGCGGCGTTGAGCACCACCAACAGCAGCTCCGCCTGCACCGACTCGTCGAGGGTGCTGCGGAAGGCGTGAACCAGGTCCTTCGGGAGGCTGCGGATGAATCCCACCGTGTCGGTGAGGACGATTTCCCGCTCCTCGGGGAAGCGCAACCTTCGACTCGTCGGGTCCAGGGTCGCGAAGAGCTTGTCTTCGGCGTCGACGGCGGCGTTGGTCATGCGATTGAGCAAGGTGCTCTTTCCGGCGTTGGTGTAGCCGACGATGGCGACGAGCGGCAGGCCCACGCGCTTGCGACGGTCCCGTCGCATCGTCCGTTGCTCGCTGATCTCGCGTAGCTGCCGTTCGATACGATGCTCTCGCTCGTCCGCACGGCGCCGGTTGATCTCGAGCTTGGTCTCCCCCGGACCGGTGCCGCCGATCCCGCCGGTGAGCCGAGACATGGCGGTCGGCATCAGCGCGAGGCGAGGCCGCCGATACCGGAGTTGTGCAAGCTCCACCTGAAGTTTACCCTCCCTGGTGGTGGCCCGCTGCGCGAAGATGTCCAGGATGAGCTGGGTGCGGTCGAGCACCTTCAGGTCGGTCTCGGTGGCGATGTTCCGCAGTTGTGACGGTGATAATTCCTGGTCGAAGATCAAGTGCTCGGCGCCAAGGTGCATACACCTGACGACCAACTCCTTGAGCTTGCCCTGCCCAACCAGCGTGCGGCCGTCGAGCTCGCGGCGCACCTGAAGCACGCGGTCGACGGGCCTCAACCCCGCGGTGTCGGTGAGGCGCTCCAACTCGTCGAGCGACCGGCGTGCTGCATGCGCGTTGCCGACGGTGATCGAAACACAGACCGCGGCGTCGCGGGCGTCCACCCGACGCGTCGCCAGCCTGAACTGGGCCTCCAGACCCTTGATGAACACGCCGAAGTCGTCGGACCACGCGTAGATGTCCGGCACCGGCTCGACGCGCCAGATCTCCCCTGACCCCGGCGGGAGCAGGTGGGCGTACTCGGCGGCCCCGGGGAGACCGTCACCCCGACTCTGGACCACCACGACGCCGTCGAGCCGCAAGAGCGCCAGGTCGGTGAGGTCATCCTTGCTGAGCCCCTCGCCCCGCAGATGGGTGTGGAGGAGCCGAATCCCCCGGAATCGCCCGCCGCCAGCCCGTTCGCGGCCCAGCTCGGGGATGAAGAGCTGGTGGGCATCGCCGACGATGACCTTGTCCACGACGCCGACCCGATCGACGAGCACGCCGACCTGCCGATTCATTTCACGCGAGAGCTCCGTCATCCGCCGAACGAGCTCCGGGCTGAGCCAGCGTTCCGCGGGCACCCGCCGGTGGTAGAGCGCCTGGAGCGCCTTGTTTTCTGAGGTTTTCAGGCCCTCCTTGTTGCCGAAGAGTTCTTCCACGCCGGCTCCGTCTGGACCTAGGTCTTCGACGCGGCGGCGAGAACCCAGCCAACGATAAGCACCACGCCACCGATCGGCGTGACCGCCCCGAACCACCCGTGGCCCGTCAGGACGAGCAGGTACAGGCTTCCCGCAAAGACGAATGTTCCGGCAAGCAACAGTCGGCGCGGCCACGCCGGGAGACCGGGCACGCACAACGCGACGGCATGGAGGAGGTGGTAGTGCGAGGCCGTCTGCCACGTCTCGATGCGGGGGTGCGCGCCCAGGGCGTGGGCGCCAAACGCGCCGAGCGCGACCGCCGTCGCCGCCAAGGCCGCTCCGACCCGCCGCCAGACTCGATCCGGGGAGCCTCCGCCCAGGTCCGGCATCAACCGGCGTCCCGCAACAGCCCGTCCACCTCGACCCGCAGCCGAGCAGAAAGGGGATGCGACCAGTCGGCCGCGAGCGCACTGGCGACGGCGTCGTAGTACCACAGCGTACCGTCACGCCCGCCCGTGAACCGGCCCCACAGTTGGTCCCCGACGTCGCCGAGATCGCGGCGGATCGACAGGCAGTTGTGCAGCTTGTCTGCAGCGGAGATGAGCTTGAGCTCGGCGGGGGCGACGCGAAGGTGCTCCAGGTACCGTTCTTTGCGCTCGCGCCACGGGGGTTTGGGGTGACCCACCGAATCCGACAGTCCGGCGACGAGGCCGGCGACCCTCGGGCCGAAGCGGGCCTCGAGCGTGAACCGCTCGGCACCCGGCACATCCTCCAGCCAGTCGTGGAGCACCGCGGCCGCCATCTGGTCCTCGTCCCCGCCGTACTCGCCGACGAGGCTGGCAACGGCGAACAGGTGGGTCACGTACGGCACGTCGCTGCCTTTCCGGCGAATCCCCCGGAAATCCGCCACCGCAAGGGCCACCGCCCGGTCGAACCCCTCTCCGTATGCATCGCGCGCGTCGGCCATGGCCCTCCCCCTATCCTCCCGAGCTTGCCGCCGGGCGCTTCGGGTCATAGCCTTGCTTGATGTCGATGTCCCAAGACTGGGCGGTGCTCTGCGGCGAAATACGAACTGAGGTTCACGCGGACAACTGGCTCGCCGCGCTGGCGCTGGCGCTGCCCCAGATCGGCCTCGATCTGGGTGTCATGGCGCGGCTGGTGTGCGCGACCGAGCCCGACGGCTCCGCCACGGCGCGCGACTCGCGTGGTGGACTGGAGATCCGGGTCACGCCCATCGGAGCCGCCGCCCCGCCGACCTTCGCGATGCCAGAGTCCAGCTTCGCTTCGATCAACATTCCTTTTGCGCGAGTTCACGCCTCGCCTCCCCCCACGGCGCCGGACGAGCCGCCGGTTCCGAGGACGATGCCGGCCCCAGCGGCTGCGGTCGAAATCGAGGGGCCCGGCGCGTTCCTCGCCGTGCCCCCACCCGCCCCCGCCGCGCCCTTCGATGACCGCATGGAAGAGTTGTTCCTCCGCCTGGGAGAGATCAACGAAGCCGCAACGACCAAGGAGGCCTGTAGCTCCGCGCTTCGCCTCGCCGGAGAGCTCGTCACTGCCGAGTCGGGAGCCCTACTCGTGCGAACCCGCGCTGGCGATGGGCTGCGTTTCAGAGCCGCGTTCGGCCCCGCGGCCGCCGCGTTGCTCGACACCACGATCCCACTCGACCGGGGCATCGCCGGCTTCGTCGTCCAGATCGGCGTCGGCGTCGCGATCGGGGACGCGCACCGCGACGACCGGCACTACTCCCGCGTCGACCGCAGCACCGGGTACACCACCCGCGCCCTCCTCGCAGTGCCGGTGCGCGCCGAAGACGGCGGAACCTACGGCGTGCTCGAGCTCATCAACCCGCCCAAGCCCTTCACGTCGGACGACCTGGAGTTGGCGAGCCGCGTGGCCGTGTCGTTGGGCAACGTCTTCCGCGGCATGGACCAGTAGCGGCCGCCACGGGCGCTATACCGGCATGTTCCACACCGCCTGATAGGCCTCGACGAACTTGTCGCGGACGCTGCCCATGGCGCGGAGCGAAATGTTCGCCTCCTCCAACGAGATCATCATCTGCGCATAGTCGTGCTTGCCGGTGCCGACGTCGTAGAGCGCCTTGTCTCCTTCGGCAACCTGGGCCTCGACGGCGCCGATCGCCTTGGTGAGCGTCCCGTCGAAATCACTCGGTCCGACGCCCTCCCGGGCAGCGGCACGCCCACCGGCACGGGTGGCGTTTGGTGTCTCCATCCCCGAAAAGGCCGCGGTGGCAGAAGGCAGGCCCGTGATCATGGTTACTTGCCGATGCCGATGGCGGTCATGGCCATGGTACGAGCGGCTTCCACCACGTTGGCGTTGGCGTCGTAGGCGCGCTGTGCGGTCATCATGTCCACCATCTCCTCCATCACGTTGATGTCGGGGTACGCCACGAACCCGTCGGCGCCGGCATCTGGGTGACTTGGGTCATAGACGCGTCGTGGGGCGGCGGTGTCTCGCGTGACGTCGGAAACCTTGACCCGCGCGCTGGCCGCGTCCAGCGCCTGGCCGAACGGGTCGAGTGATTCCGCTTCGAATCTCGGAATCAGTCGCCGGTACGGGCCCCCTTCGGCGGTGCGCGTCGTGCGCGCATTGGCCAGGTTCGACGCAATAGTCATGAGGCGAGTGCGCTCGGCACTCAGGCCGCTCGATGCGATGGCGAAGGTGTCGAAGAAGTCAGCCATCACATCTTCCCATCGGCGGCGGCGAAGCGAAGCATCGCGAGGCGCCGACTGACACCACCGGCGAGCGCCTGGTAGTAGACCTGGTCCTCGACCAGCCGGCCGGCCTCGCGCTCGAGGTCGACGGAGTTCCCGTCCAGGGCACCGGCGGGAGCGGCAAGCTCGGCGATCGACTCCTCGAGGGTTTCGCCCACGTCGAACACCTCGCCGGCGACACCCTTCTCCATGACATCGTTCAGCAGGGTCTCGAAGGGAAATATTTCCTTTGCGAGGTAACCAGGCGTGTTCACATTCGCCAGATTACTGGCTGTCAATGTCTGGCGAGCCTGGGTCAGCTCGATTGCGTTTCCGAGTCCCTCGTACATCCCGTCAAAGAGACGCATACCTGATCCAGGAACCATTGGGGGCCTCCTGGATCACCCTTCGGTCACCCGGCGAAAAAGTTGAGCGCCGGATGCGATCTTTTTGGGATCGGGCTAGGTCGCGGTCGCCTGCCGGCGGTCGCTTTGGCCGGCCTTGGGAAGGCGCCGTCGTTCCTGCACAAGCCCGAGCAGCGCCAGCTCGGTCCACACGTCCCGGCGGACTTCGAACTGCTGATCGGCACCCAACCTCAGGCGCACGAAATCCGAATGATCTGGGGCCAACAAAGGGAACTCTGGATGGACACCCAGCTGATCGACCAGCGCCAACCCGGCGGCCACGGCGTGCGCCACTGGGGCACCGACGGTCGCCGATTCGGGCTGATGATGCCAACGCATCGCGGCCGCGAGGGTCGGGGGGAACCTCCAGCGCTGCGCCACGATTTCCCCCAGCTCGGCGTGGGCACGGTCGACGCTCGCCAACATCGCCGTCGGCTCCGTCGCCCAGGCAGGCGGCAGTTCAGACCGGAATCGGCCCGCGATTCCCACGCCAAGGATCCACCCGAGGTCGTGCAACAGGCCGGCGGCGAACGCATCCTCTCGGTCGTTTCCGAGCCGTCGGAGCACACTTTCGACGGCCACCGCGACGGCCACGGCGCGGACCTGAAGGCGTTGGGTCAACGCGGGCTGGCCCCGGACATGGAATACGCGACCGGAGGCGGCGGCGATGAGCACGGAGCGCAGGCCGCGCTCCCCCACCCGCATGATCGCGTGGGCGATGTTCGCGACCGGCCGGCCCTTCGCGTAATGGGCGGTGTTGGCCATCTGCAGCAGCCGCGCCGCCAACGACGCCTCCTGGCTCACGGTCCTCACAATCCGCTCGTACGGCATCGTGGCGAGGAGGCAGAGTCGTATCACATCGGCGGCGGCGCCCGCCTGCACCGGAAGATCGATGGCCTCGCTCCTGGCGAGCCGCGTGAGCAGTAGCGCCCCGGCCTTGCCCGCGTCCCGATCGTCCCGATCGTCCCGATAGGCGATTCCCTTGCCGAAGTCGGGACGAAGAACCAGCGCGCTCATGGAAACCCACGATTGCTGGCGTGTTTGGAGAATTCAAGATGAGCGGCCTCTTCGCGGGCGAGGGCGCCCCACACACCCGACGACCCCCGGGCGGCGTCCGCCAGCAGCGGCCGCGACGGGCCGCCCGCCGCGCCGTCGAGTCGGGCCGCGCGCCAGGTTGACCACCCACGCACATCGTCGCCGATGCTGAGTCCCGCCGTCAGTACCGCCTGCTGCGCCGCATCGGGAACCCGCCCGACCGCGAGCAGGCACTTCAACAGCGCCTCGCGAACCAGGCCGTGGTCGACGTCGTCACCCGGCGGGCCCGCGGCGGCCAACTCCAACGGCGCGATCGCCTGCGGACAATGCCCGTCCGACGCATCCAGTAGCGCGAGGCGCAGCCCGGCGCGCGCGGCGAATCGCGGCGAGGCGGCCGCGAGCTCCCAGGCCCGGCGCGCCTGCGGGCCGCGACCGGCGTGGTGGGCGGCGACACCCTCGATCATCGCGTATTCGGCGCTATCCTCGGGGGCGGCTCTCTGCCGCCGCAACCACTCGACGGCATCGAGCGCATCCTCGTCGTGACCCGTGGCCAGGTACAGCCAGGCCAGCTGTCGCACACTCTCGCGGCCGTCGACGCCCTGCACGCGCTCGAGGTCGGCGACATCCTTCCAAACCGTCACCGCGCTCTCCCGCAAGCCGACGGCGGCGTAGGCCGAGGCGATGCGACGGAGCGGCGCGGGGTCCGTCACGTGGTGAGCCATCGCCGGGGACCACGCCGCTCGATGAAGCGCCAGGGCGTCCATCGGCCGGCCCTGGTCCAGGGCCTGCTCCACCCGTGCTCGCCAGGCCCGCGCGAACTCGAACGACACCTGACCCTTCTCCAAACGGGGGTAGCGGCGGGTGAGCTCCGCAAATGTGCGCAGCGCGGCGCGATCATCGCCGAGGTGGGCCTGAAGCTGGGCCAGCACATACAGGCTTTCGGCACCCGCTTCCCCCGGGAGTTGCGCATCGGCCGTGACGCCGGGCAGGAAGGACGTCCAGGCGGCCGGCGTCGCGCCAAGGATCGCCAGAAGGCGGGTTCTACCTCGCAGTACCCGTCGTGCATCGAGGTCCAGGTACGTGCCCTGGACCGAAGTCAGCGCGCGGGAAGCCGAGATCAGGTCGCCCCGGGCGAGGGCGCTCTCCGCCAGGAGCATCCACGCCGTCTCGCGAACGGCCCCATCGGTCTCAGCGATCGCACGCACGAAGACGTCCCGACCCTCCGCGACGCAGCCACCACCCGCCAAGAGCGCACCGGCCAGGATCTGCGCCTCCGGATCCATTGCGACCGCGGCCAGGGCCCGGCCGTAGCCGGCCGACTCGTCGCCCCCGGTGGCCCACTCCCTGATGCCCACGACCTGCAGGGCCAACTCGCGGGCGCCACCGGCCTTTGCACCGGCGCGTGCGCTCGCCTCGGCCTCGGACCAATTTTGCACCGCCAGTTGAGAGCGAGCCGCCTGAAACCGCGCCGGCGACGGGGCCCCCGCCTCGGCAGCGCGGGTGAAGTAATACGCTGCCTCACGATGATGCCCCAGATCGCGCGTCAGGGCACCCAGCCGGTAGAGGAGCCGGGGCCGATCCGCGTCATGCTGGGCCAGGAGGCCGCGAGTGTCATCGACATCCGCCCAACTCACGACGGCCGGTTCGCCCACCGACCACACCGGCATCCGCGGCGTGCGACTGACCGCGAGGGCGAACCACCGGGCATCCCGGCCCACCAGGGGCCGAACCGCAAGCGGCATCGGCGCACACGGGCGCGAATCGACCGTCCCGGCCAGCGCCGCGTCCAGACCGGTGGGGCCGAAAAGTGGGTCCTGGAAGCGCTCACGCGGCACCACCACCAACCGCCAACCCGACGCCGCCGGTTCCAGACGCACCGTGGTCGCCGAATCGTCCATCTCCAGGCTGATCAGCCAATCGCCTGCCAGGTCCACGGCGCGAGCCCGACGGACGCCCGTCCCCACGGTCCAGCCCACCTGCTCGTGCAAATCGACCGTGTTGCCATGGAGGATCAGTTCGGTCCGGCCATCTATCACGGCCGGCAGCACGTCGACCCTCGCACCGGGCGACGGAAACAGTTCCATCGGGGCCGAGAACGCCAGGGCGATCGCCAGCAGACAGCCCATCAGAAACGGACCAGCACGCCCGCGCCGACGCGAAACGCTGACCAGTCGAATCCACACGGCTCCTCGCGACATCCCGAAGCGGCGGCGCTGTCGGCGACATCGCTGAAGCGCGCCCCGAACGAGGCGAAGATGTCGAGCCTCGCCGCCGACGTTCCCTCCAGGTACATGGGCTGCCGAAGGAAGGGGGTGTGCCAACGGGCGGACGTCTCCACCAGCACGCCGAAGCGAACGCCCCAATCCTGGCGGCCGGTCATGGCCTCAGGGCTCCCTTGCTCCTGCCACACCACCATCGATGGTCCGAGCCCGCCCAGCACCGACACCGCGCCCACGTCCAGGCGCCCCGAAGCCAGGAGGCTCACCGGAGCGTACCAGATCCACGAGCTACTCCCGTCCTGCCGTTGGCCGGTCAACCGCCGATAGCCGAGTTCCAGGCCGAGCTCCAGGGGGCCAGAAACGTGGCTGCTCACCGTCCCCTCCAGCGAAAGGCTGCCCCCGAGCTTGGGATAGGCGTCGACAAGTCCGCCTTGAAAGACACTCTCTCCGCTACCCGCCACGCCCACTGCGATTTCGCGCACCCCCCAGGGGGCGGGCGTCGCCGAGGCCGCCAGCGCTGCTGCCACGAACAGGATCATGGCGGCTCAGGCCCGAACGCGAAGATGCGCGGGTGCGGAACTACGTAGGCAGGCGTGGGCCCGGATGGCTCGCCGACGCCCGGGAATCGACCTTTGTTCCTTGACTACAGCCGCCCTGGCTTGGTGGAGCCTCTCCAGAACCCGATCGATCTGCCCGTGAGCGCGCCGGAGGGCGTCCGGGTCACGCCGAGCCATCTCCATCAGCCGATGAAGGTGGAGGCCCAGCTCTCCCGGGCGTACCGGCTGGCCCCGACCCCACCCGTCGCTGGTGGTCTCGAGTTGGAGCATGAGTTCGTCCAGGGAGTTGGTCATCCCGCCTTCGACGCCTGCTCGTTGTCCTCGAAAGCGACCGCGTGGATGGCATGCCGGAACGCTCCGAGCAGCGTGTCGGTCACACGAATCAGCCCGTCAACCTCGTTGGGGTCACCGGACCGTCCGACCTCGCCCAGGCGACCAACCACCCACATGTAGGTCTTGCTGAGGTTGCCCACCAATTCCGGCGCCACCTCGGCGTCCAGCGCGTTCGTCAGTTCGATGAAGATCGATCGCACATGGCCAAGATCCCCGGCCCACTCGACCCGGGCGCCGCGGTGGCCGGACACCATGGCCTCGCGCGCGCGCTCCAGGCGATGGATCGCGGTCTCGAAGAGCATCACCACCACTTGCTCGTTGGGGGCGTTGAACACTCGTGCGTTACGGTATGCGGCGAATCCGTTCATGGTGAAATACCTCAGGAGGAAGAAGTGGAACTGGAGGAGGAGTCGCCCAACATCGCGTCGAGTTGAGCGGACGCGTCGTTGAGCCTGGCAAGCGCCAACTCCATGGCGATGAACTGTTTCCGCAGGCGCGCGTCGTAGGCGTCCATGCGGGTGTCGAAGTCGTCGATGTCGGTCTCGAGGTCGGCGATATGATCATCGATCGTCTCGGTCCGCAGGGTCAGATACCCATCGTCCTCGTCGGTGTAGTTGGTGATCAGGTCGGCCAGGGCGTCCCCGAAGGTGTCGGCATCCTTCTCGAAGAGCGCGACGATGTCCTCGGGGCTCTCCTCGAGCGCCGCCCGCAGCGCATCCTCGTCGATCTCGATGCTCCCATCCTGTTGGGTTGCGAAACCGATCGAACCCAGCGACGTGTAGATGCCTCCGGTCGTGTACGAACCCCCGACGACGCTCTGGAGCGACTGCATCAACCCGACCACCGTGGACTCGCCGACGAATTCACCCTTGATGCCGTTGTCGGCGTCATAGGCACGATGCGCGCGGATGTAGCTCCGCAGCTCGTTGTAGGCGGTCACGAAGGTGTTGAGGTTCTCGACGGTGGTATCGATATCGGTTTCCACCGTCACGGTGATCGCCGAGGTCGTCACGTCCTCCAGGTTGAAGGTGATCCCGCTCACGACGCCGTCGATGGCGTTGTCGGCGCTGGTCACGGCGATGCCGTTGACGGTCAACGCGGCGTCCACGGCCGTCGACGCCTCGGTGAAGGTGGGTACGGTCCCGGCGCCCGTCAGGCCAGAGGTGTCCAGGGTGAGGGTGTTGCTCGCCCCGGTGTCCTTCCCGCTCACGACCAACCGGTACGGACTGGCCGCGTCGCCGGTGTCCATGATGTACGCGGTGACGCCGTCGACACTGTCGTTGATCAAATCGGCGAGATCCTCCAACGAGGAGTTGGTGCTGTCGACCGTCAGCGCGGTGGTCGTGCCGGCGTAGGTGACTGAGAAGGTCCCTTCCGCTATCGTTCCCAGGGTTTCCTTGTCCGCGAACCCGTCGGACACCTCGATCTCGTTGGCGGCCAGCGCGGTCACCTCGATGGTGTAGCGACCCGCGACAGCGGCACCCTCGGCGTCCACCGTGACCGCCCCCTCGTCCGAGCTCGTGGCCGTGGTGGCGCGCAGCTCATCGGCGCTGTCGATGGCCTCGTAGGCGTCCTGCATCGCCGTGATCTTCTCGACCAGGGTCGCGTAGGTGTCCTTGAGGTCCTCGAACTCGCTCAGGTCGGTCTTCATGACCGTCTGGGGCGCACGGGCGGCAGCGACAAGCTGGGTGACCATCGCGTCGGTGTCGATCCCCGAGACGATGCCGCCGACGCTGATGCCCATGACTCCTCCCGGTGCTGTAGACTCCCCCTGTGATCGGACCAACGACGCGGCACTTGAGGCCGACTCATACCGACTGACGCAGATTCGGATCGGATGATCGGCGTCGTGAGCGGGCAAGGCGGGGCCGACGAGCGTGTCGAGACACGTGAGGATGTGCCAACGAAGCGCGACGAGTCGGACACAGACGAGCGCCGAGCCGAACCAGGTTCAGGCGGTATTGATGCCAAAAATCGAAACGGCCGCGGCGGTAACGCCGCAGCCGTCCGGTCGTCGGGACTATCCCTGCAGGAGCTGGAGGGCCCCCTGGTTGATGTTCTTGGCCTGGGCGAGCACGGCGACGCCGGCCTGCTGCATGATCTGCCACTTGGACAGGTCGGCCGTCTCTTCACCGAAGTCCGCGTCGCGAATCTGGCTCTCGGCCGATTTGGTGTTCTCGGCGAACACCTCGATGTTGTTCAACGAGCTCGCCAGCCGGTTCTCCGCGGCACCGAAATCGGACCGATAGGCGCTGACCGCGTCGAAGGCGGCGTCGATGAACGTCAACGCAGCCGAGGCGCCCGAGGCGGAGCTCAGGGAGATGGACCCCGTGTCGACACCGAGCGTGGTCGCGCGCAGATCGCCGAGGGTGATATCGATCTGGTCGTTGGCGGTGTTGTTGATCCCGACCTGCACGGCGACCGTGGCCAGCGACCCGTCGGCGAGCTGGATGCCGTTGAATTGGGTGACACTGGCGATCCGGTCGATTTCCAGGGAGATGGCGGCGTACTCGTCCTGGATGTACGCGCGCTCGGTGTCATCGAGCGTCTCCGAGGCGCTCTGCACCGCGAGTTCGCGGATCCGGCCGAGGATGTTGGTGATCTCGGAGGTTGCGCCCTCTGCCACCGCGACCATCGAGATGCCGTCGCCGATGTTGCGGGCAGCCACCTTGGCGGAGCCGTACGCGACCTTGAGGTTTTCGGCAACGCCCAGGCCAGCGGCGTCATCCGCCGCGTTGACGATGCGAAGTCCCGAGGAAATTCGTTCGAACGACTTGTTGAGCCTGCGACCCGTTCGACCCAGCTGGTTGAGGGCTGAGTTGGCCGCCGTGTTGGTATTGACGGTGATTCCCATCCTGTACTCCTTGCCACCCGGAGGGGGGCCGATGTTCGAGCCAAGGGCGACCCGATGCACGCGAGTCGGCATCGCCCGGCAAGGACTTGAGCAAAACCAGCATTCGGATCACAAAAAAAGCCAAGCCCAGCGTCCGATGAAGTGGACGCTGGGCTTGGGATATGAGGTTGTTACTGGAGGAGCTGCAGAGCGCCCTGGTTCATGGTCTTGGCCTGCGCGAGGATGGCGACGCCGGCCTGCGTCAGGATCTGGTTCTTGGTCAACTCCGACGTCTCGTACCCGAAGTCGGCGTCGCGGATCTGGCTCTCGGCGGCCATCGTGTTCTCCCCGAAGATCTCGAGGTTGTTCAACGCGCTGTTGAGGCGGTTCTCGGCCGCACCGTAGTCGGAGCGGTACCCGTTGACGGTCTCGATGGCGGTGTCGATGAGCCCGAGGGCGGTTCCGGCAGCCGACACGCTGGAGAGGGAGACAGCGTCGACGCCGAGCGTGGACGTGCGCAGATCGCCGAGGGTGATATCGATCTGGTCGTTGGCGGTGCTGTGGATGCCGACCTGGACAGCGACGGTGGCGACGGTGGCGTCGGTGAGCACCTTGCCGTTGAACTCGGTGACGGCCGCGATGCGGTCCACTTCCTCAGACAGAGCGGTGAACTCGTCCTGGATATAGGCGCGCTCGTCGTCGTCGAGGGTCTCCGAGGCACTCTGGACGGCCAGTTCACGCATGCGGCCGATGATGTTGCCGACCTCCGAAGAGGCCCCTTCCGCGACGGCGATCATCGAGATGCCGTCCGCCGTGTTGCGCGAGGCGACCTTGGCCGATTTCGCGGCGATCTTGAGGTTCTCGGCAACCGCCAAGCCGGCGGCATCGTCGGCGGCCTTGCTGATGCGCAGTCCGCTCGCGATGCGGGCGTAAGAACCGGAGAGGGCGCGACCCGACTTGGCGAGCTGGGTCATCGCACGCATTGCGGCGGGGTTGGTATTGACGGTAAGAGCCATGATGAAATCTCCCTTTATCTAGCAGCGTTGTGCCGCTTGGTAGTTGTCGGTCCGCGGTATGCGAACCTGGGCCACCGATCGGAGAGGGACTTCATGGCCATGAGGGGTCAGGCGCCGCGGGAACCGTTTTCCGCGAGCCGATCCGCCAAATCATCGGCGTTCTAACAGAATGGACAGAGATTGAAAAAAGGTCAGATCAGATCGAACAGGCTCTGCCCCTTGCTGCTTGAGGCCACCTGGAGCGCCGTTTCGTAGGCCTGCCGGAGCTCGGACAGCCGCGTGTAGGTCTCCGCCGGGTCGGCCCCCAGCAACGAGTCCATCCGGGACTCGATCTCGGAGGACAGGCCGTCTGCCAGCGCACCGGCGTCTTCGGCCATGCGCGCGTCGATGCCCACGTCCGCGCGAGCAGCCATCACCTGGTCGAGCGCGCCGTCGAGGCCGTCCAGCGCCGCCTGGATGCCGACCGTGTCGTCGGCCTCGAGCGCGGACTTGAGGGCGTCGAGCACCCCGAACACGTCGACTGCCCCCGAGAAGACCGCCGATCCGTCCCGACCGGTTTGCACCCAACTTACATCCCCGACCCGCACGCTGGGCACGTCGGTCGAGCCCCCGTAAGCACCCGTCGCATCGAATGGAGGCGAGTCCCAGTTGGTCCCGGCAAAGAGGTAGCGTCCCGCGAAGTCCACGTTCGCGGCGGCGAGCACCGAGCCGCGGATCGAGCCGACCTCCCCGGCGCTGTAGCCGCGCTGGTCGCCGTTGCTCAGCTCACTCGCGCTCTGCACTGCCAATTCGCGCGCGCGCGTGAGGGCGTCATGGATCTGACCCAGCGTCGAGTCCAGCTGGTCCAGCTGCGCGAGGGCCTGGGACGAGTTGCTCTCGAACACACCCTGATCGAGCCTGGTCGCATGGAGCCGATCGATCTGCCCGACGAGCTGAGGCGCGTCGGACGGTCGGTTGAATCGCAGTCCGGTGACGGCCTGCTCTTCCACGACCCGCGTACGCACGTTGGTCGCCCGCAGGTTGGCGCGCACCAGCTCCCAGAGTCCGTTGCGGGTGACGCGCACATCAACCTCCGATGGCCAACAGGGCGCGGAGCATCTCGTCGGCGGCGCTGATCACGCGGGCCGAGGCCCGGTAGGCCGACTGGAACTCCAGCAGGTGGGTCGCTTCTTCGTCGGTGTCGACACCGGAGGTGCTCTCTCGCAGCTGCTCGAGGTCCCCGACCAGGGCGGCCTGCGCCTCCTCATTGCCCTGCGCCGCCGAAACGGTGGCTCCGACGTCGGCCGTGATGGCGCTCAGCGCCGAGCGCGCGTTTCCGGTCGTGAACATGGTGGTGTCGTCCTCGAGCTCCAGGAGCGCTTCGAGGTTGACGCCATCGCCCCCGTAGGCGGTGGCCGCGCCGGCGAACGCCAGGAGCGAGGGGTCGTCCGCCAGGGCCGCGTCCACCGCCAGTCCGGAAGCTGCGCCGCTTGCCGTCGCCGTCAACGTGAACAGGTCCGCTCCCGGAGCACCACCCCGGTCGAACCCCAGCGCGTGCTGCCCGTTGAACGCCGTGCCGATCGCGAACGCAAACGCATCGAGGTCGCCGACCCAGCCTTCCAACTCACCCCGTGCCTCGACCAGACCCCCGAGGCGACCGCCGACCACACTGGTCGCGTCCATCGTGCCGTCGTCCATCGCGACCTGAATCGTCGCGTTGCCGCCAGCGTCATCCGCCGTGGCGAGCTGCCGCCAGTCGCCGGCGCTCACGATGGCGTGACCGCCGAGATAGACGACCGCCTGCCCGTCGGCCTTGAGGTCAGCGGTGGCGCCGACCGCGCCCGCCAGCTCCAGGATCAGCTGGTCGCGGCGATCCAACAGGTCAGCCGGTCCGAGGGTCGCGCCCTGGCGTCCGATCCGAGCGTTGAGCGCGGCCACCTCGGCGAGGGTTGCGTTGACTTCCTCGAGGCTGGCGCCGATCTGCTCGTCGATCGCATCCACGGTCTCGGCCAACCCGGTGGCAATTCGGGACGTCGTCGTCGCGAATACGTCGAAGGCATACACGACGGCGCGCCTGTACGAGGGGTCGGAAGGATCGGTGGTTGCGTTCCCGAGCGCGTCGAAGACCTGATCCAGCGCTTCGGCGATTCCCGTCGATTTGCTGCTGTTGAGGTAGCTCTCTGCCACCCGCAGATTCTCCGCCAGCGTCATCGACGACGCCTCCGCACCGGTGGCGTCGATGAGCCGGACGCCGAGGAGCCGATCCGCAGAGCGCGCCACCGCCGAGGGGGTGGCGCCCTGGCCGACGAAGAGCCCGCGCTGCTCCACCGGGGAGAGCTGCTCGGTGCGCAGCGTGCGCCGGCTGTAGCCGGGCGTGCTGGCGCCGGTGACGTTCTGGGTGGTGACGTCGATGCCGGCGGAAGCCACGGACAGCCCGCGGGCGCCGGTCTGGATTGCGCCGAGGAGGCTCAACGCATGCCCCGGACCAGACCGTACCGGGTGTACGTCGTCGGCGCCCGGTCGGGCGCGAGCGAAGCAAGCGCGCCGGTGACGATCTCACCGCAGGTGCGGATGCGGGAGTCGAGCGACCGTATCCGCAGCGCCACGCGCGTCGCTTCGGCCCGAGTCGCGACACTGCCGCGCCGAATGGCCGCGACATCGAGAGTTTCCTGGAGAGACCGCCGCTCCTCGGTGCTGGCGACCAGGGCACCGGCGTTGGCGGTGCGCGCCGCCGCGAGCTGAGACTCCACCGCTTGCAACAACAACTGCAGCGTCTCGTCCGCGGGCGGGGAGGCGTCGTCCACGGTTCAGAAGCCGCGCAACAGGGCGTCGACGGTCGCGGACAAATCGTCTTGGTTCCCCAACCGCCCGGCGGCGATGTCCGACTTGGCCTCCGCAACCTTGTCGGCGCGAACCTCGCCCCAGGGGGTGCTCCGCGCCGAGGCGTGAAGCTCGGACAGGAAATCGCTTGTGTGGAGCGACACGGCGCGGTCGAGCGACGCGGGCCCGATGGCCTGGCCGATGGCCTGGCCGTTGGGACCACCGCCCCGGTTCACCCGCCCGTAGGTCAGGTTGTCGGTCGGTGCGAGAGAGGGAGCGGAGATCTTCACGGTTGGACTCCTGGGGTCGATTCGGACAAGGTCGCTATAACTTGAGCGCCTTCAGCGTTTTTCTTCCGCGAGCGGGGACACACCCCCCCAACTCGCGGGGTCGATCGCCTCGCCGCCGCGTCGAACCTCGAAATGCAGGTGGGCGCCGGTGCTACGCCCGGTGCTGCCGACCGTCGCGATCGCCTGACCGGAGGCGACGCGCTCGCCGACCTTCACCGACAGGTCTCGGCAATGGGCGTACCTGGTCTCCGTGCCGTCGTCGTGCTCGACGATGACGACATTCCCGTATCCACCACGCCTACCCGAGTAACGAACCGTCCCCCCCGCCGCGGCCAGCACCGGTGTGCCTTGCGGGGCCGCGAGGTCAAGGCCGTGATGCACACGGGCGCGTCCCGAAAAGGGGTCGGGGCGTACGCCAAACGCGCTGGTGACCCGCAGCGATTCGGGCGGGGGCGGTGCGTCGTGGGCGTGCTGCCGTGATGCCGCCGCCGGGGCCGCGGAGCCGCGCCAGGACTCCAACACGCTCTCCTTCAGCCCGAAGCCTCCCCCCTCCGACACGCGCTTGCCGATCTCCTGGTCGAAAAGGTCGGCGAAGGTCGCCATGGCGCCCTCCGACCAGGGGCCGCCCTCCACCGACTCGCGCATCTGCTTCGCCATGAACGACACCATCCAGGACTCGAACTCCTGGGCGGCCTTTTCGTCTCTTCCCATCGGGACCTTCTCCGGTCCGGAGAGGAGTGTCGGCGAGAGGGCGGAAAGGCTGTTCACAGCCGGGAGTCGGTCAGCGCCGAAAATACTTGAGCCGCCGGGACGCGATCAGACGCTGTCGGACGCGCGCGGGGCCGCGGCGCCAGCGTCGGCGCCGGTCATGCCGATGATCCGCGCACGGTAGGTGCCCAGGGCCTTGGCACGGGCGACCACCGGCGACCGAAGCGCCTGTCGCAACGAGTGAATCGCCGATTTCGCCGCGCCCCCTGCCGGAGCCATGTAGTCGCTGGTCATCACGTCGACGACCCGTCGGTCGATCAGGACCTTGAGTAGACCGTGCGGAAATTTGCCACTTCGCGCCAGGAACAGGAGCGTGTTGGTGTAGCTGTCGTGACGCTCGAAGAACATGCGATCGTAGATCTCGGCCTTTTCGTCATTCACCAACCCGTCGCGACTCGCCAGCGTGTGCAGGGACGTGCCCGGGTAGTAGATCACCGAGAACACCTGGAGCCGGTAGGGCTTGGGGAGCTCGCTGACCAGTCGCAGGGTGTCGAGCTTGTCCTCCATCGTCTCGTAGGCGAGATCGTAGATGAGATCGTACTGAGGCGGCGCCGTGCGATCGGTGTACTTGGTGATGATCTCCGCGCTCTTGAGGACCTTGTCGTTGCCCATCGTGGAGCGCTTGAACATCTTTTGGATGCGCTTGCTCCCGTGTTCCACGCCCATCTGGATGCAGTGGAGTCCGGCGTCGACAAGCGCGCTGTATTTCTCGTCGGTGATCGTGCCCGGACTGCCGAGAAGGTAGAACGGGTCCCCGATCTTCTCCTTGTACTGCGCGGCGAAATCCAGGAGGTCCGGCAGCGGGCGACCGAAGAAGCTGTCGTCGGAGAACCACACGAAGTTGATGAACGGGTACTCCCGCTTGATCGTCTGGAGCTCACCGATGACATGGGGCGTGCTGCGATAGCGCACGTAGCGCTGACGCTTGTAGAGGTCGCGGTAGAAGCTGTTTCCGCAGTAGGTGCACGCGTGCGGACAACCCCGCCCGGTCATCGTCTGATAGCCCGTGCGACCGAACATCCGGCTGACGGTGCCGTTGTGCATGTAGCGGCGCAGGAGATCCTTGGTGACCGGTGCCAGCTGACCCTCGAACAGGATGTGGTGGTCCTCCCTCGAGAAATCGGGGGCAGGGTAGCGGTCCAACTCCTGCTCGAGGCTGCCCGGCTGGTTGCGCACGACGTCGGTGCCGTTGCGCCAGACCAAGGACTTGATGTCGTGCAGCCGGGTGCGGTCGCCCGCCTCCAGACGATTACACAGCTCCAACATCAGATCCTCGGCGTCGCCGATCGCCACATAGTCCGCCCACTTTGCACATTCGTCGGGCCGAACGGACGGGTGGAAGCCGCCCCAGATCACCGGAGTCCCCAGCCGTGCCTTGATCGCGCTGGTGATCTGCTTGGCCGAGTCGAAGTAGTGCGTCATCAGGGTGACCCCGACCAGGTCGCTGTCGCCGCAGAGCGCCACCATCTGATCGATCACCTCCTGGGAGTAGCGGGCCTCGCTCATCCGGACGTGCAGACTCTCGCCGTCACCTGCGAAGTCGGGCATGCAGATGACCTGGGTTCGGTGGCCGCTGGCACGAAGGTGGGCGCTGATGCTGCGCAACCCGTAGTTGGTGATGTCGGGGTACGGGCTGATGAGCGAGACCTTCACGGGCACACCTACGCTCTACCCGTATAGACGGCCACGGGCGGCGCGTCTACCGGTGGCGCACCTCGATCGCCAAGGCGGTGGCGTACGCCACGCCTTGCCTCAGGTCAATCGGCCCAGCCGGGTTTCTCGATCATCTCCGCCACCACGTCAGAATCGAGGACCACCTCACGGCGGAAGCGCTCAGCGGCCTTGTACTCGGTGGTGCTCCCCGGAACGAAGACCAGCACCGACCCGTCGTCGTGCTTCTCGAACTTGTAGATGAGCATTTCCGAGCGGGGGGCAGGGCGGCCGACGACCTTCTTCTTGTCGAAGGGCGGCCCCCAGGCCATCAGCACCATCTCCTTGTTCCAACCGGTCTGCACCGCGCCGTCGACAATCGCCTGCCGAATATGCTCGGGGTAGGTGTAGAACATGTCGTAGAGCGTGGTGGGCGGAACGCGCTCGATCTTGATCGACTTGAGGTAGGCGTTGCGCTCCTCCTCGGTCTTGGTCTTGAGGTAGGCCTTCTGAGTGTCCTCGTCCATGAACGGCTTCAGGGCGTAATAGGCCTTGAATTCCTCATCGCTGAGGAACTTGACGCGGGCCTGCCAGGAGCAACCCGAGCACAACAGCGCGAAAAAGAGAATCCACCGCATGCACGCCCTCAAGAACGTTCGCCAGCTAACACGTAACCGGGGCGCGGGCTCCCTCCGGTCTCCCCTACCGCGCCATGCCCTCCCGCCTCCAACCTGCGGTTTCCGGCCTGCGCAGCGGCATCGCCGCGTCTGGGTCCACCGACCCTACAGCCTCCCTGGGCAGCCAACCCCGCCGGCCGTCCGCCAGCGCGACGAGCACCTGGCCCGACGCCACCTCGATGACCCGGATCTCTGCACCGCCGTGGAGGGCGAAGAGGTCGACGCCACCCCCGAGATCGCTGTGAGCGGTCACCTCGGCGACCAGGACGACGGCCGCGGGCGGCAAGGTGGCCTCCGCCACGCCGCCCAGCCCTATCCCGCACCCCACCAGCGCCGCGACTCCGCCGACCCCCGCCATGGGCAGATCGGGCCAGCGCCGCCGCAAGCCAAGGGCGATCAGTCCCACGCCCAGGACCGCCCCGCCCGCCAGCTGCCCCTCGCCCGGGGTCAGCGCGGCCTGCCAGGGCGCCCATGCTGGCCACGGATCCGGTGCCGTGGATTCATCGCGCACCCTCCGGCGTGCAAAATCCAAGTTTGCAGCTGGGTCTGGATCGCGCGGCGCCAACACCAAGGCCCGTCGCCACGCCAGGACCGCGAGCGGGATATCCTCCTGTCGAAAGAGAACATTACCAAGGTTGTAGTATACATCTGCGTCGATCGCCCCCGCATCGAGCGCCTGCCGGTACCCCGCCTCCGCCCCGGCAAGGTCCCCGGCCGCAAGCGCGTCGTTGGCCGCGGAGAACGCGTTGTCGCCGAGGGCAAAGGCCATCGCGATCAGGGAGAGCATCATTGCGCACCGATCCAGGCCCGGACGCGAAGCTCCGGAAGTCCGACGCCACCGCGGTAGCGGGCGAGGTCGAGCTCGCGGTAGATCGCGACGGCCTCATCGCCAAGGGTCGCGACATCATCACACTTGATCTCTGGAGCTGGTCGCCCCAGTCGACGCCCAGCCTCATCGCGGAAGATGCGTTCGAGCCCTGCCAGCCGTCCCTCCGGGTCCTGAGGAAGATCGTCGAAGCCGAAGGTGCGCTCGGGCACCAGCTTCCGCCAGGCGCCACGCATCCGTCCGATGCCCTCGACGACGAGCAGGCCCGCGCCAGGCACGGCGAGCAGCCACCCGAGCCACGACGGCCACCCAGCTGAGAGCGAAACACTAGTTCGAACCGGAAGAATATCGTCTCCGAGCGTCGCCACCGCGGTGCCGGCTGCGCCCTGCCCCCCGAAGGTCTCGAGGCTGGCGGCCTGGGCGGCACCCACCACCTCGACCGAGCCCAGCTGCACCTCACGCTCGACGTACTCCCCGGCTGCAGGGTCGAACCAGGACATCCGCACCGGAGGTAGCTCGAGGGTGCCCGGACGCTCGGGGACGACCGCGCGACGGAACCGGGCGGACGCCGAGAGCTTTCCGTCGGAGAGCTTGGCCGACACCGCAGGGGTGTCGTCGTACACGCGGTACCCCTCGGCCTGCCAGGCCGGGAGGGACGCCCCCGCCACCGCTCCGTCGCCGGCCAGGAGCACGTCCACGGTGAGCGTTTCACCCACGTCGATGCGCTCGGGCAACGCGGTGGCGGTGAGCTGAAAGCTGCCCACCAGCCCCGAGAACGCCGCGGGTCTGCCGCTGGGAAGCTCTTTCACCTGGAGACGCAGCGGATTGCTGATGACGGTCTGGCTCTCGGTGTCCGTGAAGCCCGGCAGATCGCGGAAGAAGGGGTCGCGGCTGCCGCCCCGCCGTCGCTGCACCGCCAGTTGCGCCAGGAGTGTTCCCGCATCGACGGTGGTGGTCCCCGCGGCCTTCACCCGAAACGGGTACCACAGCTCCGCCACCGAGAGGCCTCCCGCGCCCGAGCCGAGCCGGTACTCGGCGGTGACGGGCTCGACGCCGGACTCGGGCATCAGCAGGGCGCTGTCGGGCGGTCCCCACCGGGCGTTGACGAGGGGCTGGCTGGTCTTGTACTTGAGGTGGTACACCAGGACCTGACCGACCCAGGCAACCCCGTCGCCCAACTCGGCCACCAGTCCGTCGACCCCAGAGGGATCCGCGGCGGCAACGTGAAGGATGACGCCGTCCGCCCGCAGTTGGCCCGCCGGGGTGTCCACGGCCAGGGGGCCAATCTGGAAGTCGCCCGGCCTCGTCGCGATGACGTCGTACCTGAACGTCAGCGTCTCGGTGACCTCGAAGTTGATCATCTGGCGGGCGCGCGCCTGGGTGACGAACCGTACGGTGGCGCCCTCGGTAATCGGAATCGACGGCGGTCGCGCGACGAAGGCATCGGAGAGCTGCAGCGTCAGGCCCACGCTCTGACCCGCGACGACCTCGGTCGCATCGAGCTGCATGACCAGACCCGCTGCCTGGGCGAGGTTGATGAGCGTCACCATCACCAGTCCTTCTCCGTTTCGCGGCCAGCAACCCGCACCCGCGGCCGACCGTCGACCACCGAGTCCACCAGCCGGGCCGCGGCCTCCGCGGACAACTCGCCCGACGATGATTCCGGCGCGTCGACTGCAGCCGGAGCGCCCTCCCCGGTGTCGGGCGCGCCGCTCGGATCCCCTGCGGGGCTGCCTTGGGGGGGCTCCTCTCCCGATTGCGCCTCCAGCACGCCGCCATCGCCAGGTTCGGAGCCGGCTTCGGGCTCGCCCTGCTGGCCCGGCTGACCGTCCGCACCGGGCTGACCCTCGTCGCTCGGTTGTCCTTGTTCGCCCGAGTCGCCCTCCCCCTGTCCAGGGTCGCCATCGGGGGGAGGCTGCTGCTCGCGCAGGGCGACCTCCTTCTTCACCGCCTCGAAGTTCTTGGCGGCGCTCTTGATCTCCGGAGCGGCGGTGCGGACGGTGTCGTAGAGGTTGAGCGCTCGCTCCAGCCGACCGTCGGCGTAGGCGCTGTTTCCTGCGTTGTACCGATGGGTACCCGCGTGCTCAGGGTCGTTTTCGGCCAAGGACAGGTACAGCTGCTCCGCCTCGCGGAAACGCCCCTTCCGATAAAGCGACTCGGCAAGCGCCTGGCCGACCTCGATGTCGCGGACGTCCTGCACCCGAGCCTGCCCGAGCTGTTCGGCCGCGGTGCTCCAGTCCTTGGCGCGCCAGGCCGCGAGCCCTTCTTCGCGCGGGCCGGCAAGGGCGGGGCCCGGGGCGGCGAGTAGAGCCACGAGCACGAACGC
The DNA here is from genome assembly GCA_009692585.1 of Myxococcales bacterium. Next base: position 39,863 of record SHYX01000014.1, read on the forward strand.
CGCGGCAGCCCCCGTGCGCCGCGCGCGGGGACCGATGCCGAAGAACGCCAACGCCGCGAGCGCCAAGAGCCCGGCGGCCAGCGGCCATTGATAAACTTCGTTCGGAATCTTCTCCCGGTGGAGGTCGCGCTCCTTCGCCTCCAGTCTGGCGCGGATCTCTCCTTCGTACAGCCCCGCCACGTCGTCGCTCCCCGCCACCGCCTCTACGTACGCGCCCCCCGTCGCCGCGGCCAGCGCGCGCAGCCCCCCGGGCTCCAGCCGACTGAGAACGATCGCGCCCGAACGGTCCTTTTTGAACCCACCCTCCGGCAGCGGAATTGGCGCGCCACCGGCGTCGCCGACGCCCAGCCCGTACACGAGCGCGCCCGCCTCCTTCGCCCGCGCCGCAGCCGCGGCGAGCGCCTCGGGAGGGTCGTGGAACTCACCATCGCTGACGATCAACACCGCCTTCCCGGCCCCGCCGCCGCGGGTGAGCATCTGGGTGGCGGTGTCGAGTCCCTGGGCCATGGCGGTCCCTTGCGCCGCGATCGTCGTGGTCGACGAGTCGGCGAGCGCCCACACGAAGGTGCCATAGTCGGTGGTCAAGGGCGTTCGAAGGTACGCGCCGTTGGCGACGAGTACGAGTCCCACGCGGTCGCCGCGCAGCAAGCCCACGAAATCGATGACCTCGCGCCGCGCGCGCTCCATGCGAGACGGCGACACGTCTTCTGCGTCCATCGAACGCGACACGTCGAGGACGACGACGATGTCGACGCCCTTTCCCCGTCGCTGCACCCACTGGTGCCCCAGTTGGGGCCGGGCCGCAGCAAGGCTGATCATCAACACGGCGACGACAGCCGTGACCGCCTGGACGCTTCGCGCGCGGCCGAGACCCGGGGACACCAGCGCGGCGTAGGCCTCTGCGGAGAACACGCGCGCGATCGTGTCACGACGCCTACGTCCAGCCCAGACGAGGAGGAGGCCGATCGCGGGGGTGAACACCAGGAGCCAGAAGAGGCCCGGCGAGGCGAAGATCATGGAATCCTCCGCAGCAGCGTCGAGCCCACGATCAGGTCCAGCAGCAACAGCGTGAGCGCAGGGCCCAGCCACCACAGGAAGAGCTCGTCGCGGTGGACGTATTCCTTCACCCTCGCCGTCGACGGCTCGAGTTCGTCGATGCGGGCGTACACCGCAGCGAGCGCGCGGGTATCGGTGGCGCGGAAGTACTGGCCGCCCGTCACCGAAGCGATCTGGCCGAGTGTGCGTTCATCCACCTCGGCCCCGGCGGCGCTGAACATGCCGAGGAGCCCGGACGGCGCGCCGCTGGCCCCGACCCCGATGGTGTACACCCGGATGCCGAGAGCGGCCGCCGCCTCCGCGGCGAGCACCGGGTCAATCTGGCCCGAGTTGGACTTGCCGTCGGTCACCAGGATGATGACCTTGCTCGGCGCCTTCAGTTCCTTGAGCCGCTTCGACGCAACCGCGATCGCATCGCCCACGGCAGTCGCGGACTTGCCGGCGAGGCCCACCTCGAGTTGCCCGATGAAGTCGTCGAGGCCCACGTGGTCGAGGGTGAGTGGCACCTGGGTGAAGGCCTCCTCGCCGAACACCACCAACGCGATCCGGTCGTTGGGCCGCTGATCCACGAACTCGGCCATCACCCGCTGCCCGGCCTGCAGGCGGGTGAGGCGGGTGGCGCCCAACCCCATGTCATCCGCCCGCATCGAGCCCGACGTGTCGATCGCCAGCACGATGTCGACGCCTTCGCTCTCTCGCTCGGTCTCGCGCATCACCCGTTGGGGCCGCGCGAGCGCCACCAGCACCAGCACCAGCACGGCCGACTGCGCGAGCGCCGGAACCCAGGCCAGGTTCGACCGCCACGATCGGCCGCCTCGCATCGCCGAGAACGACGAGAAACGAAGCGCCCAGGGCCGAAAAAGACCCACGACCGGCAGCACCGCGAGCGGGAGCGCCAGGAACCACAGCGGCGACGCCCACTCAAGCACGCCGCACCGGGCAGACGATCGCGTAGAAGTCGTGGTCGAGTCGGTCGAACAGGTCGGCGTGCTCGGATCGCTCGGCGAATTTCACCAGGTCGGTCGCCGACAGGAGCCTCCGCGCCGCATCAAGTTCGGCCGCGGTGACGTATCCGGCGAGCACATCCAGGATTTCGCGGCGTGTACGCTGCGTCGCCGGGAAACGCAGATCGGCGTCGAGCCACGTGCGGAAGATGTCCGACATCTGACCCGCCACCTGTTCCGGACGAAGACCGGTCCGGGAGCGGAGCGCCACCCAGGCACGGTGGGCAACGAGGTGCGCAGGCATGGGCGCGGGGGCAGGTGGGACGGGCTTGAGCCGCTTCCACGCCCAGGCCGCAACGGCCAGGGCCGCCGCGAGCACGACCAGCGAGGCGGCAACCCACGGCCACACCGGTGGTGCCGGCGGTGGAAGCTGCTGCAGTTCGTCCATCGGCCCTCCCGTCGGGCCGTCCACACCGATGTCGACGAAGATCCGAACCGCCTCGCCTCCCGGCGGGGAAACGGTCACGATGTAGCTGCCATCGGCACCGGAGAGCGTCCACTGCCCCTCGCTGCCATCGGCCACGACCATGCCGGTGCTGCCCTCGACGGTTGAGCCTGGCGGCGCGCGAAGCGCGATGGCGCCGCCGGACGACGCCCTCCGCGCGTCGACGTACACGGCCGCCGCGGGCGCCTCGAGAAGCAGGGGCGCCTCGCACGCCAATAACCACAGCAACACCGTCATCAGCGCGTCCGAAAGTGGGTGTGCATGCGTTGGAAGGCGTCATCCGCGGTGCTCACCGCGCTGACACGCACCCCGAGGCGGCGCAAATTCGCAAGCCGACGTTCGATCGACACGTCCGCCGCCCACCGGCGGGCGTCCACGGTGCGAAGCGCGCCGGTCTCGGCGTCCGCCACAGTGACCAACCCGACCTCTGGAACTCCAGCTTCCGCAGGGTCATGCACCAGGAAGGCGTGGACGCGATGTCGCTTTTGGAGAACCCGCAAGGCGTCCACCCAGGTGTCGGGACCCAGGAAGTCGGACACGATGACCACGGCCGCGCGCCGCTTGAGCACCGTCTGCGCCTTGACGATGGCGGCGTGGAGGTTGGTGCCTCGGTCCCGTTGGACGGACTCGTAGACGGTCCGGATGACCGACCACGCGTGGCCCCGCGTCTTCCGGGGCGGCAGGTACTGCTCGATCCCGTCGGAGAACGTGATCAGGCCGACGCGATCGCTGCTACGGAGCGCGGCGTAGCTGAGTGCGCCAGCCACACGCGCGATCTGTAGCCGTTTGTCGGTGCGGCCGTCACGCCCACCCCCGCCGAACCGGACGGATCCCGATCGATCGACGACGAGGAGCATGGTGAGCTCGCGCTCCTCGCGGAAGATCTTCAAGAAGGGATCGCCCGTTCGCGCGGTGACATTCCAATCGATGCGGCGAACATCGTCTCCCGGCGAGTACGGGCGAACCTCCTCGAACTCCATGCCCGAACCCCGGAACGCCGAGCGGTACTCACCGGCCAGGAGCGCGTCGACCCGCCGCCCAACCTGGGCATGGAGGCGGCCTATCTGTCGTAGCTCATCGGGAGTCAGCAAGGCCGGACCTCAGGGCGTCCGGACCGACGCGAGCACCTCGCGCACGACCGCGTCCGCAGACAGCCCCTCTGCCTCGGCCTCGTACGTGAGCAGGAGCCGGTGCCTCAGTACGTCGGGCGCGATCTCCTTCACATCGTCCGGCGTGGCGAAGTCCCTGCCATCCAAGAGCGCGATCGCACGAGCCGCCGCCGCGAGCGAGATCGTTGCGCGCGGAGACGCGCCGTACTGGACGAAGCGCGCGAGCTTGGCGGAGATGGTGCCCGGCTGTCGCGTTGCGTGCACCAGACCTACAATATAGCTCTGAAGAACCGGCTTGAGCGTCACCCGGCGACACAGCTCCTGCAATTCGAGCAGTCGCGCCGGCGTAAGCACGGAGCCGACGCGCTCCGCCGGCCGACTGCTACGCTCCAAGATCAGGCGCTCTTCGTCGACCGATGGATAGGTCACCAACAGCTTCATCATGAACCGGTCGACCTGCGCTTCGGGCAGGGGGTAGGTGCCCTCCTGCTCGATCGGATTCTGCGTCGCCAGGACGAGGAAGGGGGCCGGAAGTGGGTGCGTGTCGTCGGCGAGCGTCACCTGCCTCTCCTGCATCGCTTCGAGCAGCGCGCTCTGCACCTTGGCCGGCGCGCGATTGATCTCGTCGGCGAGGACGATATTCGCGAAGATCGGCCCCTTCTTCGTGGTGAAGCTCATGTCGCGTGGGTTGTAGATCTGAGTCCCCACCAGGTCGGCGGGGAGCAGGTCCGGCGTGAACTGGATCCGCGCGAAGCTACCCGAGATGGCGCCCGCCAACGCCTTGATGGCGGTGGTCTTCGCGAGGCCCGGGACCCCCTCCACCAGCAGGTGGCCGTCGGCGAGGAGCGCGACGAGCATCCTGTCCACCAAGTACCGTTGGCCGACCAGCACCCGGCCTACCTCCGTCCGCACGCGCGCGACCTCCGTCGCGGCGGCTGCGATCTCGCCCTCGTTCGGTGGCGCGGCCACCCCAGATTCGTTGCTCACGGCCTCTCCTGGCGCCAGCCCATAGCGCGGTCATGGGCGGGTGACGCCGCCTCGGTGACAGGGGTTTACGACCCGAACCCCTTGAAGACCGCTCCCCAGAAGCTGCGGTCGCGAATCTTGACGCCCTGCGCCTTTGCCAAATCGCGGAGGAGCTCCTCTTCGCGTGCGGACAGTTGCCGCGGCACATCGACCACCAGCTGCACCAGCTGGTCCCCTCGCCCACGACCATGGATCGCCGAGACCCCCTTGCCCCGCATGGTGATGACCTTGCCGGAGGGCGTGCCGTGTTCGATCGCCAGGGTCTCCTCGCCGTCCACGGTGGGGACCACCAGCTCTCCACCCAAGACCGCGAGCACGTAGGGGATGGTGCGACGAACGATGATGTTCGTACCGTCACGCTTCAACACATCGTGCTCCGCCACCCGGATGGTGACGTACAGATCGCCGGCGGGGCCCCCGGGCTCCCCGGCCTCACCCTTGCCGGTGAGGCGAAGCTGCATGCCCTCGTCCACGCCGGCGGGGATGTTGACCTTTAGCTTCTCTTCGCGCCGCGTTCGCCCGGTGCCCGTGCATCCTCCGCAGGGGTCACGGACGACCTTCCCCCGCCCGTTGCACCCGGGACAGACCGTACGGATGCGTAGAAACATCTGCGCCTGTTGCACCACCTCACCGGCGCCCCGACACGTCCCGCAGGTCTGCGGCTCTGAGCCGGCGCGCGCCCCACTGCCAGCGCATTGCTGGCAGCTGTCGTGCTTGGGGTAACTGATCTCCTTCTCGACCCCCTTGACCGCCTCGATGAACTCGATGGTCAGCGGATACTCAAGGTCCGCGCCCCGCCGGGGTCCACGTTGGCCACCAGCACCTCGAAATCCGAAAAGATCCCCGAAGATATCGGCGAAGTGGCTGAAAACGTCCTCAGAGCTCTGAAACCCGCTGTTCATTCCGGCGCCGCGCAGGCCCTCGTGGCCGAAGCGGTCGTACATCTGTCGCTTCTGCTCATCTCCCAGTATCTCGTAGCTCTCCGCGACCTCCTTGAAGCGGGCCTCCGCTTCCCTGTCCCCGGGATTCTTGTCCGGATGCAACTTCATCGCGAGCGCGCGAAAGGCCTTCTTGATCTCGGCCTGAGAGGCATCCCGGGCGACGCCTAGCACCTCATAGTACTCGCGCTTCGCCATCCGCTCAGGTTTCCTCGAAGTCGGCGTCGATCACGTCGTCGCGTTTTGCGCCGCCGCCTGGAGGAGGGCCACCCGTCGCTTCACCGTCCGGCGTGGCGCCAGCGGCGCTGTACGCCGCCTCGCCCATCTTCATGCTCGCCTGTTGCAACTTGTCGAAGGCACCCTTGAGCCGGGCCGCGTCGTCACTGTCCAGGGCGCTACGGGCCTCACCGAGCGCCGCTTCGACGGTGCTGACTTCGGCCGCGGGCATCTTGTCTTTGCTCTCGCGGAGGAGTTTGTCGACCTGATAGACCAGATTATCCAGGTTGTTCCTAGCCTCGATGGTCTCACGGCGAGCCTTGTCGCCCGATTCGTTCGCGGCCGCTTCCTTGACCAGGCGCTCCACGTCGTCTTTGGACAGGCCGCCGGAGGTCTGGATGGTGACCTTCTGCTCACGCCCGGTGGCCTTGTCCTTGGCCTTGACGTTCACGATCCCGTTGGCGTCGATGTCGAAGGTGACCTCCACCTGAGGACCGCCGCGCGGTGCCGGCGCGATGCCATCCAGTCGGAAGTTGGCGAGCGACCGGTTGTCCTTCGCAAGCGGGCGTTCTCCCTGGTATACCTGAACATCGACCGCCGTCTGGCCATCGGCCGCCGTGGAGAATGTCTCGCTCTTGGACACCGGAATCGTCGTGTTGCGGGCGATGAGGACGGTCAACACCCCGCCCAACGTCTCGATGCCGAGCGAGAGCGGCGTGACGTCGAGCAGGAGCATGTCGGTGACATCGCCGCCCAACACACCACCCTGCACGGCGGCACCGACCGCCACCACCTCGTCGGGGTTTACCGAACGATTTGGCTCGCGACCGAAGAGTTTCTTCACCTTGTCCTGCACCATCGGGATGCGCGTGCTTCCACCGACGAGCACCACCTCGTGGATGTCCGAGGCGCTCAACTTGGCGTCCTTGAGCGCCTGCCGGCAGGGCGCCATCGTACGTTCGATGACCGCCTCGATCATCTGCTCGAACCGGCTGCGCGCGAGGGTTCGCTCCAGGTGCTTGGCGCCGGTGGCATCGCCGGCCAGGAAGGGCAGGCTGATCTGGGTGCTCAGGCCGGCGCTGAGCTCGATCTTCGCCTTCTCGGCGGCATCCTTGAGGCGTTGGAGGATCATCTTGTCGTTGCTGACGTCGATTCCGGTGTCAGCCTTGAATTCCCTGGCCAACCAGTCGATCAGGATGTTGTCGATGTCGTCGCCGCCAAGGTGAGTGTCGCCCGCGGTGGACCGCACCTCGACGATGTTCTCGCCCACGTCGAGCACCGACACGTCGAAGGTGCCGCCGCCGAAGTCGTACACCACGATCGTCTGGTCCTTTTTCTTCTTGTCGAAGCCATAGGCCAGCGCCGCCGCGGTGGGTTCGTTGATGATGCGCTTGACGTCGAGTCCGGCGATACGGCCGGCGTCCTTGGTGGCCTGGCGTTGGGCGTCGTTGAAGTACGCCGGAACCGTGATGACCGCTTCGGTGACCGGTTCACCGAGGTAGCGCTCGGCCTCCCGCTTCAGCTTCTGGAGGATCATCGCGCTGACTTCCGGGGCGCTGAACTCCTTGCCGTCGATGTCGACGCGCGGCGCACCGTCGCTGCCACGCACGAGCTTGTACGGCACGCGCTTGCCCTCCTGCTCGGCCTCCTCCCATCGCAACCCCATGAATCGCTTGATGGAGTACACCGTTCTCGTCGGGTGCAGCATCGCCTGGCGTCGGGCGGTGGCACCGACCAGCCGCTCGGATTCCTTGCCGAAGCCGACCACCGACGGGGTGGTCCGGCCACCCTCTTCGTTGATGATGACGGTCGGCGAATCGCCTTCCATGATGGCCACGACCGAATTGGTGGTGCCGAGGTCGATTCCGATGATCTTGCCCATGCCTGGACTCCGCGCGGTGCCACCACCGCAAAACTCAGTTTCTATGCAGTCATTCGAATCGGCACCCCGGACGAGTCCGAGGACCGCGAAACGCTAATCCCCGAATCCCCTCCGTCAAGCGCCGGCAGCCAGCGCTGCCGTTTCTGATTCCCTCGATAGGCCCCGTGGCCCCGCTGACAAGGGGGTGCGGCCCGCCCGTCCGACATGCCGATCACGGGATGGCGGGCGCCGAGTCGAAAAACGGTGCTTTCACCCTCGCGGCATACCTCTTGCTTTCCATCCCACCGTCCCGGCGTGGGGCGTTCGTCTTCAAACCAAATAATCCGTGCCCTGACTCAACCACTCCCCACGTCGGGACCTCACCGCCGCCGGAATCCTCCGGCGGCGGTTTTCTTTTTGGGTCCGGCGGTTGACGCCGCTCCAGCCCGTGCGTAACCCCATGCCGCTCGTGGCACCCCGGCATCGGCCGGTGGTCCGCACACAAAAATCCTTCAGCTACAAACATAGGAGTTCAACATGAGCTTCCGCCCCCTCTACGATCGTGTCCTCGTCAAGCGCGTCACTGCCGAGCAGAAGACTGCCGGCGGTCTGATCATCCCGGACTCCGCCAAGGAGAAGCCCCAGGAGGCCCTGGTCATGGCGGTCGGCAACGGCCGGGTGCTCGAGGGAGGCGCGGTGCGCGCCATGAGCGTCAACGTCGGCGACAAGATCCTGTTCGGGAAGTACACCGGCGACGAACTCAAGCTCGAAGGCGAGGAGATGCTCATTCTCCGCGAAGAAGACATCCTCGCGGTCCTCTCCTAAACCCTACCCGTACCCCCGACTCGGAGTCACCATGGCCGCCAAGGACATTCAATTTCGCGAAACCGCCCGTGTGGAGATTCTCCGTGGCGTCGACGCTCTCGCCAACACCGTCAAGGTCACCCTCGGCCCGAAGGGTCGCAACGTCGTGATCGAGAAGAGCTTCGGCGCGCCGATCGTGACCAAGGACGGCGTCACCGTCGCAAAAGAGATCGAGCTCCCTGGGAAGCTGGCGAACATGGGCGCCCAGATGGTGAAGGAGGTCGCCTCCAGGACCAATGACGTCGCCGGAGACGGAACCACGACCGCCACCGTGCTCGCCCAGGCGATCTATCGGTCGGGAAGCAAGCTGGTCGCCGCCGGTGCCAACCCGATGGACATCAAGCACGGCATCGACAAGGCCGTGGCCGCCGTCGTGGCCGAGCTCAAGAACATCAGCCGCCCCATCCAGGACAACACCGAGATCGCGCAGGTGGCCACCATCAGCGCCAACGGCGACACCGAAGTGGGCGAGATCCTTGCCCATGCCATGGCCAAGATCGGCAAGGATGGCGTCATCACCGTGGAAGAGGCGAAGTCGCCCAAGACCGAGCTCGACGTCGTCAAGGGTATGCAGTTCGATCGTGGGTACCTGTCGGCCTACATGGTGACCAACCAGGACCGGATGGAGGCCGTTCTCGAGGACGGGCTGGTGCTCATCCACGAAAAGAAGATCTCCTCGATGAAAGACCTGCTCCCGGTGTTGGAACTGGTGCACGAGGCGGGACGATCGCTGCTGATCGTCGCGGAAGACATTGAAGGTGACGCGCTTGCCACCCTGGTGGTCAACAAGCTCCGCGGCTCGATGAACGTGGTCGCCGTCAAGGCGCCGGGCTTCGGTGATCGACGTAAGGCGATGCTGGAAGACCTTGCCATCCTGACCGGTGGGCGCGCGATCATGGAGGACTTGGGACTGAAGCTCGACGGCGTCACCCTCGCCGACCTCGGGAAGGCCAAGCGCATCGAAGTCACCAAGGAAACGACGACCCTCATCGAAGGGGCGGGCTCCTCCGACGCCGTCCGTGCGCGAGTCAAGCAGATTCGCGCCCAGATCGAAGAGACGACCTCCAGCTACGACAAGGAGAAGCTCCAGGAGCGCCTTGCCAAGCTGGTCGGGGGCGTGGCGGTGATCCGCGTCGGCGCGGCCACCGAGGTCGAGATGAAGGAGAAGAAGGCCCGTGTGGAAGACGCGCTCAACGCGACCCGCGCCGCCGTGGACGAGGGCGTCGTCCCAGGCGGCGGCACCGCGTTCATCCGTTGCCTCGCCGCCCTTGACGCCCTCACCGGCCTCCCCGGCGACCAGCACTTCGGAGTCGAGATCATCCGCGACTCCATTCAGGAGCCCCTCCGTGCCATCGCCAACAACGCGGGCATCGACGGAGCCATCGTGGTCCACAGGGTTCGCGAGGGCAAGGGCGGCTGGGGCTTCGACGCCCAGACGGAAACCTACGGCGACCTCATCGCCAAGGGCATCATCGACCCCACCAAGGTCGTCCGGGTCGCCCTGATCAATGCGGCCTCGGTGTCCGGAATGCTGTTGACCACCGAAGCGGTCATCGCCAACAAGCCTGAGAAGAAGAAGGCTGGCGGCGGCGGCGACATGGGTGGCATGGGTGGCATGGGTGGCATGGGCGGCATGGGCGGCATGGACTTCTAGACCGGTTAGGGCGCGACCCTCCCCAAGGCGCCGTGCCCGAACCGTCCTTGCCGTCCGATCGGTTCTTTTCGATGGCGAACGCCCCAGCCGTGGCGGCGGCGCTTTTCTCGGGCGCGGTGCTGCGGTTGGTGTCGCCCCCGATCGGGCTGCATTGGCTGCACTGGGTCAGCTTCGTGCCGCTGTTCGTGGCGGTCGCGGCGCCCGCGCGCGTCGAGAACACCCCGGGTCACGGCTGGGTCAGGCGCGTGCTGCTCGGACGCAACTTCCGCCTGGGATACCTCACCGGCTTCTCCGGAGTATTTCTTCTCTTTTTCTGGCTCGCCCAGACGATCGACACCTTCAGCAACATTCCTCTACCCGTCGCCGCATTGATCGTCGGGCTCTTCGCGGCGGTGTTCGGGCTGCCCTACGGCTTCCTGGCGGCGGCGGTCGCGCCGCTCCGGGAGAGATTGGGGGCGGGCTGGGTGTTCGCGTTCCCGACGCTCTGGGTCACGGCCGAGTTTGTACAACCCTCTTTATTCCCGTACTATCAGGGAGTTGGGCAGTATCGGAACCCCTACACCTGGCAGCTGGCGAGTGTGTTCGGCGCCTACGGCCTCAGCTGGCTCATCATCGCGACCAACGCCACCATCGCGGAGGTCGTGGTGGCCAGGCGCGCGCGCCGGAACACGCCGGTGGTTCCGATGCTCATCACAAGCGGGTTGCTGGCGGGCACGCTGACCTTCGGGGCATGGCGCTTCGCGTGGGTCGAGGCTGAACTCCAGCGTGCGCCTGTCGCGAAGATCGCGTTGCTGCAGCAGGGTGTATCGATGGTGCAGCACATCAGCGAGCGGGGTCAGACCGTGCTGGACGGGTGGGTCACGCTGACAGCCCGAGTGGTCGCGGACAGGCCGGATCTGGTCATCTGGCCCGAGGGTTCGATCTACAACACACCCACCGAGCGGCGCGTGCGCAGCGGGCTCGCGGAGATGTCGCGCGCCGGCGGTTTTGCGTTCTTCCTTGGCGGAGGCACTCGCGAGGCCGACCCCGACGATCCGACCCGGCGCGCGATGTGGAACAGCGCCTACCTGTTCGGCAAGGATGGGGAGGTGAAGGGTCGTTACGACAAGATGGTCCCGATGCCCTTCGGCGAGTACCTACCCTGGCCGGCGAGCTATCTGAAGCCGTACATCCAGGGTGTCGGTAGTTTCCGAGCCGGTGACGAAGCCACCGTGTTCCACACCGAGAAATTCAGCTTCACATCCCCGATCTGCTACGAGGCAATCCTCGAGTCCCAGATGCGGGCGCTCTCCGCGGCGGACGTGTTCATCAACATCACCAACGATGGCTGGTTCGGCGACACCGCGGCGCCTCACCAGCACGCCATGCTCGCCGCCGCCTACGCGACAGAGTTGGGCCGCCCCATGGTCCGCGTGGCCTATACGGGCATCTCGATGGTGGTCGAGCCGCACGGGGTCATTCGGTACGAGACCGAGCCCTATAAAGAAGTAGCCAAGGTCGTCGATCTCAGGCTCACGACATTTGAGACGCCGTACCGCACCTGGGGCCGGTACTTCCCGCACGCGTGCGCGATGCTCGTAGCGCTCGTTGCGGCGGCGGAAACGGTGCGCGTTGTCACACGCCGCACCCCGTCGGCGTAGAGGTCAGCGGAGGACGGGTGAATCGCCCGGACACCGACGAGGAGCTCATGGACGCGGTCCGGGATGGCAACGAAGCGGCGTACGTGACGCTGTTCGAGCGCCACCGTGCGTCCCTATACGGGTATGCCCTGCGCATGACGCACCGTCCTGAACTGGCGGACGATGCGTTCCAGGAAACCTTCCTGCGTGTGCACCGGTCGCGCGCAACCTGGTCCACCACCAGCGGTTCGTTCCGGAGTTGGCTCTTCAGGATCTGCACCAACACGCTTCGCGACCGAGCGCGGAGCGCGGCACGTCGCCCCGAGGTGCTGGGGGACGCGTGGGAGCCGTTCGTGCAGGCCAACCACACCGACCGAATCGCGCTGGAGCAGGCCCTGGCGCGGCTCCCGGAGAATCTGCGCGACGCGTTCTTGCTCACGGCCGTGGAGGGGCTCGACCACAACGAGGTCGCCGCCGCGCTGGACATTTCGCCCGACAACGCACGCGCGCGGGCATCCCGGGCGCGAGCCAAACTGCGTGAACTGTTGGAGACGTCGTGACCGACGACGAATTCGACGCCCGCTTCAGCGCGCTCGGGGGCATCGAACCCTCTCCCCGTGTCGTGGACAAGACCATCCGGGCCTGGCAGGCCGAGCGGCGCCGCAGCGGCTCGCGTACCCGGATCCTGGCCGCAGTGGGCATGGCGGCGATGGCGGCACTTTCGCTGCTGGTCATCTCCGATCCAGCCGAACGCGGTGACCCGGCCCTGATGGTCGAGCGCGGGAGCGGCGACATGCTCCCCAGCGTCGTGATCAAGGCGGCCGTCCGCTACGGCAGTGGCTCCGTCGAGCGCTTCGCCGTCAACCAGCGCTATGCTGCGGGCGACACCCTCATGTTCCGCGTCCAATGCTCGGCCCCCGCCACCGTCACGCTTCGGCGGGAAGGCGTCGTCCTGTGGTCGGGGCAGGTGCCGGCCGGCGAATCCGACCTCCCGGTGAGCTACGCCTTCGAACCAGGAGAAGGTCCCGCGCGCTTCACGGTCGAAGGTGGAGCCGAACCCCAGACCGTCTACGTTCCCGCGGTGAAGCCGTGATTCTGGCGCTGACGAACCTGGCCCTGGCCGGAGTGATCGCCACCCCCGGAGGCGCGGACACCAGCTACACCCCGCGTCGGGTGGCGGTGCTGGTCGGGGTGCAGGACTACGATGATCCGGCCCTGAAGGGACTGCGTTTCCCGGAAAAGGACGCTCGTGACCTCGGCGCGGTCCTCGGCTCTCCCGATGTTGGCGGCTTCGACCGGGTCTTTGTCATCCAAGGCCGCGACGCCACCACTCGGGACGGGCTGTTGCGCTCGATCCAGGTCGCCACCGCCGACCTCCAACGCGACGACACCTTCGTGCTGTACCTCAGCGGACACGGGACGCTGGCGATCGATCCGATCCAGGGCAGCGAGTTGTACTTCCTCCCTTCGGACGCCAAGCTCGACGCGCCGGAGCGCACCGGGCTGGCGGTGGTCGATGTCGAAGCGCTGGTTCACGAGTTGCCCGCGCGGCGGCGGGTGATGATCCTGGACACCTGTCACAATGGACGCTCGGGGAGTCGTAGCGCGGTGTCCTCGCCGACGCGCCAGCTGCTCAGCGGTCTTCGCGGCGAGCCGCCGGCACCGAGAGGTGGTCGCGACGTATCGGAGTCCGAAGCTCGACTCTACGCGGCCCAGTACTGGCAGCCGGCGATGGAGGATCCAACGCTGGAGAACGGGGTGTACACCCACTTCCTCATCGACGCCCTCACCTCCGCGCAGGATCGCGCCGACCTCGATGACGACGATCTGGTCGATGTGATGGAGGCGCACCAGTACGCGCGCGACCGGACGATGACCTGGACCGGGGGCCTGCAGATTCCCCGGGCCGAGTACCGAATCGTGGGGCGGGAAGAGATTTTTCTGGGTGGGGCCCACTCCTTGCGCGGCGCGGCCGAGCGGGCGCTCATCGCCGCTTGCGACGCCGTCCTTTCCCGGGCGAAATTGTTCATCAACGGTACCGCGCGCGGCGAACTTCCCGGGGTCTATGCAATCGATCCGGGCTCGCAACTGGTCGAGGTCCACGCGGCGGACGGGCGGACGCTGATGAAGGAGCGGGTCACCGTCGCGGCGGGAGAGACGTTGGCCGTGGAGGAGATGCTCCGAAAGCGAGAATCCACCCTCAGCGTGCTCGGCGGGGTGGCCGTGCACGGGGGTTCACCGGCCTTCGCGCCGCTGGGCGTGAGCGTGGCCGGAGTCTGGGCGAACCCGATCCGCATCACTGGTCCCTGGCGCAGCGAGGCGCACCTGACGGCCGACCTCGCCTACGGACTCGCTCCCACCGAGCAGATCGAGCAAACGTCCGGCGCGCTGGCGCTCGGGGTGGGCTTCGGCCCCCGCTTCGGCCCCGCGTGGGCCGCGTTGACCGTTGACGCGCGCGACAACTGGCGTTCAAGCACATTTGGCGCGCAGGCCGAGCTCGGCGTGGCGGCCGGACTGGCGGCCGGTGTGGACGTGCCCTTGAACCAGCAGGTGCGCCTGGCGATACGCGCCGACGGCTGGGCGGGCTCCGAGGCATACGGTGGGGAGCCCCTTGTCGCCTGGGGCGGCGGGTTGCGGCTCGGCCTGGGAGCGCCGGTCAAATAGTCTGGTTCGAGGCCGGAGGGGATGGCGCAGTAGTGGGGCCGGCGAGGCCTCTCCCCCCGCTTCCGATGGTCACCCATGCCGCGGTCCGCGGCTCTCGGAGCCAGCAAACGCCCATGCGGCATGGGGGGCTGCGGTGAGAGGGAGAGCGCCACGTCCGGGCGCGTTAGCAACGCGCCCGGCGCCGCAGGCCGGAAACCGCAGGTTGGAGGCCGGAGGGGATGGCGCGGTAGGGGGAGAGGCCGGCGAGGCCTCTCCTCCCGTTTGCGGATAGACTGAGCCTGTGTTCCTCCTAGTTGTCGCCCTCGCCTGCGATCGACTGGCCCCCTGGCCGATCGAGGACGATCTGCGCCCGGATGGTGCGCGCATCGCGGTGAGCCCCGCGCTGCTGGATTTCGGCAAGCTCTCCGTCAACGTGATCGGCGACGCCACCAGCACGCTTACGATCTACAACCTCGATGATGGCGATGTCACGGTGACCGGCCACGACGAGCCGCTCGGCGACGACGACGTGTTCCGGGTGGACGTGCGGCCGGTTCTGATCGTCCCCGGCGGCGAATCTGTGGACGTGGAGGTCTCCTTCGTCCCCGCGACCGATGACGAGTATCTGGCCCGCCTCCGCTTCGAACCCGGAAGCGAGTTCGTGGAGCTGCGGGGGGCGGGCGCCGCCCCGGTGCTCAAGACGACGGACGCAGACATCCCGCCCACGGTGCTCGGGTGCAGCGGCCAGGGGACGGTAACCGTCGAGAATCAAGGGTCGGAGGCCCTGATCGTCGAGCCGTCGTCAACCGGCGACGAGTTCGCCTTGTTCGGGTGGACGCGCGACGTCGCGCCGGGCGAAAGCATGGAAATCGGGGTGGCGTTCACCCCCTCCGACGGCGGGAGCCGATCGGGCGTCTTGTCCATGGCGACCAACGACCCGGCGCGGCCGGTGGCGACCGTGGAACTGTCGGGACTCGGCTACGAGGGCGAGCGGGTGAGCGAGCGCTTCGTCTACGCTCCCGCCGCGCCGACTGACGTCATCTTCGCGGTGGAGGGGGGGCTCTATGCCGGCGACGAGCGTGTCGAACCGGCGGTGGAGACCTACGCGACCCAGATGCACGACGCCGCGATCGAGCTCAACGCTACCTCCGTCTCCTCCGCGGGCGCCTGCGCGGTCCCGGCGCCCAGATTCAGCGAACCGGGCGACTCGGCCCTGCGCCTGGAGGCGGTGCTGATGCACGGATTCGACGGCGCTCGTGGGAGTTTTGACGGCGATCTCGTGGGGCTCATCGGCGACGTGCTGCTGGAGGCCGAACCCGGCGGCTGCCTGGCCGATTTTCGTCGTGCTGACGCATCGCTCGACGTCGTCGTCATCGCCGAATCGTCGCCCGTCGGCGACCCGCTATCTGAGTTCACGACGTTGGTCGAGAACTTGCCCGACGGCACGCGGGTGCGCGTGAGCGTGCTCGTCCCCGATGCCGGGGAGTGCGGCGCCGGTGGCGAGGCCTACGGCGTGCTCGCCGAGCAGTACGACGGCGCCATCGGAAATAGCTGCATCGGCTCGTGGGAGGCAGGATTCACCGCCTTCGCCGCGCTGCCCACGGTCAACCGCGAAGTTCGGTACCCCCTGGCGGAGCTGCCGGTGCCGATCACCCTTCTCGTCACGGTCGACGGGGCCCCGGCGATCGGCTGGAGTTGGGACGAGGCGACCAACGAGGTGGTGATCGACGCCGAGGCGCACCCAGAGTTGGGCGCGGAGCTGGCGGTGACCTATGTCTCCGCAGTCGATTGCACGCCGTGAACCGCTTCGGAGCCAGCATGTCCTCTCGCCGCGTTCTGCCCGTGGTCGCTGTCGTACTGGTCCTCTGGCCCGCAGAGGCCCAGGCCTGGGCGCAGCACTACCTCCTCACCGACGCCGCCCTGAGGCACCCCGACGCCACGTGGGCCGCGGAGGATGTCGAGGCGGAAACGTTGGAAACGTTCCTGGAGGCGGAGTCGGCGAACGTGCGCGCGGTGATTCCGCTCGATGCGCCCACAGCCGTGGCCTTTCTTCGCGCCGCGCGGTTGAACCCCACGGCAACGTTTCCCCTGGTCTATCGCCGTGTTCCCGGCGGACCGCCCCTCGGAGACCCCGTCGACCAGCGCGACGTGAGCCCCTGGCGGATGGCGACGGCACCGCTCCGGGCCGATCTCGAGCGAGTGCCCGCCGGTGCGCCCATGACGGCTCGCCAGGTTCTATCTACGTTTTCTGACGAGCCCGACTGGGGTTTCGACCACAACCTCTGGGGGTACTCCGAGTATGGCTACGGCGAGGTGCCCTTCGGAAGTCCGGAGGGTGAAAGCAGTAAAGCGGCCATGCACATGCACTTCGAGCACGAGAGCGCGCTGGTGCAGCTCGCCGCTCCGGAGCTCCTCACCTCGTTCATGGAGGATCGCGTCGAGCTGTTCTCGCAGTTGGCCCGTTGTGCGTTCCGGACGGGGCATCCGTACTGGGCCTGGCGCTTCACCGCCTGGGCCGCCCACTATGTCGAGGACTACGCTCAGCCCTACCACGCCCGCGCGCTGCCGTCAGCGACGTTCGGCTGGACCATCGGGTACCTGTTTTCCAAAGATCCCGGCGCCCTGAAGCGCGACGCCACGCGCCTCGCCGCGAACCGCCACTATCTGTACGAAGACTTCGTCGCGTATGGCCTACAGCGCCACGCCGACGCCCTCGCGGCGGGCGCGTCGCCCAGCGCCGACGAGGCCCTACTCGCCGGCTTCCTGTCCTCCGGAGACTCCGTCTACACCGATACGGAAGTGCGCACCCTTCTCCGCAGGGTGGGCGCGATCTCCTCGCCGCACGCCCTCCGGCTCGACACGACGCTTGGTGCCGCATTCGGGGCCCGACGAACGAGCGATCCGGCCTACGACATCGAGACCGATCCGACCTACACCATCGCCGTCGCCCAGGCAGAAATCGAGCCCGCGGCCGGGCGACGCCTCCTTGCCGACACCGGCAGCGATTTCGCCAACGCCGGGCGGGCGGTGCGCACGCTGATCGCGATCATCCGCGCACCGTAGGTCAGGCGGGCGCCCGCTCCTTCCGCCCCTGAAGCCGCGCCACGTCCTGGAAATGATCCAGCCTGGCCGCGCAGAGCTGGAGCACGTCGTCCAGCGGGCGGCCGAGGAGCAGCTCTACCCCGTCCGCGACGTGCGCCACCGAGTACAAGTGGAAGCGCCCGGCGGCACAGGCCTGAACGACGTTTTCGTCGAGGCACAAATCCGGGACGTTGCTCTCGGGAATGACGACACCTTGATTCCCGGTCAGACCGAGCGCGGTACAAACCGCAAAGAAACCTTCGATCTTCTCATTGATACCCCCGACTGACTGAACATCGCCGAACTGGTTCACCGAGCCCGTCACCGCGATGGCCTGATTGATCGGCACGTCGGACAACGCCGACAACAACGCGTAGAGCTCGGTGGTGCTGGCGCTGTCGCCATCGACACGGCCGTAGGACTGCTCGAACGCGAGCCCAGCCACGAACGCGAAGGTGCGCGTCTGCCCCAGGTGGGTTCGCAGCCACCCGGTTAGAATCTGGACGCCCTTGTCGTGACTGCGGCCGGAGAGTCCGACCTCGCGCTCGATGCTCCCGATGCCAGAACGGCCCGCGCCGACGGTCGCGGAGATGCGCATCGGCCTGCCGAAGTCGTGACCGCCGACATGGTAGACGACCAGCGCGTTGATGCGCCCGACGGCGTGCCCGACGACGTCGAGCTTCACCACGCCGCGCTCGATGATCTCGAGGGTGCGCCGCTCCGCGAGGCCGTCCCGATAGCGCCGCGCCGAGAGCGCTGCGGCGACGTGGCGCGGGTGGGCCAGTCCAGGACCGTCGATGACCGCCTCGCACGCGGCCTCGCGCAGTAGATCGGCAACGGTGCCCATCTGGGTGGTGATCCGGTCGCCCCGCCCCGGTTGCCGTACGGCCCAGCGGAGCACCTCGCCGAGCGCGTCGCGCGTGAAGTGAGGCAGGCCCTCGGCGCGCACCACCCGGCCACAGAAGCGACCATAGTCCTCCAGGACCTCGGCGGTGATCGCCGCGTCCTCCTCGAACTCGGCCTTGATCTTGAACAGGTTCCGAAAGTCAGGATCCCCGTAGTAGAGCGCGGCGAACACCCCCGGTTCACCAGCCAGGATCACCTTGAGATCGACCGGAATCGGGTCGGGACGCAGCCCGGTGGGACCGGCGCCCTGCCCTTCAGGATTCTGAACATCCACCTCGCCGCTCAACAGCGCCCGCTTGAGCACCTTCCAGACGCCGGGCTCCGCGAGAAGATCGGCCGCGTTCAGCAGGATCCAGCCGCCGTCCGCATCGAGCAGCGCGCCGGTTCGAATCGAGCGGTGGTCGATCGCCCCGGGCTCGCCCTCCAAGCCGCCGAGGAGTTGGGGCCACGTCGGGTTGGTGACCGAGACGATCGACGCGCGGCGGGAACGTCGCCCGAGGTGGACGAGATTGGCACTGAACGAGGAAAAGAGCTCCTCGTGGTCGGGTTCTTCGGTGTCGAACCACTCCGGCGACTCCACCAACTCGTCCAGGAGCTCTCCGAGCCAGCCCCGCGCCGCCGGCCAGCGCCGGGCGACGTCCCGGAACATCGTCGTCAGTCCGCTTCGCACGGCCTCGGCCTCGGCCTCGCGCACGGATCGAAGCGTGCCAAGGAGGTTGGAGCGGGCCGCGTCCAGGGCCGCGGCGAGCTCCGCTTCCAGACCATTCCATTCTTCGGTGAATGCGCTTACATCCTTAGGAATATCTATATCCCCCGCTTCCCAGTGGACCTGGAGCTCGGCGCGGGTCAGCAGGCGGGGTTCGTCATCCTCGTCGTCCTCGGGCGGCGCCCGCCACAAGACGCCCGGTGCACCGCCCTCCTCGTCGTCGACGGCGGCGAGCACAAAACCGAGCGACTCCGCGCGCTCTTCCAACGCCACCATCGCCTTGTGTTGGGCCACCTCGGCATCGCGTCGATATTTTCCCCGACGAATGCGAATCTCATCGCGATTGAGAATGCGCGGCACATCCTCGACCAGCAGCGCCGCGAGGCGCAGCAACTCCTTGCGAAACGCGAGCCCCCGCCCGGGAGTGAACTGCAACAGGCGGGGGCGCGTCGGATCGACGAAGCTGCGCACGTAGACGTAGTCGCGGGCGGCACGCCGCGGCGGAGCCAGCTCCGTCAGAATACGACCGATGCTGCCCAGCCGCCCGGCGGAGCGCGGACCGGCGACAAATACGTTGAATCCGGGGCCGCGGAGCGCCACCGCGCGCCGGATGGCGGCAATGGCCGGGTCCTGCCCGATGAAGCTCTCCAGCGGCTTGACGTCCGCGGTGCTTTCGAACTTGAGCGAAGAACTGGGCAGCCGCCACGTGAGTGTGTCGACAGGGAGGGGTCGGGCGGGCATGTCGCGGCTATGTAACGGGACGTGCCGCCCGTGCTCTACCAGGACCGACACCTGACGGTTTTCGACAAGCCTGCCGGACTCCCCACGATCCCGTCCCGCGGCGGAGGGCCGAGCCTGGCCACCCAGACCGGGCTCCTCCTCTGTCACCGACTGGACGCCGAGACGACCGGAGTCATCGTGATGGCGCGGACCGCGGCGGGGCAGCGACTGGTCAGCGCCGCCTTCGAGGCGCGCCGCGTCGAGAAGCTCTACCTCGCGGTCTGCACCGGCGAGCTGGCCGACAGCGGGGTCTGTACGGTCCCTCTCGGTGAGTGGCGGCGCGGACGGGTGCAGATCGGCCAGGGGAGGTCCGCCGAGACGGCCTGGACCGTGCGGTCGCGGGGACGCGGCCGGCTGCTCGTCGAGGCGCGTCCCCGCACGGGTCGCACCCATCAGGTGCGCGCCCACCTGGCAGACAGCGGCGCACCGCTCCTGGGTGACGACGCGTACGGCGGCGAGGCCGGGCACCCCCTGGCGCTGCACGCGTGGCGGTTGATTCTGCCGTGGCCCGGGGCAAACGACCGGCTGGTGCTCGTGGCCGCCCCTCCCCCCGCGCTCGAGGACGCCTGGGGCGAATCGCTCGCCGCGTTGGCGCCGGCACCGTGATCCTGGCCCTCCTCGCCGGGTGCGCAGGCGAGCCCGGCACGACATCTGCATGCCTCGCCCCAGCCAAGGACGAGGCCTCCGTCGTCCCCATCCACCTCAAAGGCGCGCCGGGCCTGCTGGAGGCTGACCTCCGATTCCCCAACTCCCGCGGTCGCCCGCTTCCCGTCGTCGTCCAGGTGTTCGGTGGCTGGGACGACGAGTTGCCCGTAGAGGAGATCGGACCGCACGACGCGCTCGAACTGCGGTTCGCCCTGGCCGGCTCCTCGTGGGCGTCAGGCGAGGCCGACGTCCGCGGCCCCATCGCCAGGTCGGCGGTGGCCGCGGCCCTGGCCTATGCCCACGGCGACACCGAGGACGACGATGGCTGCCGCCTCACCGACCGGGTGCCGGACGCTGAGCCGTCGACGCTCATCCTCCTCGGCCTGAGCAACGGTGGCAATCTCGCCATGGCGACGTTGGCCGACGCCACGCTCAGCCTCCCGGAGCCGATCGCGGTCATCCTCTGGGAGACGCCCGTCGGTCCGCAGCTGATCAACATCGAACACCGCAACGCGAGCGAACTCTATACGCCAGGCAGCTGTAACCTCGACGGCAGCGGCCTCCACTGCCCGTTCGCCTCCGCGGGGCAGCTCAACGCGGAGGGAATGCTGTGCTTCGACACCGATGGCGACGGAGGCTGTAGCGAGGATGAAGCTGCCCACACGCCGCGCAGCGATCCGGCCACCGGGCGCCTGGTCACGTCTCCGGAGCTGCTCGCCGCGGCCGGTGCGCTCGGTCCGCTCCCCGACGCGTGGGATACCGCGGCCGAGAGCGCCACGTTCTGGGCCGAGCGCGACGCGCTTCTGGCGGTCCCGGCCGTCCTGGCGCGTTTCCCGAACCTGGCGTTCCTCCTGCTCGCGAGCGAGACCGACCACATCCTCACCGGGCTTCACGATCACCCCCACGTCTATGCTCTCGGCCAGACTCTACAGGACGCGGACGCCCGCTGGGTTCGAGTCAATCCCGGAACGCGGTGGACCGGCCAAACCGAGGAGAACGCCGTCGGGTTGCCGCTGCGGCTCGGCAGCACCGCCGCCTGGCTCTACTCCGAGGTGGCTGAGGAGCCGCTCGCCGGCCCGATCGGGGCGGCCGTCAACGAGCTCTCGACCCGCCACCGGACGGCCGACTGGGTCACAGAATGGTGACTTTCGGTCACGCGCTCGCTCGCCGCGCGACGGATCACTTGCGGGAGGCGGCATCCGATCCTATGATTCACCCAACATTCGGAATCGGTCCCCCCCGACCCAGCTTCGAACCGGCACGTCAAGCGTCTCCTCCATCTCTTGCGGTCAGGGCCAGGCGGGGGGGACTCTCCGGGGCAAGCGCACCGAGCCGTTCAGCGGCAGCCTTGTTTTTTCAGGTGCGGCCGTTTGGTGACGGTGTCGCACTGGCCGCGAAAGGTCTTGTCTTCGATCTTCTTGCAAAGCGTGTCGGTGGCCGCAACGCAACTGGCTCGTACCGCCTCGAGGTAGACGAAGTCACGCTGTAGCGGGTCCTCGATCCGCGCCTCGGTGAACTCCACGCCCAACCGGGAATCCTTCGCAAAGGTGGCGAGCGCCACCTTGACCATGCAGTCCTTCCTCTTCCCGCTGGCGAGGACCAACGCACAATCCGACTCCTCGGTCGGGCTGGCGGGAGCGCGGGTCAGGAGCAACCCGGCGACGGCGACGACCAGCAGCACCGCGGCGACGACGAGCTTGGAGCGCATGGCGGTGACGTATCGCGGGGAGGTGCTACGATCCGCACATGCCGCGAGTGCATCCCGGTCTGCTCTCTCGGCTCGCCGCGTACCGCGCGGATCCTGCCGACGCCGACACGCTGCTGGACGCCTGGCAGCGACGCTTCGGGGCTGTCGGCGACGCCGCCCTCCGCCGAACGGTGCTCCGCGAGGGTCTCAACAGCTTCGATGACGCCTCGCTGATCGCGGTGCTCCACCAACTCGACACCCGCGCCCGCGCTGGCCGAGGAGACGCGCGCTGGATGTTGACGGAGTTGGCGATCAACCCGGGCGTCATCCAGGACCTGCCGTATCAGCGGCGGACCGAGCTCTACGCCGCGGCGCGAGCCTTGGACTTTCGCGAGGTGGCGCTTCGCTTCCTGGGCGATCGCCCGTCCGCGCGCACCGACGGCTCGGCCGACAACCCGCACCTGGACAAGGCGTCCGGCATCCGGAAGACGGCGGCACGGGCCCGGGACCGAAACCTGATCGACCGACTCCTGCACGACCGCGATCCGGGCGTAATCCGAGGCCTGCTGGACAACGCCCGCCTCGTCGAGCGCGATGCCGTGAAGATCGCGGCGCTACGGCCAACGGCCCCCGCGGTCCTGCAGGAGCTCGCTCGCCACCCGCGATGGTCGAGGAACTACCGGGTGCGCAAGGCGCTGGCGTTCAACCCGTGCACCCCCACGTCGCTCGCCCGCCAACTCGTCCGGACCCTGCTCCATCAAGACCTGCGCGCGCTGCGCGACACCGGCACCGTGGACAGCGAACTGCGCGCCGAGGCCGCGCTGCTCCTGGCCCGACCGCCGCTTATCTGACTTCTTTGTCGGACGAGTGCGCCTTCGCCTCGTCCGGGTCCCCATCGAGGTCATCGCTCGCAGCGAGCCGCTTCTTTTTTTCTTCCCGCTTCTGCAACCGGGCCGCCTTCTCTTCCTCGGACTCGCCAGCGTCGTCGACGTCGCCCTTGCCCTCGGATGCGTCCTTGAACGCCCGGATGCCCTTCCCGGCCTGGCGAAAGATGTCCGGAAGCTTGCCCGCGCCGAAAACAATCAGCACGAGCAAAAGAATTACGCCCCATTCCCAGCCGCCCATCATGACCGTTCACTCCGACCGGCAACCTCTATCCACGCGAGGGTCCCTGCGCCCGCCCGCGACCATCAGCGCCGACGTCCCCGGCGGAGAAGGGCCGCCAGAACCCACACGCTTGCGGCGGCCGGCACCACGCCGCTCGAGCTCGAACAACCACAGCCAGACGCCGCGCACATGCAGTCGGTGTCGCCAGCGGCGCGGTCGCCGGAGTCGACCTCCCCGGTGTCCGCGGTGTCCCCCGTGTCCTCCGGGAGCGCCCACGGATCTGGACAGGTGCGGGGTCTGGGCGGGCCCAACTGGGTGTCGGTGACGGCGGCGCCGATCGTCTTAAGCCCGCTGCCCGGGTCGGTCTGGCTGTACCACATGGCCCACCCGTCGCCGGCGTGGAGCACATCCCAGTGGTTGAGCAGACCGTAGTCGAGGGTGCCCGCGGACAGCGGACTTCCGGGCGATACCGCCCAGCTCGTGCCGTTGGCCGAGCCCGCGACCGCCAGACTGCGGGTGAACGGCGGCAGCGTGTCGCCACCGAAGACCACGGAAAGGGGCTCGGCGTCGAGCTCATCACAGGCAAGGCTCGGTCCGTGCACCCAGTTGGTCGCCCACGGGCCCACCGCGTCGTGGTCGAGCATCAGCGTGGGGGCTGACCACTGACCGCCGGCGACGGCTCGAGAGATGAGCATGACATTCGGGTGCTCCGTGTACGCGAGCAGCAGGACCCCGTTGAGCACCGCGGCCGAGGCCAGACCGATCGACGACGTCTCGAAGGCGACCAGAGTCTCCGTCTGGACGGTAAAGCTCACGCCGTCCACGCTGGTCGCCCACCCGATGCCGGTGGGCGCGTTGACGCCGTCGGCTTCGGGGGGCAACGAGGAGGCCGAGTAGAACAGGTTCCAGCGCGTCCCGTCGAAGACCACGGCAGGCTGCGCGACCGAACACTGCCGGGGACTCGTCGCCTCGCCGGTGAACGAGAACGTCGGCTCCTCGTCCGCCGTCCAGGTGACGCCGTCGGTGGAGGTCGCCCGGCCGATGCGGAACGCCGTGGTGCAGCCCTCCGGAAGGTCCACGGCCGGTGAGGGCGACTCGAAATACATCACCAAGCGCTCGTTCTCCCCGTCCCACTCCACGCTCGGAGCGCCCACGCCCCCGGCAAACGCGCCGGCTCCGGCATGGATGAACCCGAGGTCGTAGAATGCCGTCGGCGCCGCCGCCAGGCCGAGAGCGATCACTGCGAGCATCGGCACCTCCCCGCCCAGCATAGCGCGGGGTGGGTGCAGTTCCGGTGCAACGCGTCGCCGAAACCCCGCTTACGCAGGCCGCTCTACGCCGTACAGCGCTCCATGTCGCGACCAGATATGCGCGACGAAGTCCTCGACCGGGTCGCGGTCGCCGACGGCCGCCCGGAAGATCGCTTCGGCGTCTCGTTGGTGCCCCGGCTGGTGCACGTTGCGGCGCAGCCACGCAAGGATCGGTGCGAACTCACCCCGCTCGACGGACTCCCAAAAGTTCGGCAGGTCGGCGACGATGCGGGCGCCGAAGCTGGCAGCGTAGAGGTTTCCAAGTGTATAACTTGGGAAGTATCCGAGATACCCGCTGGACCAATGCACATCCTGGAGCACACCCGTCTTCGGGCTCGGCGCCACGACACCCACGATTCGGCGGTAGGCCTCGTTCCAGGCCTCCGGCAGATCGGCCGCCTGGAGCTGGCCCTCGAGGACGGCGACCTCCAGGGTGAACCGCACGATGATGTGCAGGTTGTAGGTCGCTTCGTCCGACTCCACCCGGATGAGCGAGCGCTCCACCCGGTTGGCGGCGCCGTAGAGTTGTTCGGGGCGCACCTCCAGATTCGGCCAGATCCCGCCCATCCGGGGAACGAGGTACCGGCAGAACGGCAGCGAGCGCCCGACAAAATTCTCCCAGAATCGGCTTTGCGACTCGTGCATCCCCATGCCTGCCGCCTGGTTGAGCCCGGTTCCGGCGAGCTCGTGCGGCAGTCCCTGCTCGTACATTCCGTGCCCACATTCGTGTACCGTGCTGCCGAGACCGCTGAGCAGGTTGTCCTCGAAGTAGCGCGTCGTGACCCGTACATCGCCGTGGCCGAGGCAGATGCTGAAGGGGTGGGCACTGGTGTCGAGTCGCCCGCCGGCCATGTCGAAACCGAGGTCGCGGAGCACCCGGTCGGAGAGGCGGCGCTGCCCGTCCAGATCGAAGCGCTCCCGGAACTCAGCCGGGTGGGGCCGACCGTCAATCGCCCGCAGGAACTGGCCGAGTTCGGTCGCGAGGCGGTCGAACATCGGTCGTAGCTGGGCGGTGGACGCGCCCTTGTCGAACTCATCCAACAGCGCATCGTAGGGGTGGCTCACGTCTGGGGCCACGATGGCAGCGTACTCGCGGGAGTGATCGAGAAGAGTCTGCAGCTTCGGTTGGAACCCACGGAAGTCATCGGCCTCCTTGGCCGAGACCCACGCGTGGAACCCCTCGGTGCGCGCCTGCGACATCGCCTCGACGAGGTCGGACGGAACGCGCACCGCTCGATCGTAGCGGTGGCGATGGAGGCGCACCGCGGCGGCTTGGGTGGCCGTGAGCAACTGGCGCTCCAGGGTGTCGAGCCACTCCCCCACCTCCGGAGCGGTGAAGCGCTCGTGGTAGAGCTTCTGGAGCAACGCCGACTGATCACCCCGAGAATTCGCCGCCTTCTTGGGCATGTACGTCGCCTGGTCCCACTCCAGCACACTCGAGACGCCCGAGAGCGTGTCCAGCTCCCGCACCCGCGCAGTCAAGTTCGTCCAGGCGTCCATGGCGTTCCTCGCGCGGGCGATCTAATCCCCCAGGACGGGCTCGTCCCCCGGCGCTATAGTCGCGCGATGCTGTCCCTGCTCGCGCTGGCCTGCGCGGTCGACCCGCCGCCGCCAGCGCGAATCGACGCTCCAAACGACCCCGCCGTCGACACCGCCGAGCCAGTGCCCGGGGACACCAGCCCCGAGGACTCCGGCGGCGTCAGCAACGGGGACACCGGTGACGACCCGCTCGCAGAGGTGGCAGAGGCCGAAGCCTTCTACGCCTTCGGCATCCTCCAGGAGCTGCGGCTCACCCTGACCGAAGACACGATCAAGGAGCTCGACCGCCAGGCCCGGCGCGGCACAACCGAGTACCTGCCTGGAGACGTCGAGGTCAACGGCATCCCGTTCGGCAATGTGGGCGTGCGCATCAAAGGGTCGTCGACGCTGCGCACCTTCGACGGCAAGCCTTCCCTCAAGATCAAGTTCAACGCGTTCGTTCCCGACCAGGACTTCGCGGGGTTGGAACGAGTCACCCTCAACAATATGGTCGAAGATCCCACCCAGACCAAAGAGGTGATGGCCTACCGCATCTTCCGCGAGGCCGGACTCGACGCCTCCCGTGCAAACCACGCGGCGGTGTACGTCAACGACGAGCTCTACGGCCTGTACACCAACCTCGAGACCATGGACGACCACTGGCTGGGCGACCGTTTCCCCGACCCCGCCGGCGAGCTGTTCGAGGCGAACGACAACGCCGACTTCACGCGGGGCGGCCTCGCGCATTGGGAGTCCGCCAGCGGGGAGGGCGACACCACCCAACTCCAGGCGGTGATTGACGCACTGCGGGTGTCGGGTGGAGACTTCGAGGCGGAGCTGTCGGGCACGGTGGACCTGGCCCAGTTCCGCCGATTCTGGGCGTGGAGTCTGCTGATCGGCAACACCGACGGGTACCCCTACACCCTGAACGACTGCTACGTCTACGCGGACCCGGGCGCCGGACTCCGCTTCGTGTTCTTCCCCTGGGGGGTCGATGAGAGCTGGCAGGCCTGGACGTTGTCGTCCTGGGGCTCGGCCTCAGGCGTCCTGGCCGCGCGCTGCCTCGATGACGACGCGTGCCGGTCTAGCTTTCGCGCCACCATGACCGACGAGCTCGCCTTGTACGAGACCTTTCCTGTGGTCGCCTGGTTTACCGAGGCCGAGGCCGCCACCGCCGACATCCTCGAGGCCGACCCGCGCCGGTCGTTCACCCTCGCCGGCGTCCGTGCAGAACGGGCCAACCTCGTCACTGCTCTGGAAGGATGGGCGGCGATGGTGCGCGAGGCGATGGGTCTTTAGGGGGCCACGACCGCCCGCCAGCCGCGCTCCAGTTCCCCGGGGTCGATTCCGCGCCCGATCACCACCAGGCCGCTCTGATCGGGCGGCGGCAGCGCGATCGGGCCCAGCTCCAACCACTGGTACACGCCTTGCGCGAGCACGGCTGTCGCGACATGCTCCACATGGAACAAGCCCTTCAGCCGCAAGACCTCGGCGCCGCGCCGAGCGGCGACGAACTGCAGGAACATCTTGAGCCTGCCCAGGTCGACCGGCCGACCGTGCACGAAACTCCGCGTCACGATGCCAACGGAATGACCGGCCGCCGCTTCGAAGCGCCAGCGGGCCGGGTGCGCGGCGCCGATGCCGAGGACCGACGCGATGGGAATCCGCGCGCGGGTAGCGCGGGAGATCGCCGCGAGGGGTGAGATCGCGTGCACCGCCGCCTCCGCAAGCTCGACGTCATCGGCCTGATCGAGGTGGTTGAGTACGATGAGGTCGGCGCACGCCAGCTGCGCGGCCACCTCCGGATGCTGCGCCAGCTGTCCCTGCACCCGTCCGGCGTGCACCATCGCCACCACGCCGTCCAACACCGTTGCCGCCGCCAGCCGGGCGTCGAGCCGGAAGGTCTGCAGGAGCGGCCCAGGGGTGGCCAGCCCCGAGGTCTCGATCACCACGCGTTCGAACGGCCGCGCCCCGAAACGCCGCGCCCGCCGGTCCAGGAGCTCCAGAACAGTGCGCCGAAGATCCTCGCGGACCTCGCAGCAGACGCAGCCGTTGCGGAGCTCGACCACCTGCTCCGACGCGCCCACGACCAGCCGGCCATCGACGCCGAGCGCGCCAAACTCATTGACCACCACCGCGGTCGGGGGCGAGTCCGGATCGGCCAGGAGTCGATTGAGGAGCGTCGTCTTCCCGGAGCCCAGAAAGCCGGTGAGCAGCGTGATCGGGACCGGCTCCAGGAGCACGGATTACAGGTAGCCGAGGGCCTTGAGGCGCTCGATCTCCTCGGGGTCTGCCGAGCCTTTCATGTCGTCGATGGCACGCTGAAAGCCCTCTTCTCCAGGGAATTTCTTGAGCCCCGCGTCCAGGAGGTCCGCGCCGCCGGGCCCATCACCCGCGGCCCGCACCTTGTCGGCCAAGGCAAGGTAGGTCGTGGCGGTCACCTGCTTGGGGTAAGCGACTGCGAGCCGCTCGAGGCTCGACTTGACGTCGGCACCCTTTCCCGCCGCCGCCAGGGCGTTGAGTCGCGCCGATTCAAAACGCCACGCCTTGGCGGGCGCGGCCGAGATCTCCGGGAGGGCCAGGGCCGCCTCGGCCTGCTGGACCGCGCCCCCGAAGTCTTTGGCCCCCGCGGCCGCATCCACACCACCCAACAGCGCGTCGACGTCGGGCGGAGAGGCACAGGACAGCGCCAGGATCAGGGCAGGCAGGGTCGAACGAAACATGGTCACTCCGAACAGACGATTCGTGGCGCCGCCGCAGGTAGCTCACCGAGAGGCTTGTGACTATACACGCCGGCCCTATGCGACACGTTCCCCGCCTTCGCCCTTCCGTGGTGGCCGTGGTCGCGGTCCTCGCGTTTCCGGGAACCGCCGAAGCGTACATCGGACCGGGTGCCGGCTTCGCGTTCGCCGGATCGTTGGCCGTCCTGGTGGGCGCCTTCGCGCTCGCGCTGGGCACCATCCTGTTGTGGCCGTTCACCTGGCTGGTCCGCACCATCCGGGTCGGCGACCCGTACAAGAACGCGCTCACGCGCCGCATCGTCGTCATCGGGTTGGATGGCATGGACCCCGGCATCACCTTGCGTTTCATGCGCGAAGGTCGGCTGCCCAACCTGCAGAAGCTCGCGGAGCTCGGCGTGTTTCGCCCACTCAACACCAGCAACCCGTCGATGTCGCCGGTGGCGTGGTCCACCTTCGCCACCGGGGTCGATCCGTCGCGACATGGCATCTACGACTTCATCACCCGCGATCCGTGCACCTACGCGCCGATGCTGTCGAGTACCGACATCAAGAATGCGGAGCGGGTGCTCAACATCGGCAAGTACGTCATTCCTCTCGAAAAGCCGAGAATCAAGCTCCTGCAAAAGAGTCAGGCCTTCTGGAAGACGCTCGGCGACAACCACATCCCGTCGATCATCCAACGCGTTCCCATCACCTTCCCCCCCGTGCCCTTTCGCGGCATCCTGCTCTCGGGGATGTGCGTGCCCGATCTGCGCGGCAGCCAGGGCACCTTCAGCTACTTCTCCACCGCCAACCGCGACGGCCAGGCGGCGTTCACCGGCGGCGAACAGACGGTGCTTCGGCGCAAGGGGAACGTGATCCGCAGTCGAATCGTCGGGCCCGACAACGGCATGGTCAAAGACGGCGGCCGCATGACGCTGGCGTTCACGCTGACGGTGCGTGTCGACGGCGCGCTCCTCGCCCTCGACGGCGGCGAAAGCATCGAGTTGCCCATGGGGGCGTACACGCCCTGGATCCACCTCAGCTTTCGGGCGGGTCCCGGCGTGAAGGTGGCCGGGATCGCGCGCTTCTACCTGCAGTCGGTCGACCCCGACGTCAGCCTGTACATGACGCCGATCCACATCGACCCGGAAACACCGGCGATGCCGATCAGCCACCCCGCGGTCTACTCGGTGTACCTGGCCAAACGATTCGGCGCGTTCGCGACCTTGGGCCTGGCGGAGGACACCTGGGCGCTCAACGAGCGGGTGATCGACGAGGCGGCGTTCCTCGACCAGGCGATGGCCTTCTGCGACGAGCGGGAGACAATGTTCTTCGACGCGGTCGCGCACACCCGAGACGGGCTGGTGACCACGGTCTTCGATACCACCGACCGCGTCCAGCACATGTTCTACCGTTACCTGGACCCTACCCATCCAGCCAATCGCGACAAGGAATCCACGGCCTTCGCCGATGCGATCCAGCGCGTCTACACGCACATGGACGGAATCCTCGGCAAGACGCTGGCAGCGGTCGGGCCCGAAGCCACGGTCATCGTGATGAGCGACCACGGCTTCACCAACTTCCGCCGGGGCGTAAACCTGAACACCTGGCTCTACGAACAAGGCTATCTCTCGCTCAAAGCGGGGCACACCGTCTCCGGGGACTGGTTCGAGGGCGTCGACTGGAGCCGCACTCGCGCGTTTTCTCTCGGCCTCACGGGCATGTTCATCAATCGGAAGGGCCGAGAGGCATCGGGCATCGTCCCTGAAGGCGACGAGTACCGGGCCCTGGTCAAGGAGCTCTGCGCGCGACTCGACGCGCTGGTCGATCCCGAGAGCGGGGACCGCGCGGTCCGCAAGGCCCGGGCAGCATTCGAGTGTTTTGACGGCCCCTATCGGCTGGACGCCCCCGACATCCTCGTCGGCTACGAAGGGGGGTTTCGCAACTCATGGGCCTGCGCCACCGGCTCCGTGACCGCGACGGTCTTCGAAGACAACACCAAGAGCTGGTCGGGCGACCACTGCGTCGACCCGGACATCGTCCCGGGGGTTTTCATCTGCAATCGACCCATCAACGTCGAAGACCCGCACATCGCCGACATCCCCTTCTCCATCCTGTCGCTTTTTGGCCATCTCCCTCCGCGCCACATGCAGGGGCGGATGTTGTTCGACCGCGACGGAGGCGGATCGGTCCGCGGCGTCGTCGCGGCCAGTCGCCTGCCGCAGAGTGGCTCGGCGCCCGGCGCGCGTATCGGGCCGGAGCGGGCGTCATGAGGCGCAGCTTGGTCGTCGCGGCGCTGTGGTTGGCGGGCGCCGGGTGCGATGACGACAGGGTTTCCCCTGATCAACCCGGGGTCTTCGTGCTCGGGGTCGATGGGATGGATCCGCTGATCCTCCGACGCTTGATCGATGAGGGCAAGACTCCCCACCTCGCCGCGCTCGCGCTGGTCGGGTCATTCGAGGAATTGGGCACGTCGAACCCGCCACAAAGTCCCGTCGCTTGGTCGAATTTCGTCACTGGAATGGACCCGGGTGGCCACGGCATCTACGACTTCCTCCACCGCGATCCGAAGACCTACCTGCCGATCTCCTCCGCCACCGCCGCGGTCAACGACCCCGGCACCTTCGTGCAGGTCGGCGGGTACACCCTTCCAGTGATCGCCGGGGACGCCATCCTCAACAACCGCACCGGAACCCCGTGGTGGGACGTGCTTTATTCGGCCGGAGTCGATGTCGAGGTGTACCGCATCCCGGGGAACTACCCGGTCCCGGCCTCTGACGCCAAGACCCTCGCCGGCATGGGAACCGTCGACATGCGGGGGGGGTACGGCGTCTACACCTGGTACACCGACAAAGCACCGGTCGCGACCGCCGGGCACGACATCAAGGGAGACGTGCAACTCGTCACGGTCGAAGACTTCGACCTCGACGGAATCGGCGACACCGTCAAGGGCACACTGAAGGGCGCCCCGGACCTCTTCCACCTCGCCCCCGGCGCGCTCCCCGGAGAGTCCGACTACCTGACCGCGTCGGTCACCGTGGCCATCGACGCCGAGGCTCCGGTGGCGTTGATCACCGTCGGCGACGCGCAGGCGGTGGTGGCGCAGGGCGAGTGGACCCCGTGGATGCCCGTCACCTTCGACGCGCTCCCCGCGGGAGCCATGGCCCTCGCGGGCACCGTCCGCTTCTACGCCAAGGAGCTCCGGCCGGGATTCAAGCTGTACGCCTCGCCGGTGAACCTGTCCGCGGAAACGCCTCCCCAGGCCATCTCCACTCCCGACGACTTCGCCGCCGACCTCGCCGACGTGCTCGAAGGTGCGTACTACACCCAGGGCATGCCGGAGGAGACCAACGCGCTGAAGGACGGCACCTTCGACGACGACGATTACCTCGGCCAGGTCGGCCTGGTCCAGAAAGACGCGAGCGCGATGCTGGACGTCGCGCTGGCCCGTTTCTCCAGGGGGGACGCAACCTTCTTCTATCTCTCCGACATCGACCTCCAGTGCCACATGCTGTGGCGCCACGGCGACCCCAAGCACCCTGCAGAGGCGCCCCATCCGGCATTCCAAGCAGACGCCGCCGAAAAGCACGCCCTGGACATCGAAGGTTTCTACCGGCACGTGGATGGTCTGGTCGGGCGGGTCAGGGCCCGGCTGCCCCCCCAGACGCTGCTCCTGGTGATGAGCGACCACGGGTTTCAGCCCTACACCCGTCAGGTCCACCTCAACACCTGGCTGCGCAATCACGGCTGGCTCACGATGAAGGCCGGCAAGTCGACGGGCATGCTCGCGCTCGGCGACGTCGACTGGTCGCGAACGCGCGCCTACGCGCTGGGCTTCAACGCCGTCTATTTCAACGTCACTGGCCGGGAGGGCCAAGGCATCGTCACCGCCGAAGCGCTCGCGGGCCTACGCTCCCAGCTCAGCACCGAGCTACTGGCCTTCGTCGACCCAAAAAACGGACGCAAGCCCATCCTGCGGGTGGATTCAGGTCGCGATATCTACCACGGAAGCCGGGTGGACGAAGCGCCTGATCTGGTCGTGGGGTACGACCGCGACTACGGACACTCCGACGAGTCGACCCTGGGTGAGGTGATGGAGTTGGAACTGGAAGACAACACCTCGCGCTGGTCCGGCAACCATCTGATGGCACCGGAGGTCGTGCCGGGGGTGCTGCTCACGAGCCAGCCGCTCCGCAACTCGGGCAACGACCTCACCGACGTGACGGCCACCCTGGTCGCGTGGTACGGGCAGGCGCTGTCGCCCGACCTGCGCGGTCAACCCTTCCTCACCCCCTGAACCGGGAGCCCTGATGTTCGGCTTTGGAAAAAACGTCAATGTCAAGGTTGATAAGGACCTCTACGCCCGCGTGGCGAAGGTCGCCGACGTCGCCGGCTACGCCACCGCCGAGGAGTTCGTGCAGCACATCCTGGAGAAGGAGATGCTGCACTTCGAAGACACCAAGAACGACGCCGACATTCGCGCAAAGCTCAAGGGGCTCGGCTACATTTCGTAGCCCACTTTGATGGCGCTCTTCAACCGGCTCACCACCGCGCTCTTCGATGTGCTCCTGGCGCCGCTGGGTCACGAAAGCCCATGGTTTGACCTTGCTCTCTGGCCAGTGCTCGGGGGAATCGCCGCGCTGTTGGTCATCAAGGCCGTGAGCAACCAGGCCGGGATCACCCGGACGAAGGAACTGATCCAGGTCCACCTGCTCGAAGTCCTGCTTTTTCGCGACGATCTGCGCACGGTCTTTTCGGCGACGGCCAAGGCGCTCGGATACAACCTGCTGTACCTCGCGTACAACGTGGTGCCGATGCTGGTGATGATCGTCCCGATGACCACCATCCTCGTCCAACTCGTCTCACACTACGCGTACACCCCCTTGCGGGTCGGCGAGTCCGCCACCCTGATCGTCGAGCTTGACGACGCCCTCGCGAGGGTCACTCCGGCGGAGGTCACCCTCGATCTCCCCGATGGCGTCGTGCTGGAGGCGGCCCCGGTCCGCACCGCCGATGGCCGGGTGGCGTGGCGCATGTCGGCCCGAGTCGCCGGTGACCATGTGCTTCGCGTCCACGCCGGCGGAAGCGTAGAGGACAAGCTGCTCTCGGTGGGGGGGCCGGCACGGAAGGTCTCGGTGCTCCGGACCAAAGGCTGGGAGGCGCTGCTCTACCCAGCCGAGGCCGTACCCGCGGCGGGCTCCCCGATCGCCAGCATCACCATCCTCGACCGGCGCGAGGCGCCATTGGGCCCCTTTCCGGCCGGCGAGTCGGGGATCGTCGCCTGGTTCTTCGGCGCGTCGCTGTTGGCAGGCTTCCTCCTCAAAGACCGCTTCGGCGTCACCCTCTGAACGGACCGACCATGCCCGGCTTCTTCTCGCGTCTATTCGGGGCCGATCTCGGCGAGCCCATCGTCATCGTCTCCGGGCTGCCCCGGTCGGGCACCTCGATGATGATGCGGATGCTGGACGGAGGCGGCCTGCCGATCATGACTGACCAACTTCGCACCGCCGACATCGACAATCCCAAGGGGTACTACGAATATGAGCGGGTGAAGGACCTTGAGGGGGAAGTCGACAAGTCCTACATCGGACAGGGGCGCGGCAAGGCGCTCAAGGTCATCTCCTGGTTGCTCAAGGACCTCCCTCCCGACAATCGGTACCGGATCGTGTTCATGCGTCGCGACCTCAGCGAGGTCATCGCGTCGCAGAACAAGATGCTGAAGCATCGGGGTGAGGTCGACACCTCCGACGACAAGAGGATGATCGACGCGTACATGAACCACCTGGCCAGCGTGCGTATCTTGTCCCGGAAGCGTGACAATTTCGAGATGTTGGAGGTGCGGTACGACCAGGCCGTTGCCGACCCGGCCGCAGCGGCGAAGGCGGTCAACACCTTTGTGGGGGGCCGGCTCGACGAGGGAAAGATGCGCGAGGCCGTGGACAAGGAGCTGTACCGCAACAGGAAGGTCGGGAGCTGACCCCCAGCGTCACTCCGCGTTGGCGTCCCCCAGCCGGCGCATGGCGCTGTCGATGTCGGCCTACTGTTCCGTCTGGCGCTGCTGAAGGTCCTGGAACGCGGCCAGAAGCACCGCCGAGCGGAGCGGGGCCAGATCCCGGCAGTCGTCGCCGGAACGCAGGCGCGCGGCCGCAGCCCACGCCGACTTCGCCGCCGCACCGCGCCCCAGGAGCGCGAAGACCAACGCCGAGCGGTCCGCCGCGAACGCAAAAGCCTCGCGGCCGGCCCCGTCCAGCGCGCCAGCGATCGCGTCGTTGAGCCAACCCTCGTTTTCGGGCGTCGCGTCGGCCGGCAGGCTGGCGACGATCCCGTCGACCACCGCGCCGGGCAGGAGCCAGGCCGGAAGCACCCAGGCCTCCGCCTCCGCGCCCGTATCCGCGAGCGCGACCTGACGCGGGTCTGCACTTCGTGCCGCCGCGAGCGCGCCGGCAGCCAGCTTGCTGAGAAAGTGATCCCACCCGTGCGCGGGCTTCCCCTTGAGCGCGGCGTCCCCGAGGTGGAGACCCGCGGAGAACGGGATCTCCACCATCACGCCGTCCCCCTCGATTTCCTTCCAGAACCGGCGCAGCTCGCCCCGGTTGGCGTGCCCGTGATGATCCTGGACCTTGTCGCCGCCGATGATGACCTCCATGATGCAGCTGCCCTCGCGGTCGGTCGCCGTCATGAGCAGTTGGCAGTTGCCCATCGCATTGGGGCCACTCAAGAACGCGCGGGGCGGCACGTCGAAGGCCTCTCGGGCGAGCGTGAACGCCGTGGGTGGCACCGCATCCGCAACTTTGATTCCGCGCGACCGGATGCGATGGAGCGCCAGCGCCGCCGCCTTTCGCAGGCTCTTTGGAGCGACCACAGCCTGAAGCGCCGCGACATTTCCCAGCTCGCCAGCCGCATGGATGGCCAGCTCAGGATCAGAGAGGGTGGTGAGGTCGCCGGCACCATCGTGGGCCCACGCCACCGTGGCGGCATCACCCGAGCGGTCGAGGATTGCAGATAGACGAGAATCAGCCACGGGATGCTCCACGAGATTCGAGTTCGAGCGCCTGGTGCACGGTCAATGCCGCCATCGCGACGATGTCATTGACCGAAGCGCCGAGGGCGAGGACGTTGACCGGGCGGTTCAGCCCCATGATGACCGGGCCGACGGCCGTCGCTCCGCCTAGCTCCCGGAGGAGTTTGTAGGCGATGTTTCCCGAGGCGAGGCCGGGAAAGATGAGCACATTCGCATCGCCTTGGATGGCGGAGAACGGAAAGTCATTGCCGGCCAGCTCGGCGTTGACCGCGGTGTCGGCCTGCATCTCGCCATCGATCACCAGCTCCGGCCACAGCTTGCGCACCAGCTGGATCGCCTCCGGGATCTTGGTGACTTCGGGGTTGTCCCGATGTTCGCCGAAGTCGGAGTAGGACAGCATCGCGACGCGCGGTTTGTAGCCCAGCGATTCGGCGAGACGCGCCGTGTGCACCGCGATCTGCGCGAGCTGCTGCGCCGGCGGCAGAATGTTCACCGTACAATCGCCCAGGAAGAACACACGATTCTTGAAGAGCATGATGTAGACGCCGCTGACGCAGCGCACCGCCGGCGCATGCCCGATGATCTGCAGCGCCGGCCGCAGCGTCTCGGCGTAGGGCGTGGACAGCCCGCCGACCATGCCGTCGGCATCCCCGCTGTTGACCATCATCGCCGCAAAGCCGACGCCCTGGTGCATCCACTGCCGGGCCGCCATCGCCGTCATCCCCTTGCGCTTTCGCCGTTCCCACAGGGCGTCGGCGTACCGATCGAAGCGGTCGCCGTCCTTGGCGTCGACGATCACGATGCCCTCGAGCGAGACGTTCTGCTCCTCTGCCCGCTTGAGCACCCTCCATTCCTCGCCGACGAGAATGGGGCTGCAGATTTCCTGCTCCACCATGATCTGTGCGGCGCGGAGAACCCGCGGGTGCGCGCCGTCGAAGAACACGATGCGACGGCGGTTCTTCTGGGCGCGTGAGATCACGGGGCGAAGCACCTCCTTCCCGCGCTCCAACATGCGCTCCAGCTTGGCGCGGTAGCTCTCGAGGTCCGCGATCGGCTCTCGCGCCACCCCACTCTCTGCCGCGGCCTTGGCCACGGCAGGCGCCACCCACCACAGCACACGGGAGTCGAAAGGCTTGGGAATGATGTAGTCGGGCCCGAACCGGAGACTGTCGATCTTGTAGGCGTTGAGCACCTCGTCGGGCACCTCCTCCTTGGCCAACGCCGCCAGCGCGCGCACCGCGGCGATCTTCATGGCTTCGTTGATCGCCCGGGCGCGACAGTCGAGCGCGCCCCGGAAGACGAAGGGGAACCCGAGTACGTTGTTGACCTGGTTCGGGTAGTCGCTACGGCCCGTGGCGACGATGGCATCGGGCCGAACGGCCTTGGCCTCGTGGTAGTGGATCTCGGGCTCAGGGTTGGCCATCGCGAAGATCACCGGGGTCTCTGCCATGGTCAGCAGGAGCTCAGGCTTGAGGATCCCGCCCACGGACAGGCCGATGAAGACGTGCGCCCCGACGATCACTTCCCGAAGGGTGCTGGGGGTCGTTCCCTGGGCGAAGACCATCTTTTCCGGGAAGACATCCTCCTTTCGGCCGTTGTAAAGCAGCCCCTCAGCGTCGCACATCCAAATGTTCTCGCGGAGAACACCAAGCGATACCAACATTCTTGCCGTCGCGACCGCAGCTGCCCCGGCCCCGCTGAACACCACCTTGAGCTCGGCCAGCGTGCGTCCCGCAATTTCGGCGGCGTTGAGAATGCCCGCTCCCGCGATGATGGCGGTGCCGTGCTGATCGTCATGAAACACTGGAATGTCGCAAACTTTCTGGAGCTCGCGCTCGATCTCGAAGCAGTCGGGCGACTTGATGTCTTCGAGGTTGATGCCGCCGAAGGTGGGTGCCATCGCCCTGACCGCGGCGATCACCTCAGCGGCCGTCGGTGCGTCCAGCTCGATGTCGACCGAGTCGATGTCGGCGAACTTCTTGAAGAGGTTGGACTTGCCTTCCATCACCGGCTTGCTGGCCATCGGGCCGATATTGCCGAGCCCGAGAACGGCCGTGCCGTTGGTCACCACCGCCACGAGGTTCCCCTTGGAGGTGTACTTGTAGACGTCGTCGGGCCGGGCCTTGATGGCGAGGCAGGGTTCGGCCACACCGGGCGTGTAGGCGAGCGAGAGGTCGCGCTGGGTGAACAGCGGCTTTGTGGGAACGACCTCGATCTTTCCCGGACGCCCTTCGCTGTGGTAGTCGAGCGCATCGCGCTTGAAGCTCATGCCCGCTCCGGTTGGCGGCGCGCCTTATCCCCCCGCGCGGGCCCAGGCGCGGCGGACGCCAAGCTCGGCGCCATGCACCAGCTCGCCTCGACCACTCCCGCAGACGGGGCAGGGCGATTCCTCAGCGGGGTAGTGCGCGCCGCAATCCAAGCAGCGGATCAGACCGTCCACTCGCACGATTTGCACCGTCACTCCCGGGCAGGCGCGCTCCAGCTCCGCTTTGAGCGTGGCGACCTCGACCTCGACGAGCTCGCCCACCTCCACCTCGAAGCCGCCGAGCACCTGATCGGCGGGCCATTGCGCGCGCAGCCCGACCAGAAGCTCCTCCGCGATCTCGGCAAGACTCATCGGACGGGATTATCCGGCCCGGCGGAACCCGTGCACAACTCCGCCGGCCAGGCCGCCATCCGAGTCCGCCACGCCCTCGCCACCGGCGACGCGGCGGGCGCACACGCCATGATCCCCGAGTTGGACGACGACCACCGGATCGAGGTGCTGCTGGGAGCGTCGCTCAGGGACGGGCGGAACGACTTCGCCGCGACGCGTGCGTGGGCAGGCGCGATGCGGAACGGGGAGTGGCTGCCCATGTGCCAGGCGCTCGCGACGACGGGGGACAGCTCCGCCGACGAGGCCGCTGCCGCCTGGGTCGCAGCGGGGCGACTGCCCGAGGGCTTCAACCCCGGCGGCCGCGCGCTCACGGGTCACGAGCTCGCGTCCCTGCACACCGCCGGTGAGCTGGACCGGCAGTTGGTGGGTCTCATCACCGCGGGGGTGGCGCTGCACGCGCTGCTCGCGGCGTTCGCGTCGCACCGCCTCCACCCCAGCGTCAGCGCCTATTACGCGGGGGGAATCCGCGCGCTCGGATGGCGCCCGCTCCTGCTGTTGGCCATCGTCCCCCGGTGAGCTTTACGGCGACGTCGCCGCACGACTTGCGAGCGCCACGTCCTCGAATCCCGCGGCCTGGGATGCGCGAATCACCTGCCACACCAGCTTGTACTGTGCCTCCTGGTCCCCACGGACGACGACGCGGGTGGCGGCGGCACCGCGCTCCACGGTCTTCAGGCGCTCGGCCAGCTCAGCGATGGGAAAGGTCTCCCCCTCCAAGAAGATGGTGCCGTCCGGGGTCACCGAGACCACGACGTCCTTGGGGATGAGCGGGCTGTCTCCGGTCCCTTGCGGGGTCAAAACCGAAAGCGCGCGCTCAGACACAAGATTCTTCGCCTGTGCCGCCTGCTTCTCGGCCTCCACCATCGAGCTGGAGACGACCATGAAGATGATCAGCAATACCAAAAACACGTCCGTCAGCGGCGTGATGTTGATCTCCGCGAACATCGCGCCGCCGTCGTCATCGA
Source organism: Myxococcales bacterium (assembly GCA_009692585.1). Next base: position 79,403 of record SHYX01000014.1, read on the forward strand.
CGTCGTCAGCTGTCGACTGCGGACCGCTCTGCATGACCTCGGCTCGACCGGATGAGCTCGCCCAGTTCGTCGACGGCGAAGGCAAGCTCACGCCCGACTCCCGCGACCTGCTGCCCGAGCATGTTGAAGAGGATGACCGCCTCAAGCGCCACGAAAAGACCGGCGGCAGTCGCCACCAGCGCCTCAGAGATCCCAGCAGACACGACGGCAAACCCGCCAGCCTGTTGGTCTCCAATGGCCTCGAAGCTGCCCATGACCCCCAGGACCGTGCCCAACAGGCCGGCGAACGGCATCAGCGCGCCAACGCTGCCCAACACCCACAGCGTGCCCCGAAGCCTGGCCACGGCGCGCTTGGTCTCACGCGCCATCGCGGTGGCGAACTCTCCGCGCACCCGGCCCAACGCCCGGTCGAGCCCCGCGGTGAACACCTCACGCACGGGGCTGGGAAGGCCGTCGGCGAGGCGACGCGCTTCGTCGAGGTCCCCACGGCGGGCGGCACCCAGCACGACGTCCTGGACCCGCTGGACCGCCGCGCGGGCCCGCATCAGGGCTACCCAGCGCTCCAGCGCCAACGCCACCGTCAGCACGCTGACCGCCAGCATGAACGTGAGCGTCCCGGCCGCCACCTCCCAATACTTCTGCAGCTCTGGCAAACCGTTCATCCCTCAAGTTGTAGCGCGGCAACCGAGCATCGGCGACGGTGCCGACATTTGGAGACGGCCGGCCTAGTTTGCTCGCGCGGCCTTGACCGCTGCGGGCTCGACCACGCCGCCGACGTTGCCCCAGGAGTTGCGCTCGTACGTCACGATCGCCGCCAGTTGGTTGTCCGTGAGGTGACCGAATGGCGTCATGGCGCCGGTGTAGGCCACCCCGCCAATCACCTTCCCCGACAGCCCCTTCAGGACCGTCGCGAGGTGTTCGTCGACGCTGCCCCCATTGACCAACGGGTCGTTGGCGAGCGCGGGGTAGAGCGTTCCGTTCCCGGTCGCGTCGGCACCGTGGCACGACTGGCAATTGTTGGTATAGGCGGCCTTGCCCTCGGACATCAACAGCACCTGCTTCTCTTCGGGCGTCTTCGTATCGAAGCCAACGAAGGCGGCGTCATCGACCTTGGTGATTGCGGCGGCGAAGGCCGGGTCGGTCGTGAATCCGACGCTCGGGGAGGCACAGTACTCACGGCCGCTCTGCGTCGAGATCGCCCACGCATTGCAAGGACCGCCGTAGTGGCCGCGGTAGCGCTCGCGCACGACCAATGGATCCTCCGGGATCGCGTCGCAAGCGACCGCGAAGAGCATGAGGGGCGCGACGATACGAAGAGCGTTCATGGGCGTTCCAGGAGGGGGATAGCGGCCGCATGGCGGCGCATCTGTTCGGCGCGCCACCACACGTAGCCGCCGATTGCAGCCAGCATGCCGATCGGCAACAGGCTGAGGAAGATCGTCACCACCAGCAGCGTCCGGCTGCCTTCGGCCGGGTCCATGCAGGTGGAGCACGCCAGCGCCGCATCGGGCACCGCGGCCGCCACGGCGAGCGACGCCAGGATCAACGCCCGCCTCACAGGTACACCACCGAATAGATCGCGGGCCAGAGCCCCACGACGAAGTACCAGTACATGCGCACCGCGGTGAAGGCGGGAGGGCGCAGGTCTCCCGCGGAGAGCCGTCGGACCGCCCACGATAGGACGGCGACAGCGATCACCGCGTGCAGGGCGTGGGCGCCGACGATGGTGTAGAAGAATCCGCCGTGGGCGCTCGACACCATCGTGAAGCCGACAGAGACCAGTCGGACGAATTCGTACACCTGATACACCAGGAACGCCGAGGCAAAAGCCACCGCACTCCAGAGGAGCCGCAACGCGGCGGCACGGTCAGCAACCAAACGGCGGCCCGCCCAAAAAACCGCGACGCCAGAGATCAACAACGCCAGCGACGCGCCGCCGGTCGCCGCCACCGGCAGGGCCGGATCACCCGGCGGCGGCCACCATCCCGCCGGCGCCCGCGCGCCGATGAGGCTGAAGCCGCTCAAGAACCCTGCGAAGAACATGACCTCGCAGAAAACGACGATGACCATCGCGACCACTTCGCTCTCGATGATCGGAGCGCCCCGGACGGGACGCGGGATGGCCCCGGCCGCGGCCATCAGTGCGCCGGCTCCTCGCCATGGGCGGGAGGAGCCTCAGGGTGTGGCGCCGCCTCGCCGTGGGCGGGGGCGGCCGCATGTGGCGCGACCTCGGCACCCGCCGGCGCGGCCTCGTGGTGGCCGTGCTCGGGGATGTTCGCGTTCTTCGCGGACTCGTTCCGCCAATTGGCGCCCCAGTGCTTCATGATGTCCGGCGCCGTGGCCGAGAAGAACAGCATCATCAGGCCGAGGCACACCACGAGAAGCTTGACCACGAAGGTCTTCTCGACGTCGAGGTGCATGAAGTGCTTCGCAACCAGGTAGGCCTTGACGATCGCGATACCGAAGGCCGTCAGCAGCGTGACCACGCGGATCTCGAGCATCGGACCGGTGACACTCACGACGAGAAGCGCAACCAGGATGCCCCATATCTTGACGTAGTTGGTGTGGTGACCTCCGTGGTCGGCGACGTGCGCCCCGGAGTCGTGAGTGGGAGATTCGGCGTGCGACGACATGCTTGGCCCCGCGCCTACTTGGCGATGTAGAGAAGAGGGAAGAGGAAGATCCAGACCAGATCGACAAAGTGCCAGTAGATGCCGATCAGCTCCACCCGTTGGAGTTCCTTGTTCTTGCGCGCATCGGCCGCGACGAAGAGCATGATGATGCAGCCGGCGATCACGTGCAAGCCGTGCAGTCCCGCGGCCGTGTAGTAGAAGGACCAGAACCCGTTGGCGGTGATCGTGTAGCCGTGCTGGATTTCGTAGGTCCACTCGAAGCCCTTGACGACGAGGAAGGTGAGGCCCCCCAGGCAGGTGAACATCAACATCTTCGCGGCCTTCTTACCGTCGCCCGCCTCAGCGGCCTTGTGGCCCAGAACGGCGGAGAGGCTCGAAGTCAACAACACCAGCGTGTTGAACGCGCCTGCCCAGGTGTTGGTGTGGGCGGCGTACGCCGCCCACTCGGGGTGGCCGAGGCGGTGCAGCAGGTACGACCCGAGCAGACCGCCGAAGATGACGATTTCCGAGGCGATGACCCACCAGACGGCAAGGCGGCCGGTTGGCACGCCGGTAGCGGAACGAAGGGTGGCGAGGGGCTTGACCATGGTTTCCTCGGGCGCCTAAGTGGGGGAGTTCTGCGGCCAGAAGTCGTCCGCACGACCCGGCTGGCTGTACTCGTACGGGCCCCGGTACACTTCAGGCATCGGGTTGAAGTTGCCGTGCGGCGGAGGCGAAGGGCACTGCCACTCGAGCGTGTTGGCGTTCCACGGGTTCGCCTCGGCGACTTTGCCCTTCCACATGTTGCGGAAGAAGTTCCACGCGAAGAGCGGCTGGACTGCCAGCATGACGAGCAAGGCCACGGTCGCGAACACCCGCATCGCCTGCATCTCGGGGCTCGCCAGCTCCGGAAAGTTGCTGTAGTCGAAGATGCGACGATGATCGCCGGCCGCGCCCAGAATGAACAGGGGAATGAAGATGCCGTTGAAGCCGGCGATCGTGACCCAGAAGTGGATCTTCCCCAACGTTTCGTCCATGTGCCGACCGAACATCTTGGGGTACCAGTAGGTGACCCCGGCGAAGGTTCCGATGATCGCGATCGGGAAGAACGTGTAGTGGAAGTGGGCGACCACGAAGTACGTGTCGTGGAAGTAGATGTCGGCGCCGCTGGCCCCGAGGAAGATGCCGGTCACGCCGCCGACCAGGAACTCGGCGATGAACGCCACCGCCCACAGCATCGGGACGCGGAAGCTGATCGAGCCCGCGTAGAGCGTGGCGATGTAGACGAAGCACAGCTCCGCGATCGGAATCGAGATGAGGACCGTCGTCACCGAAAATACGTTCGACATGCGCGGATCGACACCGGCGATGAACTGATGGTGGGCCCACACGAAGAAACTGAGGACGCCGGTCCCGAGGGTCGTATAGAGCACCGTCTTGTACGCGAAAAGCCGCTTGCGAGAAAAGGTCGTGATGATCTCGGCCACAAATCCCAGGGGCGGCAGGAGCACCACGTAGACCTCCGGGTGCCCGAAGAACCAGAAGAGGTGCTGCCACAACACCGGGTCACCACCACGGTCCGGATCGAAGAAGCCCGTTCCGATCGTCTGGTCGAACATCAACATCACGGCCCCCGCGATCAGCGGACCGACGGAACACATGAACAGGATGCTGGCGATGACGATCATCCACACGGCCATCGGAATGTCGAAGGCCTTCATGCCCGGCGCGCGCGAATTCATCGCGGTGGTGACGAAGTTGATACCACCCAGCAGGAAGGCCACGAATTCAAGAGCCACCGCGCCCAACCACAACGTGGGGCCGAGCGGGCTGAGGTTGTACTCGGCCTTCGCCGAAAGGGGCGGATACGCGGTCCAGGCGCCGCCGAAGGCGCCGCCTTCGACGAAGAACGAGGCCACCAGCACGATCGCGCTGAGCAGGAAGATCTGGTAGCTCAGGCGGTTCAGCCGGGGAAACACCATGTCGTCGCAGCCGATCATCAGCGGAATCAGGAAGTTGCCAAACGCCGCGAGCAACACGGGCATGGCCACCCAGAAGATCATGATCGCGCCGTGGTTGGTGATCAGGGCGTTGTAGTCGGCGCCGGTGACCAGACCGTAGCCAGGAACGGGCTTGTTGGGGAACGCCAACTGCATCCGAAAAACGTACGCAAAGTACGCGCCGATCACGCCCAGCCCCATCCCGGTGAGCAGGTACTGTTTGGCGATCATCTTGTGGTCGGTGGACCAAAAGTACTTCAAAAACCACCCTTCTTCGTGGTGATCTCCGTGCGCGTGGTCGTCGTGCGCGTGGGACTGGGCCATGGTCGCGCCGCTCCTAGAACTGGTAAGCGAGGTAGTGAGTCGGAGTCGCCAGCCAGGCCGCGTGAGCCTCGGGCGTCTCCACGTAGAGCCGCGCCGGCATGATGGCGTGCCCGATTCCACAGATTTCAGCACATTGTACGTCGAACTCTCCGGTCATCGTCGGCTGGAACCAACCGGTGATCACCCGGCCCGGAATCGCGTCCTGCTTCAGCCGGAAGACCGGCACAGAGAAGCTGTGCAACACATCCTTGGCCATGAGCTCGAACTTGTAGGTCTTTCCGACCTGGATGTGCATCTCGTCGATGGACACGATGTCGTCTTCGGTGTCCATCTCCCCGTCGGGGCCCACATGCTGAAAGGTCCACGCCCACTGCTGCGCGGTGATGCGGACCGTTTCGTCCGTGGCCGGCATGCTGAGCTTGATGTCGCTCCACACCGTGATGGCCCCGATGATCAGCACGACGTCGCACACCAGGATCAACCGGTGCGGGATCTCGATCCACTTGTACTTGAGCAGATGCTCTTCGTGGTCGTCGATGTACCGGGCGGGTGCGCCCCCGGGACGGGCCCGGAACCGCCAGAGGAGCCAGAAAAACATCCCTTCGGCCGCGAAGAACCACACGCCGGTGATGATGACGATCAGCCAGATCAACGCGTCGATCTGGCCCGCGTAGCTGGAGGCCTGCAGAATGAAGGTTTCAATCATGGTCGTAGCCCCCGTTCACATGATCACGTAGAGGATGACCGCGGTGATGAACGCCGCGCACCCGGCGACGGTGATCACGAAGACCTGTTGGGTGAGCGCGGCCGATTCGTTTTCGGCGGTTGGGTTCACGGCGACCTCAGAGCGGAAGGGTGTGGATGTAGGCCGCAAGATCACGCATGGCCGCGTCGTCGGCGATGCCCCCGGAGATGCCCTTCATGACGGCGGCCGTGCTGTCCTTGGGCTCGTAGCCGCGAACACCAGCCTTGAATTTGCCCAACTGCTTGACGACGTACCAGTCCTGCACTTGCTTCAACGGCGGCGCCTTCATCTCTTCGTTCCCGGTCCCGTCCACGCCGTGGCACTTCGAGCACACCGCATAGGCCGCCTGGCCTTTCGCTACATCCCCGTGCACGGTGGCCTCGCCCCTCTTCGCCGGGAGGCCCGCCACATACTCGGCGACGAGCTTGACGTCCGCCGCCGACTTGATCGTCCGCGACATCGGCCGCATCTTCAGGCCTTCGACGTCGTCCGCGTGCGCGCCCCGCCACCCGGTCTGGAAGTTGGTGACCTGGGCCTCGATGTACCACTGTGGAAGCCCGGCGATGGCCGGAGCGTGGACGAGCGTGCTCCCGCCGCCGTCGTCCCCGTGGCACTGGGTACAGTTCTGATACAGCACCTGACCCCGGGCGACGCCGCCGGCCGGTAATTCAGTTGCGCAACCGCCGAGAACGGCCACGGCGAGCGCAAGGATGGTCGGACGGGCCGCATGCATGGCGGGTGACTCCCGAAAGTTGGGCGCCCCAATTAGTACGAATCCCCACCTCAGGCACCCAAAAAGTCGCGGGCGCGGGTGGCCGCTCCGGGAATCAAGGCGATTCCCGCCAGGAGCGCCAATGCGAACCACTGGGACGCGTAGTGCAGACTTGTTTGGTCACGGGGTGGTACGCGTACGAAGCCGTCCAGAGCGTGTGAATTCGCACTCGGTCCCCCGTGCTCAGCGCCAGACACCACGTACACCGAAGCCCGGGTGTGCGTGGCGCCCTGGATGCTCGGCCAGGCCTTCGCGGGCCAGATCTCGGTGCCGTGCCCAGGTGTCGCGACAACATCCGCACGACCGAACACGGGCCGCAGTTGTCCCGTGAGCTCGGACTCATCGCTCGGCTCGGTCCGGGCCACCGCGGCGGCGACCTCAGCCGCGTCGACCCACCCCCGGTCGACGAGCAAAGCAACCCCGTCCTCCCGGACGAACCGCTGCGCGACGCCGTAGCCCAGGGCCGAGCGATTCTGCCTCCCAGCGATCAGGTGTGGTCGCCCCTCGAAGCGACCGCGCCAACGCACCACTCTCCACGCAAGTTGGGCAGTGACCGGCACCTGAGCGGTAAGCACAGGGGCGCCCTGGGTTTCTAGCGCCGCGGCCCGCCCCTCGTTGCGCTCGGCATCGCGCTGTACCTGCCAGCCACCAAGGGTCAACGCCGCACACATCAGGAAGACGGCCAGCGCGCGGACGGCGCGGGGAACGTGGACGGGCTCGCGAGGCTCGGTCATCCTCCGGCGGCCCGTTTGGGGAGTTCGGTGGCGAGTCGAGCCCCTTCGCCAGAGCGATCGGGGGGAACATGGAGGGCAGCGAACCGCTCGTTCAGGCGACAGATGTCGCAGCGGAGCGCCTCTGGCGCCGGGACGGCGCCAGAGGCGGCCGCGCGGAGCGCGGCCTCCATCTGATCCCGCAGCGCCCCCAACTCGATCACGAGCGCCTCGCGTTCTGAGGTCGGCTCTTGCGGACGGTTCAGCCGTAGATCCCGGAGTCGATGCACCAACCATGCGAGATGGGGCGCGCTCACCAACAACACCGAACCGCTTGGTACAAGGAAGGTTTCGAAGGACAGCGCCTCGACGTGGGCGTAGAGGGTTCGACCGTGCCGCTGCCGCTCCGATTCCGACTCGACACCGAACGCTCGGCGGCGGACGTCCATCGATACCGTCCAGCCGAGTCCGAACAGCGCCAACGGCGTCAGGAGCACCGGCGTGCCGACGATGGCAATGAACGGCCTGAAGAGCCCGGTGACGTGGACGCTGAAGACATTCGTGACTTGCGAGATCAGCGTCAGCACCAGAAACAGCGCCACCGCCCCCCAGATCACCGCCTTCGGAACCCCCCCCACCAGCCAACCGACGGGCTGGCTGGCGACGGTGACGTTGGTCTCGGCCCTGTCCATCCCCTCCAGCTCAACCCGAACGCCACGGAACTGGCGCTCGACCGGAGTCGCGCCTGGAGGCTCGGCCAAAAACCCGGCATCCCGGAGGGCGCCCCGCCAGGTCGTCGACGGGGCGGTCGGGCGTACCCGGTCGAGCAACCCCGGATCGAGAACCACCAGCCGAAACATCAGGTGCCCAGGAACTTACGGATTCCCGAGGCCGGCGGCGGTGCCGGCGCTGCGGCCGGTGCATCCCCTCCCACGGGCGTCAGCGACTTCGGATTCAGAATGTACCGCATCGCCTCTTCGAAGCTGATGCGGCCTGCCTCATAGGCATCCTTGAGTGCCCAGTCCAAGGTGACCATCCCGTCGCGGCGGGCCGTCTCCATCGCGTTGTGGATCTGATGCAGCTTGTCCTCCCGGATGAGGGTCCGAATCGCTGGCGTGCCGATCATCACTTCGAAGACTGCGGTCCGGCCTCGCCCGGAGCGATGGGGTAACAGTCGCTGAGAGACGACGCCGATGAGGCTGGCCGCAAGCTGCGCGCGGACCTGATCCTGCTGGTGGCTAGGGAAGGCGTCCACGATGCGATCCACCGTCTGGGGGGCGTCGTTCGCATGGAGGGTCGCAAGCACAAGGTGACCGGTCTCGGCCGCGGTGATGGCGGCGCCGATCGTCTCAGAGTCGCGCATCTCACCCACGAGCACGACGTCGGGATCCTGTCGCAGGATGTACTTGAGCGCCGCCGAGAAGCTCGCCGTGTCGGCGGCGACCTCGCGCTGATCGATGGTTGCGAGCCGGCTCTGGTGCACGAACTCGATCGGGTCCTCAACCGTGATGATCCGGCACGCCCGGCTTCGATTGATCCGGTCCAGCAGACACGCCAACGTCGTGCTCTTGCCCGCCCCTGTCGGCCCGACCACCAGGATGAGGCCCTGCGGGCGTTCAGCCAGCCGCAAGACGGCTTCGGGCAGACCGAGGTGTTCCGCGCTGGGAACTTCGGAGGGAATCGCCCTCAATGCCGCCGCCATATTGCCCTTCTGGTAGTACGCATTCACGCGAAAGCGTCGGCCGTCGGCCACGGCAATCGCAAAGTCTACCTCACGCTCCAGTTCGTAGATCGCGCGCTGCCGGGCGCTCATCACCGAGTAGAGGAGGGTGCGCATGTCGGCCTCGGACAGCGCGGTCTCGTCCAAGGCGAGGAGGGAGCCATTGACGCGAATGATCGGTGTCCTACCAGTGGTAAGGTGCAGGTCGGAAGCGCCGCGCTCGTCGGACGCGCCAAGCAGGGCCCGCAGGTCCAACCCGTGGTCGGTCTGGTCGGCGCCCGAGCGGAAGATCGCGCTGCCCGCGGTCATCCCACGAGCGAGGAGCGCGAACTCGTCGGGGTTCGATGCCGCCGCGTACCCGACTTCGTAGGCGATGGTACCGGCCTTGTGGAGGCGGAGCAGCGACTGGTTGAAGGGTTGTGAAAGGGGATCACTCGAGCCGCGCATCAGGTCCTGGAGCTCGTCCACCCGCTGCTCGCGGAGGAGTCGTCCTACGGCGGGAGTGTTCGCGAGCACTTCCGTGGCCAGGGCGCGCCCACGGCCATCGGCGCGGGGGAGCAAGCGCTGCGAGACGATGCCGACGAGGCAGAGCGAGAGGTCCAGGGCCGCCTGGGTGCGCATCGCATCAGGGAAGTAGGCGAGGATGCGCTGGAGGGTCTGCGTGGCGTCGATGGCATGCACCGAGGCCAGAACGAGGTGACCCGTGAGCGCGGCGGCGATCGCCACCCCCATCGTCTCGGCATCCCGCATTTCACCCACCAGAATGACGTCGGGGCTCTGGCGGACCACTTGCCTCAGCGCCGCGTGAAACGACTGGCTGTCCGAGCCGATTTCCCGCTGAGTGACCCTCCCCTTCAAATCGGCGTGAACAAACTCGATCGGATCCTCGATGGTCACGATGTGCGCGGGCCGGGTCCGGTTGACGAGGTGCAAAAGTGCAGCGAGCGTCGTGCTTTTCCCGGAGCCCGTTGCCCCGGTGACCAGAACCAGACCGCGGGGTTGTTCAACAAACGCGGCCAGGCTGTCGGGCAGCCCCAGCGTCGCCAACTCGATTGCGCCGGGAGGAACGGCCCGGGCAACGAACCCGATGCCGCCTTGCTGTCGGAGGAGCGACACGCGCACGCGACGTCCCCCGGGAAGGGTCACCCCCACGTCGAGATCGCCCGTCGCGTCGAAGCGGGCGAGCGCGGGAGCCGGCACCGCCGACTCCAAAAACTCTCTCAGGACCGCGCGCGAAGTCGGAGGTTCGGACAGGACCGTCAGCAACCCGTAGATTCTGGCCGCCGGCGCCTTCCCCTCGTTGACGAACAGGTCGGACGCGCCCGCAGCCTCCATTTTCCCCAGAAGCTCGACGAGTGGAATGGTCATGGCGTCGAAGCTATCTCCGGTTCATAGATCGTCCGCGGCGCTTTGTAGCAAAGCTTCCCAGGATCGGGGGTGGGCCCCTGGCCCGCAGCTTGCTACCGGTCCCATGCACAACGGTGTCCACCATGCGCTCCCCCACGTTCCTCTTCCTCGCGCTGCCCCTGTTCGTCGCGACCCCTGCGTGCGGTTGGTTCGACGATGCGCCCAGCGAGGTCCTGGCCGAAGCGCCGGAGACTCTTGTCAGCGCTCACACCGCCGGCGTCGTCGGCCGCCGCTCCCCGATCACCGTGCGCTTTGCCCGTGACGTCGCGCTCCCCGGGGCAGTCGGCAAGCCCGTCGACAGCCCCTTTGCGTTCCAGCCATCTATCGAAGGCGCCGCGACCTGGACCAGCATGGCCGAGCTGAGCTTTCAGCCTGCCGCAGACCTGTCGCCGGGGGCCACGTACCACGGGGTCGTCGACCTCGTGACGCTGCTGCCGGGCGCCGAGGATGCACGAGCCTTCAGTTTGAGCTTCACGGTCGTCGCCGCGGATTTCTCTACCGAATTGGCTGGCCTCGCCGCGGACGGCGACGCGGCGCACCAGACGATGACCGGTACGCTGGCGCTCGCCGACGTCGCGGATCCGCTGGCTGTCGAGAAGATGCTCCACGCCGAGCACGGCGCCGACGCGCTGACCGTGACCTGGTCCCACGACGAGGCCACGCACGAGCACGAGTTCGTCGTCCGTGGGATCAACCGCACCGTCGACGGGTCCTCACTGACCCTTGCCTTTGACGGCTCCGGCGTCGGCGTCGATCGCAGCACCGAAGAGGTGGTCGCTGTCCCCGGGCTCAACCAGTTCCTCGTGACTTCGGTCAGGGCGGAAACCACGGGAGAACGCCACATCGAACTGCGTTTCTCGGACCTGCTCCTCGAAAAGCAGGACCTCCGCGGGCTGATTCGGGTCGATGGCCGCCCCGACGTCCAGATCCAGCGTGACGGGAGCGTCATCCGGCTCTACTCGGCCGGCGGCTGGTCCGACAGCGAGACGGTCATCATCGAAAACGTCAAGAACTCCAGTGGGTACAAGCTGAAGGAACGCTCGTGGAGCACGGTGAGCTTTGCGCCCCTGCACCCGAGCGTCCGCTTCGCAACGACCGGTGTGATCCTCCCCTCGAGCGCCAACCTGACGCTCCCCATCGAAGCCACCAACGTGCGCGCGATCGAGGTCGAAGCGATCCGAGTGTACGAGGAAAACGTCCCGCAATTCCTACAGGTAAACGCCCTCAACGGAGAGAACGAACTCAAGCGCGTCGGCAAGGTGGTCTGGAAACAACGAGTTGTGCTTCCAGGCGGGGCGGAGGCCTACAACGAGGTCCAGAAAGTGGGGCTCGACGTCAGTCAACTCGTGAAGGAAAATCCACGCGGCCTCTACCGCATCTCGATGCGATTCGAGCGGGCAGACATCCTCTTGGATTGTCCCACCGAAGCCTGGACCATCGAGGCGGACGAGGGCGTGGGGGCCTGGGACGAGCCCAGCGGCGAGAAGAGCTTCTGGGATTACTTCGACGGGTACGGGGAGGACGGCTGGAGCGCATACGAGCGGCGCGAGGATCCGTGCGAGCGCGCGTTCTACCTGCCGGCCTATGACCACGACATCACGGTGGGGCGGAACTTCCTGGTCTCGGACATCGGACTCATCGCCAAAGAGGGGGCCGATGGAAAGCTGTCCGCAGTTGTGACCAATCTGCTGACGGCGACCCCCATCGCGGGAGCGGACGTCGAATTGTTCGATTACCAACTTCAGTCGATCGCACGGGGTAAAAGCGGTGCAGAGGGGATGGTCGACCTCGAGATCCCTGAGCACCCGTTCGCGCTGGTCGCGAAACACGCGGGCCAGGCCGGATGGCTTCGGCTCGACAAGGGTTCGGCACTTGCGACGTCCCACTTCGACGTCGCCGGGGCCTCGCTCACCAAAGGGCTGGAAGGCTACCTCTACGGCGAACGCGGCATCTGGCGGCCCGGCGACGACATCTTCCTCACCTACGTGCTCCACGACGCGACCGGCAAGCTTCCGTCCCGACACCCTGTCGACTTCCAGCTCATCAACCCGCTCGGCCAGATCGTCGAACGGCGCTCCATCACCGATCCGACCGACGGGTTCTACCGGATCACCACCGGCACCGCGCCTGACGCGCCCACCGGCAACTACACAGCCAGGGTGCGCGTCGGCGGCGCCACGACCGAAAAGGTGCTGCGCGTCGAGGCCGTCGTGCCGAATCGGCTCAAGATCGAGCTGGAGGTCAAAGACACCGTCAAAGCGGCGGACCTCGCGCTGCACACGACGCTGCGTTCCCGCTGGCTTCACGGGGCTCCCGCGCCAGGGTTTGCCGCCAACATCGCCCTGGACCTCGCGCCAAAGGCCACTACCTTCGCCAAGTACGGCGACTACAGCTTCGACGACCCGCTCGCGAACTTCAGCTACGAGACCGCCACCATTTGGGAAGGCGAGCTCGACGAGGAGAGCAAGGCCATCATCCAAGCCGACGTCCCTGCCCCTACCGGCGCGCCCGGACTGCTCCAGGGGACGCTGCGCACCCGCGTCTACGAACCCTCCGGGGCCTTTTCCATCGATGAGGCCCAGGTCGTGGTCTCCCCCCACACCCGATACGTCGGCGTTCAAATCCCCAAGGGCGACGCGGCCCGCCAGATGCTGCTGACGGACATCAAGCACCCGGCCAAGGTCGTCCTCGTCGACGAGTCCGGCAAGCCCGTCCAAAACGGCAAGGTCGAGCTGAACCTCTACAAGATCGAATGGCGCTGGTGGTGGGAGAAGGGGCCCGATTCCCTGGCCGAGTACGCCGAGTCTCGCAACCTCGCCCCCTTGCAGTCCGGCACCGTCGACGTCAAAGGAGGAGTCGCGTCCTGGGACTTCGACGTGAAGTACCCCGATTGGGGGCGCTACTTGATTACCGCGCGCGACGTCAATGGTACACATCGAACCGGCAAGATCGTCTACATCGACTGGCCCGGATGGGCCGGACGGGCGACCGCGGATCAGCCCGGCGGCGCCAGTGTGCTTTCGCTCACCGCGAACACGCCTAAGGTCGAGGTTGGCCGCCACATCTCGCTCACCTTCCCGCTCGCTCAGGGCTCACGCGCGCTGGTCAGCTTGGAGACGGGTAGCCGGGTGCTGGAGATGAAGTGGGTGGAGCCGAATGCGGGGAACAACACGACCACGTCGACGTTCATCGCAACTGAGGCGATGGCGCCGGGGGTCTACGCCAACGTCACCGTGCTCCAGCCGTACGGAAAGCGTGCCAACGACGCCCCGATCCGGTTGTACGGCATCACTCCGGTCGAGGTCTTCGACCCCAAGACCAAGCTGCAGCCGAAGATCGCCGCCGCCGCGACGTTCGCCCCCGAATCGACCGCGATGGTCAGCGTTTCGGAGGCGACCGGCCGCGCGATGACGTACACACTGGCGGTCGTGGACGAAGGTCTGTTGGGGCTCACCCGCTTCAAGACCCCCGACGCCTGGGGCACCTTCTACAGCCGCAAAGCGCTGGGCGTCCGGTCGTGGGACCTCTTCGACCAGGTGGCCGGAGCGTACCGCGGCACGCTGGATGCGACCGTGGGCATCGGCGGCGACGGCAGCGGCGACGGCGTCCGTCCGTCGGCGAAGCGCTTCAAGCCGATGGTTCGGTACGAGGGTCCATTCACCTTGGCAGCGGGTGCAACGCGCAAGCACGAGATTGCGGTGCCCCAGTACATCGGCGAGGTCCGCGTCATGGTCGTCGCCGGTGACCGCCACGCCTTCGGCGCCGATGAGGTCTCCGTCCCGGTCAAGACGCCCCTGATGGTTCTCGCGAGCCTCCCACGGGTCCTGGGAACCGAAGAGGAACTTGATCTTCCGATCTCGGTCTTCGCGCTGGAGCCCAAGATCAAGGACGTGACGTTGACGGTCGAGGTCGACGGCGCCGCCTCCCTCGTCGGCGAGAAAAAGCGCACGGTTCGCTTTACCCAGGTCGGGGAAAAGCTCACCACCTTCCGTCTGAAAGTAGGCTCCATCGCTGGGATTACCAAGGTACACGTGATCGCCAGCGGCGGTGGAGAGACCGCGAAGCACGACCTCGAGCTGGACGTGCGGTACCCCGGAAGCCCGGAGACCCACGTGCTCAGCAAGGCCCTCGAGCCCGGCCAGACCTGGCTCGCCGACGTGGTCCTCCCGGGCGTGGCCGGGACCAACGACGCGATCCTCGAGCTCAGTCGCGTGCCTCCGCTCGATCTGTCCCGACGGCTCGACGAGCTGGTGCGCTACCCGCACGGCTGCATCGAACAGACCATCTCGGCCGCGTTTCCCCAGGTATACCTGAGCCAGTTGGTCGAGCTTGACGCCAAGCGCCAGGCGGAGGTGGACGGACACCTGAGGGCCGCGATCTCGCGTCTGCGCTCCTTCCAGAATGCTGACGGCGGCTTCGGCTACTGGCCCGGACAGCCCAGCGACGACTGGGGCAGCAACTACGCCGGACACTTCCTCGTCGAGGCCGAGCGCTCGGGGCATCTCGTGCCCGCCGGAATCCGCGCCGATTGGCTGCGATTCCAACGACAGCGGGCCAACCGCTGGGTGAAGACCGCCGAGAGCTCCGACCTGGACCAGGCCTACCGCCTGTACACCCTGGCGCTGGCGGGCCAACCTGACGTCGGCGCGATGAACCGGCTCCGCGAGGTGACGCTCTCGCCAACCGCGCGCTGGCGCCTCGCCGCGGCCTACAGCTTGGCCGGCCAGAAATCGACGGCCGAGGCCGTGCTCGCCAAGGTGACCTTGGACGTCGCCGACCGCCACGAACTCGGCGGCTCCTTCGGCTCTCCGCTGCGCGACCGTGCCATGATGCTGGAATCTGCCGTGCTACTGGGCGATCAGGACCGCGCCGGCAAGCTTGCTACCGAAGTGTCCATGGGGCTCTCGAACGAGGGTTGGCTCAGCACACAGGAGACCGCGTACGCGCTGGTCGCAATGGCCCGCTTCGCAAGCGTGGGCGGCACGTCGGAGAGCATGAGCGCGAGTTGGACCGTGGATGCAGGCAAGGCCACGACCGCGACGGGGACCAAAGCGGTCGTCCAGTCCCCGCTCGCGATCAAACAGACGGGCACCCCCAAGCTCAGCGTCAAGAACACCGGTGGGCGCCCCCTGTTTGCCAGGCTCCTCACCCGCGGCATTCCCCCGATCGGCAAGGAATTGCCTACGTCGCAGGGCCTCACGGTCTCCGTCGAGTACCGCAGCCAACGGGGTGGGGCCGTCAACGTGGACACCATCGAACACGGGGCTGACCTGGTCGCGCACGTCGTGGTCACCAACACCTCCGGGTATGAGTTGGAGGAGGTGGCGCTCGCGCAGGTCTTCGCGGCCGGCTGGCAGCTTGGCGGGGTGGCCCCAGGGAAGGGGGACGGCTTCGAGTACAGGGATGTCCGCGACGACCGCGTGTATACCTACTTCGACCTGCCGCCCGGGAAGGAGCTCGAGCTGGATATCCCAATCAACGCCAGCTATGCCGGACACTTCTACCTGCCTGGGGTCACGGTAGGTCCCATGTACGACGCGCGAATCGTGGCGCGCACCGCCGGCCAATGGGTCAACGTCACCGCCCTCCCCGAAGGCTGATGCCCCTCGGGAAAGAGAGGGCGCGCCACGGTCTGGCCGGCGCGCTCATCTTAGCGCTCGCCTTCCTCGCAGTCCCCGTTCCGCACGTCGAAGCCCCGCTCTCGAGCGTGCTGGTCGACGGCCAGGGGAATCTCCTGGGCGCAACGGTCGCGCGGGATGAACAGTGGCGTTTTCCAGGAACCGGTCGCGTGCCGCCCCGGTATGCTCGCGCCGTCATCGTCTACGAAGACAAACGGTTTCTTTGGCACCCGGGCGTCGACCCACTGGCCGTGGGGCGGGCCCTCAGGCTGAATCTGACGCGCGGCGAGGTGGTCAGCGGCGCCAGCACCCTGACGATGCAGGTCGTCCGCATCACGCGGGGGAATCCACCTCGCACCTTGCCTGAGAAGGTGCTTGAGTCCATGCTGGCCCTACGATTGGAGGCCGCCTGCAGCAAGGACGCCATCCTTGCGATGTATGCAGACAACGCACCATTCGGCGGCAATACCGTCGGGTTGGAGGCCGCGGCCTGGCGCTACTTCGGCCGCACCGCCGACGAGCTGTCTTGGGCGGAGGTGGCGACTCTGGCCGTCCTCCCCAACAGCCCGTCCCTCATTCACCCCGGCCGAAACCGTGACGCGCTCCGTCATAAGCGAGATTCACTCCTTCGCGAGCTGTCCTCCCTCGGTGACATCGACGCCATCGGCCTCGAAGCAGCCCTCACCGAGCGCATCCCCGAGGTGCAGGCCCCCATGCCGAGGATCGCCCCGCACCTGCTGGCCCACGCCGCGGGCACCCGGATTGAGACCACGCTCGATGCCGGTCTCCAGGGGCGGGCCGTGGCGGTGGTCGAACGCCACCAGGCGTTGGTCAGCAGCTTGGGCGTGCAGAACCTCGCAGCCGTTATTGTCGAGCTTGAATCCGGGAAGGTCCTCGCCTACATTGGCAACGTGAAGCCCGGGGACGTCCCCGGTAGTCACGTGGACGTCGTGACCGCATCGCGCAGTACGGGCAGCGTGCTCAAGCCCTTTCTCTACGCGTTGATGCTGGGCGAGGGCCGACTCCTGCCCAGGCAACTCGTCCCGGACGTTCCGGCCCGGATCGGCGGCTTTTCTCCCGAGAACTTCGACCACGCCTATCAGGGCGCCGTCCCCGCCGCGACCGCGCTCGCCCGCAGCCGCAACGTGCCGGCGGTGTGGATGCTTCGCGACTACGGTGTGGAGCGCTTCACAGCGGCCCTCCGCTCCATGGGGATGACGACGCTTTTCCGGCCGGCCGATCAGTATGGCCTCAGCCTCGTCATTGGGGGCGCCGAGGGCTCATTGTGGGAGTTGGTCGGCCTCTACCGAGACCTTGGGCTGACAGTCACCCACGCCGGCGGCCCCCTGCCGAGAGCGATGCACTGGCGCCAGGCTGCCGACCCTGCCGAACGACCCGCGGTCCTGGACGCCGGGGCGGCTTCGCTCACCCTCGATGCGCTCGTCGAGGTGAATCGACCCGGCTCCGAGGCCGGCTGGCGCCAGTTCCGTGGAGCCGACGCGGTCGCCTGGAAGACCGGCACCAGCCAGGGCTTTCGTGATGCCTGGGCGATTGGGCTGACGCGCACGCACGTCATCGGCGTGTGGGCGGGCAACGCCGACGGTGAAGGGCGGCCCGGACTCACCGGCTACGAAGTAGCCGCGCCCCTGCTCTTCGGCCTGTTCGACCTCGTCCCGAAAGCGGGGGATGGATTCCCGGAGCCGCGTGCTCAACTGGCGAAGCTCGACGTCTGCGCCGACAGCGGAATGCTCGCCGGGCCCGACTGTGTGCACACCACCACCCAGAAAGCGCCCCTGGCAGGTGAGCGTGCCGGCCGGTGCTCACACTGTCAGCCCATCCACTGCGACTCTGGCTGCACCCACCGCGTCACCTCAGCCTGCGCCTCGACGGGCACCATGGAGACCCGCTCCTGGTTCGTCCTCCCCGCCGCGCAGGAGTGGTACTTCGCTCGACGTCACCCCGAGTATCGAACCCTGCCGCCGATGCGCGACGACTGCCGCAGCGGGCTCGACCTGAACCCCCCGCTGGCCCTTCTGTCACCGGCGCCGGGCGCGGCCATCTACGTCCCCATCGAGACCAGCGGCGAGCGCGGCCGCGTTGTCTTCGAGGCCAGCCACCGCAACGCCAGCGCGGAGCTCTACTGGCACCTCGACGACGCCTTCCTCAGCACCACGACCGCCCCCCACCAGGTCGCCATCGCCCCGGCGTCAGGCCACCACCGCGTCACCATCGTCGACGCCGACGGCTTTCGCATCGAACGCCAATTCACGGTGCTGGACGGCGGCGGAGAAAAATGAAACTGCCCCCGGAGTCGGAAGACTCACGGGGGCAGTAAGGGAAGGCCGGCAACTACCTACTCTCCCACAGCCGCGAAGCTGCAGTACCATCGGCGCAAGAGAGCTTAACTTCCGTGTTCGGGATGGGAACGGGTGGATCCTCTCCGCTA